>JAQGIP010000034.1 GCA_028291055.1 Caulobacter sp.
TATAAATGCTAGCATGCTAGTAACAGAGCAACAAGGCGGGCCCGGTCCCGCTGGGCGCGAGGGACGGCGACATGGCGGCGATCACGGCGGCGGAACTTGGCGGCATGATTGACGAACGCCCCGACGAAGGGGTGTTCCGGGTCCACCGGCGCATGTTCACCGATGAGCAGATTTTCGAGCTGGAGATAAAGCACATCTTCGAAGGCAGCTGGGTCTATGTCGCCCACGAAAGCCAGCTTCCCAAGCCCAACGACTTCCTGACCACCTATATCGGCCGCCAGCCGATCATCCTGACGCGGACCGGCGAGGGCCTGAAGGCACTGCTCAACACCTGCGCCCACCGGGGCGCGACGGTGGAGCTGTCCAAGGGCGGCAACAAGAAGCTGTTCGTCTGCCCCTTCCACGGCTGGAGCTTCCAGAACACCGGCAAGGTGATCAGCTGCGGCGAGAACGAGACCTCTGGCTATGGCGAAGGCTTCGAGAAGGCCGACCACGACCTGACCGTGGTCCCGAAACTGACCAGCTATCGTGGCTTCATCTTCGCCAGCCTGAACGCCGATGTCCCCGACCTGGAGGACTATCTGGGCGCGGCCAAGACCTTCATCGACCTGATCGTCGACCAGGACCCCAACGGCGAGATCGAGGTCCTGCCGGGCTCCCACAGCTACACCTACGACGGCAACTGGAAGCTCCAGGCCGAGAACGGCGTCGACGGCTACCACGTCAACATGATCCACGGGAACTATGTGACCACGACGGCCAACCGCGCGCGCATCGCCAACGGCCGCGAGGTCGTGGAGGCGGTGGATGTCGGCAGCTTCAGCCAGTACGCGGGCGGCTACTACGCCTTCGAAAACGGCCATGTGGTGTTGTGGAACGAGTCGCCCAACCCGCAGGTCCGGCCGGCCCATCAGTCGCGCCCCGCCTATGTCGAGAAGTTCGGCGAGGACCGCGCCAAGTGGATGACCGACTGCTGGCGCAACCTCTTCCTCTATCCCAACCTGTTCCTGATGGATCAGATGAGCTCCCAGATCCGGATGTTCCGGCCGCTGGCCGTCGACAAGACCCTGGTCACCGCCGTCTGCTTCGCGCCCAAGAGCGATACGCCGGAACGGCGCGCCACGCGGCTGCGCCAGTATGAGGACTTCTTCAACGCCACGGGCATGGCCACGCCCGACGACCTGGCGGCCTTCAACGCCACCCAGCAGGGCTACAAGGCCCGCAAGGCGGAGTGGAGCGACGTGTCGCGCGGCTCCAAGAACCTGATCAAGGGCGAGGACGAGCGGGCAAAGAAGCTGGGCTTCACGCCCCAATACGGCGGTACGGGGCTACAGGACGAGGGCCTCTACCTGAACCAGCACCACAAGTGGCTGAGCCTGCTGTCCGACGCCCTGGCCAAGTCCGCGGCCCAACCGGTGGGGCGCTAGCACCATGTCCACGACCACCCTGCTCGCCTCCCAGAAATCGCTCGAGGAGCGCGCCCGCGACCTCGTCATGCTGGAGGGCTATCTGCTCGACCACCGCGAATGGGACGCCTGGCTCGACCTCTACTGGGATCAGGCCAGCTACTGGGTCCCCGCCTGGAAGGACGAGTACAGCGTCACCAACGATCCGCAGGGCGAACTGTCGCTGATCTACTACCCCAACCGCTCGGGCCTGGAGGACCGGATTTTCCGCATCCGGACCAACAAGTCGCTGGCCTGCATGCCGTTGCCGCGCACCACCCACATGACCAGCATCACGCGCGTCACCGACCTGCCCGGCGGCGAGATCCAGGTCGACGCCAACTGGGTCGTCCACGTCTATCGGCTGGACAAGGCCCACGCCTTCTTCGGCCAGCAGACCCATGTGCTGCGCCGCTTCGGCGACGCCCTGAAGATCGTCTCGCGCCGGACCGTTCTGAATAACGACACCGTCCCCGACGTCCTCGACATCTACAGCATCTGACGGACGCGGCGCCCGTGAACAGCCTGTTCGATGTGCGCGACAAGGTCGTGCTGGTCACCGGCGGCAGCCGGGGCATCGGCGAGATGATCGCGCGCGCCTTCGTGGACGCCGGCGCCGTGGTGCTGATCTCCTCGCGCCGGGCCGACGTCTGCCAGGCGCTTGCCGATGAGCTGTCCGTCCATGGCCGGTGCGAGGCCCTGCCCTTCGACCTGGCCACCGCCGAGGGCATCGCGGGGCTGGTCGCGGCCATCGATCAGCGGGGTGGCGGCCTCGACGTGCTGGTCAACAATGCCGGCGCGACCTGGGGCGCGCCGCTGGAGAGCTTCCCCGAAAGCGGTTGGGACAAGACCCTCGACCTCAATCTGAAGACGCCCTTCTTCCTGACCCAGAAGCTGCTGCCCGCCCTGCGAAGGGCCGCCAGCGCCGAGCAGCCCGCGCGGGTCATCAACATCGCCTCCATCGACGGGCTCGCGCCGCCGGAGTTCGACTCCTTCGCCTACGCCGCCTCCAAGGCCGGCCTGCTGATGCTCACCCGCCACATGGCCAAGACCCTGGCCACCGAGAACATCCTGGTCAACGCGATCGCCCCGGGCTTCTTCCCCAGCCGGATGACCGGCGCGATCCTGGAGGACATCGGCGAGGACGTGCTGCGAATGACGCCGCTCGGCCGGCTTGGCCGTCCCGACGACATCGGCGGCGTGGCCATCTTCCTGGCCGCCCGCGCATCGGCCTTCCTGACCGGCGCGACCATCCCCTACGACGGCGGCCTGTCGACCGCCGGGCGATCCGGCAAGGCGGCCTGAATTTCGTTTGGCAAGCCTACGAAAATAGAACACGATACAGAATTAGAAGACGATTGCCGGTGGGTTTTGAAGCCCCAGGCCCAACGACCATCCTGGGAGGGATACAGTGTTCGAGACCGTGCTTTATGAAACCCCCGCGCCGCGCGTCGCCCGCATCGTCCTCAACCGTCCGGCCTCCCGCAACGCCCAGGACACCAAGCTGCTCTATGAACTGAACGCCGCCTTCGACATGGCGGCCAAGGACGACGAGATCTCCGTCGTCATCCTGTCGGCCAACGGCCCCCACTTCTCCTCCGGCCACGACCTGCGCGAAGCCGATCCCATCGGCGCGCTGGCCGACCACGATACCGTGGGCACCTGGTGCGGATTTACCTGCGCCGGCGCGGAAGGCTGGATGGCGCGCGAGAAGGAACTCTATCAGGGCCTGTCGGAACGCTGGCGCAACCTGCCCAAGCCGACCATCGCCCAGGTGCACGGCAAGTGCATCGCCGGCGGCCTGATGCTGATCTGGCCCTGCGACCTGATCGTGGCCAGCGAGGACGCCACCTTCGCCGACAACACCGTCTCCATGGGCATGACCGGCGTGGAATATTTCGGCCACCCCTGGGAGCTGGGTCCGCGCAAGGCCAAGGAGATGCTGTTCACCTCCGACTTCATGTCGGCGCAGGAGGCCCACCGCCTGCACATGATCAACCATGTGGTCAGCGCCGAGACGCTGGAATCCTTCACCCTCGCCCTGGCCAGCCGCATCGCCGAAAAGCCGCTGTTCGCGCTGAAGCTGGCCAAGGAATCGGTCAACGCCGCCGAGGATGCCCAAGGCCGGATCTCGGCCATGCAGACGGCCTTCGCCTATCACCAGCTCGGCCACAGCCACAACATGCAGGTCCACGGCATGCCCATCGATCCGCGCGGGACCGGCGGCCTGGTGGCGGCAAAGGCTTAGAGAGACCCTAAATCCTCCGCTCATCCCGGCGAAAGCCGGGACCCATACTGCCTCTCTGGAAGGGTCGGACCCCATGGGCGTTCGCGGTCGCCTTCGGCCCGAAGGGCCAGCGTTGACAGGCCCTATGGATCCCGACCTTCGTCGGGATGAGCGGAGTAAAAAGGGGAAGGCCTACGCCGGTTGCGGCGGCGCCTCGGGCGCCTTGTCGGCATGGATCTGGATTTCGGCCAGCAGCCGGCGGCGGCCAAGCAGATCGGTCAGATAGAGGTCGATCTCCCGGCGCCCCGCGCCGCGGGTGACGCCGCTGGCATAGCCCAGCAGGGCCTCCAGCTTCTTGTAGATGAACTCTTCGTTGGAGATGTCGCCCCGGCACCAGTCGAGCGACACGGTGAACAGCAGCCCGACCACCGCATGCACGAAGGGCTCGATGCCCATGCCGACCCGCAGATGACCGCGCTCGCGCAGTTCGACCGCCCACGGCAGCAGGGTGCCCAGGATGTTGGTGCGGGCCGCGACCTGAAGGTCCTTGTCCGCCGTCTGGGAGAAGTAGATCGCCACGATCGCCATCACGAACTTGCGCGAGTCGTGCATGTGGTTGTCGCTGACGATCAGCCGCTCGATGGCGCCCTGGAGCGTCGCCTTGTCGTAGTAGAAATGCCGTGCCTCGACGAAGCTGCTGAAGTGGTGGCGGATCGACAGGGAGACCAGCCGCTCCTTGCTCTCGAACGCCTTGTAGATGGTCTGCGGGGCAACCTTGGCCTGGCTGCAGAGTTCGCGGATGCTGAAGCCGTCATAGCCATGCTGCGCGATCAAGTCGCGCGTCGTGCTCAAGATACGCCGGCGCCGTTCGAAGATCTTGGGGCTCGAATAGATCAGGTTCTCGTTCAGGATCGAGTCGGCCAGTTGCATCCCTCTACCTCTAGCCGCTCCCAACATTGGCGGGGCCGCCCGCCGACGCGTCCGCCGCGCAACATCTTCGGTGTCGACAATTCGCGCGGGCTCGTCAACCGGCACGCAGGATCATGCCCGCGTTGACTGGATTGTTGCCGTTGGTGACCAGCACCCTGGCGGCGCCGGCCACCTGACGCGATCCAGCGTCCCCGCGCAGCTGACGCACGGCCTCCATCACATGGCCGAAGCCCTGGACCCGTCCTTCGCCGAGATTGCCGCCGTGGGTGCACATGGGAATGCGGCCGTTGAACAGCAGCCGCCCGGTCTTGGCGTCCCAGGAGTCTTCCAGCAGCCGCCCCGCCTCGCCGCGAACGTCGAAGGCGGCCTCGATCCATTCGAGGGCCAGGGAGGAGAAGCCGTCGTAGATGTTGACCAGGTCCATGTCGTCGATGCCGTAGCCGGTCTTGTCCCACAGCCGCTGGATCAGCAGCCGGTAGGAATCGTAGGTGTCGAAGGCCTGGAAGAAGAAGTCGCTCTTGCCGGCGATGGCGTTGGCGGAGGCCTCCACCAGTACGCGCTTGCCGGGCAGGTCGGCCGCGCGCTCGGCGCTGGTGATGACCACGGCCATGGCGCCGTCGATCGGCATGTCCATGTCGAACGCCGACAGCGGCGGCGCGATCAGGGGCGCGGCCATGTAGTCGTCCATGGTCAGCGGCGCATCATGACAGACCGCCTGGTCGTTCTGCAGGGCCCAGTTGCGGTTGTTGACGACAATCCTGCCCAGGTGGTCGCGCCGGGTGCCGTAGAGGTGCATGTGGCGCTGGAAGGCCGCGAACATGCCGTTGGGCACGCCCACGGATTCCACCAGGGGGATGGAAAGGGCCGGGTCGAACGCGCCCTTGGGCGCCCGGCGCATCGGGTCCTTGCGCGCGGCGGCCGACACCGTGTCCCAGCGGAACTTGGCGTGGTAGCAGACCGCGTAGTCGCAGGCGCCGGCGGCCACGGCCAGGATGCCTTCCGAGACCGTGTTGGCGGACGGCGGCGTGGCGCAGTTGGACCAGACGATGTTGGAAAGCCCCAGGCTCTCGGCCACATAGCCCGGCCAGACGGTCGGCTGGTCGGTGCTGTAGATGCCCGACAGCCCGTCGATGGCCTCGCGCGGCACGCCGGAGTCGCGGATGGCGGCGCGCACGGCGTCGCAGGCCAGGGCCCCGATCGAGCGGCCGCCGTCACGCGACAGCTTCGACGCGCCGATGCCGACGATGGCGACCTTGTCGCGGATGGGATCAGCGCTCACGACTGCGCCTCCTGGCGGAACACGGGTTGGAAGTAGGGACCGTCGCCGGTCCATTCGAGCGTCAGCTTGGCGCCGATGCGCACGGTTTCCGCCGTGGCGTCGAGGATCGGGGCGACGACGATCAGGCGCGGCTGTTCGGCCAGTTCGGCCCATCCGACCACGGTCGGTGCGCCGCCGGGCGCGATGGGCTGGACGAGATAGCTGAACAGGGTCGCCTCGCCGGACGGCTGCTCGTGGCCGATATTGTCGGACCAGCAGGCGGGGCAGCAACCCTTGGGGGGGTGGATCCACTGGCGGCAGTCGCCGCAGCGGGCCAGGGTCAGCTTGCGTTCAGCCAGCCCTTCCCAATAGGTCCGGGTATCGTGATCCATCCGCGATGGCTCGAAGTTCGACACGCGCTGCTCCCTTTTTCAGACCGTCCGGCCATAGGCGCTTCTGGGGGCGCCCCTTCGTTAGAGGCATTGTGAACGGCCGTTCGACAAGCGCAATACCATATCGTGATATATTTTTTGGAGCCGGATTTCACAGCCAAAGCATCGCCCGGCCGAGCCTGAAATCGAGACATATATTCTGATATTTCCGTACTTTATGGTCAGTCACTGGAAGTGATCTTCGACACGTCCGGTCGAATTTTTCGCACCAGATTCTATATCGCGTGCTGATCTCGACGACGCTTTCCGGCCCATCGCCTACTCGTTTTGATAGTAGGGCATGGTGATCTTGCCCTTGGCCGGATCGGCTCCGGCCATGCCGAAGGTGATCGGATGCATGACGTCCGGATCGGTGGCGATGTTGATGCAGGTCGGCCGCCCCGACGCCAATGCGCGGCCGATGGCCGGGCCGATCTCGCTGAGGACCGTGACGTGCTCGCCGTCGCATCCGAGCGCGATCGCCACCTGGTCGTAGCGGGTGTCGGACAGCATCACCGCCGTGCGCCGCTCGGCCCCGAACACGATGTCCTGGGCGTTCTTCGACATGGCCCAGCAGGCGTTGTTCATGACGATGGTGATCACCGGCAGCCCGTGCCGGGCCATGGTGTCGAATTCCTGCAGATTGAAGCCCAGCGCCCCGTCGCCGGACAGCAGGAAGACCGGCCGGTCGGGACAGGCGACGGCGGCCGCCATGGCGAACCCCTGCCCTATCCCCAGCGCGCCCAGATAGCCGGCGGTCAGATAGTGGCCGGGCCTCGACGCCCGGTTCAGCGGCTCGCACCAGGCGGTCATCTCGCCGCCATCGACCGCACAGATGGCGTCCGGCCCCATGGCCTCGAACACCGCTCGCGCCGCATGGTGTGGATGGATACGTCCGTTCGGCCCCTCGGTCGGAAACGCCGCCTCGGCCACCACCCCGCGCAAGGCCCGCAGGCTTTCGGTCCAGCCGGCCAGAGACGGCCAGTCGCGCGCCTCGGCCGCCTCCGTCAGCACCTCCAGCACGGCGGCGCAGTCGCCCACCACCCCCAGTTCCACGCCGGTCAGGCGGCCGGGTTCAGCCCCGTCGATATCGATCTGCAAGATGCGGCAGTCGCGCGGGATCACCGCGCCCGACCGCCCGCCCAGCAGCAGCCCCGCCCTGGCCCCCAGCAACACCACCAGATCGGGCCGGGGCGCGCCGGCCGCCTTCAATCCCGCCAGCAGGCCGGCGGGACCGACAGAGTTGGGATGGTCGGACGCCAGCAGGCCGTGGGCCTTGCTGTTGGTGGCCACCGGCAGTCCCGTCACCCGCACGAACCGGTCCAGCGCGCCGGACGCGCCCGACAGCACCGCGCCGGAACCGCCGATGATCAACGGCCGCTCCGCCGTCGCCAGCGCGTCGAGCACGCGTTCCGCATCCGCCCTGGACAGCGTGGGCCTTGAGCGATCGGGACGGCCCGCCTTGACCGGGAAGAAGATCCTGGCGGCGCGGCCGAACATCACATTGATCGGGATCTCCAGGAACACCGGTCCCGGCCGCCCCGCCAGCGCCAGGCGCATGGCCTTCTCCACCTGGTCGGGCAGCCGCTCGATCACCGAGACGCGATGGGCCCATTTGGCCACCGGCATGGCCATGGCCACCTGGTTGATGCCGCCCTGCAGTTCGTTGGTGGCCTCTTCTGCCATCGGCGGCCCGCCGGCGATGAACAGGGTGGGAACCGCATTGGCATAGGCGCTGGCCATGGCCGTCAGGATGTTGGTGAAGCCCGGCCCGGCGGTGGCCACGCAGACCCCAACCTCGCCCGACCGCAGCATGGCATAGGCCTCCGCCGCATGCCCCGCCGAGGCCTCATGGCGCACGTCCACCAGCCGGATTCCGACGCCCGGCGCCGCCACCAGGAAGGGGTCGAGATGCCCGCCATGCAAGGTGAAGACGTCGCGCACGCCCAGCGCGAACAGGGTTTCGGCCAGGAGGGCGCCGCCCATGGGCTCGGTCATCTGTGATCCTTGCAGGTCAGGAATGAAGCGGAGTGGCCCGCTAGAGGGAGCGGCCGATGACTTCCATCATGATCTCGGACGTGCCGCCGAAGATCCGCGTGATGCGCGCGTCACGCCACATCCGCGCGATCGGATACTCGTTCATGTATCCGGCCCCGCCATGCAGCTGCAGGGCCTTGTCGCAAACCTCCCACTGCAGCTCGGTATGGAACAGCTTGGCGGCGGAGGCTTCCACCGCCGTCAGCTTGCCGGCCCGGTGGCGCAGCAGCGCCCAGTCGATATGGGCCCAGCCGGCCTGCAGCCGCGCGGCCAGGTCGGCCAGCACGAAGCGGGTGTTCTGGAAGTCGAAGATGGTCTGGCCGAAGGCCTTGCGGTCCTTCACGAAGGCCACCGCCTCATCGAACGCGCGCTGGGCCGCGGCCTGGGCGGCGATGGCGATGGCCAGCCGTTCTTGCGGCAGCTGGTTCATCATGCAGACGAAACCGCGCCCCTCCTCACCCAGGCAGTTGGTGATCGGCACGCGCACATTGTCGAAGAACAGCTCCGACGTATCCGCCGAATGCTGGCCGATCTTGTCCAGGTTGCGCCCCCGCGCGAACCCCTCGCGCGTCGCTTCGACCAACACCAGGGAGATGCCCTTGGCGCCCAGTTCCGGATTGGTCTTCACCGCCACGATGATCAGGTCGGCGTTCTGGCCGTTGGTGATGTAGGTCTTGGAGCCGTTGATCACATAGTGGTTGCCGTCGCGCCGGGCCGTCGTCTTGATGCCCTGCAGGTCGGAGCCCGCGCTGGGCTCGGTCATGGCGATGGCGGTGATCGCCTCGCCGCTGATCATCTTCGGCAGCCAGTACTGCTTCTGCTCCTCGGAGCCGTAGTTGAGGATGTAGTCGGCGACGATATCCGACTGCAGGGTGATGCCGGCCGCCGACCCCGAATAGGCCAACTCCTCGTCGATCACCGCGTTGTAGCCAAAGTCGAGGCCCAGCCCGCCATAAGCCTCCGGCAGCGTCGGGCACAGCAGCCCGGCCTCGCCGCAGGCCAGCCAGAACTGGCGGTCGACGATGCCTTCGCTTTCCCAGCGTTCCAGGTTGGGCGTCAGGGCCTTGTCGAAGAACTTGCGCACCTGATCTCGAAACACGTGGTGATTTTCGTCGAAGCCGACGCGGCTCGCGGTCTGCAGCATTGTTTCCTCCGAGGCCGAGCCCCTGGCTCTTGTTTTGATTATCGTCCTGTCGACGTCGCGCTTCGGTCGAGGGAAACGCGCTGCACGCCCGGGCCTCAAACTACAGAGGCTCAAGATAATAGTATATGGTTCAGTTTTTGATCCAAGCCCCTGACGCAACGCAGGCGATGACCAACGGGCCTCCCGCGTGCCAAGGTGTAGCGATGAGCCCTCCGGCCACCCCCATTCCCTGGCTCGACAAAGCCGCCATCGCGGCCGCCCGCTACGCGCCGGAAGACTTCGGCCCGGCCACGGCGCGCCCCTGGGTGGCGATCGATCTGCGCGAAGCCGGAGCCCGCGAACAGCTGGGGGATGCGCCCTGGCTGTCCACCCTGCCCTGCCCCGTCATCGCCCTTTGTGAGGATGACGGCGATCCGCCCCCGGCCTGCGACGCCGCCGTCGAGCGTCCGGAAGCCCTGGCCGCCATCGCCGCGACGGTGGAGGCCGCGCCCCTGGCCGCCATGACCCTGGTGCAGCTCCTGCGCCTGATCGAATCCCTCTCCGCCGACCAGGCGCTCACCGCCGAGTCCCTGGCCTACGCGGTGCTGCAGAGCGGCCCTGAGTTCAAGCGCTGGCTGGCAACCGCCCCCACCCCGGCCTCACCCGCCGCCGAGCCCGGCCCGGCGGTGCTTGTGGACCGCAAGGATGACCGCCTGCGCCTCACCCTCAACCGCCCCGGCCGCCACAACGCCCTGTCGATGGAGATGCGTGACGCCTTGGTCGAGGCCCTGGACCTCGCCGCCCTGGATGACGCGATCACCGAAATCACCCTGGAGGGCGCCGGCAAATGCTTCTCCATCGGCGGCGACCTGGCCGAGTTCGGTCGCGCCCCCGACCCCGCCAGCGCCCACTGGGTGCGCAGCATCCGCTCCCCCGCCCGCTCGGCCCAGCGTTGCGGCCCCAAACTCCACGCGCGGGTGCACGGCGCCTGCATCGGCGCGGGGGTCGAACTGCCGGCCTTCGCCCATCGCGTCACGGCCGCCGCCAACAGCCATTTCCAACTGCCGGAACTGAAGATGGGCCTGCTGCCCGGCGCCGGCGGCTGCGTCAGCCTCAGCCGCCGCATCGGCCGCCACCGCACCGCGCTCCTCTGCCTGACCGGCCGGCGCATTAATGCCGCGACCGCGCTGGCCTGGGGCTTGGTGGACGACATCGCCGGCTGAGCGTGCGCTAGACGTCCGTACGGGTTGGCTCGACAAGCTGGCGATCGAGCGACGGACCCGCCCAGACGGGGTCACCCGCCTTCAGGGTCAGCCGCACGTCCACATCCCCCAAGGCCTCACGGGCTCGCGCCCACGGCCGGTCGAGCAACGCCACATCCGCCGGCCCGCCCACGGCCAGCCGCCGCGACGGGCCGCCGGGCAGGTCCGCCGCGCCCGTGTAGAGGCCCAGAGCCGCCTCGGGCGACAGGCGTTCGTCATCGCCAAGCACGACGCCCTCGCCGGTGCGGCGATCGACCGCCGCCTGCATGGAGGCCCAGGGGTCGGGCCGGCCATAGGGCGCATCGCTGCCGCCGGCCACCGGTATGCCCGCCTCGATCAGGCTCCCGGCGCGATAGAGCCAGGGAACGTCTTCCGCCTCCAGGTCCGCCCGGTAGCTGTCGCCGCGCTCGGCGATGAAATGGGGCTGGGTGACCACGGTGACGCCGAGTTCGGCCATCCAGCCGATCAGGTCCGGGGGCACGAGCGAGGCATGCTCGATCCGGTCGCCGGCCCGCGCCCCCGCCTCGGCCAGGCAGGTCAGCGTCACCACGAGATCGGGGACGGTGACGCAGTGGACCGCGATCGATCGGCCCGAGTCATGGGCCCGCGCGATATCGCCCCGGAAAACCTCCAGGTCGGGCAGGTCGCCGTCGTGCAGATGGAACTTCACCGCCCCCGGCCGGATCCCGGCCTCGCCCACCACCGCGTCCAGCGACTGGCGACCGAACACCAGCAGGTCCTGGGTGAGTTCTCCTCGCCGCCTGGCATCGCGCAAGGCCGCGAACGTCGCCGCATCGTTGGCGTGGCCAGTATCGGTGACCCCGGTGACGCCCCGACGTGCGAGCAAGGCGCCGACCCCGCTAAGGTCGGGCCGTTCGGACCGCAGATGCGCCGCCAGCCAGTCGTCGCCGTCGTACAGCCGCCCGGTCAGCGCGCCGCCGCGCCGCTCAAGGGGATTGTCGTCCAAGCCTCCCGACGGCAACCGCTCCAAAGCGGCCGAATTCAGGATCCACAGCCGCCCGCTCCTGTGCTGCACCCGAACCGGAACATCGCCGGCGCAGGCGTCGAGGAAGCCTCGGTCGATGTCGCCCGCCACCGCCTCATGATAGCCCACGCCCCGGATCCATCCGCCCGGGACCGACGCCACCGCGCTGCGGATACGCAGGGCCATGCCTTCGGCGTCCAGCGGCGGACCGCAATCGACCGACCGGAGGCTGGCGGCCAGGGCGAACAGGTGGATGTGGTGGTCGTGCAGGCCTGGCACCAAGGCGCCGCCGCCGCCGTCGATGACGCGCTCGCCGGGTTCCGCGCGCAGTCCCGGCGCGATCGCCTCGATCCTGCCGTCCCGCACCCGCAGGCCGCTCAGCCGTCCCTCGATCTCGGCGTTGCGGATCAGCACGGCGCGCACTCGCTGAGAATGGCCCGGGTGCTGGCGCCCGCCGCCTCGGTCGCGCCTCGAGGCCGGGGAAGGTCGTAGAGGGGGCCGGCTTCGGCCTGGGCGAGCGCCGCCCAGCGTCGCGTGCGTTCGCGCCGCACCGGCATCGTCAGATCACCGTCGGCAGCCAGGGCCGAGGCCGCCACGCCGCTCAGCGAAATGGCTTCCAGCACCCCGCCGCCCCTCTGCCAGGACGCCCAGGCGAGCAGGGCCGCGTGCAGGCCGGTCAGCGGGTCGGCGATGGCGTCGCCGCAGAACAGCCACTCGCCATGCACGCCGTGCATGCAGCGTGATAATCCCGCCGCCACGCCGGCGTCGTCTCCATAGCCGATCCAGCCCGCTTCCGGCTCGCCCCGGCCATGTCCGGAGATGGCGATCCAGGTGAGCCCCGGGCGGCGCGCGACGATCGCCTCGGCGTGGATGCCCAACTGGCCCAGGCCACGGGGCCTGGCGCTTTCGATCACGATATCCGCAGCCTCGATGAGCGCCGCGAGAGCGGCCCGGTCCTGCCCATCGCCGAAATCCAGCACGACGCTCGCCTTGCCGCCGTTCAGGGCGGCGTAGAAATCCTCCGACCCCGCGCGCGCGCCGTCCGGCCGCGACCGGCTCTCGACCTTGATCACCCGCGCGCCCATCCGCCCCAGCAGGTCGGCGCAGAGGGGCCCCGCCCAAAGGGCCGAGAGGTCCACGACCAGAGGTGCTGAGCGCCGGCCGGTGGTCAGCGCCGCGCCCCGCGCGACCGTTCGATGCCAGACAGGTGAGGCGCCGGCGTCGGGTTCGCCGACGGCGTCAGCCACCGCCAGCCCGAGCAGACGTCCGCGCTCCAGGGCCTGAGCCGTGGTCCAGGCGCCAAGGATGCGCCGAACGTCGTCCCAGCCGCCGACCTCGTCCTCCAGCCAGGCCGGCGCGAAGTCCCAGTCCGTGGGGCGCACGAGGCTCACGGCCATGACGCCGTCCGCCGTGCCCAGAAGCCGGCATCCGCCGCCGGGCGAGATCGCGCCCTGCCGCGTGAGCCCCGCCAGACGGCCGCGCTGGCCCAGCAAGGCCGCGCCCCGCAGTCCGCCGAACGCTGACCCTGGCGCCAGGGCGGCGAGCGCCAACAACGCCCCATCCGCGATGGCGGAAAGGCCGACGGGCGCCATCAGCGGGGGGCCGTCCCGACGACCCGTGACCTCGGCCATCCCCGAGCGGACCCAGGAGACGGCGGGGTGGTCCGGCGCATCGGCGGATTGGAAGCCCAACCCCAGGCCAGCAAGGAGGTGTTCGGCGTGGCGCGAAGCCTGGCGCTCATCGGGGTCGGCGTCCGCCGCGCCCTCGGCGCCGTCCGGGGAGCGCCATAACTTCGTCATCGCGCCCTCCTGTCCGGCCGCTCGTCCGCCACGAACAGTGGGGCGCATTACCTGGTACAATATTATAACACGTTGTAGTTTGTAGCGCGCATCGACCAGAGGCTCCGCCGCCAGGGGTCCGGCGTCAATGCCGACAAGCCAACAGCCGCAAGGCCTGATGTTCAGGCCGACGCCTCGGCGGCGAGATGCGCAAAGGGGGATCGGCTAGCCTTCAACGGTGGCCGAACGGCTGAGCGCTTCCCAGCGGCGATCCGACCTCTGCCGGGCGTCGCCCGCCGCGAGGCCCATTTCGAACGAATCCGCGCCGGCCAGAACGCGCGAGGGCGCGTCCGTCAACGCGGCCACCCTCAGGATCATCGATGCGACGTCATCGGGATCGCGCAGGATCGCCGTGTATGCGGGCGAGGTCATCATGGCGACCGTTGCGCCGACGGTTTCGTCGTAGGCGGGATCGAAGGTTGAGACCTGCAGCGATCCTGCTTCCGCAAAGCGCGTGCGCATCGCGCCGGGCTCGATCGCCGTCACGCTGATACCGAGAGGCGCGACCTCCAAGGCCAGGGTTTCGGCCAGCGCCGAGACCGCGGCCTTGGAGGCGTAGTAGACGCCGGCGCCGGCGGTCGCGATCCGCGCGCCGATCGACGAGACCAGCAGGATCCGGCCGCGGCCCTGGGCTCGCATCGTGGGCAGAACCGCCCTGCTCAGGTTCACCGCGCCCATGAAATTTGTAGAGAGCTGCGCTTCGATCAATGTGAGCGGCATGTTCTCGATCGAGCCGACCCCGGAAAAGCCGGCATTGTTGATCAGGACGTCCAGCCGGCCGAACCGCTCGACGGCCTGGGCGACAACATCGCGCGCGCCTTCCCCGTCGGTCACGTCGAGCTTCAGCACCAGCAGCCGGTCCGCGGCCTGCGCGATCAGATCGGCGAGCGCGGCGGGATTGCGGGCGGTGGCGACGACGTTGTGACCCGCTGCAAGCGCCGCTTCAACGATCGAGCGGCCAAGCCCAACGGAACTGCCGGTTATGAGGAGGGTCTCTGTCATGATGGGTCCTGTGCTGGCTGAGAGGCGGCCAGGGCGCGTGGTGGTGAAGGCGTCGTCCGTGTCGTCCACCAGCGCCGCCTGGCGGCCTTAGAGATGGTCGACATCGAAGATCGCCTGGGCGAAGGCGACAGGCGCCTCCTGGGGGAGATTGTGGCCCACGCCCCCGGTGATGAGCCGGTGGGCGTAGGGGCCCGTGTACTTCCCGGCATAGGCGGCCGGGTCGGGATGGGGCGCCCCGTTGGCGTCCCCTTCGAGGGTGATGGTCGGGACGCCGATCGGGGGACCCTTGGCCAGGCGCGCCTCGAGTTCGTCATACTGGCGCTCGCCGTCCGCCAGACCCAACCGCCAGCGGTAGTTGTGGATCGTGATGTCCACATGGTCTGGATTGGCGAGCGCCGCCGCCGTGCGCTCAAACGTGGCGTCGTCGAAGGCCCATCGCGGAGAGGCCAGACGCCAGATGAGCTTGGCGAAGTCGTGGGTATTGGCGGCGTATCCCGCCCGGCCGCGCTCGGTCGCGAAGTAGAACTGGTACCACCACTCGAACTCGGCCTTCGGAGGCAATGGCGCCCGGTTGGCGTCCCGGTTGCCGATCAGATAGCCGCTGACGGACACCAGGGCCTTGCAACGCGCCGGCCAGGCGGCGGCCAGGATGTCGGCGGTCCGCGCGCCCCAGTCGCAGCCGCCGACGATCACGCGATCCAGCCCGAGCGCGTCCAGCAGAGCGACGGCGTCGGTCGCGAAGACCGCCTGCTGCCCGTTGCGCAGCGTCGTTGCTGACAGAAATCGGGTGGTCCCGTAGCCGCGAAGGTAGGGGACGATGACCCGGTACCCCCGCGCCGCCAGCAGCGGGGCGACCCCGGAGTAGGTCTGGATGTCATAGGGCCAGCCGTGCAGCAGCAGGACAGCAGGGGCGTCTGGAGGCCCCAGATCGGCATAGCCGACGCTCAACGACCCGGCGCTGATCTGCTTCAACGAGGACGCAAACCCAGGCGCGGCGCGCGCCGTGGCCGTGCCGCCGAGGCCGATGACGGACGCCGCGGCGGTCAGCGTCGCGGCGCCGATGATCCCGCGGCGAATAGGATCGACAGAGTTGGGATGGGCTTCGGTCATGGTCATCATCCGAAACAGATAGGCCTTTGGAATTAGGCCGATTAGAGGAACAATTCGGCACGACGTATTGCTGGAAACAAAACAATGCGGACAACCGGACTAACCGAGTACGAGGCGCTTGACGCCGTCGCGCGCCTGAAGAACTTTCGCGCTGCAGCTCGTGAGCTTCGCATCTCGCCCTCGGCGCTCAGCAATGCGATCCGGAGCCTCGAAGCGAGGTTGGGCGTGCGGTTGTTCAACCGGACCACGCGCAGCGTAGCGCTCACGGAGGCCGGCGAGCAATTCGTGACCCGGCTTTCACCGGCGCTCGCCGAGATCGAAGCCGCGGTCGAGGCGGTCAATGGCCAGCGGGCCACGCCGAGCGGCACGCTGCGGATCAATACCCACTCGCTGGCGGGGCGGGAGATCATCGCACCCGTCGTGGCGGAGTATCTGCGTCGCTACCCGCAGATGAAGCTGGAGATCGCGACAACCAGCGCCTTCGTCGACATTGTCGCCGGCGGGTTCGACGCCGGCATCAGACTGGCCGATACCCTGCCCAAGGACATGATCGGCGTCTCCATTGCGGCGGCCGAGAGCCGGGTCGTGGTCGGAACACCCGGCTATTTCGAGCACAATCCGATCCCTCGAAACCCGAAGGATCTGCTCGGACATCGCTGCATCCTGACCCGCGTGGGCGGCGGCGCCATCTGGCCATGGCCCTTTCAGCTAGGTGACAAGCGGCTAGGCCTCGACGTCCAGGGCCCATTGATCGTCGACGAGCCCAACGTCGGCCGCGAAGCTGTGCTGGCGGGTATCGGGCTGTATTATATCAATGAATTCCTGGTTGCGGACGACATCGCCACGGGACGGCTGATCCGAGTGCTCGAAGACTGGACGCCGTCCTACGCCGGCATGAGCCTCTACTACCCAGGTCGCCGACATGTGCCCGCCGGCCTGCGGGCGTTCATCGATGTCATCCGAGATGTGAACCGACGGGGCCAGGATGCGCCTGCTGAACGTGAGCTGAGCGCGGAGTTTCCAAACGCCGGCCAAGCGCCAGGAGCAGATACAGGCTTGCCCGCATAAGTGGACATTCGTTGAGCTGATTCTGCCGCCAGCGCTTTGCCGCGCCGCCTAGATCGGAGAGATGACGTCATGGCGTTTCCCCTCAGCCTTAGGAGTGTTTTTGTTGCCTGAACCGTGCCGTTTGCCGGGGACCAGCGTCTAGTTAGGGTTGGCTCGCATCTATTCCCGATATCGATGAATTTGCCGCAGGGCGCGCAGCGATCGATATCCCGGCGGCCAGGTCGCGATGCTTCAATCGATCCGGTGTCAGCCTTGCGCCCAGGCGGACGGCCCGGATGCATCGGCGAGCGCCGGCTGATCCCCGGCGCCTTCAAGCCAAGACAGCATCATCGCGTGCGAGCGCTCACTGAGGACTGCGGCGAACTCAGGCTCGCCTTCGAGAATCGTCTGCGCCAGGCGTGCGCGAACATCGGCCCAGGCCTTTTTGCGGTCATCCCGACCGGAAAAGACACGCTCGCGGGTGTCTTCCAGGCCGACCTGGTAGAGGACGGTGATGTAGAGAGCCAGCGCCGGATTTCCGGCCAAATCCGCGATCAGCCCCGCGAGCTCGGCCTCGCGGGTGAGGAATTCGGCCAGGCCCATTGCGCTCGGCGGCTTGACCACAGCGGCGTCCAGGTAACGCCGCAAGGCTTCGCGCCCGGCTTCGTCACGCGAGGTGGCGGCCAAACGAACCATGGCGATGGACGCGGCGTGGGCGGCGTCGATGAGGTGGCGCAGGGTGGTATCGCGGGTGCGCAGGAAGTTTGCGGCGGAACGGGCCACCGAGCCGATGTTGGGCCGCCGCGCGTAGTAGCCGCCGTTCGGTCCTCGCCGGACGGTCATCAGCTGTTCGTGCTCGAGGATCCGCGACGTCTGCTGGAGTGTCGGCCGGCTGATGCCATAGCGGGCAAGCAGATCTTCTTCGCGGCCCAGGTAGGCGCCGTCTTCCTTGGCGAGTATCTCTTCACGCAGCAGCCGCACGATCTTCGGCGCGACCAGCCCCTTCTTGGCGACCGTCGGCTTTCGCGTGCGTTTCGGCGTCTCGTCCATAAGGCCCCTTACCCCAACCCGCCCGCCTTGCGCCACCGGCAAGGCCATTGCGCGGTCAGTCGCCGTGGTCGGGCTCGAAGATTGGAACCTTCCATCCGTCCGTGATCGGGTTCCAGGCCACCTTCACCTTCATGCCGACATGCACGTCCGCGATGTCGCCTCCGACGACATTGCTGATCAGCCGAACACCGTCCGCATCGGGCAGGCTGACGACCACGGGGACGAAGGGGAAAACCTCGCCGGGGAACGGCGGCTTTAGACAGACCGTATAGCTGAACACCTCTCCCTTTCCGGACAGCTCCACCCAGTCGATGGCCTTGGACTGGCAGTGGGGGCAGAAGGGCGTGGGCGGCATGCGGAAGCGAGCGCAGTCGCCGCACCGCGGGGCGACCAGGCGCTCCTCCTTGGCGGCTTCCCAGAAGGGCGCCGTCTGTTCGTTGACGGCGATGTGGATATGTTCGCCCGGCAGGGCGCGCGCCGTCGTCATAGGGTGTTCCTCAGGATCGCGCCGCTGACGGGAATGGGCGCCGGCCCGCCGGTGCACAGGGCCACTTCGGCGCCGGCGATCTGGTTGATGGCCGTGCCGCGCAGTTGCTCGACCGCCTCGCGGATGTGGGTCATGCCGATGATGTAGGCTTCCGACAGCTGGCCGCCATGGGGGTTGAGCGGCAGGGCGCCGTCGATGCGGATGGCGCCGCTTTCCACGAAGGGCCCGCCCTCCCCCTTGGCGCAGAAGCCGTAGTCCTCGAGCTGCATCAGGACCATGGGGGTGAAGTGGTCGTAGATCAGGGCCACGTCGATGTCGGAGGGGCCCAGGCCGGCCTTGGCGTAGAGCCGCTTGGCGACCGAGGCGTGGCCGGAAGAGGCGAAGATCTCGTCGGGCATGTTGTACCAGGCGAACGCGCGGCCCCAGTCGCGCGATCCGCCATGCGCGGCCGCCGTCACATAGACCGGCTTGTGGCGCAGGTCCTTGGCCCGGTCCGCCAGGCAGCTGATCACCGCCACCGCGCCATCCGTCTCCAGGCAGAAGTCATAGACGCACAGGGGATCGGCGATCAGGTCGGCCTTGAAATACTCCTCCAGCGTCAGCGGCGTGCGCTTCAGCGCCGTGGGCCGGTTCAGGGCGTTGTTGCGCGAGGAGATGGCGATCTCGGCGAAGGCCTCGCGGCGGGTGCCGTACTTGTGCATGTGACGCCGCGCCAGCAGCGCCATCAGGTGGCCGGGGCCGGCCAGGCCGGCGGGCTGCAGGAAGGCGTTCTCGGGCTTGGGCGCGGAGGCCGCGAACACGGTGCCCAGACGCTGCTTGGCCTGCTGCAAGGCCATCACGGTGACCACATAGGTGGCGTCTCCGTGGGTGAGCGCGGCCGCGGCCAGGCCCAGCGCCCCCGCCGATCCGCCACCACCGCCGGTCAAGGTGGCGGTGAAGGTGATCTCGGGGATGCCGAGGGTCTCGATGATCGAGGCCGTCTCCATGGACTCGCCGTAGCCGGCGTTGGCGCTGGAATAGTAGGCGAAGCCGTCGATCTCCTTGACCGAGATCCCCGCGTCCTCGCAGGCGGCCAGGATGGCGTCCCCCACCATCTCGGTGATGGTCCTGGGCCAGCTTTCTCCGCGACGCCAATAGGGCGTGGCCCCGACCCCCACGATGGCCGTCTTGTCGCGAAGGTCGGTCACTCGGAACTCCTGAAATCAAATCCGGATGAGGGGCCGCCCCCGGGAGAAGGAACGGCCCCGTCCGGCCTAGAGCCCTCCGCTTCAGTGGATGGAGACGAAGCGGAAGAGAGAAGGCTCTAGAAGCGCTTGCTGACCTGCAGCCCGAACATCCGGGGCTGGCCCACCTGGGTACGGTTGAAGGTATCGCTGACCAAGGTGGTCGGGTTGGACTGGCTGTTGACGCCGGCCTGGATCAGCGGGGTCTCGTAGTATTCCTCGTCGGTCAGGTTGGTGCCGAATGCGGCGACGTCGAGATCCCAGGCGTCCAGGTGCAGGCCGATGCGGGCATCCACCAAGCCGCGCGCATTCACCGTCGCGGCCGGGATGTTGTCCACCACCACCTTGAATTGATGGCCGGTGTATTGGTCCTGATAGCTGTAGCCGGCATGGAAGGACCATGTGCCGTAGGTCGCCGGCACATCGAAGGTCCCGCTGATGCCGAACTTATACTTCGGCACATATTGGGCGATGAACAGGCTGTTGGCGTATTTCACGTCCGTCCAGCTGCCCAGGGCGTCGATGCGGAAGTGCGGCGTGACGATCAGGCGGCCCTGGGCCTCGATGCCGTCGATATCGGCCTTGCCCTGGTTGACGATGGCGGTGGTCAGCCCCACCGGCGTGCTGATCAGCTGCGAGGTCTGAACGTCCTTGTAGAAGGAGTGGTAGTAGTCGGCGTTGAACCGGAAACGGCGGTCGAACAGCTCCGATTTCACGCCCAGTTCGACATCGGTCACCTCTTCCGGGTTGAACGGCAACTGGGTCACCGGGGTGAAGCCCCGCAGGTTCTGGCCGCCGGCGCGATAGCCGTTGCTCGACTTGGCGTAGAACATGACGCTCTCGCTGGCCTGCCAGTCGAGCCCGGCGGTCCAGGAGACGTGGTCGAAGGTGTTGCTGCCGACGAAGGTGCAGTTGCTGCGCGTCGGAGCCGGCACGGTCACGCCGGTGTAGAGGCAGGCGCCGCCGGCCTGTTGGAAAAAGGCGCTGCTGGAGATGGCCTTGTCGTCCTGGGTGTATCGCGCGCCGACGGTGAGATGCACGTCGGAGGTCAGGTTGTAGGTGCCCTGGCCATAGACCGACTTGCTCTTGTTCTCGACGAAGGCGCCCAGGAAGCGGGGCTGGAAGCCGGTGCCCAGGCCGCCGCTGACGGAGGTGTCCTCGCCCTTCTCACGGAAGACGAACGCGCCCAGCGTATAGTTGAACTGGTCGCCGAAGCCCTTGCCGTTGAACTGCAGTTCGAGGCTGTCCTGGCTTTCGCGCACATGCAGCTCGGCGGTCGACAGCGGGATGGAGCTGCCGTCGATGTCGGCCCCGTAGTCGCTGGCCACGCGGCGATGGCCGTAGATCAGCTTCAGCGAGCCGAAGCCCAGGTCATAGTCGCTGGTCAGCGCGATGCCGGAAGCCTCCAGCGCGGAATGCGGCGCCTGGTCGAGGCAGGCCGTGTAGAAGTCGGTGCTGCATTTCGTATAGTTGCCGAAGGGCTTGAAGGGCAGGAAGATCCCGGCCGACAGCAGATCGCCGCCGCGGTCGTAACCGATCGTGCCGTTGGTATCCGATTTGGACCAGTCGGCGACCAGGGTCAGGGTCCACTGGTCCGTCGGCATGGCCAGCACCGTCAGGCGCACGGCCTGGGTATCGACGTCGTCGGCCTTGATCGTGCGCACCGTGTTGAACGGCGTGGAACCGTCCAGCGGGTTGGTGTGAGAGCCGAAGCGGACGGTGCTGTAGCCGTCGCGCTGGTTGTTGAGGCCGGCAACGCGGACGGCGACCTTGTCGCCCAGCGGCAGGTTCAGGGCGCCTTCCAGCCGGCGCATGTTGAAGTTGCCCACCTGGCCCGAGACATAGCCGTGCACGCCGCTGACGGTGGCCGGCTCGGTGACCACCTTCACCGCGCCGCCGGTGGTATTGCGCCCATAGAGGGTGCCTTGCGGGCCGGCCAGGATTTCAACGCGGGTGACGTCGAACAGATCGAGGTTCGCGCCGGCGCTACGGGCCATATAGACGTCGTTCAGATAGACACCCACGGACGGATCCAGGGTCATCAGCGTGTCGGTCTGCACCTGGCCGCGCATGGAGAAGGTCTTGGTGTTCTGATCGCCGGCCCGGGACTGGATATTCAGGCTGGGCGTATCGCGGGCGACGGATTCGACGTCGCGGATGCTCTTGGTCTGGAGTTCGGTCGCCGAGACGGCGGTCACCGCCACGGGCACGTTCTGCAGGTTCTCCTCGCGGCGACGCGCGGTGACCACGACCTCCTCGATGGTGGTCTGACCCGCGGCGGCGTTGTCGGCCTCCGCCGCCAGGGCCGCCTGGCTCACTCCCGCCATCAGGATAAGCGCCAGACTTCCAGCCATGCGCGCATGAAGGTGCGTTCGAACCTGCATTGAAACCTCCCCAATTTCTCTTCGCCTGAGCCGCTTTGCGCGGCGTCGCGATCCGCTTGTTGCGGTGTGCAGGATGGTACGCACAGGTTTTTGGAAGACGCAATAGTGATATTAGTTTTTAGCTTGACCATACGCTGAGCCCCCGCACGGCCTGCGTCGTTGGAGAATATTCCATTGATTATATTGGCAATTCCCGTCCGCCCCCGATAATTCTAATATCACTATTGCCGGATCGGCTTGCGGGCGACTGGGTTAAGCGATATCAGAATGGCAACCGCATGGGCCGCTTCGGCGTTGCCGGGCAAACCGCCAGAGAGCGCGGAGAGGAACGACATGGGCCAGTTCATTTTCAGCGCCGACTCACACATTCGCGAGCCCAACGACCTGTTCACGGGCGGCCTGCCCAAGAGCCTGCAATACGGCGCGCTGCAGGGTACGCGGAAGGACGGCTACATCTACACCATGGCCGGGGAGAAGGTGCTCCACCGCCTGCGCCTGGGCGACGCCGCGGCCGACATCGGCCGCTCGGCCA
Organism: Caulobacter sp.; assembly: GCA_028291055.1. Taxonomy (GTDB): domain Bacteria; phylum Pseudomonadota; class Alphaproteobacteria; order Caulobacterales; family Caulobacteraceae; genus Caulobacter. Next base: position 22,372 of record JAQGIP010000034.1, read on the forward strand.
GGCTCGGCGCATCCGATCTGACGCTGCGCCGCCAGGACATGGAAGCCGATGGCATCGATGGGGAGATCTGTTTCCCCAGCCTGGGGCTGATGCTCTATTTCCTGAAGGAGCCCGAGCTCGAACTGGCCAGCGCCCAGCTCTACAACGATTGGAACAACCGCTTCTTCTCCCCGCACCTCGACACCTTCGTGCGCTGCGGCGTACTGCCGGTCCGGCGCCAGGAAGATACCCTGGCGGAACTGAAGCGCATCGCGGGCCTGGGCTTCACGGCCGCCATGCTGCCGGTGGCGATCCCGGGTGACGTGGCCACCTACAACAGCGAGAGCTGGGACCCGGTGTTCGCCCTGGCCGCCGAACTCAAGGTGGTCCTGGTCTTCCATACGGGCACCGGCCTGGAGACCTTCGTCGCCGAACGCGGCCCCGGCGCGGCGGTGATCAACTATTCGCGCCAGATGAACGACGGCATCAACACCGTCATGACGCTGGTCGCCGGCGGCGTGCTCGACCGCAACCCGGGCGCCCAGATCTGCGTCATTGAGTCCGGGGCCAGCTGGCTGGCGGCGCTGGCCGAGCGGATGGACGAGGTCTATCACGCCCACAACTACTACGTTCAGCCCAAGCTCAGCCTGCTGCCCAGCGAAATCATCCGCCGCCAGGTGAAGGTCTCTTTCCAGCATGACCGGGCGTGCATCATGGCGCGGGCCGTGACCGGGACCCAGGCGCTGATGTTCGCTTCCGATTATCCGCATATGGAAGGCACCTTCCCCCATACGCGCGCCGTGGTGAGCAAGCTGTTCGACGGCATCGACATCTCCGAGCAGGAGAAGGCCGATATTCTCGGCGGCAATGCCGCCCGTCTGTTTCGCCTGGCGCGACCGGAATTCGCCGCCGCGGCGGCCTGAACGACCAAACCGACAAGGCCCGGCGCGATGGCGGCCGGGAAATGCTAGCGAACCCCCGGCGGGCAGCCAAGACCCGCGGGGAAACTGGGAGGGACAAGTTGGACGCACCCGCCGCCGATCTCCGCGAACGCCCCGCGCCCCTGTCGCGAGAGCCCGCGCCGATCTATTCCGACTATCTGCACGAGCGCATCGAGACGATGCCGCGCGCGGAACTGGAGCAGCATCAGGAAGCCCAGCTGAAGGCCATGCTAGCCCATGCCTATGAGCGCTCGGGTCTCGTGCGCCAGGTCTGGGACGCCGCCGGCGTGACCCCGAAGGACATCCGCTCCCTCGACGACTTCCGCGCCAAAGCGCCCTTCATCAGCAAAGACGCGGTGCGCGACTTCCGCGACGCCAACAACGATCCCTGCGGCGGCCTCAACTGCGCGGGTCCCGGCGAACTGAAGGGGGTGGGCTCCACCTCCGGCACCACGGGCGATCCGACCCCGGTGCCTCAGGGCGTGCGCCAGCCGCCGTCGATCGGCTACGCCCGCGACCTCTGGCACATCGGCGCCCGGCCCGGCGACTATGTCTCCAACATCATGTTCACCTTCCGGGGCGGCCACCGCGGCCGGGTGATGCAGGAGGTCGGCTTCACCCCGATCCTTTTCACCCTCTCGCCCTTGGAGATGCCGCGTCTGTGCGAGGCCTCCAAGCGCTTCCGGCCTACGGCCCTGACCCTGATGGCCAACCCGCTGTTGATCGCCCTGGAGCAGCTGTTCGAGAAGACCGGCGAGGACCCCACCGACGTCTTCAAGTCCTACAAGGGCGCCATTTTCGGCGGCGAACCCCTGGGCGCGCGCCTGAAGGGCCTGGCCAAGTCGTGGGGCCTGGAGATCTTCGAGACCACCAGCCTGGGCGACATCGCCGGGGCCACCGAATGCCGCGTCCACGATGGCCACCATGCCTGGGAGGACATCGCCCTGGTGGAATGCCTGCACCCGGTGACGGAGGAGCCCGTGGCCGATGGCGAGATCGGCGAGATGGTCGTCACGGCGCTGACCGACCGGTTCATGCCGCTGATCCGCTACAAGACCGACGACCTGATCACCGCCGACCGCAGCCCCTGCGCCTGCGGGCGGACCCACATGCGGTTCAAGCCGGTGGGCCGCAAGGGCGACCAGATCATCATCGACGGCCTCTCCATCATGCCGCGCGATGTGCTGGAGGTGGTGGAGAACCATACCGAGACCCGCGCCGGCCTCTTCCAGGTCATCCGCCCGTCGCGCGAGATGGACGAACTGCGCGTGCGCATCGGCTTCGACGCCACCCGGCTCGAAGGCGCCCAGGAAGCCCTGGCCTCGCGCCTCGTCGAGCATCTGCAGGCCAAGATCGGCGTCACGGTCGTCGTGGAGCTCACCCTCAACGAGGAGCTGCTGAAGCTGGGCCCGCCCCACAAGATCCCCAGGGTGACAAAGCAATGAGCATCCAGACCGAAGTCCGCGCCGATCTGGTCGGCCGCTACGTCGACGGCGGCCAGTCGCGGTTCCTGCCCGCCTCGCGCGCCGAGCTGGACAGGGCGGCGGAGTCCCTCGCGGCCGTCATCGCCACCTTCGGCTTCACGCGCGGCCAGTTCGTGCTCGTCATCTCCATGTTGGAGGAAGCGGTGCAGGTCGGGCCCATCGAACAGGCCTGCATGGACCTGGGTCTTGTCCCCACCAACGCCGACAACAGCCCCTTCGACGCCGCCCGCGTTGAGGCGATCCTGCGCCGCTTCGATGTGCCGGCCGTATGCGGCGTGGGCATGAGCGTGCTGGAGGGCCTGAAGATGTTCGGCCATGACCCGGCCGCGATTTTCGCGGGCCGTGTCGTCTGGGTTCGGCCGGATGCCTACGAGGCGGTGGCCGCCATGCCGGGGGTCACCGCCCGCCGCTGGACGGAACTCGGCCCTGCCCTCGCCCTGGAGTGCGCCGAGGGTGGCGGGGCTCACGTCGATGCGCGCGAATGGACCGCCACCGACACCGGCGGCGACCTGCGTCTGTCGTCCCGCCTGTTGCGGTCGCTCCCCTTCCGCGACGCCTCCACCGGTCTCAAAGGGCGCGTCGATCACGCCGCCTGCGCCTGCGGCTGCCCCGATCCCAGGGTCACCGTCGAAGCCTGATACCTCCGTCCGCCGCCAGTCAGAGACGCCGTCCATGCACAACGCCTACGCCGACATCCGCCGCCACACCTTCGCGGATGTTCTTCGCGAGCATCGGCGGTCCCGACCCGGCCTGCTGGCGGCCATCGACGGCGGCCTGCGCCTGACCTGGGCCGAACTGGACGCCCGTGTGAACCGGCTGGCGGGCAGCCTGATGGCGCGCGGCGTGGTCTCCGGCGACCGCGTCCTGTGGCTGGGCCAGAACTCGGTGAAGCTGTTCGAGCTGGTGCTGGCGGCGGCCAAGATCGGCGCGCTGGTCTGCCCCGCCAACTGGCGGATGACCGCCGACGAGATCCGCTGGGCGGTCGAGGACTTCGATCCCAAGGTCGTCTTCTGGCAGGAGGCCGAGATCGGCGCTCCCCACCGGGGCGGCGACACCGCCTGGTCGGCCGACCGCATCTGGTGCCAGCACGATGGCGACCAGCACGCCGAAGGGGGCCACGACTGCTTCGACGCCTGGATCGAGGCGTCCGCCGACATCGATCCCCAGATCATGGTCGATCCGCAAAGCCCGCTGCTGGCCATCTACACCGCCGCCTTCGACGGCAAGCCCGGCGCGGCGTTACTGTCCCACGACGCGATCCTGCTGCAGTCGGTGATCTCCGCCCAGGGCCAGGCCATCAATGAGGCTTCCCGCTATCTGGTCTCAGGGCCCATGTTCCACCTCGGCGTCCTGATGGGCGCCTTCGCCACCTATGTGGTGGGCGGGGCCTTGGCCTTTGTCGCCCGCGTCGATGCGGCCGAAATACTAGGCCTGGTGGACGCCGAGCGCGTCACGCACGGCTTCCTGCCCCAGCCCACCGTCCTGCAGATGAAGGACCTCAACCCCGACGGCCGCTACGACATCGCCTGCCTGTTCAAGGACGGCGACGTGGCCAACTGGCGCTCGCCCCTGGTCATGCCGGCGCATGCGCCGATGACCCTGAAGCCCGGCGGCTACGGCCAGACCGAGATCATGGGCCTGTCCATCCTGGCCTGGTTCGGCGGTTCCGGCGCGGGCCGGCCCAACCCCTTCACCCAGGTGATGATCCTCGACGACGCGGGCGCGGAGGCCGCCACGGGCGCCGCCGGCGAGATCGCCGTGCGCGGGGCCATGGTGATGAGCGGCTACTGGAACCGGCCCGACGAGAACATCGCCCGGACCGCCGACGGCTGGCACCGCACCCGCGACCTGGGCAGGCGCAACGAGGACGGCTCCATCGTCTTCATCGGCCCCAAGGTCTCGATGATCAAATCCGGCGTAGAGAACATCTATCCTGCCGAGGTCGAGGCCTGCCTGATGGGCCATCCGGCCGTGGGCGGCGTCTGCGTGATCGGCGTGCCGGACCCCAAGTGGGACCAGAACGTCAAGGCCGTGGTCATGCTGAAACCTGGCCAGGCGGCGACGCCCGACGATCTGATCGAGCACTGCCGCTCGCGCATGGCCTCCTACAAGAAGCCCAAGGTCGTGGAGTTCGTCGACGCCCTGCCCCGCCTGCCCATCGGCGCCGTCGACCGAGCCGCCGTGGACGCGGCCCATGGCGGCGGCGGCTATCCCAGCGCCGGGGTGCGCTAGTCTAGCTAAGCACCAGGTCGAGCCGCTTCAGGCCCATGACATTGCCGCCGTGCATGGCGAAGGTCTGGTCCGGCGCCAGCGCCACCGACCCGATCGTGTCCAGCCAGGTCTCGTAGAGCGCCTTCAGCTCGAGGCGCGCGAGATGCATTCCGAGACAGGTGTGGGGTCCGAATCCGAAGGCCATGTGGCGCGCGCCCTCCTGGGCCACGCTGCCGGTCCAAAGGACGCACATCAGCGCGTCTCCAGCCTTGACCGGCGTTCCCGCCAGCTCCGTATCGCCCGTCGCGACTCTCACGGTGTTGACGAAGGTGTAGAGCTTCAGCAGCCGCTCCACCATGGCCGGAATCTGGCTGCGATCCGCGCGGATCCTGGCCTGCAGGTCCGGATCGCCGGCCAGGTGGCGCATGCCGAAGGCCATGGCATTGGTCACCGTGTCCAGCCCCGCCAGGAACAGCAGGAAACAGATCGACATCAGCTCATGGTCGGCCAGCGGCCGGCCGTCGATCTCGTCGAAGACCAGGGCGCTGATCAGGTCGTCCTTCGGCGACGCCCGGCGTTCGCCGATCAGCTGGGCCAGGGCCATGACGATCTGCTGGTGGGCGGCGCCGCGCGCGGCATCATCGCCGCTGCTGATGGCGGTGAGGGCATAGCCGCGGAACTCGTCCCGCCTTTCCAGCGGCAGGCCCATCATGTCCATGAAGACGGACACCGGCAGCGGCGCGGCCACGTCGCCGATGAACTCGCACGACGTCCGGCTCGCCAGCGGCGCGATCAGCCGCTCGGCCCAGGCGCGCACGAAAGGCTCCAGCTTGCGCACCTCCTTCGGCCCCAGGTGGCTGAGCAGCAGGTTGCGGTAGGGGGCGTGGGCCGGCGGGTCCAGCGACAGCGGGATCATCGGAACGCTTGGCGCGTCCGGGCTCACGCTGAGGCGGCTGGAGGAGAAGCGGTCGGTGTCGGTCAGCACAGTCTCCAGCGCCTCCCGGTCAAAGACCACCCAGTGGCCGCCATTCCGGGGCGTCCAGACCACGGGCGGCGAGGCCTCTCGCAGCTCGGCCAGACGGGCGTGGGCGTCGGCGTGCAGGCCTTCATCGCGGAAGACATCGAAGTCGATGATGGCGGGCTGAATCATGGCCGCCTCAGATCCGATAGAGCGTGGCTTGGTCGACGGCGACGACCTGGCCGCTGATGAAGCGCGCGTCGTCCGACAGCAGGAAGACGCCGACCTTGGCGATGTCTTCCGGGCCGGCCACCTCGTCGGTGGGCTTGCCGCTGGCCAGCGCATAGGCCTTCAGCTGCTCCAGGCTCATGATCCCGCGCAGGCCCTCGGTATCGACCGGACCGGGGGCCACGGCGTTGACCCGGATGTTCATGGGCAACAGTTCCTTCGCCAGGATGCCGGTCAGCCCGTTCACGCCCAGCTTGGTCAGCGAATAGACTCCCTGCGGCTGCCAGGCCCCGATGGAAGAGGTGTTGACGATGGCGCCGCCACCCCGCGACGACATCGAGGGCACGCACGCCTGGGTCATATAGAGCGCCCCATGGGTCATCACCGCCGTGATCTTCAGGTATCGCTCGATGTCGATCTTGTGCAGCGGCGGCTCCATCGCCGCCGTCAGCAGGCCCGCGTTGTTGACCAGCAGATCGATGCCGCCGAACGCCTTGATCGCCGCCTCGGCGCAGGCCTGGCAGTCGGCGGGGGAAGAGACGTCGGTGCGTGTGGCGATGGCCTTGCCGCCGGCCTCGATGATCGCGGCGGCCACCGCTTGCGCCTTTTCGAGCTGGATATCGCTGACCACGACCGCCGCCCCGGCGGCCGCCAGTAGCCGGGCGTAGGCCGCGCCCATGCCCTGGGCCGCGCCGGTGATGACGGCGACCTTGTTGGCAAAAGTAATATCAGAATTAGCCACGAAACGCTTCCTTCCCATTCCATGGCTCCGGCCATGTGTTATAAGTGCTACCAGTTTAGCCACAAGAAGCGACGCGAGGAAACCATGGACGGAGAAATTGGCGCGGCGCCCCTGAGCGCCAGCCTGTGGATCGGCGGCGAGCAGCGCGCATCGGGCTCCGGCGGAGTCTATCCCCACATCAATCCAGCCACCGGCCAGGTGCAGGCCGAAATCCCCCTGGCCGGGGCGGCCGAGGTCGGCGAGGCGGTCGAGGCCGCCGCCACCGCCTTCGAAACCTGGCGCTGGTGGAAGCCCGCCGACCGCCGCGACGTTCTGATGCGTCTGGCCGCGCTGCTGCGCGAGAACATGGCCGAATTCGCCCGTCTCGGGGCCCTGGATAACGGCACCCCGATCAGCGTCGGTATGGGCGGCGTCGACACCGCCGCCAACTGGACCGCCTACTACGCCGGCTGGGCCGACAAGCTGGATGGCGCGGTCACCGCGACCTACGGCACGGGCTCCGACTTCACCTACACGCTGAACGAGCCCTGGGGCGTCATCGGCATCATCATCACCTGGAACGGCCCGCTGATCTCGCTGGGCATGAAGGTCGGGCCCGCCCTGGCCGCCGGCAACACCGTGGTGGTCAAGCCCTCCGAGATGACCCCCTTCGCGCCGGACCTGTTCATGCGCCTGGTCCGCCAGGCCGGCATTCCCGATGGGGTGGTCAACATGCTGCCGGGCACGGTCGCGGCCGGCGAGGCGCTGGTGCGGCATCCCAGGATCGAGAAGATCTCCTTCACCGGCGGCCCGGTGGCGGCGCGCAGGATTCTTGCCGCCTGCGCCGAGCAGATGAAGCCGGCGGTGCTGGAACTGGGCGGCAAGTCCGCCAACCTCTTCTTCCCCGACGCCGACCTCGAAGTGGCCAGCCAGTACAGCTGCGCCTTCCCCCTGGGTGTCCTCTCCGGCCAGGGTTGCGCCCTGCCGACCCGCCTGCTTGTCCACAAGGACGTCTACGATGAGGTCGTGCGGCGGGTGGTGGCCATGGCCCCTCACCTGCCCGTCGGCGATCCCTTCGACGCGGCGATGATGTCCGGCCCCGTGATCAACAAGGCCGCCTACGACCGCATCCTCGGCCTGATCGAACGCGCGCAGGCTCAGGGCATGGGCAGGCTGATGGTCGGTGGAAAGCGCAAGGAAGGCCTCGGCGACGGCTGGTTCATCGAGCCCACCGTCTTCATCGACGTCGATCCGAAGAGCGAGCTGGCGCAGGAGGAGGTGTTCGGCCCCGTCCTCTCCATCATTCCCTTCGCCGACGAAGACGAGGCCGTCCGCATCGCCAACGACACCGCCTATGGCCTGGCCGCCTTCATCCAGACCAAGGACGTACGGCGGGTCCACCGGTTGGCCGAACGGCTGAAGGCCGGCGCGGTCTATGTGAACGGCGCGCGGCCCATCCCGGCCAATGCGCCCTTCGGCGGCGTCGGTCTTTCCGGCTTCGGCCGTGAGGGCGGACGGCCGGGGCTGGACGAGTTCCTGCGGCCCAAGACCGTCGCCATCGGCCCAAACCCTTAAGCCAATGGCGGCGGCCGCCCTCACCTTCGAAGGCTTTGGCGGCGTGGCCCTGGCGGCGGATGCCTGGGGCTCGCCCGACGATCCCACCGTCCTGCTGCTGCACGGCGGCGGCCAGACCCGGCGCTCGTGGCGTCAGGCCGGCCAGGCCCTGGCGGCGGCGGGGCGCTATGCGGTGGCCGTCGACCTGCGCGGTCATGGCGACAGCGATTGGCCCGCCGACGGGCGCTATGACCTGACCGCCTTCGCCAAGGACCTTCGCGCCGTCCTGGCCCAGTTGCCGACGCGGCCCGCCGTGGTGGGGGCCTCGATTGGGGGCCTGGCCGCGCTCGCGGCCCTGACCGACGGCGGCGAGTCCCTCGCCTCCGCCCTCGTTCTGATCGACGCCGCGCCCTGGGTGGATACGGCAGGAAGCCAGCGGCTGGCCGGTCTCATGCGCCGCCACGCGGAGGGCTTCGCCAGCCTGGACGAGGCGGCGGCCGCCGCGAGCGAGCTTTCCCCTCGCCGCCGCCCGGCCGATCCGCAGACCCTCCGCGCCCAGATGCGCTGCGAAGGCGGACGCTACTACTGGCGCTGGGACCCCCGCTTCCTGACCGGCTTCGACATGGCCTCCGTGGCGGACCTTGAGGCCAGCGTCGGCGCCCTGAAGCTGCCCACCCTGGTGATGCATGGCCAGGCAAGCACCGTCGTCACGGAGACGGAGATGGCTCGCTTCCACACCCTGATGCCCACCGCCGAGTTCGCCGAGGTGGAAGGCGCGGGCCACCTGGTCGCCGCCGAGCAGGCCGACGCCTTCAACGCCCTGCTGCTGGAATTCCTGGAGCGCCGCGCGCCGCGCGCGCCGCTGGTGTTCGACGAGGGCAGCGATCCGCGCACCCTGCGTGACGCCCTCGGCAGCTTCGCCACCGGGGTGGTGGTGATCACCGCCCGCGACGCCGCCGGCGCCCCCGTCGGCCTGACCGCCAACTCCTTCACCTCCGTCTCCCTCGATCCGCCGCTGATCCTCTTTTGCGTGGCCAAGACGGCCGGAAGCCTGGCCGCCCTTGAGCAGAGCCGGGCCTTCGCCGTCAACGTGCTGCACATCGGCCAGCAGCCGGCCTCGGCCCTGTTCTCCAAGCCGGGCGCCGACCGCTTCTCGGCCACGCCCTGGGAGGCCTGGGACAGCGGCACGCCCATCCTGACCAACTCCCTGGCCAGCATCGACTGCGACGCCCACGCCCGGCACGACGGCGGCGACCACGTCATCTTCATCGGCCGCGTGCGCCACGCCCGCTTCGAGCCCCGGCGCGACCCGCTGCTCTATTTCCGCGGTCGCTACCGCCGCCTGCACTTCGCCTGATGGAGATCCCATGCCGCCGGAGCGCCTGAGTTTCGATGTCACCGCCGGGGTCGATCCGGCCATCGCCGGCGGCCCCTTGCGGATCACCGCGCGCCTTTTCGCGCCGGAGCTGCCCAACGGCTCGGTCATCGTCTGCCTCAACGGCGGCACCTACGACTGGCGCTACTGGCACGCCGAAATCCCCGGCCACCCCGGCTATTCCATGGCCGAGCACCTCGCCGCCCTCGGCCATGTCGTCCTGCTGTTCGACCATCTCGGCATCGGCGACTCCAGCCGCCCGGCCGACGCCTGGCGAACGACCCGGCAGGTGGCGGCAGCCGCCGCACATGCCGCAGCGACACAGGCCTTCGCCGCCCTGGAGGGTGGGAGCCTGTCGCCCAGCCTGGCCCCGATGACCGGCTTCACCCGCACCGGCGCCGGCCACTCCATGGGCGCCATGCAGACCATCACCCAGCAGGCCATGTTCGGAAGCTACGACCGTATCGCCGTGCTGGGCTACACGGCCATCGGCGTCCATCTCCACGTCGCCGGCCAGGTGACCGCCGCCCACCGTGAACTCGATCCCGCCGCGCCCGCCTACTGGCTGGCCGACCGCGCCATGCTCCGCAAAAGCTTCCACTGGGACGACGTGCCCGAGCCCGTGCTGGCGGCAGACGACGCGCTGCTGGTGGAAGTGCCCTACGTCCTCTCCACACAGTCCATCCAGGCCGGCATCGTGGCGGAGGACGCTGCGAAGATCACCTGCCCGGTCTACATCTGCCTGGGCGAGCGGGACGTCTCGCCCGATCCTCATGCCGAGCCCGCCCTCTATGCCGCCAGCCCGGATGTCACCCTCCACATCCTGCCCCACTCCGGCCACTGCCAGAATTTCGCCTTCACCCGCCAGATCATGTGGGACCGGATCGATCGCTGGGTCCAAAGTAGCGGCGTGTGACTTTGAGCGGACCCCAGTGACGATCGTACCTCAAGCCAAAGGCCCCCTCGGTCACGCCCCAGCGCGCCGTCCATGCTCGGTGCGCCGCACCGCCGCCGTCGACATGACCTGGCCGGAAGGCCGCGGAGGACCGCTGCTGCTGTCAGGCACGGCGCGCGATCTGCTGACGCCGGAAGCGGGCGAGGCGCGGGTCCTGGCGACGGCGTCGATGAGCGTGCTGCTGGCGCCGGATCGTACGGTCCAGGCCATCGAGACCGATCCGCCCCTGGCGCGCATCGGCGAGCTGGTCGGCGCACGCGGCGGCGGCGGTTTTCGCAAAGCGCTCCAGGCGGTGGCCGGCGAGATCAAGGCCAGCGGCCATCCCCTCTACCTGCTGCTCGACGACGTGGCCGGCTCCAGCCTGATCGCCGGCTGGGCCTGGTCGCGCTGGGCCGACGATTGGATTTCGCAGGAGCCGGCGGGCGGGCCGAAACCGCAAGGCCAACGCTCCATGTCTGGAGGCCGTGATATGACCGATGTCTGCACGGGCTTCGCGGCGGGGTCCTCCGCCCTGATGGCCGACGGCGGCGCCGCGCCCAACCAGAACGCCCGTTCCGTGCCGCCCCTCGCCCACCCGGACGACCCATTGAGCTGGCAGCCACTAACCTTCCACAACGGCCCTTCTATGCGCCGCGCCCGGCGCATCGACGTCTGGCGCGACGCCGACCTGCTGCACATCGACGCCACCTTCCAGGACAGCGCCAGCGAGGTCACCGGCGCTCGTACGGCAGTCCACGAATACGCCCTGAGCGCCACGGCCAGGGACGGGGTGCTGCTGGCGGTCGAAGCCGAACCCCGCGTCCTGCCCTATCGCGAGTGTCCGGGCGCTGCCCTGAACATGGTGCGTGTCATCGGCATGAGCCTGGAAGATGCCCGCTCGGCCGTGCTGGCGAGTCTGCCCGGGCCTCTCGGATGCACGCACTTGAACGATGCCCTGCGCGCCCTGGCGGATGTACCGTTGCTGGCCGCCGCCCTGGTCTAGCCGCCCCTCATATCAAGCGACGATGACGCCTTCGCCGGGCTGGTCGGCATAAAGCGCCTTCACCAGTTCGGCCCGGCGAGCCAGCGTCGCCCGCTGGTTGATGTAACCCTTATCGGCGATCTCTTCGCCGACGGGCGGCTCCTCCAGCAGCACGAGACGGGCGACCCGCCGCGACAGCCCACCGGCGATGGCATTGTGGGCCGCCATTGCCGCCTCCAGATGTCGGCGCACGGCTGGCGAGGCGATCATTTCAGAGAGGCTGGTCCCGACCGGCAGGCCGGCCACAGCCGCCGCTTCAGTCGGACGCGGCCACGCCAGCACGGCCACATAGTCCTTGTCATGACCGGCGATCACGCAGTCGGAGATCAGCGGAGCCAAAGCCTCGATCAGGTCGAGCCGAAGATTGCCCACGCTCACCCAGGTGCCTGAGGATAGCTTGAAGTTCTCGGTGACGCGGCCGTCGAACACCAGGCCCTTGCTGACGTCTTCCGGGTCATAGAGCCGCGCGGCGTCGCCGGTGCAATAGAAGCCCTCGTCGTCAAAGGCCTTGTTGGTGGCCTCGGCATTGTGGAGGTAGCCGGGCGTCACGGTGTCGCCCTTGGCGCGGATCTCCAGCTTGTCGCCGACAGGCGCCAGCTTCAGGGTGATGCCCGGGAACGGTAGGCCGATCGGGCCAATGACCTCCAGGGGCCAGGAGACGATGGTCGCGCCTTGAGTCTCCGTGGAGCCGTATTTGGTGATGATCGGGATGCGCTTGCCCGTCGAGGCGACGGCCAAGGCCTGCAGGCGGTCGAAAACGTCCTGCGAGAGGCCCGCCGTGGAATAGGACAGGTAGCGAAGGCGCGAGAAGAAATGGTCGCGCAAGGCCGGGTCGGCCTCCATGGCGGCGGCCAGGTGGGCGAAGAAGATTGGGCTGGATCCGAACTCGCGGGGGCTGATCTCGCGCAGGTTCCTCAGGCTCTCCGCGAACTGGCCAGGCAGCGGCTTGCCCTCGTCGATGTAGAGCGTAGAGGCGTCGTTGATCACATCTGCGAAGACGACATTAGATGAGCCCACATGGCTCCAGGGCATCCAGTTGAGATAGGCGTCGGCCTGACCGTCGCTGTCGTCCTTGGTGTAGAGGGCGTCGTGTTGGGCAACCACGGCCACCATCATCCGCTGAGTCTGGATCACCCCCTTGGGGGCGCCGGTGGAGCCGGAGGTGAAGATGGTCTTGGCATGGGTGTCTAGCTGGATGGCATCCTTTGAGACGTCCACGGCTGAGGTGACAAGGGTGGCCAACAACTCGTCGAGAGGCGTCGTCATCAAGCCGGGCGCAGGGGTCAGGGTGATCACTTCTACACCCTCCAGCGGCAGGGACTTCAGGGCGGCCTCGAAGGCCGCGCCGTCCTCCGCATAGATCAGCTTCGGGCGGCAGAGGTCGAAGACGTGCCGTAGCTTGGCGAAGTCCTTGGCGACCAAGGAATAGGCGGTGGAGATGGGCGCATAGGGCGCGCGGGCGTATTGGGCCGCCAGCATGACAAGGGCGTGTTCGATGGAGGAGCCGGACAGCACCATCACCGAGGCATCCGGCCCAAGTCCCCGGTCGATGAAGGCCTGGGCCAAGGCGCGGATCTTCGGGACCGCGTCGCCGAAGGTGATGCGCCGCCAATCGCCGAAGCCGCCTTCGGCCAGGCGAACGCGCTTGGCGACAAAATCGCGCTCGGGAAACTGCGCGGCCCGGGCTTCGAAGAGGTGAGGAATGGAGGCCCAGAGGGGCGGCATGTCGTAGGATTGTTCGATGGTGACCGAACCGTCCTCGCGCCGCTCCACCCGCGCCTTGGGCCGGCGGATCGGCAGTGGCCGGTACTCGTGGGTGGGGGCGGCGGCGGTCATGGGAGTGGCTGTCGCGATCATTCAAACTGGGTCAGGAAAGAGTGGCCGCGACAAGGGTCCTGCCGCGGCCAGTCGGAGGAAACGGCTTACCAGCGGTATTTGACTTCGAGCCCGTAGGTCCGGGGCCGCGCCAGCACTTGGCTGTCGGCGGTCGGCGAGGTCAGGAGGGTCAGGCTGTATTCGGTGTCGAGGAGGTTATCGCCCCACAGGGCCACGCTGAACTGATCGCCCGGCAGACGCCATTCCACCTGGGCATTGACCAGGGTGTGAGCCTTCTCCTCCAGGCGGTTGGCCACGTCCCAGTAGGACTTGCCCTGGTAGTAGATGTTCCCGCTGAAGATGAAGTCGCCCTGCTCGGTGGGGACGGTGTAGTCGCCGCCCAGGTTGGCGGTCAGGAAAGGCGTACGCACGATCTTCTTGCCGTTGGCGTTGCAGAAGGCGGCGCGGTTGCCACCGGGTTGCACGCCAGCGTAGGTCTGGCAGGCCTGCTCGGGCGTGGCCGGATTGAAGACAGGGTCGCCGAGGCTGATCGGGTAGTAGACCTGCGCGGCGGGGAAGTTGTTGTAGGTCCCCTTCAGGCCGGCCAAGCCGAAGCGCAGGTTCATGCGATCGATGGGCCGGTAGTAGACCTCCAGCTCGAAGCCCGAGATTTTCGCGCCGCCGGCGTTCTGTAGGCCCGACGACAGTGTGATCGGATCGCGGGTGTTGCTCTGCAGATCCTTGTAGTCGGTATAGTAGGCCGAGACGTTCAGCCGGACCTGTGAACTTAAGTCGGACTTCATGCCCAGCTCGTACTGGGTGACGGTCTCGGGGTTGACCGGGGCGGTGGCCGCGACGGTGGTGGCGCTGGCGTTGAAGATGCCGCTTTTGAACGCCTGTCCGCCCTTGAAATAGAAGTTGTAGTTGTGGCTGGGCTGATACTGGATGACCAGGTTCGGCGTGAACTGGCTGAAGGTGGCGCTTCGCGCCGGCAGGGCAACCGGAACGACGCCGACCTCGGTGTTAAAATCCTTGCTTTCGGTCGTATAGCGCCCGCCCACCGTAGCAGACCACTGGTCGTTGAACCGGTAGGTCCCCTGGGCGTACGCCGCGTAGCTGTTGGTAACGATACGCGGATGCGTGCGGGTCTCGACCTGGGCGCCGACCACGCCGCCTAGGGAAACCGAGCGGGAGAAGGTTTGGCTGTAGGGCTCCATGCCGGAGACATCGTGGTAGTAGACCGCGCCGATGACCCAGCTGAACTGGCCGTCGCCCTTCGAGACGGCGTAAATCTCGTTGTACTGGTTCCGGGAGACCTGCCGGTAAGTCAGGGTGGCGATCTCTTGCGGTGTGCCGTCACTGTCAGCCTTGATACGCAGGGCATTGTCTTGCAGCCCCGACAACATGGTCAGGTCCATGTTGTCCAGGTGGAAGACGACTGTTCCCGACAGCGTGTACTGAGCCAGCTTGTTGTAGGGATGGTAGCTCAGGGCAGAGGTGTAGGCCGTCGTTGCAATGGTGTTTCCGGGTACGCGGCGCCCGGTGGTGTCGCCATTGTAGGGGCGGTAGGCCTCGCCGGTGGAATCGACGTTGTTGGTGTAGCCGGCGGCCAGCTTCACATCGATGTTCTCACCCGGATGGAAGACCAGCTTGGCCCGGATCGAGACGTCGTTCATGGCGCCGTAGGTGTCGCCCCGCACATTGTCGCGGATGTAGCCATCGTCACGGCGGGCGACGATGGCGATGTCGCCGGCGAGCTTATCCGTGCCGCCCGAGACATAGCCCTTGCCGATCCATTCGTTATAGCGACCGTAGCTGAGCGAGAAGGCGCCGTGCGGGTCGGCGGTCGGTTCCTTGGTGATGATGTTGATGGCGCCGCCAGTTGCGTTGCGGCCGAACAGGGCGCCTTGCGGACCCTTCAGGACTTCGATGCGCTCGATGTTGTTGAACTGCAGATCGGCGCCGGCGATGAATGACTGGTAGGCGCCGTCGACGTAGATCGGCACCACGCTCTCATCGCCCGCGCCGACGCCGCGCACGCCGATGCCGCGAATGGTGGGCTGGGGGGAGAACACCGACTGGGTGAAGTTGAGGCCGGGGGTCACCTGCGACAGTTGCTTGGAGCCGTCGATGCCCATGCGTTCGAGCTGGTCGGCCTTGAAGGCGGAGACGGCGGCGGGAACGTCCTGCAGGCGCTCCTCGCGCTTCTGGGCGGTGACAATGACTTCCTCGACGGCCGTGCCTTGATCGTCGGCCGGGGCGTCAGCCGCGAAGGCCAAACCCGGCGCGCCCAGTAGGGCGGCGGCGGAAACGAGCAGAATGGTGCGGTAAGCCCGGTGGGCCATTTGGTAGTCCTCCCCAGTTCGCCGGCGGGCTCTTATGGCCCCCGTTGTGCGCCGGGGATGTCTCCCAGACGATGGGTGACGGTCCCTTACCTTGCTGGCCCAGGCCAATTCGTATACCCATGGGAACTATCGGATATACCGATAGATGGATGCTGGTAGGAATTTCCTATGGCCACCCACACTTTCGACGTGCGCCTGGCGCTCTGCTTCGCGGCGGTAGCGCAGGAGCGTTCGTTCACGGGCGCCGCCAGGCGGCTGGGCGTCGCGCAGCCGTGGGTTTCAGAACAGCTGCGCAAGCTGGAGGACCAACTGGGTTACCGGCTCTTGGATCGCACCTCCCGCAAGGTCGAACTCACCCCCGAGGGCGCCGCCTTCCTGCCATATGCGCTGGGGATCGAGCGGGCCAACGACACCGCGCAGCTGTTCGCCGCCGAGACCCGCAAGCGCGCCGATCAGGTGTTGAAGATCGGCGCGGTCGACTTCTCCGCCGGGCTGAACGAGCGGCTGACGGTGGTGGAGAGCTTCGTCGCCCGCCATCCCGAGGTGGACGCCCAGATCCATGGCGGCGTGGCCACCGATGTCCTGGCGCGGCTGAAACGCGGTGACGTGGATGTCGCCTTCCTGCACCGGCGGGGGGCCGGCGCCCCGGCGGAGGGTCTGGAGTCCGTCTCCATCAGCCACCGCTACGCCCACATCCTGGCTCCGCCCGACGACCCTCTGGCTGCGTATGAGGTGGCGCCCCTTTCAGCCCTCAGAGGGCGAACCATCGCCGTATCACCCGGCCGCTCGGACCCCGTCGCCCTGGCCCTGACTTTCGCTCCGCTGGAGGGTCTGGACGTCACCTTCGTCGCCGCACCGGAGCCCGACCGGAACGCCATCGAACGCTTCGCCAAGGTGCGGCGGCTGGTCTGCTTCCACTGGGAGCCCAACCTGCTGAGCCGCCGTGAGATGGACGGCTTCATCTGCGTGCCCATCGAGGACGCGCCCCTGGTCACGGAGTTGACCGTGGTGCGCCGCGCCCAGCGCGAGCGCGGCGTAATCGAGTGGTTTTGGGCGGTGGCCCAGGAGCAGGGCGCGCGACTTGGCGAGCGGCTGACCGAACCCGCTTAGTCGGCGGCTTTGCGCATCTCGCGGGCGATAAACCAGTGGGCGATCAGAGCCACCGGGGCGGCGCAGGCGGCGACCGTGGCCATGGCCATGTTGAGGTGTTCCTTGCCGAACACATGGTCGCTCAGCCAGCCGGCTCCGGTAGGCCCGACAAGGGCGCCGATAACGGTGATCACAGCCAGGAACAGCCCTGACACCAGCCCCCGCTCACGCCCGCTCGCGAAGATTTGCAGGGCTGCGGCGGCGTACCCGACGAAGGGGTAGGTGAAGAGATAGAACACGGCGGTGAGCCCCAGGAAGACCCAGGAGTTGCCGCTGATCAGCGCGACGATGACCGCTGGCGCCGAGATGGCCAAGCCCACCATGTGATACTTGATGTGAGCGTCCTTGACGCCCCGGGCATAGAGCCAGTCGACCACCGAGGCGCCGAACAACTGGCCGATGCCGCCGGCCAAGAAGATGACCAGGCCGAACTTGAGACCGACCTCCGCCTTGTTCATGTGGAAGAGGCGGACCATCATTTCCGGGGTCCAGACGGTCATCATCGTGCAGATGATATTGGTCAGGCCGAAGGCGACCGGCAGGCCGAAGGCTAGAGCCGGACGGCTGCGGAAGAAGGAGATGGCCGGGACCTCGGCGACGGTTTCCGCTGTCTTCGGCGCCAGGTGGGCGCGAGCCTTTTCGCGGACCGTGAAGACCAGGGGCGCCAGCAGCACGGACGGCAAGCCGACCACCAGGAACACTACCTGCCAGGGCTTCATCAGGCCTAGGACCGGCAGGTCGATGGGCGGGCCCTTGGTGACCAGATGGACCACCGCGCCGCCAACCGCCAGGGCAATGCCGGCGCCCAGAACGGCGCCCATGGTGAAGACCGAAATGGCCATGGCCAAGCGCTGCTTCGGGAAGTTCTCGCTGATCATGGAATGGGCCGCAGGGGTCAGCACCGACTCTCCGACGCCAACGCCCATGCGCCCGAAAAAGAGAGCCGGGAAGCTGCCGGCAAGACCGCAGGCGCAGGTCGCCAGGCCCCAGACCACCAGACCGCCCGCCGTCAGCCAGCGGCGCGAGAAGCGATCGACCAGGGCGCCCATGGGCAGGCCGCAGAAGGCGTAGAAAAGGGCGAAGACCGGGCCCAGCAGCAGGCCCATTTTGAAGTCGTCGATCTTCAGATCGGCCTTGATCGGGCCGACCATCATGCTGATCACGGTGCGGTCGATGTGAGAAAAGATATAGAACAGCAGGTAGACGGCGACCGTGTACCAGCCGGCGCGCAAAGCCCGCGCGGCCCCGGTCGGCGGCAGGCCTTCAACAGCTTCGTCGAGCGTCACGGTCTGCATGCTGTTCTCCCTGATCGCGGCGGTGTGGGCCCGCCTGCGATGGCGCGCAAGATCGGCGCGTCAACGGCCAATTGTCAATCTCTTGTCTACCTAGGTGAGACTTCTAGTCGCCAGTGAAGGCAGGCGGTCGCTTGCCCTTGAAGGCGTTGAGGCCTTCGATGAAGTCGTCACTGGCGAGGGCCTGAAGCACCTCGGCGCGGGCGGCGTCGACGCTTTCGCGGAAGCTTTGCGAGCGGGCGAGGCGCAACTGGCGCTTGATGATGCGAGCCGAGCGGGGTGAGACTTCCTCGGCCAGTTCACGTGCGTAGGCCAGGGCGTGCTCGAGGAGCAGTTCCGGCTCCAGGATGGCGTTGACGAGACCGATGCGGCCGGCTTCCTCCGCACCGACCTTGCGGCCGGAGAGCAGAATGTCGGCGGCCGCCCCCTCTCCCACCAGGCGGGGGAGGGTGTAGGCAAGGCCCGTCTCGGCCACCAAGCCACGGCGGGAGAAGCTGGCCGCGAAGAGGGCCGTGCTTGCGGCGAAGCGGATATCGCAGGCGGTGGCGAGCACGAGGCCCAGGCCGGCGCAGGCGCCGTTGACGGCGGCGATCACCGGTTGCGGACAGGCCATGGGCGACAGGTAGCGGGCGCGGATCTCCACGGGAGCATCGGTGAAGACGTCATAGATCGGGTCCGACTGTCCGGGCAGCGGTGCATTGAGGGCCGCGCCCTTGGTCTCGGCCAGTTCGTCGAGGCGCTCCAGGTCGGCGCCGGCGCAGAAGGCGCGACCCGCACCGGTGAGCACGATGGCGCGCACGGCCGGATCAGGCCCCACCCGCGTGATGATCGCGTCATACTGCGCGCCCATCTCCCGGCCGATGGCGTTCAGGCGATCCGGGCGGTTCAGGGTGATGACCGCGACGCCCTGGCACACCTCGAAGGAAACGAATTCAGCCAAAACGTCCTCAAGAATTGTCACAGCAACATCTACAACTTGGTTAGATATCTGATCTTTGTCAAAAGTGGCCGGCGGGCGCAGATGCCGGCTTCCGAAATCCGCCCGGCGGGCCTAGGCTAACCTCATGACGGCGCTCGCGATTTCCACGGCCGACAACTGATGGACGGAGCCGCCCTGCCCGCCCATCGCGAGACCCTGCGCGACGTGCAGAAGCGGCGCACCCGGCGCAAGCTGTTGGCCGCCGGCAAGAGCCATTTCGCCCATGGCGGCTACATGACCTGCAAGGTGGAAGAGATCGCCGCCGCGGCCGGCGTGAGCCGCGCGGCCTTCTATCTGCACTACAAGAGCAAGGCCGCCCTGCTGGCCGATCTTCTGATCGACGAGCTGAAATGGCAGCGGCGGCGCTATCGGGCCTTGAAAGCCGAAACGCGGCCGACAGAAGCCCAGCTGATCGCCTGGATCGAGAGCTTCGCCCAGGCCTTCGAGGTGGGTCGTGATTCCCTGAGCCTCTTCCTGTTCGCCGCCTCCATCGACCACGAGCTGCAAGCAATCACCTACAGAAACCGCCAGCAGTTCGTGCTGCTGCTGAGCCGCCAGGTGCCGGCCTTCAGCGTGCTGAACCGCGACGGCAGTATCGACGAGGCGCGCAACGCGGCCCTGCACATGCTGCTGTTCGAGCTGGAGCAGGTC
Source organism: Caulobacter sp. (assembly GCA_028291055.1). Lineage (GTDB taxonomy): Bacteria > Pseudomonadota > Alphaproteobacteria > Caulobacterales > Caulobacteraceae > Caulobacter. Next base: position 42,030 of record JAQGIP010000034.1, read on the forward strand.
TGCCAGCAGGTGGCTCTTGGCTTCTGGCGCACCGATCCGCAGATCGCCTTCCGCACCCTGGCCGGACGTTTCCTGGCCTTCTGCAAGCCGGTGCGGAAATCGCGCCGAAAGGGTGTGGCCTAGGCCCCTTCCCCCGCCAGCTCGACGGCCCGGCGCATGGGTTTGAGGCCCAGCCAGAAGGCGATCAGTGCGATGGGGGAGAAGGTCAGGAAGGTCAGGCTCAGGGCCAGGCCGATGCGCTTTTCGTCGTGCAGCACATAGTCTGTGATGAAGCCGACCGTGGAGGGGCCGAGGGTCATGGCCAACAGGCCCGCGATCATCAGATAGAGGGCGGAGACCCGGCCGCGCAGGGGCGCGGGGGTGACCAGCTGAATGGCGGAAGCGCCAATGGCGGCCATGTTCATGGCTACCGCACCGATGGCGATGAGGGCGAAGAACAGCAGCGGAGACGGGGCGACAAAGGCTAAGCCGGCGGAGACGGCGAGGGCCGCGGTCGCCCACAGGTAGAAGCGGAAATGGGCGTCGGTGACGCCACGCCGCTGCAGCATGTCGACCATGCGGCCGCTGAACAGGAAGCTGATCGAGCCGGTGACGACGCTGAACCCGGCCAGGATCAGGCCGACCTTGGGAATGGGCCAGCCGAAGGTGCGGTTGAGGAAGGTCGGGGTCCAGGCGAGGTTGGCATAGGCCATGGCCATGACGCTGGCGAAACCGATGACGTGACAGGCGAAATAGCCCCGGCGAGTGGCGATGAAGGCGAAGAGGTCGCGCCAGCTTCCGCCGTCGCCGGCCTTGCCCGCGCCCCGCGCCGGTTCGGGAATGATGAAGACGAGGAAGGCGATCGGAATACCGGGAAGACCGGTGGCCAGGAAGGCGGCCTGCCAGACGCTCAAATGGCCGAGCAGTGGCACGGTTACCCCGTGCGCCGCCCATAGCACGACCAGGGCGCCCATGCCGAGGGAGGCGCCGGAGCCGATCAGGGCGCCGATGGAATAGACGGAGAGGGCGAAGGTGAGCCGCTTCCTGGGGAAGAGGTCGCTGAGTATGGAATAGGCGGCCGGCGCGAGGGCCGCCTCGCCCATGCCGACCAGGAAGCGGGCGGCGAGGAGTTGGGGGAAGGTCTGGGCGAGGCCGCAGGCGCTGGCCGCCAGGGCCCAAATGATGACGCCACCGAATATCACCCAGCGACGTGGAAGGCGGTCGGCGGCGAAGCCCAGAGGCAGGCCGCAGATCGAATAGAGGAGGGCGAAGGAGAAGCCCTGCAGCAGGCTGATCTGGAAGTCGTTGATGCCGAGGTCATGCTTGATCGGCTTGACCAGCAGGGCAATCACCTGCCGATCGATGAAGGCCAGCCCATAGAGAATGAGCAGCACTCCGACCGCCGCCCAGGCGGGCCCAGGACCAGGCCGGCCCGCCCACTCATCGGCGGCGGGCGCCGTGCCCGCCCATTCACTGCCTCGCCGAGCCATTTTGGAAACTCCGTCGGGCGCGGCAGTAAGGCCGCGCCCGCACTTGTCAGAAGACAGACTAGAACTTCACCCCGACGCGCAGCCCGTAGGTGCGCGGCGCGGCGTAACGCTCGAAGCGAGCGGCCGTGCCGTAGAGGATCACGCCTGTGCCCGGGCTGCGCAGTGGCGAAGAGTTGATGATCTGGGTCACGGCCAGTTCATCGGTGAGGTTCTGACCATAGGCCTCCACGAACCAGCCGTTGTCACCTTCGTAACGGACTGTCGCGTTGGCGATCCAGAACGGATCGGAGGCGTAGATCGGGTTTTCGAACACCGTGAAGTAGGTGCGCGAGCGATAGGCGGCGTCGGCGTGCACGGTGAGCTTGCCCGGCAAAGAGACCGGCACCGTGTAATCGCCATAGATGTTGGCGGTCAGTTCCGGCGCCCGCGGCAGGCGGTTGCCCTCGACATTGAACATCGGCCGGTCGGCAGGATTGGTGGCCGTACAGGACCCTTGCAGCGGATCGCAGAAGATGGCCGAGCCGAACTCGGTATGCTCCCAGGAGGCTCCCATTCCGACCTTCAGGTGGTCGGTCACCGCCAGGTCGCCATCGAAGTCGAGGCCCCATAGCTTGGCCGTGCCGCCGTTGGTGACGATCGGGCTGATCAGGCCGCCAATGGTCAGGTACTGCAGCACCTGGATGTTCTTGTAGTCGTAATAGAAGCCCGCCAGGCTGACGCGGGCGCGGCCATCGAACAGCTTGGCCTTCACGCCCGCCTCGTAGGACCAGATCTTCTCCGGCGAGAAGCTGTTGGTGACCACGTCGGTGTTGAAGCCGCCGCTCTTGAAGCCGCTGGTGGCGGTCGCATAGACGAGCAAGCCCGCCTGCGGACGCCATTCCAGGCCGATCCTAGGCGAGGTGGAGCTGTATTCCGCGCCGTTAAGGCCGCTGGCGATCGGGCCTGCGATCTGCACGATCTGGTAGCGCTTCTTCTCCTGCGAATAGCGCACGCCGCCGACCAGCTTTAGCTGATCGGTGATGCTCCAGCCGAAGTCGCCGTAGACGGACCAGGCGTCGGTGCGCCCGAAGCGGTCGGAATAGAGCAGGTGGTTGGCGAGGTTGGGGCCCAGCTGGCGCTTGTTCTCGGTGGCGTCCTCTCGAAAGAAGTTGACGCCGATGATGGCGCTGAACGGCTTGGAGGCGTCCGTCGCCAGGTAGGTCTCGTGATAGTAGGAGGCGGACTCCACCAGGCTGCCGATCGCGCCGACACCGTTGGGGAAGTAGGTCCCCGGGACCGGCACTTGGTCGCTGTCCAGAACGATGGGACCGACGTTAAACTTTCGGAAGCTGGTGACCGAGGTCAGCTTGCCGATGCCCAAATTGGCATGGACGGTGAGCGACGCACCCCGGTCCTTCATCGGCTCGGCGTTGTTGAGGTCGTAGTACACGGCCCGCGGATCGGCGGTGTAATAGCCTGGGTTACCCGCGTAGTAGACCGAGGTCGATGGGCGCAACTTCAGGATGTCGCTGGTGTGCTGGGAGGTGTAGTCGGCGCGCAGCACGAGATCGACGTTGTCGGTGGGGAAGAACTTCAGCGCCCCGCGCACCGCCACCATCTGGTTGCCGTCCAGCTTGGTGCCGAGGAACAGGTTGTCGGTATAGCCCTCGTGGCCCTGGGCCTGGAATGATATCCGCCCGGCCACCTTGTCACCGACCAGGGGCCCGGTGACGCCGACGCGCACACTGTAGGCCTTGTAGTTGCCCACCGAAGCGTCCGCCTTGCCGGAGAAGTTGAGGCTGGGATCGGCCGAGACCACGCTGATCGCGCCGCCGGTGGCGTTGCGCCCGTAGAGGGTGGCCTGCGGACCCTTGAGCACCTCGACCCGCTCAATATCGTTGAAGCCCTGAGCGGCCTGGATGACGTTGGGGATGTAGACGCCGTCGACATAGGTGGCGACGCTGTTGGAAACGGCGATGCCCTGCAGGTTGGAGCCGACGCCGCGGATGTAGACCTGGGTCTGCAGGCCGAGGTCCTGGGAAATCAGCACGCCCGGAGTCTGGTATTGCAGGGTCATGGGGCCGTTGACGCCGGCCCGATCCAGCTTCTCGGCGCTGACAACGCTGATGGCGGCGGCGGTGTTCTGCACCGTCGATTCGCGGCGCATGCCGGTGATAACCACTTCGCCGACCGTAGCGCCGTCGTCCTTCGGAGCATCATCGGCCCATGCGGGAACCGCGCTCGCGGCCATCGCCAGGACACTGGCGGCCGCCAGCCATTTTACCTTGCTGAACACGTCTTCTCCCCTTCTCGCTGCTTAGGCAGTTTTGCCGGAGAATTGGGACTCAATAGACACGGCGTCAAGTGAGATTGCCGCGCTTTGGCCTTTTCCCAACCCTCGGGATCGCCTATGTGCTGTCTGACTTATATAACTAGGTGTAACTCCAAACATCGGGGAATTGCAATGGCCGGAAATCAGAGGGCGGTGTCGTTCGCACCCCGGGCTGGGGATTTGATCCCAACGGGCACGCTTTTGACTTTGCAGGCGAAACGGGGGCCGGAGCGCCCGGCGCTGACCTTCGAGGGCCGCACCTGGAGCTATGGAGAGCTGGAGGCCAACGCCAACCGCAAGGCCCGCCAGCTGGCGGAGATGGGGGTCGGCGAAGGCGACTTCGTCACCATCGGATTGCCGAATGGGCCGGAGTTCCATGAGGTCACGTTCGCGGCCTGGAAGCTGGGCGCCATCCCCGCGCCGGTGAGCCACAAGCTACCCGACATCGAACTGCGGGCCATCGTGGAGCTGGCCAATCCGAAGGTGGTGGTCGGGTTTGAACCGGACCGGGTTCCTGGCCTTGCGGCCCTATCCGCCGGATCGGCGCCCGACCCGCGCTTGTCCGGCGCGCCCCTGCCCGAGCGGCTGGCCAAATACTGGAAGGCGACGACCAGCGGTGGCTCCACCGGCCGGCCCAAGGTCATCGTCGACCACCGCCCGGCCGCCTTCGCCATCGACGCGCCGGCCCTGGGCATGACGGTCGATGACGTCATCCTCAACCCCGCGCCCCTCTATCACAACGCCCCCTTCGGCATCACCCACATGGCCCTGGGCTGGGGCAGTCATGTAGTCGAGATGAGCCGCTTTTCGTCGGCCGGCGCCCTGGCGCTGATCGAGCAGCACCGCATCAAATGGGCCTACCTGGTGCCCACCATGATGAACCGCATCTGGGCCTTGCCGGCGCAGGAGCGGGAGGCCTTCGACGTCTCCAGCCTGGAAATGATTCTGCACATGGCCGCCGCCTGTCCGGTGTGGCTGAAGGAAGCGTGGATCGAGTGGCTGGGACCGGAGGCGGTGTGGGAACTCTATGCCGGCACCGAGGGCATGGGCGGCACAGTGATCAGCGGCCGCGAGTGGCTGGCGCACAAGGGCTCGGTCGGCCAGATTCCGCTAGGAGCCAACGTCAAGATCGTCGGTGACGACGGGACGGCCTGCCCGCCAGGCGAGGTGGGCGAAATCTACTTCCTGCCGCCCTCGGGCAAGGGCTCGACCTACCATTACCTGGGCTCGGAGGCCCGCTCCATGGACGACTGGGAGAGCTATGGCGACATGGGCTGGGTCGATGCCGACAACTACCTCTACCTCGCCGACCGGCGCACCGACCTGATCATTTCCGGCGGCTCCAACATCTATCCCGCCGAGGTCGAGGCCGCCCTCGATGCCCACCCGACGGTCGGGTCCAGCGTGGTGGTCGGCCTGCCCGACGACGACCTCGGCCACCGGGTCCACGCCATCATCGAGCTGCGCCCCGGAGCCGAGGCGCCGAGCGCCGGCGACCTGCTGGCCTTCGCCGCCGAACGCCTGGCGCGCTACAAGCTGCCCCACACCTGGGACGTCGTGACCGAGCCCCTCCGCGACGACGCCGGCAAGGTGCGGCGCACGGCGCTGCGGGATGAACGGGCGGAGCGGGCGAAGGCGGGCGAAGTGTTCGCGGCCTTCAGGGGGTAGCAGCGGCCTTGCGCCCCCTCAGCGGAGACCGAAGAGCGTCCGCGCTCTCGCCACCTCACGCGCTCCTTGCAGCCGCCCGGCCTCCGCCGCGGGCTTGCGGGTGGCCGGGTCGAGCGCGCCCGGCGCCATGGTGCGCAGGCTGGCCTCGTCGGCGGAGATGACGACCACCTCGGCGCCCTGCACCTCCAGCCTGGCGATGTCGGGCGCTAGGGCCGCGCTGGTCAGGCGTCCCATCGGCGACAGGATCAGCACCGCCTTCGATCCAGCAGCGAGATGCGCGTTTTCGGCCGTGCGCCAGACGCCGCCGTCGATATAGCGCCGCCCGCCGATCGGCATGACCGGCCACACGCCCGGCACGGCGCAGCTCGCCGCGATCACATCCGCCAGGGGTATGCCGCTGGTGGCGGTGAAGACGCAAAGTTCCTGGCTGTCCGCATCGACGGCTGTGATCGAGAGCGGCTTTGTGGGCCAAGCCTCGTCCGGCAAGGCGAGGCGCGCGACGATGTCGGCGCGGCGTTCGGCGCTGCTGATCGTCTCGGCTTTAAGGGCCAGTTCGCAAAGCGCGCGGACCTTCTCTCGCGGGTCGCTCCAGGAGCGCTGCATAAGACCGACCATGGCGTCGGCGGCGCCCGGCGGCGGCGCTCTCTCCGGAGTCTGTTCTGCCCGGTCGGCCTGGCGCCGGAACAGCGCCTCGGTCGACAGGCTGCTCGACAGATGGCTGCTCACCACGGCCCCAGCGGATGTGCCGACGAAGGCGGTCGCTTGGCGCACGTCGAGGCCGGCGTCCGCCAGGCCCGTCACCAGGCCAGTCATCCAGGCGACGCCCCAGACGCCGCCGCCGCCACACACCAGGGTCAGATCGTGGCCAGCCGACATCATCGCCTCATTCCGTTCATTCAGGGCTGCTCTGCAGATGGCTTAGCGCCGCCTTGCGCGCCTTGAACATGGTCACGAAGGCCTGCGTCTCACGGCGAAGGATGGCGTTGGCGTCGGCCTCGGCGGCGTTGTCGCGCAGCAGGCCCTTGGTCAGCTTCATCTGTAGGGCAGGGTAGCCGGCCATCTGAGCCGCCAGGGCGATGGCCTCGTCCAACAGGTCTTTGTCCGAGCAGACACGGGTGATGAGACCGATGGCCAGGGCTTCAGCGGCATCGAGGGTCCGGGCCGTCAGACAGATGTCGAGGGCGCGGCCAAGGCCGACGAGCCGGGGCAGCAGGCCCGTGCAGCCGATCTCCGGCATCACACCTAGCTTCAGAAACGGGAAGGCATACGTCGAGGACGCCGAGCCCATGCGGATGTCGGCGGCCAGGATCTGAGTCGCGCCGGCCCCGATGGCGGCTCCCGCTACGGCGGCGATCACCGGCTTGGAGGCGGCCAGCAGGTGCAGCCAGCTTTCATCCTGCGCCATCGATAGGGTGGCGATGTTGACCACCTTGCCGGTCACCGGATCGCGGGGCTCCGGCGGGGCCTTGAAATCGACGCCCGAGCAGAACACCGGGCCGGCGTTGGTGATGACAATGGCGCCGATCGCATCGTTCGCGTTGGCCTCCCCGATGGCCGCGACGATTTCGCGGTACATGGGCACGGTCCAGGCGTTGCGGCGCTCCTGGCGGTCATAAGTGATGACGGCGACCGGCCCCCTCGTCTCGTAGCGGATCGTCTCGAACTCAGCCGGCACGGAGCATCTCCCGGAGCATCGGCTTCAGCACCTTGCCGGCGGCGTTGCGCGGCAGCTCCTCGATCAGCACGACCTTTTCCGGCGTCTTCTGGCGCGCGACCCCGCTGGCCTTGAAGTGGGCAGAGACCTTCTCCTGGCAGAGCCCCGCCGCCGGGTCGGCGACGATAAAGGCGCAGACCTTTTCGCCCAGGGTCGGGTGGGGCATGCCGACCACGGCGGCTTCCTTGACGCCGGGCAGGGTCATCAGGATGTCCTCCACCTCGCGCGACGCGATGTTCTCGCCGCCGCGAATGATGATGTCTTTCTTGCGATCGGTGATGGCCAGGTAGCCCTCGGCGTCGAGGCGACCGATATCGCCGGTGCGCAACCAGCCGCCCTCGACGAGGACGCCGTCATTCAAGGCCGGGTCGAAATAGCCCAGGAAGCGCTCCGGCCCGCGGCTGAGGATTTCCCCTTCGCCACCTGGAGCGACATCGTGGCCCTCGTCATCGACGATGCGGACCTCCACGCCCGGGCAGAGCCGCCCGTCCGTTCCCAGGCGCTTTTCCAGGGGATCGTCGGGGCCGCCGCGCGAGACGGTGGGGTGTTCAGAGAGCCCGTAGGAGCGGTAGGTGCGCAGGCCCATGGCCTGGCAGCGGGCGATCAGGGCCGGCGGGATCATGGTGGCGCCGGCCAGGTAGTCGGTGAGGCTGGACAGGTCATTGCCGGCAGCCTCGGCTGCGTCGAGCAGGGACGTTAGGTGGAAGGGAGTGCCGGACGTGCCGCTGATCCGATGTGCTTCGATCAGGCGCGCGGCCTCGGGAGCATCCCAACGCTCCATGAGCACCGACGATCGCCCCATCAGCCAGAAGCGGCCCAGGCCCAGGACACCCGCCACATGCCCCGGGGGCCAGGGGGAGAGGGAGACCTCGTCCGGATCCCGCTCGGGCGCGGCCATCAGTTCGGCCAGCAGGGTGGCGTGACTGTGTTGTACGCCCTTGGGGTCAGACGTGGTGCCGGAGGTGTAGATCAGCAGGGCCAGATCGCCGGGCGATCCTGCGGTCAGCGTTTCCAGGGGCGGGTGGGCGGCCAACGCGTCCCAGGCGATATCGCCCGCCGGCGCGCGTCCAACGACGATGTGCTTGAGGTCGGGGAGGCCTTCGCGCAGGTCCGCCACTCGCTCGATATAGTTGGCCCCACGCCAGCAGTCCGGGGTGACGATGGCTTTGGCCCGCGACTGGCGCAGGATGTAGTCCACCTCGCTTTTGCCGTAGATGTGGACGATCGGCAGCGCCACGGCGCCGAGCAGGGCCAGGGCCGCGTGGGCGACGACGGTTTCCAGCCAGTTGGGCGTCTGGACGGCGACAATGTCGCCGGGCCCGATCTCCTCAGCGCTCAGACCCGCGGCCACACGGCGCGCCCGCTCATGGACCTCGGCGAGCGTGGCATTGGCCGGCCGAATATCGGAGATGATGCTGACCCGCGCACCCGGCCGCGCCGCCACGGCGTCGGCGAAGGCCTGCGCCAACGTCTTGCCGGCAAGCAGACCCTCGGCCCGCCATCGCGCCTGGACCGCCTCGGGAGCCTCGAATGCCATGCGTTCCCTCATCCTGCGCGACCGTTCACAATGGCCGTAGCGCGCTCATAGTTATTACACTAGGTTATCGATCTCAAGCGACGTGAGGGTGCGGCGGAGGAAGACATGAGCGGCTACGAAACCCTGCTGTTCGAGGTCGGCGACGACCATGTGGCGACGGTGACCATCAACCGGCCCGAAGCGATGAACAGCTTCACCGCCCAAATGATCGACGAGTTCGCCGCCGTCTGGAAGGCCGTGGCCGCCGACGATGCTGTCCACGCCGTGGTCCTGCGCGCCGCGCCGGGCCGCGCCTTCTGCACCGGCGTCGATGTGAAGAACGCCGGCAATGTCATGGGCTCGGACAATATCTGGAGCGCCAGCGATCCGGGCGACAGGCTGGGGCCCAAGCAGAACCGTTGCTGGAAGCCGGTGGTCTGCGCCGTGCACGGGCTGGCGGCCGGCGGCGCCTTCTACTGGATCAACGAGAGCGACATCGTCATCTGCTCCGACGACGCCCAGTTCTTCGACCCGCATGTGACCTACGGCATGACCGCGGCCCTGGAGCCCATCGGCCTGACCTATCGCCTTCCCCTGGGCGACGTGCTGCGCATGGCCCTGCTCGGCAATGACGAGCGCATCGGCGCGCAGACGGCCCTGCGCCTTGGCCTGGTCAGCGAGGTAACGGCCCGGGACGACCTGTGGACCCGCGCCCATGCCCTGGCCGCCTTGATCGCCGCCAAGCCGCCGGCCGCCACGCAAGGCACCGTGCGCGCCATCTGGGAATCCCTGGACATGCCCCGCTCGGTGGCCCTGCAGACGGCGCTGAAATACTGCCAGCTGGGCAATCCCGTGGGCACGGCGCAGGTCGACCGGGCCAGCCTGATGGCAGGGGCCAAGTCATTCACCGTGCGATAAGCCGCCTCCGGGTGCGGCGGATGCATTGAGGCCGGGACTCGGCTAGTTGAGAGCTTAGACTTTTGGGGACGGCATGAAGAAACCCACTTCCCGCGCGGCGACTTCCTCCAGGCCGGTGACCCTGACCCCCGCGCCGGAAGTTCGCATCCGCACGCCCAAGACCGCCGAGCTGGTGGCCGACCATATCCGCGGCCTGATCCTGCGCGGCGAGATCAAGGAAGGCGGCTACCTGCAGCCGGAGCTGCAGCTGATGGAGACCTTCTCCGTCTCCCGCCCCACCCTGCGCGAAGCCTTCCGCATCCTCGAGAACGAGGACTTCATCTCCGTGGTGCGCGGTTCGCGCAGCGGCGCGCGGGTGCATCTGCCCAAGTACGACAAGGTGGCCCGCTACGCGACCTTCGTCCTGCAGGGCCAGAGGGCGGCGGTGAAGGACATCTACGACGCTCGCGAGATCATAGAGCCGGCCATGGTCGCGGCCCTGGCCCAACGCCATGACGACGGGCAGATCCTGGCCCTGCGCGAGGCCATCCAGGCCGGCTATGACGCGCTGGACACAGGCAACCGCCGGGCCGCCTCGGTGGCCGTGGCCTTCATCCACAAGGTGATCGTCGAACAGTATGGCAACAAGTCCCTGGCCCTGTTCGCCAACATGCTGCAGCACATCGTCGAGCAGCATCAGGCCGGCGTCGGCGAGGGCGATACCGACAGCGAGCCCAACTATCGCAAGCGGGTTTCCGCCGGCATCAAGTCGATGACCAAGCTGGTCGATTTCATCGAGGCCGGCGACGCGGAAGGCGCCGCCGAGCACTGGCGCCTGCACCTGAAGAACGCCAACAGCCGCTGGCTGAGCGGTCATGACCGGACGACGCTGATCGACCTGCTGGGCTAAGGTTACTTGTCTAACTAGGTAGACGTTGTAATGTGCTTTCAACCAAGAGGAAGCGCATGGATTTCGATCTGTCCGACGAGCAGAAGATGCTCGCCGAGGAAACTCGCAGACTCCTGAGCGACCGCGCTTCGGCAAACCGCCTGCGCGTGCTGGCCGACGCCGGCGCGGCCTGGGACGAAGGGCTGTGGAGCGACGTCGCCGCCATGGGGCTGCTGGGCGCGGCCATCCCGGAAGAGCTGGGCGGCGTGGGCCTGGGTGAGATCGACGTCTGCGTCATCGCAGGCGAGATGGGCCGTGGGCCGGCCCCCCTGCCCTTCCTGGGAACCGTGCTGGCCGCCGACGCCATCCGCCTGGCCGGCTCCGACGCCCAGAAGACGGAGTGGCTGCCCAAGCTGGCCTCCGGCGAAACCGTGGCCGCCTATGCCTGGAACGAGGGCCGGGGCGCCTTCCATCCCCGCCGCATGGCCGCCGCTGTAAAGGCTGGACGGATCAACGGTCGCAAAGCCCCGGTCGCGGACGCCGGGCTTGCCAAGATCGCCATCGTCGCCGCCTTGGAGAACGGTGAGCCGGGCCTTTTCCTGGTCAGCCTCGGCGACGCTTCGGTGAGCCCTATGAAGGGCTTCGACCTATTGCAGAAGCAGAGCGCGGTGACCTTCGACGGCGCAGCCGCTGAGCGCCTTCCCGGCGCCTCTGAGGCCTTCATCGAGGCCATGCAGGACCGCGCCGCCATATACACCGCCTTCGCCCAGATCGGCGGGGCTGAGGCCTGCCTCTACATGGCCCGCGACTACGCCATGGGCCGCAAGACCTTCGGCCGGCCCATCGCCGGCTACCAGGCCATCAAGCACAAGCTGGCCGAGGTGTTGGTGGAGATCGAGTTGGCCCGCTCCAACGCCTACTTCGCCGCCTGGGCCCTCGCCAACGACGCGCCGGAACTGAAGACCGCCGCCGCCACCGCGCGCCTGTCAGCCACCACGGCCTATGACCTGGCGAGCCGCGAAAACCTGCAGGTGCATGGCGGCTTCGGCTACACCTGGGAGGCCGACTGCAACTTCCATTTCCGCCGCGCGCGGCTGCTTAGCGCCTTTCTCGGCGGGCCCGACGTCTGGAGCGCGCGCCTGATCATGGCGCTGCAAGCCGCCAACGCGCCGCTGGCCGCCTAGGGGACAGACCGATGCACTTTGAAGACACCCCAGAAGAAGCCGCCTTCCGCGCCGAAGCGCGCGATTGGCTGGCCAAGGCCGCTGCCGCCTACGCAAATCCGCCTACCGCGCCCTGGGAAGAGGCCGAGTTGGTCCGCCTGGGCCGCGCCTGGCAGCGCACCAAGGCCGAGGGCGGCTTCGCCGGCATTCTCTGGCCCCAGGAGATCGGCGGGCGCGGCGGCACGCCCATGCAGGCCTCCATCTTCGATGAGGAAGAGCACGCCTACAACATCCCGACCGGCGTCTTCATCACCATCGGCATGAACATGGCCGTGCCCACCATCCGCCGCCACGGCACGCCGGAGCAGGCCGAGCGCTACACCCGCCCAACTCTGTTGGGCGAGATGACCTGGTGCCAGCTTTTCTCCGAACCCGCCGCCGGGTCGGACCTGGCCAACCTGCGCACCAAGGCCGCGCAGCGGCAGGACGGAAGCTGGCTGATCAACGGTCAGAAGGTGTGGTCCTCCTGGGCCCACCATGCCGACTACGCCATCCTGCTGACCCGTACTGACCCGTCCGTCGCCAAGCACAAGGGCCTGACCTTCTTCGTCCTCGACATGAAGACGCCCGGCATCACCATCCGACCGATCCGCCAGATCAGCGGCAAGAGCGACTTCAACGAGGTCTTCCTCGAAAACGTGGTCATCCCGGACGCCAACCGCATCGGCAAGGTCGGCGAGGGCTGGGCCTGCGCCATGACGACCCTGATGAGCGAGCGCGCCGGCTCACGCGGCGGCGAGAGCGACCTCGACGTTGCCACGGTCATCGAAGCGCTACGCGGGACCGATGCCCTGGCCGACGGCGCGGCCCAGGTGAAGCTCGCCCGCTGGTGGACCGTCGAGCAGGGCATCCAGAACTTCCGCCACCGCCTGACCACCCGGATGAGCAAGGGCGAGCCCCTCGGCGCCGAGGCGGCCCTGGTCAAGCTGGCCTACGCAAGGAAGTTGCAGGATATCGCCGCCTTCGCCATGGACGTGGAGGGCTACGAAGGCGTGGCCGGCGACAGCCCCCTGCGCGAACAGGCCGAGGCCGCCTACCAGTGGGGCGCGGTGATGCGCATCGCTGGCGGGGCCGATGAAATCCTCAAGAACCAACTCTCCGAGCGGGTGTTGGGGATGCCCGGCGAAATCCGCGCCGACAAGGACATCCCCTTCGACCAGCTGGAGGCCTGAGGCTTCCTACCGCGCCGGCATCCGGATCGCCCCGTCCAGACGGACGTCCTCACCGTTGAAGTAGCTGTTGGTGACCATGTGCAGCGCCAGGGCGGCGAACTCCCCGGCGTGGCCCAGGCGCTTGGGAAAGGGCACGGAGGCGGAGAGGCCGGCCAGGACCTGGGGCGGCACGCCGCGCATGGGCGGGGTGTCCATGATGCCCGGCAGGATGGTGTTGATGCGGATGCCCTCGCCCATCAGGTCACGGGCGACGTTGAGGGTCATGCCGACGATACCGGCTTTAGACGAGGAATAGGCCACCTGCCCGACCTGGCCCTCCTCGGCCGCGACAGAGGCGGTGTTGACGATAGCGCCGCGCTCGCCGTCGGCCAGCGGCTCCAGGCTCATCATTCCAGCTGCGCATTTGGAGATCATCCGGAAGGTGCCGATCAGGTTGATCTGCACGACGCGCTCGAAGTCCTCCATTGGGAATGACTTGATCTCGCCGGTGGTCTTGTCGCGGCTGGCGGTCTTGCCGCCCTTGCCGCGCCCGGCGCAATTGATCACGACCCGCTCCTGGCCGTTGGCGGCGCGGGCCTTTTCCAGCCCGGCCAGCACCTGCTCGTCGCTGGTGATGTCGACCAGGCAGAAGACGGCGCCCAACTCGGCGGCGACCGCCTCGCCCGCCTCCGGGTTCATGTCGAAAATGGCCACCTTTACGCCCTCGGCGCGCAGGGCCTCGACCGTGGCCTTGCCCAGGCCTGAGGCGCCGCCGGTGACGATCGCGGAGACGGTGCTGTCGAGTTTCATGGCGTTTCCTCTCTCAAGGGCGCTGCGCCCTATTCTCATGTGACTTATCTTACTAGGTGCTCATTCTCGGGCTGGCAATCTGGACATGTTTTTCATCTTGCACTTCGTCCACCTAGTTATATAACTCGCCCCAACAACAGGTTCGAGGAACGCCCCATGCCGTCTGTCCGCGACCTCATCGCCGGCGTGCTCGCCGTCGATCCCTCGGCTCCGGCGGTTGAGGCAAAAGGCCAGTGGCGGACCTGGGGGGATATCTACTCACGCATGGCGGCGCTGACCGTCCTCTACGAACAGTTGGGCCTGGGCGACGGCAGCCGCGTCGCCCTCTTCATGCGCAACCGCTTCGAGCCCTATGCGGCGCTCTTCTCAATCGTCGCAACGGATCGCTGTCTGGTGACGGTCAATCCGTTCTATCCGGAAGCCACCCTGGTCGCCGACATAACGGCGCTCAAGCCGCCGGTGGTCGTGGCGGAAGCGCAGGACTGGGACCGCCCGGGCATCCGCGAGGCCGTGGCCAACATCGGGGCCGCCGGTATCCTGCTGACCGGCGACGATAAGGAGCCCGCGCGGTTGATCGCCGGCCTGGAGAGCATCGTCGGCCCCGATCTGCGCCGCACGGCGCCCGACATCATCATCGAGATGCTGACCAGCGGCACGACCGGCAAGCCCAAGCGCGTGCCCCTCACCCGGGGCGCCTTCCAGTATTCCTTCGACAGCGCGCTTTCCTACGAGAAGGGCCGCGAGGCCAATGACGCGCCGCGTCTCCGCGCCGGGGTCGGCATCTTACACGCGCCCCTGTCGCATATCGGCGGCCTGTGGGGCGCCATCAACACCGTCGCCTCAGGGCGCGCCAACTGCCTGATCGAGCGCTTCAACGTTGCGGAGTGGCGCGACGCCGTGGTCCGGCACCGCCCGAAGGTCGCCGGCGCACCGCCGGCGGCCCTGCGCATGATATTCGACGCCAAGGTGCCCAAGGAAGATCTGGCGTCCCTGGCCGGCCTTATCAGTGGCACCGCGCCGGTCGATCCCAACCTGGTGCAGGCCTTCTGGGACACCTACGGCATCCCGATCATGTCGACCTATGGCGCCACGGAATTCGCCGGCGCCGTCGCCGGCTGGTCGATCGGCGACTTCAAGGCCCACTGGGAGCGCAAGCGCGGCGCCGCCGGCCGCATACAGCGCGGCGTCCAGGCCCGTATCGTCAACGCCGACACCGGCGAGGACCTCCCCTTCGGGCAGGAAGGCGTGCTCGAACTGAAGAGCGGCCAACTGCAGGACCCGACCAACTGGCTGCGCACCACCGACCGCGCCGTCCTCGACGACGAAGGCTTCATCTGGATTCGGGGCCGCGCCGACAACGCCATCATCCGCGGCGGCTTCAAGGTTCACCCCGACGACGTGGTCAAGGCCATCGAGGCCCATCCGGCGGTCCGGGAAGCGGCGGTCGTTGGCATCAAGGATTTGCGCCTGGGCGAGGTGCCCGCCGCCGCCATCATCCTCAAGGCCGGGGCCGAACAACCCTCCGAGGCCGAGCTCACAGCCTTTCTGAAGGAGCGGCTGCTTCCCTACCAGGTGCCCACGCGCTGGAAGTTCGTCGATGACGTGCCGCGCACCACCTCGCTGAAGCCGGCGCTGCCGGCCCTGCGCGAACTGCTCTCGGAGGCCGAAGCGGCCTGACTTCGATTTCAACGAAAACAAGATTCAGCAAGGGAGGCGACAATGGCCGCCACGCAAGACCAGACGCTCGAGCAGGAATGGGACAAGGCGACCAGCTACGCCATTACCGACGAGGACATTGAGCGCGCCAAGCTGCTGCTCGGCGTCGACACCGCCTCGCGGGAGGGTGAATACGTCCGCCAGGCCACCTATGACACCATCCGCAACTTCGCCCACGGCTGCGGCGACGATAACCCCCTCTACTGCAACCCGGACTACGCCAAGGGCACGCGCTGGGGCGACGTCATCGCGCCCGGCATGATGGCCGGCATCATCAACACGCCCATGAAGGGCGATCCGATGGACCCGGACCTGAAGGCCCGCACCAAGAGCATGTTCCGCGGCGTCCACGTCTTCGTCTCGGGCTCGGACTGGGAATGGTACCGCCCCATCTATCCGGGCGACACGCTCTACAGCTTCAAGGGTGAGGAGACCCTGGACGTGAAGGCCTCGGAGTTCGCCGGCCGCTCTGTGATCCAGGTGCGCCGCGACGTGAAGGTCAACCAGCGCGGCGAGGTCGTCGCCGTCTACCGCATCCTGCGGGTGCTCACCGAGCGCAAGACCGCCGCCAAGAAGGGCAAGTACTCGGCCATCGAGCCGGCCGTCTACACCGACGCCGACATCGCAGAGATCGACCGCATCTACGAGGAAGAAAAGGTCCAGGGGCCCGCCAAGCGTTACTGGGAAGACGTCAATGTCGGCGACAGCCTGGGCACGATGGCCAAGGGCCCGCTGACCGTCACCGACGTCATCTGCTTCCACGCCGGCGGCTACGGCTTCGTGCCCTACGCCCCCACGGTGGGCCGCATGGCGCACAAGAATAGGAAGCGCATCGCGCCCTTCTACGTGAAGAACGAGTACGGCATTCCGGATGTGGCCCAGCGGCTGCACTGGGATCCGAAGTGGGCCCAGGCCATCGGCAACCCCATGGCCTATGACTATGGGGTGATGCGGGAGAACTACTTCCAGCACTACCTCACCGACTGGGCCGGCGACGACGCCATCGTGCTGCGGGTTCACGACGAGATCCGCAAGTTCAACTACATCGGCGACACGCAGATCATCACCGGACAGGTGGTGGGCAAGCGCGAGGAGAACGGCCAGACGGTGGTCGACATCCAGGCGCAGTTCACCAACCAGCGTGAGGAAGCCACGGTGAAGGGCACGGCCACCATCGCCCTGCCCAGCAAGAAGGGCGGCCTGGCCCTCTACCCCTCCGTTCCGGTCGAACTGCAGCAACGGGCCAGCCAGATGATGGCCCGCCACTGGGAGCTGTCGCGCAAATAGGCGCGGCAAGGGGAAACGCCATGAGCGACGCCGTCATAACGACGGTCGAGGAGGGGGTGGCCATCGTCACCCTCAATCGGCCCGACCGCATGAACGCGGTCAACTACGACCTGATGGCGGCGTTAACGCCCGCTATCCAGGCCGTGGCCAACGATCCGGAAGTGGGCTGCGTCGTCGTTACTGGCGCGGGCCGAGGCTTCTGTGCGGGGGGCGACCTTAAGGAGGGCGCCTCCACGCCCGCCCACTTGCAACCCAAGCGGCCCGGCGCTGAAACCCGCGGCGCGCGCCTGCGTCTCGGGGCCGAGGCATCGCGCCTCCTGCACGAGATGCCCAAGGTCACCATCGCCATGGTCAATGGCCCGGTGGCCGGAGCCGGCATCGGCATCGCCGGCGCCTGCGACCTGCGTTTCGCCGCTCCGACCGCCAGCTTCTCCTCCGCCTACGACCGCATCGGCGGCTCGGGCGACTATGGCGCGACCTGGGCCTGGACCCGCATCCTGGGCACGGCCAAGGCCCGCGAACTGTTCCTGCTGGGCGAGAAGTTCACAGCCGAGGAGGCTCTCGCCTTTGGCCTCTACACCCGCCTCTTCGCCGAGGACGTGCTGCGCGACGAAACCCTGAAAGTGGCCAAGCGCATCGCCGCTGGCCCTGGGGCCAGCTGGGCCTATTTCAAGGCCAACCTCAACGCCGCCGAGACCATGCCCTTCGCGCAGCACCTGGACCTGGAGTCCCTGAACATGGGCTTGGCGACGGCCGCGGCGGCCGCAGCCTACAAGGCGCGCAAAGAAGCCGGAGCCACCTGACATGACCTCCAACCTCAACCTGCCGCAGCCCGCCTTCATGGACGACGACGAGCTGCGCATCTTCTCCGACAGCGTCGGCAAGTTCTTCGACGAACGCGCGCCCGCCGCGCGCACCGCCAAGTGGCGGGCCGACGGCCAGGTGGAGCGCGAGTTCTGGAACGAGGCCGGTGAGGCCGGCCTGCTGGGCGTTTCTATCCCCGAGGAATACGGCGGCGCCGGCGGCGACTTCCGCCACGACCTCGTCCTCTTCGAGCAGGTGTCGCGAAAGGACGTCTCGGGCTTTGCCGCCTCCCTGCACAACGGCATCGTGGTGCCCTACATCCTGGCCCACGGCACCGAGGAGCAGAAGCAGCGCTGGCTGCCCGGCCTGTGCAACGGAACGCTGATTTCCGCCGTGGCCATGAGCGAGCCGGCCGTGGGCTCCGACCTTCAGCAGATCCGCACCACGGCCCTGAAGGACGGCAACGGCTACAAGGTCAACGGCGCCAAGACCTTCATCTCCTCCGGCCAGCTGGCCAACCTTGTCGTCGTCGCCGCCAAGACCGACCCCTCCCTGGGCGCCAAGGGCGTCTCGCTGATGATCGTTGAGACTGAAAAGGCCGAAGGTTTCCGCCGCGGCCGCAAGCTGGAGAAGATCGGCCTGGACGCAGCCGATACCTCTGAGCTCTTCTTCGACGACGTCTGGATCCCTGCCGACAATCTGCTGGGTACGGGTGAGGGTCAGGGCTTTCGCCAGCTGATGACCGAGCTGCCTCGCGAGCGGCTGGTGATCGCCTGCCAGGCCATGATCGAGATCGAGAAGGCGCTCGTCACGACCCTGGATTACGTCAAGGAGCGCAAGGCCTTCGGCCAGCCAATTCTCGGCTTCCAGAATACCCAGTTCAAGCTCGCCGACCTGAAGACCGAGGCCTACGCCGCCAAGTGCATGGTCAACCATTGCATCGCGCTGCAGCTGGAGGGCAAGCTCGATACCCCGACCGCCTCCATGGCCAAGCTGCTGACCACCGAACTGCAGGGCAAGGTGGTCGACACCTGCCTGCAGTTCCATGGCGGCTACGGCTATATGGAAGACTATCCGATCGCCCGCATGTACCGCGACGCGCGCATCTCGCGCATCTACGGCGGCTCCAACGAAATCATGAGGATGCTGGTGGCCCGCACCCTCTAGGGGTGTGCGCCGCGGCCCGCAACGGACCCAACCGATGGACCTTTCCTACGGCGTCGAGAACGAGAGCTTCCGGGCGGAGGTGAAGGCCTTCCTCAAGGAGGCCTGGAAGCCCCTCGACGACCAGGGCGGGGTCCTGAAGGGCCCGGCTTTGAAGGCCTTTATCAAAGGCTTCCGCCACCAGGCAGTGGAGCGCGGCTATCTCTACCGGGGCATTCCCAAGCGCTACGGCGGCTCCGAACAGGCGGCCGACGTGATGAAGGCCCAGATCATCCGCGAGGCCTTCGCGGCCGCCCGCGCGCCGATGGAAGTCAGCGGCAACGGCATCAACATGCTGGTGCCCACCCTGCTCGACCGGGGCGAGGAATGGCAGCGCGAGATGTTTGTTCGCCCCACGGTCGAGGGCGAGTTCAACTGGGCGCAGGGCTATTCCGAGCCCGGTTCCGGCTCGGACCTTGCCAGCGTGCGCACCCGCGCCGAACTCATCAACGGCGAGTGGGTGATCAACGGCTCCAAGATATGGACCAGCCAGGGCGACCGCTGCCAGTACATGTTCGCTCTCGTTCGGACGGAGCCGGAGGCGGCCAAGCACGCCGGCATCTCCTACCTGCTGATCGACCTGCGCCAGCCGGGCGTCACCATCCGGCCCCTTAGGCAGATGACCGGCGAGGCGGGCTTCTCCGAAATCTTCTTCGACAACGCCAAGACCCCCGCTGACTGGATCGTCGGCCGGCCCGGCGAAGGCTGGCAGGTCTCGCGCACCACGCTGAAGCATGAGCGCGCCTCCATCGGCAGCGCCGACCGGGGCGTCGAGCTGCTCGGCAAGCTGGTCGAGCTGGCGCGCAAGGCCCAGCGCTTCGGCAGACCCGCCATCGAGGACCGCGAAATCCGCCAGGATCTGGCCGCCTTCGAGGGCTGGGTGCTGGCCCAGAAATACACCGCCTATCGCCAATTCTCCCTGGCGGCGGACGGCAAGGAGGCCGGCATCGTGGGCCTGCTCAACAAGCTCTACACCACCGACATCGGCCACGAGGCGGCCCGTATTGCCCAGGAGCTGATCGCCGACGAAGCCCTGCTGATGCCCGCCATCCCAGGCCCCGGTGTGCGACGCGGCGACGAGAAGTGGCTCGACCAGGTCATGGGTTCTCTCGGCGTGGCCATCGCCGGCGGCGCCTCCAACATCCAGCGCAACATCATCTCCGAGCGGGGCCTGGGCCTGCCCCGCGACCTGGCTCTGCAGGGGGAATAGGTCGATGAAATTCCACCTCTCCGAAGAGCAGGAACTGATCCAGGACTCTATCCGCCGGACGCTGGAAGACGCCTGCCCGCCCGAGCGCCGCCGCGCAATCATCGCCACCGACGACGACTTCGATCCGGTCGTCTGGCAGGCGCTGATGGAATTGGGCGTCGGCGGCCTCTCCCTGCCCACCGAGCACGGCGGCAGCGGCCTTGGCCTGCTGGACGCGGCCTTGGCCATGGAGATCGTCGGCTACCAGGGTTCGCCCGCGCCGTTGCTCGGCCATCTGCTGGCCGGCCTCGCCCTCGCCGGTTCGGACAACGAGGCCGCCAAGGCGAAGTACCTGCCCGGTTTGGCCGACGGCTCGCTCATAGGCGCCTTCGCTGTAGGCGACGGCTGGGAGCCTGCCAGCTGGACCCCGACCGTCAGCGGCAACATGGTCAGCGGCGTCGTCCGCTTCGTCGGCGGCGCGGCTCGTGCGGGCCTCTTCGTGGTCGGCATCCAGGGCGGCGGGCTTGTCGCGGTGGAATCCGGCGAAGGTGTGAGCATCGCCTCAGTTGCGACTTCCGATCCAACCCGTCCCCTTTCCACCGTCACCTTCGCGAACGCGCCCTGCACGCCTCTGGGCGACGCGGACCTCGGCCAGAAGGTTTTCGACGCCGGCCTCGTGCTGCTGGCCGCCGACGCCCTTGGCGGCGCGCAACGCTGTCTCGATCTCTCCGTCGACTACGCCAAGACCCGCGAGCAGTTCGGGGTAATCATCGGCCAGTTCCAGGCCGTGAAGCACCAGTTGGCCAACATGGCCCTGGAGGTCGAGCCGGCCCGGGCCCTGGTCTGGTACGCCGCCTATGCCGCCGACGCGGGCCTCCCCGACTCGAGCCGCGTCGCCGCCCAGGCCAAGGCCCACCTGGCCGACCGCTTCACCTCGGTGACCAGAGCCGCCGTGCAGGCCCACGGCGGCATCGGCTACACCTGGGAATACGACCTGCAGCTCTGGTTCCGCCGCGCCCTCTTCGACCGCGCCTACCTGGGCGCCCCTTCCTTGCACCGCGAACGCGCGGCGGTGATGGCCGGCTGGTGAGATGAGCGCCGGGCGCTACCCAGAGCCGCCGCCGTTCGAAGCCGGCTTCCTGCCTCCCGGGACCTTGGCCGGCCAGGTGGCGCTGGTCACCGGAGGCGGCTCGGGCCTCGGGCTCGGCATGGCCATGGCCTTCGCCCAGGCGGGCGCGGATGTCGCCGTGTTGGGCCGTTCGGCGGAGAAGCTCGAGGTTGCTGTCGGCCAGTTGGAGTCCCTTGGCGTCCGGGCCTTGGCCGTTGCCGCCGACGTGCGCAATGAAGCGGGGGTCGCCCCCGCCTTCGACGCCGTGGAGGCCACCCTCGGTCCCGTCACCATCCTGGCCAATAACGCGGGCGGCAACTTCCCCGTCCTGGCCGATAAGATGAGCGCCAACGCCTGGCGCTCGGTCACCCGCATCGCCCTCGACGGCGCCGTCCTCTACGCCACCGAGTTCACCCGCCGTACAGGCCGCGGCGGCGGGGCCATCATCAACAACTCCGCCCACTACGTCTGGAGCGGCTTTCCCGCCGACGCCCACTCCGCATCGGCCAAGGCGGGCATCGTCGGCCTGACCAAGGCCCAGGCCCGCCTTTGGGCGGCCCACGGCATCCGGGTCAACTGCCTGACCGCCGGCTTCTTTCCCCACCCCGTCTCCGGGAGCGGCGATGGTCCCGAGGCCCTCGAACGCCTGGGCGCCATGATCCCCGCCGGCCGCACCGGCCGCATGCAGGAGTTCGGCTGGGCCGCCGCCTTCCTCTGCTCCCCCTTCGCCGCCGCGATCAGCGGCGTCGCCTTGACCATCGACGGCGGCGACAGTCTGCGTCGCAGCCTGATGAGCCCGGCCTTCACGCCGCCCCGCGAACGGGAGAGCCTCTGGTGATAGCCCTCTTTCCGGCCCGGCCCTTCGCGGGCGGGACCGCCCTCGCGGTCGGCGCGCCCCTGGCCCTGACCGCCGACATCGAGGCCGGCGGCTACGCCGTCACCCATGTGCCGGCCCTCGAAGACGAGAACACCGCCGGCGCGGCCCTCGACCTGACGCCAGCCGCCTCCATCCTGCTTTGCGGCGCCGCCTCCCCTGCGGATGCGGCAGCTGCCGATTTCGCCGCCTGGCGCGCCCAAGCGGGCCCCGGCTACGACGGTGTCTTCTTCTGCGCGACGGAGTTCGCCCGTCGCCGCCTCGCCGCCAAAGCGGGCGGCTGCATCCTTGTCTTGGTCCCCGCTCCCGACGACCGCGACCCGGCCGCCGCAGCTATATCCCACGCCGTCGCCAACCTCGTGCGCACCCTCGCCGTGGAATGGGCGCGGGACGGCATCCGCATCAACGCCATCTCAAGCGCCCTGGCCACGCCCGAGCAGCTTTCTCCTCTGATCGCCTACCTCTGCAGCCCTCACGCCGCCTACGTCACCGGCGCCGTCCTCACCGCCTGAAAGGCCACCGCCATGCCCAAGCGCCCCGACTGGCTTTCCAAGCTGAAACTCCCCGTCATCGCCGCTCCCATGTTCCTGGCCTCAGGGCCGGAGCTGGTGCTGGCCGCTTGCCGCGCCGGCGTCGTCGGGACCTTCCCCGCTGCCAACGCCCGCACCCCGGAACAACTCGACCAGTGGTTCGACGAGATCGAGGCGGGCCTCGCCGCCAGCCCCGGCGCGGCCCCCTTCGGCGTCAACCTGGTGCTGACCCGCCGACCCGGCGGCGACGCCTTCCGCGAGGTGGTCGAGCGCCGCAAGCCGCCGCTGATCATCACCTCGATCGGCGACCCCGCCGAACTGGCCAAGACCGCCCACGCCTGGGGCGGGGCCATTTTCCACGACGTCACCACCGTGCGCCACGCCGAGAAGGCCGCGGAGGCCGGCGTCGACGGCATCATCCTGGTCTGCGCCGGGGCCGGCGGCCATTCGGGCGCGGTCAATCCCTTCGCGCTGACCCCCCAGGTCCGCGCCCGCTTCGATGGCTTGATTGTGCTGGCTGGAGCTATCGGCGACGGCCGCGCCATCCTGGCCGCCCAGGCGCTCGGCGCCGACCTCGTCTACATGGGCACCCGCTTCCTCGCGACGGCTGAAAGCCGCGCGCCGGAGGCCTACAAGCAGATGATCATCGAGGCCCAGACCAAGGACATCCTCTACACCCCGTCCATCTCCGGCCTGCCCGCCTCCTTCATGCGTCAGTCGGTGGAGGCCGCCGGCCTCGACCCCGCCAACCTGCCGCCGCCTAAGGGTCTTCACCAAGCCGACCTGCCGGAAGGCGTGCGCGCCTGGAAGGACATCTGGAGCGCCGGCCAGGGCGCCGGGATGATCCGTGACGCCCCCACGGTCGCCGACCTGGTGGACCGCATCGCCGCCGACTACGCCGCCGCGCGCGCGGCCTTCACCACCGCCGTGGCCTGACCGGCCGCCCCTCTAGGACAACAGGAGAGATCCACATGCTTCGCCCCCTTCGAGCCCCCGGCCGCGGCGTTCTCGTCAGCGAAGCCGGCCGCCTCTGCAATCTCACCCCCCGGGCGATCCGCTTTTACGAAGAAGAGGGCCTGATCCGCAGCACGCGCGGCCCGGCCGGCCAGCGCCTGTTCGATGACGCCATGCTTGATCGCCTGATCTACATCGCCGAGGCCCGGAGCCTGGGCCTCACGGTCCGGGACGTGCAGGAACTGCTCGAAATCGGCGACACCCAGGGCCCCGAGCCCCAACGCGCCCGCCTGCTGGAAGGCTGCGCCCGCCGGTTGTCGGAGATCGAGGACCAGCAGCGGCTGGTGCAGTCGGCGATCCACGGCCTCAACCGCAAGCCCGCCTCGTCGCGCCTCCGCATGGCCGGCTAGGCTCGCGCGAGTGACTCGCGAGGAACTGCTGGCCGGTCTGCGGTTGCCGCTGATGGCCGCGCCGATGTCCATCGCCTCCAACGTGGCGCTGGTCTCCGCCGCCTGCCGCGCGGGGATCGTCGGCTGTTTCCCCACCCACAACGCGGCCCGTGACGGCGGCCTTCGCGCCTGGATCGCTCAAATCCGCGCCGCCATCGACGTAGCGCGCGACGCGGGCGCCAGCCCGGCGCCCTACGCGGTCAACATCAACGTCTCCCGCGCCAAGCCAGCCCACATCCTCGCCGACGAGATCGCCGCCTGCCGCGAGGTCGGCGCGCCCCTCGTGACCACCAATGTCGGCGACCCCACCGAGGTGGTGAAGCAGGTTCACGACTGGGGCGGCCTGGTCATCCATGACGCCACCACCATCGCCCAGGCGGAGCGCGCCGCCGCGGCGGGCGTGGATGGGCTGATGCTGGTCTGCGCCGGCGCCGGTGGCCTTGGCGGTCTCATCTCCCCCTTCGCCTTCGTGCCCCAGGTGCGGTCCTTCTTCGGCGGCATCATTCAACTGGCCGGCGGCGTCGCCGACGGTGGCGGCATCGCAGCTGCCCGTATGCTTGGCGCCGACATGGTCTGCATGGGGACCCGCTTCATCGCCACCCAGGAGTCGGGTGTCAACGAAGGCCACAAGCAGATGCTGGTCACCGCCGGGATCGCCGACGTGCTGTGGACCGACGCCATCTGCGGCATTCCAGGCAACTTCCTGCGGCCCTCGATCATCGCCAACGGGCTGGACCCGGACAGTCTACCCCCGTTGGTTGGACGCAAGCCGACCATCCCACCCACAATCAAGCCCTGGAAGATGATTTGGAGCGCCAGCCATGGTGTCGGGTTGATCCGCGACATACCGACGGTCGCGACTCTCATCGATACCCTGGAATACGAGTGTCGGATGGCGTTGGGGGTGGTAGGCGCGGCAGGACTCGAACCTGCAACCAGACCGTTATGAGCGGTCGGCTCTAACCATTGAGCTACGGGCCCTTGTCGCGACCGTTGAGGCGTGGCGGGACGCGCCCGGTTACCATGGGCTGCACGCGGCTTAAAGGTCCGGTTCAGGTTGGGGGGCCTAGGCCAGCGTGGTCCCGCAAGCGTCGCCGTCCGGCCACGATAGGGGATAAGGTTGCATCAGGGGGCCGGCCACGGCCTCCAAGGAGAGAGACATGAAAGCCCTGTTCAGAGCCGCCGCCCTCGGCGCCCTCATCGTCGCCGGCAGCGCGGCGGTGGCGCCCGCCCAGGCCCAGACGCAGGGCGACGCCGCTTCGTCCATGGCGGCGCCGACCGCCTTCCAGGCGACCACCCTCAGCATCACCTCCACGGGCGAAACCAACATCGCCCCCGACATGGCCACCATCACCCTGGGCGTCACCACCGACGGCGCCACGGCCGCCGACGCCCTGAAGGCCAACGCCGCCAGGATGACGGCGGTGATCGCCTCGCTGAAGCATGGCGGCATCGAGGCGCGCGACATCCAGACCTCCGGCCTGAACGTGAACCCGCAATACGTCTACAAGGAAGGCGAGGCCCCTCGCCTCACCGGCTATCAGGTCTCCAACCAGGTGACCGTGATCGTGCGCGACCTGGCCCGCCTGGGCCAGGCGCTCGACACCACCGTGTCGGCCGGCGCGACCAATGTCGGCGGCATCTCCTTTGGGCTGCAAAACCCGGACGCGGCCGAGGACGCCGCCCGCGTGGATGCCGTGAAGGGCCTGCAGCACAAGGCTGAACTCTACGCCCGGGCCAGCGGCTACCGCATCGTGCGGCTGGTGACCCTCAGCGAAGGCGGCGGCTATACGCCGGGGCCGGTCATGCCGATGGCCATGATGGCGCGTGACAAGGTCGCCTCGACGCCGGTGGAAGCGGGCGAATTGAAGGTGCGTATCGACGTCAGCGCCACCTATGAGATGGCCCGGTAGCAGCGGTTCCTAGAGGCCGGCCTTCTTGAAGGCGGCCTCGATCCGCAGCTTGATCTCGCGGCCGGGTAGTGCGCGGTCGCTCTCCACAACGGCGGCATAGACCAGGCCCTTGGCCGGATCGCCCGCGTCGCCCGACGACCAGCCCACGCCACGGCTGCCGTCGGCCACGGAGTTGCAGCTGATGGTCTGGGGCCGGCCCTTGACCACGGCGTCGGCCACGTCGACCAGGGTCTGGGTTGCCTGGCCCACGCAGGACGGCAGCGCACGGTCGCAAGCGATGTAACTCCCATAGCGCCAGACCGTCTTGCCGCTCGCCTTCTGCCGGATGATCACGCAGGCCCCCGGATCGCCGATGGCGCTGCCCACGGCCTCGTCCAATGTGTCTTTGTTGATACCCTTGGGCGCGCCGGGCGCGCAGGCGGCGAGCGCCACCAACAGGGCGGGGATCAATACGGGGAGGCGAGTCATCGGCGGCCTTTCTCGCGTAACACGGTGACGCGGCTTAACACTCCCGCTTGCGCGGCGTAAGGTTAACGCGGACGGTTGATGGGGGGATCATCGCATGCGTTCGCGACTTCTGCTTTTAGGCCTGGGCGGCCTCGTGCTCGCCGTGGGCGCCGGCGATGCCTATTCCCGCCAGTCGCCACCTGGCGCGGCCAAGACCCGCGCCGCCGCGGCCGCCGCCGCGCCCATCGCCAGCCGCTTCGACGCCAAGCGCGTGGCCCGTGTCGCGGCCACGCAGGGCGCCGGCCAGCCCGGCGCCGCCGGACCCGCTGGAGGTGTGGACTGGCGCACCGCCGTGCTCGAGCAGCGGCGTGGCCTGGGCGCCAATCCCGGCGGCGACAAGGCCGCCGGCAACCTCGACCAGGAGGCGGTGAACGAGACCCGCCTGCCCATCCTGCTGCCCGCCGACCCGGCCATCGTGGCCTCGGGGCGGCTCTATTCCTTCGGCGACTACTATACCCTGTCGGCGGAGGCGCCCGGCGCCGGCCTGTCCTTCAGCGGCAACGCCGCCCCCTTCCCCGTGGACGCCGCCCTGAGCGTCAGCCCCGAGGGGCCACAGAACCTGACCATCATCCGCACGGTGGAGGGCCGGGTCGCAAGCTACACCCGCTTCAACGTTCTCTACACAGTCGAGGTCACCTGCGATCAGCCCAAGGATGACCGCTGCGTCAGCGACACCTACATCCGCGGGCTGGTGGCCCAGACCACCTCCGTCGTGCTCGGCAAGGCGGCCCGCCAGGCCGCCGGACTGGGAGGCTAGCCCCATGCGCATGCCCCTGATCCTGACCCTCCTGCTGGTGGCCGGAGTCGGCACGCTGGTCGCGCTGAACGCCGGCTGCGACACCAAGACCCCGGCCCCGCCGCCCGCCGCCACCACGCCCGCCTCCACGCCGCCGGCGACCGGCGACACACCGCCCGCCGCTACCGACGAGGCCGCCGCCGACGGCGGCGCGGAACAGTCGCCGGACGAGCCCATCCCCGCCACGCCCGACACCCCGGCCCAGCCTCCTGGCGGCCAGCCCCCGGCCACGGTGACCTTCGACCACGCCGGTCCGGGCGAGCTGCTGGCCGGTTCGGGCAAGGGCTATCTGGACCGCACCGTCTGGGCGCCCGGCATCTGCTTCCCGATCGCCGACCACGCCTATGCCAATTCCCAGGTCTGGAACCCCGGCGGCGGCAAGGGTCCGGCCGGCAGCCAGTGCGCGCCCGCCAACTATTCCCTGCCCTGGCACGACACCTTCTGCGAGGCCCGCTCGCGCGATAACCCCTTCTGCGTCGGGGGCACGGGCCACCAGGGCCAGGACATCCGCGCCCAGAGCTGCGTGAAGAACACCTGGTGGACGGTGGCCGCCGAGGACGGGCGGATCACCAATGTCGGGACCTATTCCATCACCCTGACCGCCGACGCCGCGCCGCACCGTCAGTACCGCTATCTGCACATCCAGATGGACGCCCTGGCCGTGCATGAGGGGACCAAGGTCAAGAAGGGCGACCACATCGGCAAGGTGTCGAACTATTTCGGCGGCACCCCCACCACCATCCACCTGCACTTCGAGATCCGCGCCGGGGTGACCGGCACGACCACGGACGGCAAGCATGTGGCGGTGCTGGCCTTCCTGCCCCCCTACCTCAGCCTGGCGGAGGCCTATCAGCGCAAGCTGAACGGGGTTGCCTGCCAGTAACCGCTTTACGTTTGTAATCCTGACCGGCTAGGCTGACCCGATCAGCCAGGAGAGACCTATGCGCCGCGCCCTGACCCTTGCTCTCGCCACGGCCCTGACCGCCACGGCCATGCCGCCTGTCGCCTTCGCCCAGGCCGTGGCGGCGCCGGCCCCCGCCGACACCGCCCGCTACGATTCCGCGCCCTGGTGGATGCGCAGTCCGGTGATCGCCTCCACCGGCTATGTGCAGAAGGAGGTCCAGGCCAACCGGGCAGGCTTCAACGCCAGTTTCCAGGGGGTGGAGAAGACCGCCGCCGACGCCACCCGGGTGGCCACTGACCAGGTGCGCGAACTGATGACCGCGCTGGCGGCCCTGGGCGGCGACAAGGTGCGGGTCACCGCCTCGGTCAGCCTGACGCCCATCTACGACCAGTACAAGGACAAGGACGGCAACCTGATCAGCAACCAGCGCGCCGACAAGATCGACAAATACCAGGCCAACGTCACCATCCAGGTGGAGGTGCGCGACCTCTCCAAGCTGGAGCGGGCCTATGCCCTGACCGTCGCCGCCCGGCCGGTCTCCACCAGCCAGGTCTATTTCACCCTGCTGCCCGACAATGAGATGCGCACGGCCCTGGCCACCGCCGCCTTCGCCGACGCCACGCGCCGGGCCAGGATGGCGGCCGAGGCGACCGGGGTGAAGCTGGGCGCCGTGAAGCTGATCGATCCCACCGGCCGGGCCTGCGACACCGACGTGCTGATCGCCGGCGCCCCGCGTGGCTATAACGACAGCCAGCCCAACTACGACCGCGCGGTCATGGCTCCGCCGCCCCCGCCGCCGCCGCCGCCCGCGCCTTCGGTGAGCGGGGCCTTGAGCCTCGAGCAGCGGGCCGACCAACTCCGCCTTACCCTGCAGCCGCCCCTTCAGACCGTTGAAGACAAGGCCTGCGTCGTCTTCGCCCTGGTGAACTGACCCATGCGTATCGCCACCTGCCTGCTCGCCCTGGCCCTCGCCGCCGCGCCGCTGGCCCTGCACACGACGGCGCAGGCCGCGCCCAGGCGCGTGGCCCACAAGCCGGCCGGGACGGTGATCCGCGACCCTCAGGTCTTCGTCAGCGGCGTCTATGCGCGGCTGGTGAAGGGCGGACCCTATCAGCCGCCGCAGGACATCTATTCCGCCAGGCTGGACGCGCTCACGGCCTCCATGGTCCGCGACGCCAAGGACGAGGTGCCCCGGGTCGATTTCCTGTTCTGGATCAACGGCCAGGACGGCGACATCACCGACGCGGTGGTCACCTCCGCCGACGTCGAGCAGCGCCCCCAGGGCGACCGCAAGGTGGTGGTGGCCAGGTTCAAGAACAGCGGCAAGGTGCAGGAGTTGCACCTCTACTTCGAGCGCACCCCGGCCGGCTGGAAGCTGGACGATGTGGAGTCGGTGAAGGACCAGACCTGGACCCTGTCGCTGCTGATGAAGTTCGGCTGGATCGACCGCTAGCGGCTGTCGGCGACCAGGGCGCCGATGGCGTCGAGGTAGCCGGTGAAGGCCTTGCGCCCGGCGTCGCTCAGGGTGACCCGGGTCAGGGGCTTTCGGTTCACGAAGCTCTTGTCCACCGCCACATAGGCCGCGTCCTCCAGCTTGCGCAGATGGGCCGAGAGGTTGCCGTCGGTCGCTTGCAGCTTGGCCTTCAGCTCATTGAAGTCCGCCGTGCCGACGCCGGCCAGGTAGGCCATGATGCCCAGCCGCACCCGGCCGTGGATCACGTCGTCGATCTTGTCGATGTCGAAACCGTCCATGAGCGTGGCCCCACTCAGACGATGTCGGACGGCTCGCGCCGCATGAGCAGGATGCCGGGCACGGTGGCGAGCGCGAACAGGCAGCCGGCATAGGCCAGATACTGGGCCGGGCTCTTGATCAGGAAGGCCACGCCCACCGCCGCCGCGAAGCAGGCATAGGCGGTGTAGGTCATCCAGCGCTGACCGCTCATCGCCCCGCCAAGGGTCCAGCCGACGCCGTAGAACAGCAGGATGATCGAGGGGGCGAAGCTGATCAGGTAGATGTCGTTGGTCTGCCAGCTGGCGACGGCCAGGGCGGCGAAGGCGAAGAAGATGGCCATGCCGATCCCCTGCCACACCGCGCCGTTGGCCTTGTTGGCGGGCGAGTGGGCGCCGGGCTTGGCGCCGATGCGGGCCCTCAACAGGAAGAGGCCGGCCATGAAGACCACGAAGCTGACGATCCAGATTCCCATCAGCCAGACGGAGGGCACGCGCAGCACGCCGCTGAGCACGGCCCATTGGGCGATGCTGGCCAGGCCGAAGACGCCGCCGGCCAGGGCCAGGATGGCGCCGCCGAGCGGGGGCGTCTGCTGACCCTCCTGCGCCAGGGCGCGCATGAAGGCGATGTCGTCCTTCAGGGTCTGCATCTGATCGTTCATTGGGAGGGGGCCTGGTTGAATTGGGGGTAGATTTTCAGCCTGTGTAATGAGTTTACTTTGTAATGTAAAGTGCTTTTCGCTGGCGCTTCCCCAGGGGCGGCCGGTCTCTATGGAGAAAGACCGGACAAGGAAGCCAACGATGCCCGCCGCCGACCACGATGCGATGATCCTGCACCACTTCGACGCCTCGCCGTTCTCGGAGAAGGTGCGGCTGGCCTTCGGATTGAAGGGGCTGGAATGGCGTTCGGTGATCATTCCGTCGATGCTGCCGAAACCGGACTATCTGCCGCTGACGGGGGGGTACCGTCGGACGCCGTCGATGCAGATCGGGGCGGATGTCTATTGCGATACGCAGGTGATCCTGGAGGAGATCGAGCGGCGCGCGCCCTCCCCGTCCCTGCTGGGCGACGGGCTCGACTGGGCGGTGAACCTGTGGGCGGACCGGCTGTTCTTCGGGGCCACGGTGCCGGTGATCTTCGGGCTGATCGGCGACCATGTGCCGGAGGACTTCAAGAAGGACCGCACCGAGATGTCGGGGCGGCCGTTCGACGGCCAGGCCATGGCGGCGATGGCGCCGGTGCTGAAGCAGCAGTGGCGCGCGCAGGCGGGCTGGATCGAGGAAGCCTTGGGCAAGGCGCAGTGGCTGGGCGGCGAGCGCGCCACCCTGGCCGACATCGCCGCCTATATGAACGTCTGGTTCCTGAACAACGCCACGCCCAGCCTGGTCCCGGAGATGACGGCGGGCATGCCGAAGCTGACGGACTGGCGGGGGCGGATGAAGGCCATCGGCCACGGCAAGCCCAGCGACCTGTCGGGCGAGGATGCGCTGGCCACCGCGCGGGCCAATGAGCCCGGGCCCGCCCCGGCCCATGACCCCGACGACCTGCTGGGCGCCCAGCCGGGTGATGCGGTGGTGGTGATGGCCGACGACTATGGCAAGGACGCGGTGTCGGGGCTGCTGGTGGCGGCGACGCCCACGCGCATCGTCATCGCGCGAGAGCATGCACTGACCGGCAAGGTCCATGTCCACTTCCCGCGCGCGGGCTATGTGGCGCTGAAGGGCTAACGTCCCTTGGCCGCGGGGCGATGGCCGGGCTAGGTTTTCCGCAGTTTCCGGAGGGCCCTCATGACCATTGCGACGATGCGCGACCGCAGGGCCGTGCTGACGGCCCTGGGCGGATTTGGCGTGGCGGGCCTGGCCGGATGCGCTACCACCGCCGCGCCCCGGAGCCTTATCCAGCCCACCGCGCCCCGGTTCGTCGTCCCGCCCCTGGCGCCGCTGGACATGGCCCCCAATCGCATCACCCGCATCAGCGTCTGCCTGCGCCCCTTCCGCGCCGCCGGACCCCGGCTCGATGTCGAGACGGTCGGCGACAAGCGGGTGGTCCACAACTACGGCCACGGCGGCAGCGGCTGGTCGCTGTCGTGGGGGTCTTCCACCCTCGCCATGCGCAAGGCGATGGAGGGCGGCACGCGCCAGGTGGCGGTGATCGGCTGCGGCGCGCTCGGCCTGACCTCGGCCATCCTGTTGCAGCGGGCGGGGGCCAAGGTGACCATCTACGCCAAGGACCGCACGCCCCAGACGCGGTCCTTCCGGGCCACAGGGCAATGGTCGCCGGACTCGCGGGTGGCCGATGCCGACAAGGTGGCGGCGGATTTTCCGGCCCTGTGGGAGGAGATGGCCCGCACCTCCTTCGCCACGCATCAGACCTATCTCGGACTGCCGGGCGAGCCGGTGTCCTTCCACGACCGCTATAACCTCGCCGATGCGCCGGGGGCGGGTCCGCCCTCCCCTTCGCCCGCGGCCGAGCGGCCGGACGCCGTCAACTTTGCGGAATATGCCTCGCGCATCAGCGACATCGTCCCCCACGGGCGGGAGCTGCCGGCCGGCGACAACCCCTTCCCGGTGGCCCATGCGCGCCGTGTTTCGTCGATGCAGTTCAACGTCACCGACCTGGCCCACCTGCTGACCGCCGACTTCCTGGCCGAGGGCGGGAAGATCGAAGCCATGACGTTCGAGACGCCCGCCGACCTGTCGCGGCTGAAGGAGCCGGTGGTGGTCAACTGCACCGGCTATGGGGCGCGGGCGCTTTGGAAGGACGAGACCATCACGCCGGTGCGCGGCCAGATCGCCTGGCTGGCGGCCCAGCCGGAGGTTCGCTACGGCCTCTCCTACCGCCACGTCGGGGTGCTGGCGCGGCCGGACGGGATCGCGGTCCAGCAGTTGGGCGACAGCGACATGTGGGGCTATGGGCTGAGCGACGAGACGCCGGACCGGGCGGAGGCGGAGGCGGCGGTGGCGGTGGTGGCGGCGCTGTTTGTGGGCCAGCCAATTTGGGCTAGTCGCATGCCGCAGCCAGTGGCGGGGTAGTCGGCGATGGGGCTCGAGAAAATGACTGGCCTGCGAAGTTGGAGGAACTTGGTCGGACTGCTGGCGGCATTTCTGCTGTTGCCGACAATCTCGATCGCTGATGGCTTAGCGCGCGGCGCTGAGGTCGTTTCTTCGACGGACATCCCAATACCGGACGACGCGCAAGCACAGGGCCAATACGGCACCGTTAGGGTTGTTGGCGTGATCGATGAGGCAGGATCGGTCGTTGATCTGGCGATCGCGCAATCCTCGCGCTCGACCATTCTTGATGCCGCAGCTTTGTCGGGCGTGTCCAAATGGAAATTCAGACCTGCGCTTGATGCCGAGGGGCATCCAACGAGACAGAAGTTTCACACGGACGTCGAATTCGACCCGTTGGACGTGGGTGAGCTGAATTCCTACACGTGCCGAAAAGTAACTACTGAGACTGACTGGTATGTCAAAACATACTCAGAGGATTCGGAAGAGAACAGCCGGATGTATTTGCTGCTTTCGTCGGCCGGAATTCTGTTTCACCGACCCGGTTTTCCACACGATCGAGCAGGATTTAAAAGGGTGTGGGATAAGACTATCAGCGCATGTCGGACGTCGCCGAACGCGATATTCATTCGGAAGTTCGTGGAAAGCGGCAGGTAGACAACTCGACGCCAAGCACAATCGATTGTCCGAGCAGGGCCGGTTGTCCCCCTTGGCGTGATGCCGGATAGCGGACCTTCGAGCGCATGGCCCAAAGCAGACCCGCTCAATGTCGCCTGGAGGTGGAAGGCGTACGTTGATGTGCGCACCCGTTTTGGTCATGCTGGGGGTGCCGCAGAGCAGGGGCAAGGATTGCAGAACACGCTGGCCTCAGAGCCGACCGGCTTTCGGATAAATCATGAATACGAATATGCCCTGCTTGAGTGGCCAAGTGGCAGCTTGGCCCTTGGGGACCACTATGGCGATCCGACTTGTGCGCTGGTCTGCCCTGAGCATGGCTGGTGTGTGGTCGGCGGCGAAGGCATCGTTGTTTTCGATTTTGGCGGATCATTTTCGCTGACTGATCCTCCAAGCTTGGAGAAGTGCACTCTGGCGTCCCTGTGGCGAAGAGCCGAACCGCCGCCGGACAGCACCGCCTGTTGGTTTGTCAGTGAGTTGACCGCCGTGGACCCGGACCACGTCCGCGCGGTCGTTGACCAGCACGGTTCGTTCGAGGTGAACTTGCGGACGCTAAGCTGGCGTGTGCTCTGATGCGGACTCCATGAGCGTCCGCTCAGGGTCGATTTCCCCCGTTGGCGGCACGGCGAACACCGGACATTCGCGCGGCTCACCCACAAGCAGACACTGCCAAGGGGCAGGAGGGCGGATACTGGACACTGGCTGCACTGGTCGTGGGCGCGCCTCCGACCTATCGTCGTTAAATGAAAGCTGCTGTCGCACCTGCCTACGTTGATGGCCTCTTCGTCGCGCGTGAGTACGACGGGCTAGTGTGGCTATCGTCCCTCGTCTGCGGGGCGGATGGGTTCAATCTCGCCTCGCCCAGCTATGGGTTGCCAAGTTCGCTTTTCCTGTTCGCGGAGGGTCTGCAGTGGTTCGCTCAAGGCATCCGGTCGG
Source organism: Caulobacter sp. (assembly GCA_028291055.1). Lineage (GTDB taxonomy): Bacteria > Pseudomonadota > Alphaproteobacteria > Caulobacterales > Caulobacteraceae > Caulobacter. The sequence continues at coordinate 76,263 of JAQGIP010000034.1, forward strand.
GCGTCTGGACCTACTTCGAAGCGACACCCGTCCCAAGGCAGGAGCTTATGCAGGCTTTGCTCAGGACAAATGGTCCGCCGGGCTTCAGTGAGCACTATGCGGTCGGGATGGGTGCTTGGCGAAGCCCAGAGGCGATGTTGGTGGTCGATCAGTGGCTGGAGGCCAACGACAACGCCAACAACGCGTTCCTCTGGTCCCTCGCAGCCAGCAGTCGTGCGCTAATCGACGACCTGATCGGCTGAAGGTCGGCCTCTGTACGAGGTTGGTCGCGACCAAGCCCGCTTGAGCGGCCTACGCGCGACGTCAAAACAGTCGATCTAGTTCGACTGGTCTGCCTACCCGCCGCTTACCAGGCGTCTTCCTTCCATCGCTGCCGATCGGTCTGGGCCCATTCCGGAACGTCGAACTGGTCTTCCTCCTGCCGTAGCTTGGCGGCGTAGACCGGGGCCCAGATATCCTCACCCATGGCGTCGTCGCGGCAGGCCAGGTTGGCGACGAACTTTCCGTCCTTCTCGACGGCTACGCCTTCGCGTGACCATCCCCTGCCCTCACCGGAATAGATCACATAGGCGTAGCCATTGTTGCGGATGCGCACGTAGTCCAGGCCGCCGCCCGAATAGCCCGTGACGCCACCGGTCACCGATTGACGCCACGCGCCGTCGCGGGCGGGGAGGGAGACCTCGATCGCACCGGGTTTTCCGAAGGCGTAGTAGAGGTAGCCCTCGGTGTCGTTCAGGGTCTTCGAACCGCACAGCGAAGCGACTTTGGTTCTGATGTGGCAGGAGAAGATCACCTGCTCGTCCGCCCTGCACAGGCCGCGTTTGGGGGCGGCCGCGACGCCGGCGCCGGAGGGCGCCAGGGCGAAGAGGACCAGGGCGGTCACGGACAGAGTTCTGAGCATGCGGTCTCCTCGGCCCCGATGTCTGGCCATCAGTCGGCCCGAGGCTTCGGAGCGTTGATCGCCAGCTGGGCGGCGAAGGCGCGTTGGTAGGCGGGCCGCGCCTCGGCGCGGGCGACGTAGGCGGCGAGGTTGGGGTATTCGTCGAGGAGGCCCGATCGCCTGAACCTCAGCAGCACCGAGGCCATCATCAGGTCGCCCGCGCTGAAGGCGCCGTCGAGCCAGTCGGCGTCGCCGAGCCGGGCGGACAGTTGCTTCAGCATGGCCCGCGCACGGTCCTCGACCACGGGCAGACGCTCCTTGGCCCAGGGCTTGTCGGCTTCGACCAGCCTGGCGATGGTCAGGTCGAGGATCGGCGGCTCCACCGTGTTCACGGCGGCGAACATCCAGGTGATGGCGCGGGCCCGCGCGTCGGGGTCGTTTGGCAGCAGGCCCGCGTGGCGCTCGGCGATGTGGAAGACGATCGAGCCGGTTTCGAACAAGGCGAGGCCGCCTTCCTCATAGGTGGGGATCTGGCCGAAGGGTGGATGGCGCGATGGGCGGGCTGCTTCATCGCCTGGAACGAGACGAGCCGGACGTCGTAGGGCTGGGCGACTTCTTCCAGCGCCCAGCGAACGCGGGTGTCGCGCGCCAGACCCTGGCCGCCGTCGGGGGAGTGTTCGAAGGCGGTGATGGTGATGGTCATCGCGTGGCTCCGGCCAAGGCAGGGACAGCAAACCTATTTCGAGCGATCGGGGTGGGCCAGTCTCGAACGCCCCGCCGCGAATTCGGTATGCAGTCCCCGCGTTGGCCTTGAAGTCGATCGGCCCTAGTGCGGGGGCGCAACCGGGGTTTCCGTGATCGACGGCCGCGTCCGGGCCAGGATCTTCAGCGCCACATTCGCACCGTTGCGCGAGACGACGATATCGAACGTGCTCCCCATGGTGACGGACGAAAGGCGCTTCAGATACTCGTTGGAGTCCTTGATGGGCTTGCCGCTGATCAGCAGCAGGATGTCGCCGGCCTGGACCCCCGCGTCCGCGGCGGGCGTACCGGGCGTCACCGAGCCGATATGCAGGATGAGGCGCTGCTTGCCCTTCGCCCCGGTCACCTCGGGCTTGAACACGATACCCATGTAGGCGTGGTTCGGGAAACTGGTGCCCACCGGAAACTGGCCGCCGGCCACCGTCAGGAAGTTCATCAGGTTGTTGTAGGTCACATCGTCCGTGTAGGGCGTCTGGACGATCTGCCCGAAGCCTTGGGGCGTATCCAGCCAAGCGGTCGATTGCACCCGTGACCCCGATCCGACCTGGATGATGGCGAAACGCACGAACTCTCGTGGCCGCGTCAGAGAGCCGTCGGCGAGCGAGCCCGCGTTGACCAAGCCCCGCCAGAACCCCATGGGCGCCTCGCAGGTGACCTGGCCGGCGGGCGACGGCACGACGGACCAGCCCCGATCCATGCAGGTGTTGGAGATCTTGGCCTGAACGGTCTCCACGCTGTCGCCTGGAAACAACTCGTCCGGACGGCCGGACGGCGTGACCGCATAGCGCTCGCCCGCATGGGCGACGCCCGCGAGGATGACCGCCAGCCCCAGTCCCAACATCGCACGCCGCATGACCGTCTTACCCCGCCCCAGATTCCGCTCTGGCGGCGATTGGACCAACAACGACCCGCGGCCGCAAGATCGGATTCTGGGGCAGGCCTAGAGCGCCCTTTCGATCGACGGAGCATTCGAAGACGCAGCGGGGTTAGTTTGTCGCGGTGGCGGCGATCAGCGCTTGTTCGCGCGCTGACCGGCGCCGGCTGGGAAGCACAGCCCTAGATCTTGAAACCCCCGGCCACGATCTTGGCGTAGCCCGCCTTGGTGATCTTCACATAGCCCTTGCCGGGTTGGCGGAAGTAGAGGGGGTCTTTGGTCTTGGACGGATCGAAGCCGTCGGTGACCAAGTCGACCTTGCGGTATTTGAAGGTGCCGGTGGTTTCGATCTTCGGCTGCAGGCGCACGAACAGGGGCCGGGCGAAGGTCGGGAGTTCGCGGTCGACGTAGTCGGCCAGGGCGTCCAGGCTGAAGCCGGGGCCGATGACCAGGGAGGCCATGCCGGCGCGGCCGTCGGCGTCGCCGACGGTGACGCCGTAGACGTTGACCTCTTCCACGCCCGGCGCGGCGGACAGGCGGCCGGAGACCTCGCCGGTGGAGACGTTCTCGCCCTTCCAGCGGAAGGTGTCGCCGATGCGGTCGACGAAATAGAGGTAGCCGTCACTGTCGCTCTTCATCAGGTCGCCGGTGCGGAACCAGGCGTCGCCCTTTTCGAAGACGTCGTGGAGGATCTTCTTCTCGCTGGCGGCCTTGTCGGTATAGCCGGTGTAGTTCGAGCGGCCGTCGTTGCCGATATGGCCGACGCATTCGCCGATCTGGCCGACGCCGGCCTCGATGCACAGGCCGTTGGGGCCCCGGATCGGTTCCTCGGCCTCGAGGTCGAACTGCACGAGGCGGACATTTAAGCGCTTCTTTAAATACTTCGGCACCCGCCCGATGGCGCCCAGGCGGCCATCGAAGTTGAACATCGAGACGTTGCCCTCGGTGGAGCCGTAGAACTCCAGGATCTCGGGGATGCGGAAGCGGGTCTTCATCTGCTCCCAGACATCGGCGCGCAGGCCGTTGCCGAAGGCCATGCGCAGCTTATGCGCCGTCTCGGCCTCGCTGGGCGGCTGGTTGACCAGATAGCGGCAGAGCTCGCCGATATAGACGAACATGGTGCAGTTCTCGGCCGCCACGTCGCCCCAGAACTGGGAGAGGGAGAACTTCTTCCTCAGCACTACCGAGCCGCCGGTGAGCAGGGCCGCGCCCATGGCGCACAGGCCCCCGGTGGCGTGATAGAGGGGGAGCACATTGTAGATGCGGTCGGTGTCGCGCGCGCCGGTGGAGCCCGCGAACCCGCGCATATAGAGCTGGGCGCGCATGTGGGTGATGCGCGCGGCCTTGGGCAGGCCGGTGGTGCCGGAGGTGTAGATATAGAGGGCGGTGTCCTTGGCGCGGATGTCGTCGCGCGCGGTCAGCCGGTCGGGGCGAATCTGGCTGCAGCTCTTCAGCGCCTTGGCCAGGTCATGCTGGTCGGCCTTGGGCGCCGCCAGGGACCAGTGCTGCATGCGCTTCTTCAGCTTCACGCGCACGGCGTCGAACAGGGCGGCGGTCTCGGGGTCGGTCAGGCAGTGCATCGCGCCCGACAGGTTCAGCGAATGGCACAGCGCCTCGCCGGTCAGCTGATTGTTGATCAGGGCGGTGATGATGCCGACCTTGGACAGGCCATACCAGATGGCCAGGTATTCCATGCGATTGGGCATGAACAGCGCCACCGTCTGGCCGCGGGTAATGCCCTGTTCCTTGGCCCAGTTGGCGTAGCGGTTGGCGGTGGCGTCCATCTCGCCGTAGGTCACCGTCTTGCCTTCGAAGGTGATGGCGGGGCGCTCGCGCCACTGGTCGACGGCGGCCTCCAGGTCGTCGCAGATCAGGTTGCGGCTGTCGGCCGAAATGGATTTCACCCACTTCAGGGTGCGGCGCAGCCCCGTGAAGAAGCGCCACTCGCGCTGGATGCGGGCCTTGATATTCACCGGGCCGTCCACTCCCCGAAAGCGACTGCGTAGGACCCAGGTGTGGCGCAGGCGCCGAGCCGGGGTCAAGGCAAGCCTACGCGACGGAAATTGCTCGCGGATGAATGCGCCCGCGCGTGGCGCCGATGCCTCAGGGCGAACGGGATCGGATCATCGCCAAGGTGACGTTGGAAAACAGGCGGGGCTGTTCAGATTTCGTGCGCGTTGGCGCGGGGGGCGGCGCGGGCGCCCAAGATTTTCGACAGTCTAGTTGGCAAGGCCACGGCCACGTTTCCGCCCAAATCAAACGCTGGCGGAACCGGGTTGATCCAGCCCCGTTCCTTTACTGACTTTCGACACACCCCCACGAAGGAAACACACAATGGCCATTGCGCGCCCCATGACACTGGGAGACGAAGCGTTCGACGCTCCTCCGCAAGTCCTGAACAACGTCGACAGCGCCTTCGCGACGCCGGCGGCGGCCACCTCCGTCTCGGCGGAAGAAGGCATGTTCGGCACGACGCCCACCTATGCCACCCGCCGGTCGGGCGGCAACGGCAAGAAGATCGCCATGGTCGCCATCCCCCTGGCGGTCGTGGCCATCGCAGCCGGCCTGCTGATCGCCAGCCCGCGCAATCAGTCGGTGGTGGCCGACCAGCCGGTGGCGGCCAACGGAACACCGGCCCAGGCCGGCGTGGCGGCCGTCACCCCGCCGGCGCCCGCTCAGGTGGCCGAGGCCTCGCCGCCCCTGACCACCACCACCCCGCTGGTGGCGACGCCTGAAGTGACCCGTCCCGCCGCCGTGACGCCGGCCCGCAGCGCCGCCACCCGGGTTCGCCCGGCCGCCCGCCGCGCGGTGACGGAAAGCACGACCACGGCGCCCAGCGCCGGGGCCAACGCGACCGACACCGCCGCCAGGGTCGCCGCCGCGCCCCCGGCCATCGACGCGCCGCCCCCGGTCCTGACCGTGCCGGCCCCGACGACCCCGCCGATCGCGCCGGAACCCGCCACCCCGCCGCAGTAACCGGCGAGCTTAGATGAAGAGGGCGGCCCCATCGCTGGGGCCGCCCTTTTTGTTTGCGTGTCCTCCCCAGGCGAGCCAGCAGCGAGCCGGTTGGGGAGGTGTCGCGAAGCGACGGAGGGGCTTACTGACTCTCCGGCTATTCGCGTTGTGGCGCAGGGGTCGATGCCGTCACCAGTTCAGGCGCCAGAACACGCCCAGCCTTTGACTCGGTAAGCCCCTCCCCCGCTTCGCGGGACCTCCCCCGCCGGATCGCTTGGGCGATCCTGGGGAGGACGGTTTGGGGGGGGGGCGCCTCGCCTTAGGGCTTCAGGGCCACGTCGATCTCTCCGCCCATGCCCCGGAATTTCTCGCTCATCTCGGCCATGCCCTGTTCGATGGCGTTGGGGGCCATGCCGGCGGCGAATTCGCGCACGTCCTGGGTGATCTTCATGGAGCAGAACTTGGGCCCGCACATGGAGCAGAAGTGGGCGGTCTTGTGGGCTTCCTTGGGGAGGCTTTCGTCGTGGTATTCGCGCGCGGTCTCGGGATCGAGGCCGAGGTTGAACTGGTCTTCCCAGCGGAACTGGAAGCGGGCGCGGGAAAGCGCGTCGTCCCACATCTGGGCGCCGGGGTGGCCCTTGGCGAGGTCGGCGGCGTGGGCGGCGATCTTGTAGGTGATGACGCCGGTCTTGACGTCTTCCCGGTCGGGCAGGCCGAGGTGTTCCTTCGGGGTCACGTAGCAGAGCATGGCGGTGCCGAACCAGCCGATCATGGCCGCGCCGATACCGCTGGTGATGTGGTCGTAGCCCGGCGCGATGTCGGTGGTGAGCGGGCCGAGGGTATAGAAGGGCGCCTCGCCGCAGACCTTCAGCTGCTTGTCCATGTTGGCCTTGATCTTGTGCATCGGCACGTGGCCGGGGCCTTCGATCATGGTCTGGACGCCGTGCTTCCAGGCCACCTGGGTCAGTTCGCCCAGGGTGTCGAGTTCGGCGAACTGGGCGGCGTCGTTGGCGTCGGCGATGGAGCCGGGGCGCAGGCCGTCGCCCAGCGAGAAGGAGACGTCGTAGGCGCGCATGATCTCGCAGATGTCTTCGAAGTGTTCGTAGAGGAAGTTCTCGCGGTGGTGGGACAGGCACCACTTGGCCATGATCGAGCCGCCGCGGCTAACGATGCCGGTGACGCGCTTGGCGGTCAGCGGGATGTAGGGCAGCCGCACGCCCGCGTGGATGGTGAAGTAGTCCACCCCCTGCTCCGCCTGTTCGATCAGGGTGTCGCGGTAGACCTCCCAGGTCAGGTCCTCGGCGACGCCACCCACCTTCTCCAGGGCCTGGTAGATGGGCACGGTGCCGATGGGGACGGGGCTGTTGCGAACGATCCATTCGCGGATGTTGTGGATGTTGCGGCCCGTCGACAGGTCCATGACGTTGTCGGCGCCCCAGCGGGTGGCCCAGACCAGCTTGTCGACCTCGTCGGCGACGGACGACAGCACGGCGGAGTTGCCGATGTTGGCGTTGATCTTGACCAGGAAGTTGCGCCCGATGGCCATCGGCTCGACTTCGCCGTGGTTGATGTTGGCCGGGATGATGGCGCGGCCGCGCGCCACTTCGGAGCGCACGAATTCCGGGGTGCAGAAGTCGGGGATGGAGGCGCCGAAGTCTTCGCCGTCGCGCACGCAGGGGGCGGATTGCTCGCGGCGCAGGTTTTCGCGGATGGCGACGTATTCCATCTCCGGCGTGATGATGCCCTTGCGGGCGTATTCCAGCTGGGTGACGCAGGCGCCGGCCTTGGCGCGGTAGACCTTGCGGGTGGCCTTGAATTCGGGGGCCAGATGGCGGCCGGCGGCGCCGCCGTTGTCTTCCGGCTTCACCTGGCGCGGGGTGATCTCCTCGACGTCGCCGCGGGCCACGACCCAGGCTTCGCGCGGGCGGGCCAGGCCTTTTTCGATGTCGATGACGGCGTTGGGGTCGGTGTAGGGGCCGGACGGATCATAGATGGTGACCGGCGGCTCGCCGGCGCTTTCGTGCACCGGCACCTCGCGGAAGGGCACACGGATGTCGGGGAAGAGTTCGCCCGCCACATAGACCTTGCGCGAGCCGGGGCGCTCGCCTTTGACGATGGACCCGGTTTCGGGGCGGACGTGGACGTTCATGGGGCGGCTCCTCGGCAAAGACGAAGACCCGGATTGCCGGCGCCAAAGGCGGATATCGGGCCCGAAAACGACGGCGGCCCGGTCCCTCTCCCTTCGCCGGCATGACCCGGATCAGGTTCGGCGGGTTACGGCGACAGCCGACTCTCAGGCCCTTGGATGGGCCACCCCGGAGAACAGGGGGAGACTAGTCTTTGGCGGCGGAGGGTCAACGGGGAAGTAGGCGTGAACCGCATTCGCACGCGCTAGGGTGGGGCATGGCCGAGTCGCAACTCACAGACGGGATCGAGACGTCCGGAGGGAGGCTCGACCTCGGCCTTCTGGCGCGCCAGACCGGGCAAGTGTTGTGGCGGCGATGGCCGGTGCTGCTGATTGTGGCGCCGATGATCGCTTGGCTGCCGCACCTGATCATTCCGCAGCTCAAGCCGATCGGGCTGACGCAGCCGGAAAGGCTGGTCTTCAGCGTGGGCGAGGGCCTGGTCCACACCGCCCTCTTCGGTTTGATGGCGGGGTTCGTCAGTCTAGTCGCGATGGGCGCGCGGCGCGGCGTCGGCTTCAGCCCCGGCGCCGACCCGAGACGTCTGGCCAGCGCGGCGGGCGGGCTGTTCGTCGTGGCGCTCGTCGCCCAGGGCCCTGGCATATTAGCCAACCTCTTCCTGGCCTTGCAGGCGCCCAATCTCCGCGACGCCGACAGCGCGACCTTTCACCGCCTGGTCTTGTGGCTGGAGGTCAGCGCGGGAGGGCGTCTGCTCTGGAATCTGGTCTTCGACGCCGTCCTGGTCATGGCCTATGCGGTGGTGGTGAACGAGGGGCGCAGCGGGCTAGGCGCCCTGCGGCGCGCCGTCGCCATCGGCCGGGGCGCGCGATGGAAGCTGGTGGTGGCGATGGTCGTGCTGGAGGGGGTGGCATTTGGAAAGGATGGGGCTTGGCTAGTGTGGCGGCGCTCGATCAGCGCCGGTCACGAGCCAAGCAGCTACCTGACCCAGGCCTTCGGCTTTGCCGGCGCCCTCATCCCCTGCCTGTGGCTGACGGTCGTGGCCCTGGCCTATCTGATGCTCAAGGGCGAGGACCGGCCGGCCGACGTTTCGGCGGTGTTCGATTGATGGCGGCGCGCCGATCCGGCTCCAAGGGTCCGGCCAATCCAGGGGAGGCGGGATGAGCGTCGAGACGCAGCGGTTCGGGTTGAATTTCCGGGGGGTGCTGGAGGCGTCGTGGGAGGCCCTGCGCCGCCATGGGCTGGTGCTCATCGTCCTGCTGCCGGCGCTGTATGGCGCGATGACATGGCTGTGGAGCCGGATGCCGTTCATGAGCGCGCCGCCGCACCTGCAGACGGCGTGGCAACAGGTCCTGACCTGGGCGGTGGCGGTCTTGCAGACGGGCCTGTTCGCCGGACTGGCGGCCGCGCCGGTGCTGCTCGAGGGGCGCTCGGCGCGCGCGCGGACGCAAGGCGCGGTCGTCGCCATCTTCACGGCCTTGCCGGCGCTGATCGCCTATGGCGCGGTGATCAACTTCCCCACCGGCCTGCGCAGCTTCATCAACGCCATGCTGGCCGCCCAGGTGATGTCGGGCCAGACAAGCGTCGACCAGGTCAGCCTGACATTCGCCGCCATTGCCTTCATCTCCCAGATGCTCGGCGTGCTGTTCGCGGTGGTCTGGGGGCCCGCGGCGGCGGCGGCCGTCACCGAGCGCCTCGGGCCGGCCCGCGCGCTGACCAGAGGCGCCGAGCTGACCAAGGGGTCGCGGGCGGTCATCCTGGGCGTCCTTGTCCTCGTCATCCTGGCCTACATCCCATCCGGGGCCGTGAGCTTCCTGCTGCGCAACGGCGCGGACTTCGCACTCGCTCGGTACGTCCTGAGGCTGGTGACCGGCAGCGTGTTGGCCATCGTGTGGATGGCGGTGTGCGCGGTCATCTACCGCGAGGTCGTTCGCGGGCGCGTAAGCCTGGACGGGCAGGATGTGGCGGAGGCGTTCGACTGATGGTCGGTCCGCTCCACATGCGCCGGGTGGTGGGGCGGACCCTGCGCATGCTGCGGCGGCGCTGGCTGCCGCTGTTGATCGTGATCCCTGGGCTGTCGGTGGCGGAGGGCTGGTTGTGGAGCCTGCTGCCGCTGACGGGCGGGATGGCGACGCCAGGACAGATGCTGGTCACGGCGCTGGGCTATGCACATGTCATGCTCACCAACGCGCTGGTGGCGGGGCTGACGGCGGCGACGGTGTTGCTGAGTGCGCCGACCGCGACGGCCCGTCTGCGCCAGACGTTCGCGGCGGTCGCCGGGGGCTTTCCGGGGCTCATCTTGTTTGGGTTGCTGATGGTGCTGCCGACCGTGGCCGGCAACGCCGTGCTGCTGGGCGCCACGCGCGATGTGTCGTTCGACGCGCCCGATGTCGGGGAACGGATGGCGATGGCGACGTCGCTGACGGTGATCGCCAGCTTCGCCCTGCTGATGGTGTTCAACGCCTTCTGGGTCACCCTGCCCGGGGTGGCCGTGTTGCAGAGGCCGGGCGCGCTCAGGGCGATGGATCGTGCCTTCCACCTGACCGAAGGCGCGCGACTGGCCATCGGCGGCGGCTGGTTCTTGTATGTGTTGGTGGCGATCGCGCCGCTCAGGCTACTGATCAAGGCCCTGCTTAGCCTCGCGCCCCTAAGCACGGCCGTCCACCTCGCGGGCCAGGCGGCGTTTTCCGTGGCCGGGGTGATCTGGCTGACGGCCGGCGCGGTCATCTACCGCGAGTTGTCGGGGGTCGCCGGCGACGGCGCGGCGTCGGACACCGCCGAGGTATTCGACTGAGACAGGTGTTGGGGGTGGCGCGCCTCGCCCTCTAGGCCGGCGCCACGGTTCCCGGCTAAGACTTAAGGCGATGGCAAACCCCGACGCACCCACCGCAGGCCTGGAGCAGGCCCTGGCCCACACGGCCCGGCTGCTGGCCGCCTCCCCTGCCCTGGCGGCGGCGCAGGCCAGGGAAATCCTGAAGGCTGTGCCGGGGCAGCGGGAGGCGTTGCTGCTGCTGGGCCGCGCGCAAGGGATGCTGGGCGAGACGGCGGCGGGGGCGGCGACGTTGCGGCGGCTGACCCAGGGCAATGCGGCGGACGCCGCCGCGTGGCGGGCGCTGGCGGAGTTGCTGTTCGTGGGTGGCGACGCCAAGGGCGCGGACGCGGCGCATCAGGGGGCGGTCAAGGCGGCTATTACCGATCCGATGCTGATGGAAGCCGCCATGGCGCTCCGGGAGGGCCGGCTGGCCGAGGCCGAGCCTGCTCTGCGCGGGCGGCTGAAATCGGAGCCCACCGACGTGGCGGCCATCCGCATGCTGGCGGAGGTGGCGGCGCAGATCGGGCGTTATCAGGATGCGGTCAATCTGTTGAGCCGGGCGCTGGAGCTGGCGCCGAGCTTCCAGGAGGCGCGGCATGCCTATGTGCAGGTGTTGTTGCGCCATGAGCGGCCGGAGGAGGCGTTGGTAGAGGCCGAGCGGCTGCTGGCCTCGGAGCCGGCCAATCCGGCCTATGGGCTGTTGAAGGCGGCGGTGCTGGTGCGGCTGGGGGACCAGGCGGCGGCGAGCGGACTGTATGCGGACGCGCTGGGGCGGTTTCCAAACAATCCCAAGGGCTGGATGAGCTACGGCCATGTGCTCAAGACGGTGGGCAAGGCGGGCGACGGGATCGAGGCCTATCGCAAGAGCCTGGAGCAGACGCCGGAGTTGGGCGAGGCGTGGTGGAGCCTGGCCAACCTGAAGACCTTCCGGTTCGAAGAGGCGGATATCGCCACTATGCGCGGGCAGCTGGCGCGGGCGGACCTCGACGACGACGACCGGCTGCATCTGCATTTCGCGCTGGGCAAGGCGCTGGAGGACGGCTTGCATTTCGGCGAGGCGTTCGGGGAATACGCCAAGGGCAATGCGATCCGGCGAGGGCAGCTGCGGTATCGGGCGGAGGATACCTCGGCGCATGTGGCGCGGGCCAAGGCGCTCTATACACCGGCCTTTTTCGCCGAGCGGACCGGTCAGGGGTGTCAGGCGCGCGATCCGATCTTCATCGTGGGCCTGCCGCGCTCGGGCTCGACCCTGGTGGAGCAGATCCTGTCGAGCCATTCGCAGGTGGAGGGGACGGCCGAGCTGCCCGACATCACCACCCTGGTGCGGCGGCTGGCCGGCAATCCCGTTCGGCCGCGCGACGGGGACGATGACGCGCCGGACGCCGGCAGCCTCTATCCGGGCGTGGTGGCGTCGTTATCGCCGGAGCAGCTGGCGGCGCTGGGGCAGGAGTATCTGGACCGCACGCGGGTGCAGCGGCGCACCGACCGGCCGATGTTCATCGACAAGCTGCCCAACAACTGGATGCATGTAGGGCTGATCCAGCTGATCCTGCCGGGTGCGGTGATCATCGATGCGCGGCGCCATCCCATGGGCTGCTGCCTGTCGGGGTTCAAGCAGCACTTCGCGCGGGGCCAGGGGTTCACCTATGACCTGGGCGATATCGGCCGCTACTACCGCGACTATGTGGGGCTGATGGCGCATTACGACGCCGTGCTGCCGGGGCGCGTACACCGGGTGATCTATGAGCGGATGATCGCCGACACCGAGGGCGAGGTGCGCCGGCTGTTGGATCACGCCGGGCTGGCGTTCGAGCCGGCCTGCCTGTCGTTCTGGACCAACGAGCGGGCCGTGCGCACGGCCAGTTCGGAACAGGTGCGCCAGCCGATCTTCGGCGAGGCGGTGGACCACTGGAAGAACTTCGAGCCCTGGCTTGGCCCGCTGGAAGCGGCGCTCGGGCCGGTGTTGGAAGCCTATCCTGACGCGCCGGCGGGCATCTAGATTCCCGCTCATCCCGGCGAAAGCCGGGACCCATAGGGCGGATGAGCGGAGGGCGCAGCGCGACAAGACCGCACTGCGCCCCGCTTTGGAATTTTCGACCGACCGTCACGCTCAGTATGGGTCCCGGCTTTCGCCGGGATGAGCGGAAGGCGGGGTGGTTAGTTGAACTTCGCGCCGACCTTGATGCCGAAGAACTGGGGTTTGACGGGATAGTTGACGCCATAGGCGCCGCAGTAGCTGATCGAGCAGGCGGTGTTCTTGCTGAGGATGCCGCGTTCGTCGAAGGCGTTCTGGATGAAGGCGGTGACCGTCCAGTTGTCCCAGTCGAAGCCGCCGGAGAAGTCGGCGGTGGCGAAGGCCTTCAGGTCGCCGAACACGGCCGCGTCGCCCGCGATCAGTTCCGAGCGCGCCTTGCCCTGGGCCTGGACGGAGCCCTGGACGAAGCTGTTGTGGCCGAAGGCGTCGAACTCGTAGCGGACGGTGGCGTTGACCTTGTACTTGGGCTGCACCGGCAGTTCGTCGCCGTTGTGGACGAAGTAGTCATACGGGCCCGTGAAGGCGTTGGAGGTCTGGCAGGCGCCCAGGGAATCCTTGGCCGCGCAGAAGGTCTGGGTCGCCTCGGCGTTCAGCAGGGTGCCGGAGCCGGAGAAGGTCCAGTGTTCGTCGGGGTGATAGACGATGTCGCCTTCGATGCCGCGTGAGCGGGCGTAGCCGACATTGAAGATGGCGGTGACGCCCTGGGCGCCCGGGGGCGACAGGGAAAACTGGACATTGTCCCACAGCTCCCAGAACAGGGCGCCGTTGATGCGCAGCTTGCCGTCGAGCCAGGTCGTCTTCCAGCCCACCTCGTAGTTGGTGATGGTGTCGGGCTGGAAGGGCGTGATGTTGATCACCGGGTTGCCCAGCGTTGTGCGCCGGTTGGCGCCGCCCGGCCTGAAGCCCGTGGAATAGGTCGCATAGACCATCTTGGTCGGATCGATCTTCCAGCTGAGATTGATCTTGTGGGTCTCGCCGTAGTTGGTGGCGCCGCGGTGGAACTGGGTTGCGCCCTGGAAGCCGGAGACGCCGTCGAGGGTATTGTTCACCTCGAAGTAGCGGCCGCCGATGGTCAGCTTCAGATTGTCGAGGAGGTCGTAGGACAGCTCGCCGAACAGGGCGAAGTCGCGGTCGATGCGGGCGATGTCGGTGAAATAGATGTCGTCGGGATCGTCGGCGCCGGGCACCGCCAGCCCGGCCGGCGAGGTCGCCAGCCCGGAGATGGAATAGTTGGCGATGACGTCGTCGATCTGGCGTTCATAGAAGATGCCGCCGATGCCGCGCAGCTTGAAACGCTCGGGCGAGCTCAGGCGCAGTTCGTGGGTTTCCTTCTTGTAGTGATCCTTGCCGCTGAAGTGCTGGTTGGGATCGAGGAAGCCGCCGGAGCTGTCGGGGAAGGTCACGTAGCTGGAATAGCCGGCCGCGTTGTAGGCCACCGAATAGTAGGAGTAGTCCGACGCGTTCTCCACGTGGCGGTCGAAGTAGCCGCCCGAATAGAGGATGTCCCAGTCGCCCAGCTTGCCCTGGACCGTCAGGGCCGCCTGGTACCACTTGTCCTTGTTGTACTCGGGGGAGAAGTCGGCGGTCTTCAGATCGCCGATGCGGGGATTGTAGAGGAAGTTCCCGTGCGAGGTCTGGTTTTGGTAGATGACCGAGGGCGTCACCGTCCAGTTGTCGTCGAGTTCGATCTTCAGGGCCGCGCGGCCGCCGTAGGTGTCGACGTCGTTGAAGTCCTTCTTCACGAACTGGGCGTTGTTGGTGTCCAGCGTGCCGCCGCCGCTCAGATTGTAGATGCGGTGCTGAAGGACATTGTCGATGTAGCCGCCGTCGTGTTGGACGAAGCCGACGAGCCGGATGGCCACCTTGTCGTTGATCGGAATGTTGACGTAGCCCTCCACCGAGCCCCCGGCGCTGCCCGAGCCGAACTTGGTGGCCTGGACGTCGAAGGAGCCGGAGAAGCCCGCCGTGCTGGGCTGGTTGGTGATGATGCGCAGGGTGCCCGACAGCGAGTTGGCGCCGAACAGCGTGCCCTGGGGACCCGACAGGGCCTCCACCCGGGCGATGTCGTAGAGGTGGATGTCGAGGCCGTTGGCGATGGTGGTCACCGGCGTTTCGTCGAGATAGACGCCCGTGCCCGGCTGGGGCCCGCTGTGCAGGCCGTCGGAACCGCTGGTGATGCCGCGGAAATAGGGTTGCGACTGGCCCGGGCCGAACGACTGGAAGCTGATGCTGGGCAGCAGCTTGGCGTAGTCGTCGAAGGAGGCGACCTGGTGCTCCTGGAGCACCTCGGGCGTGAGCGCCTGGATGGACACCGGCACGTTCTGGAGGTTTTCCGAACGCTTAGTGGCGGTGACGATGACCTCACCCACCGTGGTGGGGGAGTCCGCGTCGGCATCGGCCGCGAAGGCCGGTAGGGCGGACAGCACCGCCGCCGACGACAGCAGCGACGTGAGGAAGGCGTAGCGCAGCCTGTTCGGCTTTGAAGAAGCGCGTTCAGTCATTTGGTTATCCCCGACCTTTTCCCGTTTCCGCACGCGACAATCCGGAGACTCGAAGGACCGGACAGACCCGCTGAACGTCGGCGGCTGTCCCCCAAGCTGCAAAGCTGTGTTTCGGTTAGCCCCGGCCTTCGCATCACGGCGCCCTATTGCGGGCAGTTGTTGATGGATAGAGAAGCGGTTGAACAAAAACGCTACAACAGACGACCAAGACGTCGTCAGACTTCAAGGGCGGGGCCCGATCACCTGCCCTTGCGTGACCCGCAACGATTGTCCCGACACACGCGCGCCGTCAATGCCGCATGCAGCAGTTGGCCGACCAGCGGCAGATTTCGATTGTCAGAGGCTGGAGGCCCCAAAGGTGTCGCAGGCGCCGGGGCTGCCCGCGTCGTAGCCTTTGGTGAACCAGCGCACGCGCTGGGCGCTCGTGCCGTGGGTGAAGCTGTCGGGCATCACCTGGCCGCTCTGCTGGCGCTGCAGGGCGTCGTCGCCCACGGCGGCGGCGGCGGTCATGCCGCCCTTGATGTCGGCGCCGTCGATGGTGATGGCCCCGTTCGACATCGGCCCCGCGTGTTTGGCCCAGACGCCGGCGTAGCAGTCGGCCTGGAGCTCCAGGCGCACCGAGCCACTGGTCTCGCCGTGGGAGCCGAGGCGCCCTGCCCGCTCGGCCTGGCCGTTCAGCTGCTGGACGTGGTGGCCGATCTCGTGGGCGATGACGTAGGCGCGGGCGAAGTCGCCCTGGGCGCCGAAGCGGCTTTCCAGGTCGCTCCAGAAGGCCAGATCCAGATACACCTTCTGGTCGCTCGGACAGTAGAAGGGGCCCATGGCCGCCTGGCCCAGGCCGCAGCCGGTGACGGTGGACTGGTCATAGAGGACGATGGCGGCGGGGGATTCGTAGCGCTTGCCCTCGTCGGCGAAGAGCTTGGACCACACGTCCGTGGTCGAGGTGCCGACCACATCCACGAACTTGCCGGCGTCGTCGCCCGGCGCGCCGCGCACGCCCTGCTGCTGTTCGGCGGGCGCGCCCTGCTGCAGGGCGCCCAGGGTGTCGCTGGGGCTGATGCCGAACACGAAGTAGCCGATCAGCGCGATGACCACCCCGCCCAGACCGATGCCGCCGACGCCGACCGGCCCCAGGCCCCGGCGATCCTCGATATTCCCGGACTGACGTCCCCCCGACCAGCGCATGGCTTCTCCGTTCGCCTAATGGTGCTTTTTCGCGTGGTGTTTCGGCTTCGACGCCGGTTGCACGGCGCGGATCCTCGCATTGCTGGCCGCCAGGGCGCGGTCGGTCAAGGCGTCGAGGCGGGCGTTGTCGGACCGCATCCGGCTGTCGAGGGCCGCGCGACCGCGCACCGTGGCGGGCGGCGGCAGGGCGCGGGCGGGATAGAGGCGGTCGTATTCGAGGCCGCGGAGCGTGCTTTCCGTGCGCAGGCGGTCGGTGGCGGCATAGGCGTCGCGCTGGGCGGCCTGGGCGGCCTGGCGGTCCATGTCGGCCTGCTGCGATTGCTGGGCCTGGATGTCGCGCTGCTCGGCTTCGACGCGGGCGCGGTTGGGGTCATAGGGCTGGGCCAGGGCCGCCGCATGGACGGCCAGGACGGCGGCGGCCAGGGTGGCGGCGGCCAGTCCGATCAGAAGGGTTGTACGCATGGGGTGGAACTCCCTGAACCACACCCCCTTCAACACCCCGCCGGGGCGCCGGTTCCGGCCTCAGTATCCCACGTCGCGGCTGCGCACCGAAAAGCGGGCCAGCATGCGTTGCGGCGCATCCCAGTCGGGCGCCAAGGCCTGGGCCTTGCGGTAGTCGTCGTAGGCCGAATTGGCGTCGTTCAGCCCCTCATAGGCCATGCCCCGGCTGTAGTAGGCCTTGGCCGGGTTTTCGACGCCCATCTCCAGGCCGATGTTGATCTCCGACACGGCGTCGGCATAGCGGGCCTGGGCCATGTAGAGGACGCCGCGGTTGACGTGCACCTCGCCCAGTTCCGGCTCCAGCCGCTGGGCCGCGTCGAAGTCCGATGCCGCCGCGCCGTAGGAGCCGGCCCGCAGCCGCAGGATGCCCCGGTTCACATAGGTGCCGGCCTTGTCACGCCGGCTCATCGACTCCGAATCCAGCGCCTGGGTGCAGGTATCCTCCGCCCGCCAGTCGGACTTGCCCTTGAAGGCCGCCTTGGAACAGGCCTCCGCCGAGCCGCCGCCGACAATGGCCACGGAGGCATGCGCCCCGCCCGCCACCGCCAGGGCCGCCGTTCCGATCAGGGCGGCCGTTAAACCACGCACGTAACCCATCACACCCTCCTGTTCGGACTAACCCCCGACGTTGCTGATCGTGAAGCGGCGAAGTTCCTTCTCGGGCATGTCCCAGCCCGGCTTGAGGTCCTGCGCCTTGCGGTAGTCGAAATAGGCGGCCTTCATGTCGTCCATCTTCTCGTGGGCGAGGCCGCGGTTGTACCAGGCCTTTTCCGGCTCCTCGGACCCCAGCGCTATGCCCCGGTCCAGGTCGGCCATGGCCTCGTCGTAGCGTTTCAGCGCGATGAGCGCGGCGCCGCGGTTCACATAGGCCTCGCCTAGCTGGTCATCGGCGCGGATGGCGAGGTCGAAGTCCTGACGGGCCGACTCGAAGGCATGCATGCGCAGCTTCATGACGCCCCGGTTGATATAGGTGCCGGCCCGTTCGCGCGCGCTCAGGGCCTCGGTGTCCAGCGCCTGGGTGCAGAGCGCCACCGCGCTCTTGTCGGAGCGGCCGTCGCGGGCCGCCAGGGAACAGTCGTGGGCCATGCCGCCGCCCAGCACGGAGACGGCGGCCTCGGCGTTCGCGCCCAGGAAAAGCATGGCCGATGCGGCGGCCATTGCCGTAAGCACTGCCTTGGGACTCATGGTTTCCTCCCCGTGCGTGCGTATCTCTTATGCATCATGATAGCAGAGTTCGCCGGAAGCGCTTCCGGAAAAGTTGACCGTCAGTCGGTAAGTTCAGGATTGCCCCGCATGCAGCTCGCCCGCTTCCCCCGCGCCCGGTTCGCCCACCTGCCCACGCCCCTTGAACCCATGCCGCGCCTGTCGGAGGTTTTGGGTGTCGAGCTGTGGGTCAAGCGCGACGACTGCACCGGGCTGGCCGGGGGCGGCAACAAGACCCGCAAGCTGGAATTCCTGCTGGGCGAGGCGCTGGAAGGCGGCGCCGACACCCTGGTCACCCAGGGGGCCATCCAGTCCAACCATGTGCGCCAGACGGCGGCCGCCGCCGCCCGCTTCGGGATGGGCTGCTCGGTGATCCTGGAGGCGCGCACGGGCTCCACGGCGGAGGATTACCTGGGCTCGGGCAATGTGCTGCTGGACCGGCTGCTGGGCGCCACCATCCGCACCGTGCCGGCCGGGTCCGACATGAACGCGGCGCTGGAGGAAGACGCCGAGAGCGTGCGCAAACGCGGCGGCAAGCCCTACATCATCCCCGGCGGCGGCTCGAATACGGTGGGCGCGCTGGGCTATGTGGATTGCGCCTGGGAGCTGCGCGCCCAGGCCGACCAGATGGACCTGACCATCGACCGGCTGGTCACCGCCACCGGCAGCGCCGGCACCCATGCGGGCCTGGTGGCGGGGTTCGCCCTGGCCGGGGCCGACATCCCGATCTTAGGGATAGGCGTGCGCGCGCCCAAGGATGTGCAGGAGGCCAATGTCCACAAGTTGGCGCTCGCCACCGCCGAGATGCTGGGCCACGGCGAGCGGGTCAGCCGCGAGATGACGGTGGCCGACTGCGACTATGTGGGCGCGGGCTATGGGCTGGTGGATGACGCGGTGATCGACGCGCTGAAGCTGGCGGCCCGCACCGAGGGGCTGCTGCTGGATCCGGTCTATAGCGGCAAGGCGATGAAGGGGCTGATCGCGTTGGCCAAACAGGGCCGGTTCAAGGGCGAACGGGTGGTCTTCCTGCACACCGGCGGGGCGCAGGGCCTGTTCGGCTATCACAGCATCCTGGAGCCCGCGCTGCTGTGACCAAAATCCTGGGCGTATTGGGCGGCATGGGCCCCGCCGCCACCCTCGACTTCCTGGCCAAGCTGCAGGCGGCGACGCCGGCCGCGCGCGACCAGGACCACATCCGCGTGCTGGTCGACATCAATCCCCAGGTGCCCGACCGCAACGAAGGCGATGATGCCCCCGGTCCCGTGCTGGCCGCCATGGCCACGGGGTTGCGCAACGGCGGCGCCCAGGTGCTGGCCATCGCCTGCAACACCGCGCACGCCTATGCCGACGCGGTGCAGACAGCGTCGGGCCTGCCGCTGATCGACCTGATCGAGACCGCCGCCCAGGCCGCCAAGGCCACGGGGGCCACCAAGGCCGGGGTGCTGGCCACGGGCCTGGCCATCGGCCTCTACCGAGACCGGCTGGCCGAGCAGGGCATCGAGGCGCTGATCCTCGATACCGAGAGCCAGGCGGAATTCATGGGCCTGCTCTACCGCATCAAGGCCGGCGACCGCAGCCAGGCGGTGCAGGACCAGATGAGCAACCTGGCCGACCGGCTGGTGGTGGCCGGCGCCAAGGCGGTGATCGCCGGATGCACCGAGGTTCCGCTGGTGCTGGAGGAGCGTGACCTCGACGTGCCCTTCATCGACGCCGGCGCCGCCCTTGCCAGGCGATGCGTGGAAGTGTGTCTCGGGTAGGTTGGGGCTGACGGGGGAAGCATGGATCGCGACAGGCTGACGGCATTCACGGACGGGGTGCTGGCCGTCATCATCACCATCATGGTGCTGGAGATGCGGCCGCCGCATGGGACCGGGCTGAAGGACCTGGTCGCGCTTTGGCCCGTCTTCCTCAGCTACGTCCTCAGCTTCATCTACATCGGCATCTATTGGAACAACCACCACCACTTCTTCCAGCTGGTGAAGACCGTGGACGGCGCCATCCTGTGGGCCAACCTGCACCTGCTGTTCTGGCTGTCGGTGGTGCCCTTCGCCACCGCCTGGATGGGCGAGAACCACTTCGCGGCCGTGCCCACCGCCCTCTATGGCGCCTCGCTGCTGATGGCCGCCATCGCCTGGTACGTCATGCAGCTGGTGATCATCCACAGGCAGGGCGACGCCTCGCCGCTGCGGCGCGCGCTGGGCGCCGATATCAAGGGCAAGATCTCGCCGGTCATCTACCTGATCGGCATCGCGCTGGCCTTCTTCAGCACCATCGTCTCCGACCTGCTGTACCTGGGCGTGGCGCTGATGTGGCTGGTCCCGGACCGGCGGGTGGAGGCGGCGATCCTGGCGAGTGAGAAGGCCGCGAGGAAGTAGGGCCACGCGCCTGAGAAGGACGAGGATGTCAGAGAATAGCCGCGCCAAGTTCATCCCCCGGCGAACGCCGGAATCGGCGGCCATGGTCGCCAACGTCAAGCGCGCCATGGGGATCACGGCCAAGCTCAACCGTCTGGGCTATGACGATGCGGCGGAGGTCCGCGCGCTGTTCGGCGAGCTGACCGGCAAGGCGCTGGACGAGGGTTTCTTCCTGATCCCGCCCTTCCATGCCACGGGCGGCGGCGACACCCGGGTCGGGCGCAACGTCTTCATCAACCAGAACTGCACCTTCTATGACCTGGGCGGGATCGACATCGGCGACGATGTCCTGATCGGGCCCAACGTCAGCCTGATCACCTCGGGCCACCCCATCGAACCGTCCCGGCGGCGCGACGGGGTCACGGCGGCGCCCATCGTGATCGGCCGCAATGTCTGGATCGCGGCCGGCGCGACCGTCATCGGCGGGGTGAGCATCGGCGAGAACTCGGTGGTCGCGGCGGGGTCGGTGGTGACCAGGGACGTGCCGGCCAACACCCTGGTGGGCGGTAATCCGGCGCGGGTCATCCGCTCGATTGCCGATTGAGGACATGCTGACCCAACGCGGTGTCTAGCGAGCCGCGCCTACCGGCTTGCGATGATGAGGTGGGCCTGGATCGTGCTCTCAATCAAACCCTCGCCGAACGCCGCCTCAAGCGCGCGCTCCACCGCTGCGGTCGCGAGGTCGAGACTCCCCTCGTCTCTTCTTACGATCTCATTGCGAAGCGGCGTGCCCTGACAAAAGCCGCGGGCGAGTTGTTCGGCCGTCAGGCGGCCCGCCGCCAACGTCAGCGTTTCAACCGAGATGTCTGGAAAGCCAGCCGCAGCCAGGTCGGCGCGCAGCTTGCCGATGTCGTGATGGCCATGCGGCGTTCGCGCGAAGAAGTCCGGCGGATCATCGGGGAAGTAGGCGCCTGTGGCCCGGTGAACGGTTTCGGCTACCGGATTGCTGGCCAGATCGTCCCAAACGCTGACCAGATATCGGCCAGGCGAACGCAGCACGCGGGCAGCCTCGGCATGGCCGGCGACCTTGTCGGGATAGAACATGATCCCGAACTGACAGGCGACGGCATCGAAGCTGTGGTCGGGAAAGGGCAGAGCCAGAGCATCGGCCTGTCGCCATGTGACCCTGGGCGAGCGCAGTTTTCGCGCGGCCAGGTCGAGCATCGGTGTGCTCAGGTCCGTCGCGGTTATGCGCGCCTTGGGATCCAGCGTGCGATCCATTTCTCGGGTCAGGACGCCGGTTCCGGCGGCGACTTCCAGCACATCGCCGTCCAGACCTGAGATCAGAGCCGCCATCTCGCGTGCGAAGGGCTCGAACATGAACGGTCCGAGCACGGCGTCATAGAGCTCGGCCGTAGACGCCCCGAACAGTTGGTCATTGATCGCCATGGGTCGCTGGTCCCGACGCTGCGATAGCCGGTGCAGCTAAACAGGGCTGAACGAAAACCGCCAAAGAAAAAGGGGCGGCCCGAAGACCGCCCCCTCAATCTCAAACCTGACGCCGAAGCCTAGAGGCGTTCGATGATGGTGACGTTGGCCAGGCCGCCGCCTTCGCACATGGTCTGCAGGCCGTATCGGCCGCCACGCGCCTTGAGGGCATGCAGCAGGGTGGTCATCAGCTTGGTGCCCGAGCCGCCGAGGGGGTGGCCCAGAGCGATGGCGCCGCCGTTGACGTTGAGCTTGGCCGGGTCGGCCTTGTTGTGGCGCAGCCAGGCGATCGGCACGGGGGCGAAGGCTTCGTTCACCTCATAGAGGTCGATGTCGTTGATCGACATGCCGGCCTTCTTCAGCGCCTTTTCGGTGGCGAACAGGGGCTCTTCCAGCATGATGACGGGGTCGCCGGCGGTGACGGTCATGTGGTGGACGCGCGCCAAGGGCTCGACGCCGAGACGCTTCAGGCCCGCCTCGTTGACGACCATCACGCCCGAGGCGCCGTCGCAGATCTGGCTGGAGGTGGCCGCCGTCACCGTGCCGCCCTCGGTCAGCAGCTTCACGCCGCGGATGCCTTCGAGGGAGGCTTCGAAGCGGATGCCTTCGTCGATGGTGTGCAGCTCTTTCGTGCCGTCGGGCAGGGTGATCTCGATGGCGACGATCTCGTCCTTGAAGGCGCCGCCCTGGGTGGCCGCGATGGCCTTGCGGTGGCTCTCGTAGGCGTATTCGTCGAGCTCATCCTTGGTCAGGCCGTGCTTCTTGGAGATCATCTCCGCGCCGGCGAACTGGCTGAACTGGATGTTGGGGTACTTCTCCTGCAGGCCGGGGCTCATGTAACTGCCCATGCCGGCCTTCATGGCCAGGATCGAGGGGCTGCCCATGGGCACGCGGCTCATGCTTTCGACGCCCGAGGCGATCACGCAATCCATGGCGCCCGACATGACGGCCTGGGCGGCGAAGTGCAGGGCCTGTTGCGAGGAGCCGCACTGGCGGTCCACCGAGGTGCCCGGCACGCTTTCTGGCAGGACCGAGGCCATGACGGCGTTGCGCGCCACATTGACGGCCTGTTCGCCGCCCTGGCTGACGCAGCCCATGATCACGTCTTCGACGACGGCCGGGTCGGCGCCCGAACGCTCGACCAGGGAGTTCAGGACCTGGCTGGCCAGATCGACCGGATGCCAGCCCGAGGCCCGGCCACCCTTGCGGCCGCCGGCGGTGCGGGCCGAGGCCACGATGTATGCTTCACCCATGATAGGTCTCCCGAATGGTGCACGCTGTGATGCGTTCGGAGAGGCAATAGGCTCCCTTCCCGAACGTCAGTGAAGAAAAAGATGTAGGCGCCGCATGACGCGAACGTAAGCGTCATGAGGACTTTTATCTTGAAAGTCACTGACGGCGACGCGCGCCACCTGGGACGCGCCCGCCACGGCCTCTCATCGTGCAGACGGGCCGCACCCTGTCATCCGATAAACGCGCTAAGCCGCCTCGATCTCGTCGCGGCTGGCATAGACGTGATCGACCAGGCCCCAGGCCTTGGCCTCCTCGGCGCTCATGAAGGAGTCGCGGTCCAGCACGCGTTCGACCACCTCGTAGGGTTGGCCGGTGTGTTTGGCGTAGTGCTCGATGATCCGGCGCTTGGTCTTGATGACGTCCTCGGCGTGACGCTCGATGTCGCTGGCCTTGCCCTGGAACCCGCCGGAGGGCTGGTGGACCATGATGCTGGCATTGGGCATGGCGACGCGCTGGCCCTTGGCGCCGGCCATCAGCAGGAAGCTGCCCATCGAGGCGGCGAAGCCCATGCAGACGGTCGAAACGGGCGCGCGGATGTATTGCATGGTGTCGTAGATGGCGAAGCCGGCGGTGACCACGCCGCCGGGGGAGTTGATGTAGAGGGCGATCTCCTTCTTCGGGTTCTCGGATTCCAGGAACAGCAGCTGGGCGCAGATCAGCGCCGCCATGCCGTCCTCGACGGGTCCGTTGACGAAGATGATCCGCTCGCGCAGCAGCCGCGAGAAGATGTCGAAGGAGCGCTCGCCGCGGCTGGTCGATTCAACGACCATGGGCACGAGGTTCATGAGGCCGGACATCAGGCGGCCATCCGCATCGTCATCACCGGTTGGGCGTCGTTGGCGGGGGCGATGGTCAGGATGCGCAGGCCGGAATGCACCACCCGCAGGAAGGTCCCGCCGACGGCGTTGGGCGCCAGGGTGAAGGCGACTTCGCTGGAGCGGGCGCCGGGGGTGGCCTCCCCTCCCCGCCAGCGGACGCGGAATTCGTGGGGCCGATCGGCTTCCAGGACCTCGCACTCGACGGGGCCGGTCTCGGGCATGGCGGCGATCGAGAAGCGCGCGCCTTCCTGTGGCGTCACGTCGTTGGCGGCCAGCCATGTGGCCAGGAATTGCGGCTCCGTAAGGGCGCGCCAGACCTTTTCGGGCGGGGCGTCCAGGTCGGTCTCGACGATGATGTCTTCACTCACTGGTCCATTCCCTTCAGCACGTCCTTCAGCTTTTCGATGCGCGCGGGCCAGAAGGCGCCGTAGCGGGTGGCCCAGTCGACGAGCGGGGCCAGGCCCTTGGGCTCGGCGCGGTAATAGATGAACCGGCCCGCCCGGCGTTCGCTGACCAGACCGGCCAGCTTGAGCGCCGCCAGATGCTGGGAGACCGCCGGCTGGCTGATCTCGAACCCCGCCTTGAGCTCGGAGACGCTGAGCTCGTCGGCGCTCAGACGTTCGAACACCGCGCGGCGGGTGGGGTCCGACAGGGCGCGGAAAACCTCGGTGTCGATCATGGGCTTGATATAAGTACAAACTTATATCACTGGCAAGCCCTCCTTCCCTCCCCGTCTGGGGAGGGACAGACGACAAAGTCGTCAGGGTGGGGCAGGTGATTATGCGGGCGCCGTCCCGGGACGGTCAGGCGCCTCGTTGGGCAGAGCCTGTTTCGACGGGTTCTTCCCCTTTGAAGGTGGAGGGCCGCGTATCCGCCTGCCCCACCCTGGCCGGTGCGCGGCCTGTCCCTCCCCAGACGGGGAGGGAAGATGCGCCTTAGCTTTCCGCCGCGTTGCGGCCCACGCCGGCGACCCGCAGGGCGTTGGTCGCTCCGGTCTTGCCGAAGGGGACCCCGGCGACCACGACGATCTCCTCGCCGCGCTGGGCGAAGCCTTCGCGCCGGGCCAGCTGGGCGGCCTTGGCCACGGCCTCGGTCATGGAGTGGACCTCTTCCACCTGCACGGCGTGGATGCCCCAGACCAGGGCCAGGCGACGGGCGGTGGCCAGGACCGGCGTCAGGCCCAGCACCGGGACGGCGGGCCGCTCGCGCGAGACCCGCAGCGCCGAGGAGCCCGACTGGCTGAAGGCGGCGATGGCCTTGGCGCCGATGGTTTCGGCGACCTGGCGGCTGGCGCTGGCGATGGCGCCGGCGGCCACATGTTCGGGTTCCGGGCGCGAGGCGGCGGAGACGGTCTTCCAGCCCTC
This sequence comes from Caulobacter sp., assembly GCA_028291055.1. Lineage (GTDB taxonomy): Bacteria > Pseudomonadota > Alphaproteobacteria > Caulobacterales > Caulobacteraceae > Caulobacter. Next base: position 101,429 of record JAQGIP010000034.1, read on the forward strand.
GTCCTGTTCCACGCGCGCGACGATGCGGTCCATCATGCGCACGGCCTCACGGGGGTATTGGCCGGCGGCGGTCTCGGCCGACAGCATCACCGCGTCGGCGCCGTCGAACACGGCGGTGGCCACGTCGGAGGCCTCGGCGCGGGTGGGCGCGGGCGAGGTGATCATGCTCTCCAGCATCTGGGTGGCGACGATGACCGGCAGCCCCATGCCCTGGGCCATGCGCACGATGCGCTTCTGGGCCAGGGGCACGTCTTCGGGCGGCAGTTCGACGCCCAGGTCGCCCCGGGCCACCATCACGGCATCGGAGATGCGCAGGATCTCCTCCAGGTCGGCCAGGGCCTGGGGCTTTTCGATCTTTGTCATCAGCCAAGCCCTGTCGCCGACGATCTCGCGGGCCTGGAGCACGTCCTCGCGCCGCTGGACGAAGGACAGGCCCACATAGTCGACGCCGATTTCGAGGGCGACGGCGATGTCGGCGATATCCTTGGGGGTCAGGGCGGGGATGGGCAGCAGCACGCCGGGGACGTTGACGCCCTTGCGGTCGGACAGCCGGCCGGCATTGAGGCAGCGGGTCTCCAGGTGGTCGTCGCGGCGGCGCGTGACCTCCAGCCGGATTTTGCCGTCGTCGAGCAGCAGGTGGGTGCCGATGCCGGCCACGGCGATGATCTCGGGGTGCGGCAGCTCCACCCGGCGCACGTCGCCCGGCTGGTTGGACAGGTCGAGGCGGAACTCCTGGCCCGCCATCAGGTCGACATGGCCGCCCCGGAAGCGGCCCACGCGCAGCTTCGGGCCCTGGACATCGGCCAGCACGCCGATCGGGCGGCCGGTCTTCTTTTCGACGGCGCGGATCGCGGCCATGGCGGCGCGGTGATCGTCGTGGGTCCCGTGGCTGAAGTTGAGGCGGAAGACGTCGACGCCCGCCTGGAACAGGTCGAACAGCATGTCGGCGGAATTGCTGGCGGGGCCCACCGTGGCCACGATCTTGGTGCGGCGGCGGCGGCGGGGAACGATAGCGGTGGCCATGAGGCTCCGGCGGGTCACGATGGGCAAGGATTCTGCGCGCCCTAAGTAGCAAGCCGCCGCGGCGACAACTACCCCAAGGTCAGTGCCGTGTGTGCGCCGATGCCGGCGCGGGCGCCGTGGGTCTCACCAGTCGGCTGAAATCCCCTGGGCCTTGGCGGCCGCGCTCTGGGCGGCTTGGGCGCGGGCGTAGCCGGGGCGGGTCTTCAAGGCCTCCCAATAGGTCCTGGCGGCCTCGGGCAGCCGTGGGCCCAGGCCCACCTGATCGGCCAGCAGCAGGGCGTATCCCACCGAGATGTCCGCCGCCGTGAACCGGCCGGCGCAGACGAAGCCGTTCTCCAGAGCGGGCAGCGCGGCCTTCAAGCGGGCCAGGAACCAGCGGCCATAGTCTTCCGCGACCTGGGGCTGGCGGCGTTCCTCGGGTTCGAAGCGGCCGTAGCGCAGGACCAGGGTCTGGGGGAAGGTCAGGGTCGCTTCACCGAAATGCAGATAGTTGAGATAGGCGCCGTAGGCCGGATCGTTGACCGGCACGCCTAGCGTCCCCTGCCCGTGGCGGTCGGCGAGGTATTGGCAGATGGCGGCCGACTCCGTCATCCGCGTGTCGCCCTCGACCATCAGCGGGATGGTGCCCAACGGGTTCTCGGCCAGATAGTCCTTGGCCCGCGCGCGCGGCGGAAACGGCAGCATGCGCAGGTCATAGGCCACGCCCAGTTCCTCCAGCGCCCACAGGGGCCGGAACGAGCGGGCGTTGAAGCAGTGATAGAGGGTGATCATCCGCCCAGCTTAGCCGCTTCGCCGCCGCGCGCGACCGCTCTGTCGCGCGCCGAGGTCCGCGCCCAGGCCTACTGCGGCGGATCCCCACGGCTGGCGAACGGCGCATCGCCCTCGGGCGGCCGCGCGCGGGTGACCACCGAGCGCGGAACGACGGGCGCCGGAGCGGCGGCCACCGGCGCGGGGGGCGGCACATCGAGCACCGGCGCGGGCGGGGGCGGGGGCGCCTCGATCTTCGGCGCGGCGGCGAGCGCGGTGGGCGCCGGCGCCGTCGAGGCCTTGACCACGGCGGGCTTGGCGGCGGTCGCGGCCACCGCCGTGTGGGGCGTCGTGGCGGCCGGTTCGGGCCCAACCTCGGGCGTCGCCACGAAATGCTGGGTCGGGGACGAGGGAACGGCGGCCGGAGGCGGCGCCGTGGCGACCTGCAGGTCACCGGCGGGCGGGGCCGCCGGGTTGCTGGGACGGCCCAGCATGACGACACCCACGACCACCGCCGCGACCAGGGCGCCGGCGGCGCCCACCATCAGGGGCATGCGGCCGCGCGAAGGCCGCGCCGCGCCGGCG
>JAQGIP010000037.1 GCA_028291055.1 Caulobacter sp.
CGTCGAACGCGGTGCAGGCGATGACGCCGGCGATACGCTCGGCGGCGGCCTGTCCGGCGGCGAGGCCGGTGGCGGGCAGGGCCAGGGCGAAGACTTCGGGTCCTAGCCGCGCGGCGGTGTCTTCGACGCGCACCAGACGACCGATCATCGAGCCGATCTGCGGGATGGCGCGATCCAGCCAGCCATTGGCGCGGGCGGCGATCACTTCGGGCCGTTCCGCGACCCGCAGCACGGCCACCGACATCGGCCGGTTGCGCTGGCGGGAGGCTTCAGCCAGCCGGGCCAGGTGGGCGGCGAACAGGTCGCGGGTGAACAGGCCGGTGGCGGCGTCCATCAGGCCGGAACTGCGGGCCTTTTCCAAAGCCGCGCGGATGGCGGTCTGGCGGCGGAAGCTGCGGGCCAGTTCGATGATGCGCTTGGCCGTCTCGCTCTCGGGCGTCTCGGGCGAGGCGACGTCGGAGACGCCGCGATGGAAGGCCTCCGAGGTGGTCACATAGCTCTCTGCCTTGAGGTAGAGCATGGCGGGCGTGTGATAGAGGCGCGTGTTGCGCCGCATGCCGGCCGCGATCGACAGCGCCTCGGCCTGCTCGTCGCCGGCCCACAGCACCACGGCGTCGAAGGGCCGCTCGTGCAGATAGTCGAAGGCGGTGAAGGCGGTGAAGGCGCCGACCACTTCCGCGCCGCTACGCGTCAGCGCGTTGGACAGCGCCAGGAACTGCGGCGCGGGCTCACCAATGGCCAGCACGCGGAAGGGCCCGGCATTGTGGTCGGGCAATTCCAGCCGGCGGCCGCGCTCGGCGAAGGTTTCCAGCCGAAGCTCAAACTCCTCCTCGGCGATGGCCATCCGCACCAGGGTCTCCAGCCGCATCACGGCCTGGGCCGGGTGCAGGGGAGGAGCGATGGTCAGGTCGAAGCCCAGGCCTTCCAACTCGGGATCGGGATCGCCGATGGCGATGACGGGCAGGCGGCGCGGCGCGCAGGCGGCCTTCAACCGCCGCGCCAGGGTGAGCGCGTCATGTCCGCCGCTGGCGATATCGACGATGGCCGCCTCGATCTGCAGGTCGCCGAGCGCCGCCAGGGCCGCATACGGTCCACGCGCGGTGATGGTCCGCCATCCCAGGCGGTCGAGACCTTCGGCCAACGGCCCGGCCAGCGCGTCATCGCGCGCCACAATCAGAATCCGGGCCTGTACCGACACGTCTTTCGTCAACCCCTTCGACCTTGACGCTTCGGCTGGGGATGTCCCTTTAGCCGCGCGTTTCGGATTCGCCGAACCGCACACTAGCAGAAGCCGCGCCGCACCATAGGGGCGCGACGCCGCAGAGGGCGCAAGTCATGGAAAAGACGCTGTCGGGTAAGGTCGCCGTGGTCACGGGAGCCTCCAGCGGGCTTGGGCGGCGGTTCGCCAAGGTGCTTTCGCAGGCCGGAGCCTCGGTCGCTCTGATGGCGCGGCGCACCGATCGCCTGGCGGCCCTGGTGGCGGAGATCGAGGCGGCCGGCGGCAAGGCCGTGGCCATCGCGCTCGACGTCTCCGACGCCGCCGCCATCGGCCCGGCGCTGGATCAGGCGGAGGCGGCGTTGGGCCCCATCTCGATCATGGTCAACAACGCCGGCGTCGGCGGCGACGGCATGGCGCTGGAGATGACGCCGGAAGTGTTCGACGACACCTTCGCGGTCAATGTGCGCGGCGTCTTCCTGGGCGCGCGCGAAGCCGCCAAGCGCATGATGGCCAGTGGCGTCGCCGAGCGCGGCGAGGCGCGGATCATCAACATCGCCTCCATCGCCGGCTACACCCAGCTGCCGGGCCTTACCGTCTATTGCGCGTCCAAGGCCGCCGTCGTGTCGCTGACCAAGGGCCTGGCGCGGGAGTGGGCGCGGCTCGGTATCGCGGTCAACGGCATCTGCCCCGGCTACATCGAGACCGAGATCAACGCCGATTGGTTCGCCACCGAGGGCGGCGCCAAGCAGATCAAGGGCTTCCCCCGCCGCCGCCTGATGGACGAGGGCGTGCTGGATGAGTCGCTGCTGATGCTGGCGGGACCGACCGCGAAGTTCATCACCGGCACGCTGATCACCATCGATGACGGCCAGATCCTGTAGGCGCCTTCCTTGTCTCACCTGCCCTTTGCCCTGACCACGCGATCCTACATAGCCGGCCTCGCTGGCGTGGCGCTCCTGGTCGCGGTCCTGGCTTTCGTTTTCGGACACAACCGATTCCGCTCTGAGTGGCGGTGCCAGCCCGGCGACCACTACGTCGCTGTGCCTTGGTCGGAAACACCACTTGCCGTCCGCGATGCCCTGCGGGCGAGGGTAGGGCGGGTCGCCGCGCCCTCAGCCCCCTTCGATCAGGGCGACGTGTTGACGGGGCTGCCCCGCAACCAGGTGCGGGCGGTCTTCCACGTCGGCGCGCGCTGGGGCGTTGCCTATCGCCGCGGCGGGCGAGTTCAGCGAACACATATCGTCATGGTGCTGGTATCTCCGAACGGAACGGTCGAACGGGCGTACCAGGGTGCTGTCGACGAGACGTTGTGCCCGACCGGCGCCGCGCGTTGATCTCAGCTGAGCCGTGGGGAAATTCAAACCCCAAAGGCGCCTTGCCCCTCGGCGTCGAGCGGGCCAGGTCGGCGTTTCCTAGGGCGATGACGGAAATCTGCTGTTGCATAGGGCGGTCTCCACGCGGGCGCCATCACGGGCGCTTGCCTGCCGGTGCGTCACGCCTTCTAGATCGCGCCAAACATAGGGAGCACGCGTCATGGGCAAGGGTCCGCTGTCCGGTCTGAAGATCATCGAGTTCGCCGGAATCGGGCCGGGGCCCTTCTGCGGCATGCTGCTGTCCGACCTGGGCGCCGACGTGGTGCGCATCGACCGCAAGGGTCCGGGCCGCGCCTCGCCCGCCGACGTCACCAGCCGGGGCCGCCGCTCCATCGCGCTAGATCTCAAGAAGCCGGAGGCCATCGAGGCCTGCCTGAAGCTGATGGAAAGCGCCGATGGCCTGATCGAAGGCTTCCGCCCGGGCGTCATGGAACGCCTGGGCCTGGGCCCCGACGTCGCGCTGGCGCGCAATCCCAAGCTCGTGTTCGGCCGCATGACGGGCTGGGGCCAGACCGGGCCCTACGCGAAGGCCGCCGGCCACGACATGAACTACATCGCCATCACCGGCGCCCTGCACGCCATCGGCACGACCGACAAGCCCGTGCCGCCGCTGAACCTGGTGGGGGATTTCGGGGGCGGGGCGCTGTATCTCGCCTTCGGCCTGCTGGCCGGCATCATCAGCGCGCGCACCACGGGCCAGGGCCAGGTGATCGACTGCGCCATGAGCGACGGCGCGGCCTCCCTGATGGCCATGTTCTATGGCTTCAAGGGCGCGGGGATGTGGAACGACACCGAACGCCGCTCCAACCTGCTGGATGGCGGGGCCCACTTCTACGACACCTATCAATGCGCCGACGGCAAATGGATCTCGATCGGCTCCATCGAGCCGCAGTTCTACGCGCTACTGCTTGAAAAGACGGGGATTACCGATCCTGAATTCACCCACCAGATGAGCCGCGACCACTGGCCCTCGTTGCGCGCCAAGCTCGATGCGGTGATCCGCACCAAGAGCCAGGCCGAGTGGTGCGAGATCATGGACGCCACCGACGTCTGCTTCGCCCCGGTGCTGAACCTCGAAGAGGCCCCGAAACACATCCACAACGCCGCGCGCAAGACCTTCGTCGAGATCGAGGGCGTCATGCAGCCCGCGCCCGCGCCGCGCTTCTCGGCCACGCCCGGTGAAATCCAGGGCCCGCCCCCCAAGATCGGCGCCCACAATGACGCGGCCCTGGGCGAATGGGGCTTCAGTGGCGGCGACATCGCGGCGCTGAAGTCGGCGGAAGCCCTCTAGCCTCCGGTTGCCAGCCCGCGCCAGGGGACTATCCTCCACCAAAACAGGCGGAGGACCTCATGGACCTGCAAACCAACGATGCCGACGCCACGGCGCTGGGCGAGGCGCCGCCGAAGCTGATGGGCGTGCACCACACCGCCTTCCGCTGCCGTGACGCCGAGGAGACCCGCGCCTTCTATGAAGACGTCCTGGGCCTGCCCGTGAAGGCCGCCCTGGCCTTCGAGACGACGCCCGGCTCCGGCCAGGCGCGGCCCTTCATGCATCTGTTCTTCGAGCTGGCCGACGGCAAGTACGTCGCCTTCTTCGACATGCCGGCCACGGCCACGCCGGAGAAGTTCACGCTGAAGGACCCCTTCGACCTGCACTACGCCTTCGAGGCGGAGAGCCACGCGGAGATGATGCGTTTCCAGCGGCGGCTGCACGCGGCGGGCGTGCCCTGCTACGGGCCTATCGACCATCACTTCGTCCAGTCGATCTACTTCGCCGATCCCAATGGCCTGCAGCTGGAGATCACCAGCCGCGAGCCCGCCCACGACGCCATCATGACCGAGGAGGCCGGCAAGGCGAGGGGCCTGATCGCGGAATGGACGAAGCGCTGGGGCCGCGATACCGCAGATAACGGCGGCTGACGGGCCTGTTCAGCGCCGGTTCAGCGCGCAAGGACGATTGTCCGTGTGTGGCCGCCCGCCGTGCTCTCCCGTCCCTCGAAAGCGGCGGATCGGCTGCCAGGACGAACGCAAGACCATCCTGGCGGCGCGTCGTGGTTCGCTCCACGGCGCGCCGTTTGCGTTGACATCGGCGTCATAACCGCCGCGCCAGACGGGAAATCATTTGCCCACTCGCGCGAGGCGCTTCAGGTTCCGCCCGATGACCGCCCCGCCCGACCACCATGCCGCCTGGCGCGATCTTGATCTCAATCCCACGCATTGGGCCATCGAGACGCTGATCATGTTGCGCAAGGCGCTGGTGCGCCTCTGGGGCCGCGACGTCATGCTCTACACCGGCGGCGTCTCCTTCTTCGCCCTGCTGGCGGTGTTTCCGGGCATCGCCATCCTGATCGGCCTCTACAGCCTCCTGGCCGACCCAAGCCACGCCATCCACCGCGCCCAGATGGTGGCCCAGCTGTTGCCGCCCGGCGCCCAGGACCTGTTCGTCAACGAACTGACCCGGCTGGCCCATGTGCCCGGCGGCGCCATCTCGGCCCAAAGCTCCGTGGCGCTGGTGGTCGGCGTCTATGCGGCTCACCGGGGCTTCAAGGCCCTGCTGGCCGGCCTTTCCTTCATCCATGACGAGGACAAGCCGCGCGGCTTCTTCAGCTTCAACTTCATGGCTCTGATCGTTTTGGTCGCCGCCATCGGCCTGATGATCTTCGTGTCGGGGGTGTTCTTCACCCTCAAGCTGGCCGCCTTCATGCTCAACGTCCGGCCGCTCGCGGGCGCCTCATGGTTTTACAGCGAATGGGCCTGGGCCAGTTTTGGCCTCACCCTCGGGCTGTCGCTGGTCTACCGCTTTGCCATGTCGCGCGAGCCCGTGGCCTGGCGCGCCTCCATCGTGGGCGGGGCGGCGGCGGCGGTGCTCAGCCTGGTCGCCTCCTGGCTCTGCGCCTTCTATGTCCAACAGATCGCCCATCTGGGCGTCACCTACGGCTCGGTCTCCGCCGTGGTGGTCTTCCTGATCTGGCTGTCATGGTCGGTGAACGCCATCTTCTTCGGCGGCGCCCTGGCCACGGAACTGGAGATCGTGCTGCGCCGCCAGCCCACGCTGCTGGTCACCGACCAGCGGGGCGAGGCCCCTATCGCGGTTTCGAAACCAGAAAGCTGAAACCCCCGCCGGGCGCGTCGAGCGTCTCAAGGATCTCGCCCCCCAACTCGCGTACAAAGTGTGGCACATCAATCTTCGCCATAGGGTCGTCCGCCAGCAGCCGCACCCGGCCCGCGGTCTCTAGCGCTCGGCGCAAACGCAAGGTCGGCACCGGACAGCGATGCCCCCGAGAATCAATCACCAATTCAACCTCGTCGCTCACCGCAACCGCTCCCGCGCGACGGCGTTGCCCATGGCGAAGCCTTCAAGAGGATCCGTCATGGCCGCGCGTCCAACCTGGCAGGGTCACCTGCGCCTGTCGCTGGTGACCTGTCCCGTCGCCCTCTACACCGCCACCAGCCCCGGCGGCGACGTGCATTTCAACATGCTGCACAAGAAGACCCACAACCGCATCCGCATGATCCCCACCGACCCGGACCTCGGACCGGTGGAGCGGGCCGACATCGTCAAGGGCTATGAGCTGTCGAAGGACCACTACGTCGTCATCACCCAGGAGGAGATCGACGAGGTGCGCCTGGAAAGCACCCGCACCATCGACATCGAGCGCTTCGTCGACGCCGCCGACATCGACCGGCTCTACTGGGACAATCCCTACTACCTGGTCCCGGACGGCAAGCTGGCGCTCGACGCCTTCAGCGTCATCCGCGACGCCATGGGCCATACCGACAAGATCGCGCTGGGCCGGGTGGTCATGCACACCCGCGAGCGCCTGCTGGCCCTGGAGCCGCGCGACAACGGCATCATCTGCTGGAGCCTGCGCACCAAGGAGGAGGTGCGTAAGCCGCAGAGCTATTTCGACGACATCCCCGACAGGAAGGCCGATCCGCAGATGATCGCCATCGCCGAGAAGATCATCGACCAGCTGGAAGGGCCGTTCGATCCGAGCGAATTCAATGACCGCTACGAAGACGCGCTGCGCAAGCTGATCAAGTCCAAGGAGACGGGCGGCGGGCGCAAGGTCACGGTCGAGGAGCCGCAGGACACCAACGTCGTCGACCTGATGGAGGCGTTACGCAAGAGCCTGGGCAAGGGCGCCGGATCGGCGAGGAAGCCGGCGGCCAAGGCCAAACCCGCGCACAAGGCGCCGGCGCGGAAGAAGGCCGGCTAGACCTTCAACCCCAGCCGCTTGATCGCCACGTCCAGCGGCTTTTCGCTGTCGCAGTAGTCTTCCCAGGCCGACGTTTTCGCCAGCAACCCCGGCGCGGTGCGGACCGTGTAGCGCTTGGGATCCAGCCCCCCCTTCACCTGGCTCCAGGTCAGGGGGAAGGAAACCGGCGCGCCGGGCCGCGAGCGGGGCGACAGGGGCGCCACCGCCGTGCTCATGCGGTCGTTGCGCAGATAGTCGAGGAAGATGCGCCCGCCCCGGTCCTTCTTGGCCATGGTGGTCAGGTATTTGTCGGGGGCCTCGGCCGCCATCTGTATGCAGACCTCCCGCGCGAAGGCCTTGGCCGTCGGCCAGTCCAGCTTGCCGCGTTTCGGTTGGGCCAGGGGCGTGACCACATGCAGCCCCTTGCCGCCGGTGGTCTTGCAGAAGCTGACCAGGCCCAGCTCCTCCAGCCGATCCCGCACCTCGCGCGCACCTTCGATGACGGCGTCGAAGCCGACGTCCGGCGCCGGGTCGAGGTCGAATACCAGGCGGCCGGGAACATCGGGCTGGTCCGGCTGGCAGTTCCACGGATGGAATTCCGCCGAGGCGATCTGGGCGAGCGCGATCAGCGCCTCGATGCGGTCGACCTGGACATAGGGTTGGCGGTCGCCGCTGACGCTCACCAGGGAGACCAGGGACGACATCCCACGCATGGCGTGGCGCTGGAAGAAGCGCTCCCCGTCCATGCCGTCCGGCGTGCGGATGATGGAGCAGGGGCGGCCCTTGATGTGGGGCATCATCCAGGGGCCGACGGCTTCCAGGTATTTCGCCAGATCCAGCTTGGTCACCGGCTTGCCGTCGCCGGCGTTGGGCCATAGCGCCTTGTCCGGATGGGAGATGGTCACGCCAAGCACGACATTGGAGCCGGCCGCCGCCTTCGACGATCCCGAGACGACGATGTTGGAGGCCTTCGGCTTGGGTTCGGCCAGCTTGGCTTTTTCGACCGGCATGGGCTTTTCGGCCTCCACCTCGGCGGCGGGCTTGTCCTCGCGAAGGCCCTTGAACGACGCCTGGCGGATGGAGCCGTCGCCGGTGAAGCCCGCGTATTCGATCTCGGCCACCAGTTGCGGTTTCAGCCAATGGACGTTGGCCGCCTTCTTGGGCGCGCCCTTGCCCTCGAAGGGGGATGTTTCGGTTTCCAGCGCCTTCAACTTCGGCAGCAGCGTGGCCAGCTTGTCGCGCCCGAAGCCCGTGCCGATGCGGCCGACATGGGCCAGCTTGCCGTCGCGATAGACGCCGGCGATGAGCGAGCGGAAGGCCGAGCCCGTGGTCGTATAGCCGGCCAGCACCACCTCATGGCCGGCCCGGCACTTGGACTTGGTCCAGGTGTCGCTGCGGCCCGAGCGATAGGACGCATCCAGTTTCTTGGAGACGATACCCTCCAGGTCCAGGCGGCAGGCGGAATCCAGCACAGCCTGTCCGGCCGTGACGAAGTGGTCGACATAGCGGATGCGCTTGGCGGCCCTGGCCTTCTCCAGCCGCGCCTTCAGCCGGTCCTTGCGCTCCGACAGGGGCAGGGGACGCAAATCCTCCGTCTCGGTGAACATCAGGTCGAAGACGAAGAAGATCAGGTCCGCGGTCTTGCCGCTCGACAGCGCCGCCTGCAGACCCGCGAAGTCCGGCTGGCCGCCCGCGTCGAGCGCGCAGACCTCGCCGTCGATGATGCCGTCGGGCAGGGCGGCGCCCTCGGCCACGATCTCCGGGAAGCGGTCGCTCCAGTCCAGACCCTTGCGGGTGCGCAACTGGGCCCTTCCGCCCTCGGTGCGCAGCTGCATCCGATAGCCGTCGAACTTGATCTCGTGGGCCCAGCCCCCGCCGCCCGGCGGACGGTCGAGGTTGGTGCAGAGTTGCGGCTCCACGAAGTCGGGCATCGACTTCACCGGCTTGGGCTTGGCCGCCTTGGCCGGCGCTGCGGTGCGCGGCGCCTTGGCCTCCAGGGGCTTGGTCTTCGCGCCGACCGGGTCCTTGGCGTCGGCCCGGTTGGATTGCCATACGGCGTCCTTCGCTCCGCCCTTGGCCATGATGAAGGGCGTGGGCGCCTTGCCCTTGCCGGCGGCGATGTCGTCCAGGCTGCGGCCCGAGGCGGCGGACTGGTCCTGTTCTTCCAGCAGCATGTCGCCGGAGCCTTCCTTGGCCCAGTCGTCCTTGTGCTTGATGAGCAGCCAGTTGTTGCGCTTGCCGCCAAACCTGTCGCCCTTCATGCGCACCAGCACCCAGCCGCCGTGCAGCTTCTCGCCCTCGAGCACGAACTTCAGCTCGCCCTTCTTGAGCGCCGTCTCGGGCTCGAACCCCGGCTCCGGCGCCCAGTACCCGCGGTCCCACAGCATCACCGTGCCGCCGCCATACTGGCCCTTGGGAATGGTGCCCTCGAAATCGCCATAGGCCAGGGGATGGTCCTCGACCTCCACCGCCAGCCGCTTGTCGTGGGGGTCCATCGATGGCCCCCGGGTCACCGCCCAGGACTTCAGCACCCCGCCGACCTCCAGCCGGAAGTCGTAGTGCAGCCGCGTGGCCGCGTGCTTCTGGATGATGAAGCGGGCGCGGTTGGCGGGCGCGACGGCCGCCTCGCCGCTGGGTTCGGCGGTGACGCCGAAGTCCCGCATGGACTGGTATTTCGCGAGCTTACGGTCGGCCATTGTGGGCTCCTCCCGAAGGCCGAAAGCATAGGCGCGGCGAGAGTTCCCGTCAGGCCGGCTTCAAGCGAACGCTGATAGCCGCTCATAGTGGGGCCGCGCAGCCTCGGCGATCCGTTGAAGGTCGCCGCGCAAAGGCGCGCCGAGCACGAAAGCCCGCATCCAGGATCGAGACCTTGGCGTCCTCGCGGGCCACCAGATCGCCGTTCAGATAGATCCGCGCGGCCGCATTGCGCGGGTCCGCCGCATAGTCCTGGCTGCCGGCCCTCGCTTGCTCCCTAGACCCGTCCGGATTGGCGTGGGCGGGCGGTTGGCGTCAAGCCGCGCCAGTCACGCGGCAATGGGGATTTCGCCGGCCACGGTCGTGCGGTGCAGGACCCGCGCGTGGCCATCATAGCCGCCGGTGGCGCAATGCAGGGCGCAGCGGTTGTCCCACAGGGTCAGCATGTCGGGCGCCCAGCTGTGGCGGTAGATGAACCGCTGCTCCAGCATATGGCCAAACAGCTGGGTCAGCAGGGCCTCGGACCCGGCCTCGTCCATGCCCTCGATGCCCACCGTATAGATGGGGTTGATGAACAGCGCCGTACGCCCGCTCGCCGGATGGACCCGGGCGATCGGGTGGGTCCAGATCTTGTCGGCTTCTGAGGAGTTGATGATCTGCATGGCGCGGTAGCCGTCGGGCTCGTTGGCGTAGAGGCCGTTGGCGCCATAGGGCCGGGTGGCGGAGTGGATCGCCTTCATCGACTTCAGCCGCGCCTGCGTATCGGCGTCCAGCGCCTCCCAGGCCGCGTAGCCGTCGGCATAGAGGGTGTCGCCGCCCATGGGCGGGATGATTTTGGCGTGCAGCAGGGTGCCGGCCGGCGGGCTCTGCTGGAAACTCCAGTCGCTGTGCCAGGCGCCGCCGAACGGACTGGCCGTCTCCTGTGGATCGCGGCGCACCTCCAGGATATGGGGGCGGCCTTCCATGGGTTTCACATAGGGGTCCCAGCCGAAGTCGCCGAACTGGAGGGTGAAGGCTTCCAGTTGATCGTGGGTCAGCGGCTGGTCCGGAAACCACAGAATGGAATGCCGCGCCCAGGCGTCCTTGACGGCCGCCAGCACGGGGGCGGGCAGGGGCCGCGAGATATCCACCCCGGTGATCTCCGCCCCGAACCCGGACGGATTGGCCTTCACCTTCGGCGGCGCGTCACTGAGCGTGGTCATGGCGTCCTCCCGGCCCGGCCGTCGATGCGGCCGGGTCTCGATTGATGCCGCCAGCTTGGCGCCGCCCGCCGCGCGAGGGAAGGGGAGCGTCTAGGCCCGCGCGCCCACGACCGGGGCGGCGTCGGCCTGACCCTCGACGACGGCCTCCACGATTCCGAAGTGATCGAAGGCCATGGTGCAGTTGGCCTGGCCGTCGGTGAGCCGGGTGAAGGCCGGGCCATAGCCGAACAGGCTCGCGAGCGGCGCCAGCGCCACCACCAGGGACTGATCGCCGCGCAGGCCGCTGTCGATGATATGGCCGCCCCGCGCGTTCAGGTCGGCGACGAAGGGCCCGATCTGGTCAAGGCTTACCGCCGCTGCCAGCCGCATGATGGGCTGCAACAGGGCGGGCGCCGCGCGATCGCGCAAAGCTTCGAAGGCCGAAGCGGCCGCGATCTCGAAGGCTGCCGGGCTGGAATCCACGTCATGAGCCGCGCCGCCTATCAGCCGGGCGGTCAGGTCGATCACCGGGAAACCGGCCAGCAGGCCCGCCGCGCGCGCCGTCTCCAGCCCCTGCTCCACGGCGGATGCATAGACCTCGGGCACAACGTCCTCGGGCGCCGCGTTCTCGAAGCGGAAGCCGGAGCCTGTCGCCCCCGGCTCGAACGCCAGGATGACACGGGCGAACTCGCCTTTGAGCCCCTTGGGCCGGTTGTGGGTCAGATCGACGGTGGCCGCCTGCGTGATCGTCTCGCGATAGGTGACCTGGGCCGGGCCGATGACCAGGTCGACGCCCAGCAGGTTCAGCAGGGTGTCCAGCTTGTCCGACAGGTGCGGCTCGCCCTGGCCCTCAAGCCACAGCTGGCCGGTGGCCGGGTCCACGAAGGCGCCGAAGCCCGAATCCTGCCGCGTCAGCACGAACAGCGCCGCGTCCAGCTTGCGCGCCGCGTCATCCGTGGCGGGCTCCACGGCCAGTTCCACCAGGCAGAGGACCGAGCGGGCCCATTCGAAGTCATACGTCGCCATGTCGGCCTCAGTTTGCATCCACGGTCACCCGGCGCATGTGCCGCCGCTGGCCGTGATAATCGTTGAGCGCATAGTGCCAGACGCTGCGGTTATCCCAGAAGGCCACAGACCCCTTGCTCCAGCGGAAGCGCGTCGTGAACGCCTCCTGCCGGCTATGCTCGAAGAGGAAGCTTAGCAGGGGCTTTGATTCTCGCTTCGTCCAACCGTCGATCCGCATCGTGAAAGCCGGATTTACGTACAACGCCTTGCGGCCGCTCTCGGGATGCACCTTCACCACCGGGTGGATGAACTCTCCGGCCAGCCCCTCGGCCTCGCTGACCTGCATCGACTGGCGCTTCTGGGCGGAGGAGCCTTTGGAGGAATATTCGCGGCCGGCCGAGTGGATGGCGTTCAGCCCCTCCAGCGTTGCCTGGAGCCCCGGCGACAGGGCCTCATAGGCGGCGGCCTGACTGGCGAAGAGAGTGTCGCCGCCGAAGTCCGGGACCTCCAGCGCATAGAGGATGGAGCCGATCGACGGCTTTTCCAGGAAGCTCATGTCGGAATGCCAGCCGCCGCCGAAGTTGGTGGTCTCGGTGGGCTCCTTGATGATCTCCATGATCTCAGGATGCTCATCCATGCCCTTCACGTAAGGATGGACGTTCAGGCTCCCGAAACGCCGCCCGAAACGCTTGTGGGCCTCCGGCGTCAGGGCCTGACCGCGGAAGAAGATCACCTGGTGGTCGACGAAGGCCTGGTGGATGGCGTCGAAGGTGGCGTTGTCCAGGTCGCCCGACAGGTCCACGCCCAGGATCTCGGCGCCGAGCGCGCCCGCCGTCCGCCTTATCTCGATCACTGCCTTGGTCATGACTCGGCTCCGGTTATCGCCCGTAACATTGGACGCGGTCGCGGGGGCTCGGCAAGATGGCGCCAGGGGCCTTGAGAGCCCAGGGAGGGATCATGACAGCCAGTGACATCACCCGGCGCGCGCTCGCGCCCCTCGCCGTGGGCGGAATGGCGGCGGGGCTCGAAGCCTGCCAGCCGAAGCCCGGCGGCGACGTGCAGCCCAGGTCGCGCCAGTTCCCGCCCGGCTTCAAATGGGGCGTGGCCACCGCAGCCTATCAGACCGAGGGCTCGCTCACCGCCGATGGTCGTGGCCCCACCATCTGGGACACTTTCAGCGCCGGCGGCGCTCACATCGCCGACCACTCCACGGCGGCGGTCTGCACAGACAGCTATCATCGCTACCCGGAGGACGTGGCCCTGATCGCGGGCGCGGGTCTGAAGGCCTACCGGTTCTCCATCGCCTGGTCGCGGATCGTGCCCGACGGGGCCGGCCCGGCCAACGAGAAGGGCCTGGATTTCTATAGCCGGCTGGTGGACGAGCAGTTGAAGGCGGGCGTGGAGCCCTACGCGACCCTGTTCCATTGGGACCTGCCGCAGGCCTTGCAGGACAAGGGCGGTTGGCTGAACCGCGACACCACGGCGCGTTTCGCCGACTATGCCGCCATCGTCGGTGAGAAGCTGGGCGACCGGCTGAAGAACTTCATCACGCTGAACGAGGCGGCGGTGCATTGCGTGATCGGGCATGTGTTGGGGATCCATGCGCCGGGGCTGAAGGGCGCGGCCAATATAGGGCCGGTGACGCACCACCAGAACCTGGCCCAGGGTTTGGCGATCCAGGCGTTACGGGCCGGCCATGCGGACCTGAAGATCGGCGCGACGCTGGCGCTGCAGCCTTGCCGTCCGACCGGCGGATTGCCGTGGAACAAGCTGGCGTCGGGCGGGCTGGATGCGCTTTGGAACAAGGCCTACCTCGATCCGCTGCTGAAGGGCTCCTATCCGAAGTCGATGGAGGCCAATCTGAAGGGGGTGCTGAAGGACGGTGACCTGAAGATCACGAAGCAGCCGGTCGATTTCATGGGCGTGAACTACTACGCGCCGACCTACCTGGGGCTGGACCTGACGAGCGAGAGCCACATCGCACCGGGCAAGCCGCCGAAGGGCGTGGAGTTGGATGCATTCGGACGCCATATCGACCCCTCGGGCTTGGCGGAAACGCTCGCCTGGCTGCGCACCGACTATGGCAATCCGCGCGTGATCATCACCGAGAACGGCTGCTCCGACCCGATCAGCCAGACGGCGCCGGCCATCCAGAACGACAGCTTCCGCATCAACTACATCCGCCGCCATCTTGAAGCGGTGCGCGCCGCCATGGAGGCCGGTTCGCCGATCGACGGCTATTTCGTCTGGTCGATCATCGACAACTGGGAGTGGGACTCAGGCTTCTCGTCCAAGTTCGGCCTGGTCAGCCAGGCGGGGCCGGGCGGCGTGCGCGCGCCCAAGGCCTCCTACGCCTGGCTCAAGGCGCTGGCCCAGTCGGGCCTGCTGCCCACTCACGAATAGGGACGGCCCATGATCGAACGTCAGATCGACATCGCCACCAAGGACGGTGCGACCACCACCTTCATCGTGCATCCGGACCGGGGCGGGCCGCATCCGATCATCCTGTTCTTCATGGATGCCCCGGCCATCCGCGAAGAGCTGCGCGACATGGCGCGGCGGTTCGCCAGCGGCGGCTACTACGTCATGCTGCCCAACCTCTACTACCGCTCCGGCGTCATGGAGATCTGGCCGATGCCCGCCGATCCGGAGGCGCCCGAGCGCAAGCGGATGTTCGAGCTGATGGAGAGCCTGTCCATCCCCAAGGTGATGGACGACGCCGACGCCCTGCTGGCCTTCGCGGAGAAGGACGCCGCGGCCGACAGCGACCGGGTCGGCGCCGTGGGCTACTGCATGAGCGGCCAGTATGCGGTCAGCCTCGCGGTGCGCTATCCCGACGTGGTCAAGGCGGCCGCCTCCATCTACGGCGTGCGTCTGATCACCGAAGCGTCCGACAGCCCCCACCTGGCCGGCGCCAGGACCAAGGCCGAACTCTATTTCGCCTGCGCCGAGCGCGACCACTGGATGCCGATGGAGATGATCCCCGCGCTGGAGAAGGGGCTGGCGGCCTCGGGCGCGAACGCCGAGGTGGAAATCTATCCGGGCGTCGACCACGGGTTCGCCTTCCCGCAGCGGCCCATCTACGACAAGGCGGCCGCCGAGCGGCACTGGGAACGGCTGATGTCCCTGTTCAGGCGCAATCTCGGCTGATCAGCCCTCGGCGCCGTTGCCGAGAATGGGGCTGACCAGTTGGCCGACACGGTGTTCCACCCGCTCCATCAGGGCGTGGCGGAAGCCCTGCGGGCCGCGATGCTCATAGACCTTGCCCAGCTTGTAGCTTGAGCCGGCGGCCGCGGCCCAAACGGTGGCGCAGATCGCGATCACGACCACGGCGGGCCAATTGACGTCTGTCTTCGTCATGACGACTCCAACGCGCCCCGACCTATTGGGCTCCCCGATGCGGGCCAAATCAGGGCGCTCAGAGAGGCGGCTTTCACGGCGAAGGCGGTTTCCAGTCGCGCAGGCCTTGCGCCACCTGGGCCGCCACGGCCTCCCAGTCGCCGGGCGCCGGCTGGCGAAACAGCCGCGCGGACGGGTACCAGGGGCTATCGGTCCGCGCCGTCATCCAGCGGAAGTCGGGATGGTGGGAGAGCATGACCCACACCGGCCGGCCCAGGGCGCCGGCCAGATGCGCCGTCGAGGTGCAGACGCTGATGGTCAGGTCGCAATGGGCGATCACCGCGGCGGTGTCGGCGAAGTCGTTCAGCGGGCCGCCCAGGGTACGGATCGCGGGCGTGCGCGCCAGTTGCGCGCCGTCCTCGGGCGACAGGTCCTTCTGCAGGCTGATGAACTCAAAGCGGTCGCCCAGCCCCGGCAGCACGCCCTTCAGCAGCGCCGCCAGCGGCATTGAACGGTTGTGGTCGTCGGCCTGCTCAGGATTGCCGGCCCAGGCCAGGCCGACACGAGGCCGGGTGGCGGGGCCCAGCCGCTCTTGCCAGAGGGCCAGCCGCTCGGGCGGAGCGGCCAGATAGGGAACCTCGGCCGGCAGGGTGGCCAGGGTCGTGCCGAAGGCCAGGGGCAGGCTGAAGACCGGGGTCTGCAGGTCGATGTCCGGCAGCACCTCCCCGGGCGCGAAGACGCCGCCGATGCCCTTCAGCGTCTCCATCAGCGCCTTGGCCGGCGCGCGCACCTGCAGATAGACGCTCGCCCCGGCCGCCGCCGCCAGGGGCGCATAGCGAGCCAGTTGGATCAGATCGCCGAACCCCTGCTCCTGGTGGATCAGCAGCCGCTTGCCCCGCAGCGGCGTCTGTCCCAGCCACAGGGGCTTGGGATAGCGGCTGGGATTGCCGGCCCCGGTCCGCTTCCAGCGCAGCTCCAGATCCGGCCAGCCCTCCTCCAGCCGGCCGGCCCGCAGCGCGGCGACGGCGCGACCATAGCGGGCGGCCTCATGGCCGGGAGCTAGTTCGAGCAGGCGGTCGAAGGCGCTCACGGCCTCCTTAGGCCGGCCCATCCGGTCGAGAAGTTGGGCCCGGGCCAGCAGGGCGTCGGCATAGTCGGGTTTTAGCGACAGCGCCCGGTCCAGCGCCGTCAGCGCCGGGTCGAGGTTGCCCTGAGCCATCAACACGCCGGCCAGGTTGCGCCAGCCCCGCGCCGAGCCCGGCGAGACCGCCAGGGCCTGGTCAAAAGCAGCCCGCGCCTCGGCGAAACGGCCCAGCACCGCCAGCGCCTCGGCCCGGCCCATCAAGACCGGCGGGGGCGGCGACCCGTGGGCTATCAGGCGGTCATAGAAGTCGAGGGCGCCATCGGGCCGTCCCAGCCGCAGCCGCGCGTCGGCCGAAAGGTGCAGAGCGAAAGGGTCATCTGGCCGACTGGCCAGGATCAGCCCGCAACGCCGCTCCACATCCGCCAAGGCGCCGGCGCGATAGGCCGCCAGGATCGCCTGCCGCTCAGCCTCGGCCCCATCCTGCATTGCTGGCGCGACTCCCGCAGTGGCGGACGGGGTGGGATTCGAACCCACGGTGAGCTCACACCCACGGCGGTTTTCAAGACCGCTGCCTTAAACCACTCGGCCACCCGTCCGGAGCCGGGGCCTATAGCAGGGCCCGGGCTCGGTTTCCAATGGCCCGCGCGCGGCGGCTTCAGACGGCGTTAACCGTCGCTAAAAGCGTCTCAGGCACCCTGACCGTCAAAGGGCAGGGGATTTGCCGATGCCGAATGCCGTTGTCCGGGTCCTGGCGATCGCCGCCAGCGCCGCCGCCCTGGCCGCCTGCGCGACGCCGCATGCGCGCTACGCCGTCGATGGCGGACCCCACGCCGGACCGCGTGTCGGGCCCCAGGCCGGGCGCTCGGAAGGGTCGCGCCGGCAGCCGCAGATCGATCCGGAACTGCGCGGTACGATGAAGCCGTACCAAGTAGCGGGCATCTGGTACACGCCGCGCCAGCAGCCGGGCTATGACGAGACCGGCGTGGCCTCCTGGTACGGCCAGCAATTCCACAACCGCACCACGGCCGATGGCGAGACCTTCGATATGGACGCCCTCTCGGCGGCCCATAAGACCCTGCCGCTGCCCTCCATGGTGGAGGTAACCAACCTCGACAACGGCAAGAAGCTGGTCGTGCGCGTCAACGATCGGGGTCCGTTCGTGGACGGCCGCATCATCGACCTTTCGCGCGGCGCCGCCGAGAAGCTGGGGTTCGCCGACCAGGGGGTGACCCGGGTGCGGGTGCGCTACCTCGGTCCCGCCGATGGCCCGCCCGTTGGCCGCCAAGTAGCCGCCCTGGCGCCGCCGCGAGCGCCCGCCGCACCGCCGACGGCGCCTCGCATGGTGGCGGCCCGTGGACCGGTGTGGAGCGTGCAGGCGGCGGCCTTCTCCACGCGTCCCAACGCCGAGCGCGCGGCCAGCCAGTTCGCCAACGCCCGTGTCGAACCCATGGATCGGGGCGGCGTGACCCTGTGGCGGGTGATGCTGGGGCCGATCGACACGGTGGAGGGCGCCGACGCCCTGCGCGACCAGGCGGCGGCGGCCGGCTTCGACGACGCCACCGTGCTGGGGCCGCTCTAGGCGTCCGATCCTCTAGACTCCCGGACCGTTCCGGACGATGGAAAGGCCGTGACGCGCGGCATGTTCATATCGTTCGAAGGCGGGGAGGGGGGCGGCAAGTCCACCCAGGTCCGCACCCTGGCCGACAGGCTGCGGGCGGCCGGCCACGACGTGGTCACCACGCGCGAACCGGGCGGATCACCGGGCGCGGAAGCCATCCGCGACCTGCTGGTCAATGGCGAGGCGGACCGCTGGTCACCGATCACCGAAACGCTGCTGATGTACGCCTCGCGGCGCGACCACCTGGAGCGGGTGATCCGTCCGGGGCTGGAACGCGGTGCGGTCGTGCTGTGCGACCGCTTCGCCGACTCGACGCGGGCCTATCAGGGCGCCGCCGGGGGCGCGCCCAGGGGGCTGATCGCCGACCTGGAGCGCGATGTGCTGGAGGGGACCCTTCCCGAGCTCACCCTGATTCTGGACCTGCCCGTGGAAGAGGGGCTGAAGCGGGCCCACGGACGGGGCGGGGCCGAGGCGCGGTTCGAGGGCAAGGGGCAGGCCTTCCATGAGCGCCTGCGCCAGGCCTTCGCCGAGATCGCGGCCGCCGAGCCGGAGCGCTGCGTGTTGATCAATGCGGCGCAACCCCTCGACGCCGTGGCCGCCGACATCTGGACCGCCGTGTCCGAGCGGCTGGCCTCCGGGCGGGTGGACGGAACCAATGGCTGACGCCGACCCGCCGCCGCATCCGCGCGACGTCTATGCCCTGGCCGGCATCGAGGCCGCCGACCAGGCGGTGCTGGACGCCTTGGCGCGCGGGCGCATGCACCATGCCTGGCTGCTGGTCGGCCCCGAGGGCGTCGGCAAGGCCAGCTTCGCCTACCGCCTGGCGCGGCGGCTGCTGGGCGCGGCGCCGGACGCCCACTACGGCTTGCTGGGCAGCCGGCCCGATGACCCGGTCAGCCGTCAGGTCGCCGCCCGCTCGCACCCCGACCTGATGGTGCTGGAACGGACGGGCGAGGACGGCAAGGTGCGCAAGGTCATCCCCGTGGACGAGGCGCGGCGGCTGCCGGAGTTCTTCGCCAACACCCCGGCCACCTCGCCCTATCGCGTGGCCATCGTCGATTCCGCCGACGACCTGAATGTCAGCTCCGCCAATGCCTTGCTGAAGACTCTTGAGGAACCGCCCAAGCGCGGCGTGCTGCTGCTGGTCTCCCATTCGCCGGGCCGGCTGCTGCCCACCATCCGCTCGCGCTGCCGCCAGCTGCGCTTCCAGCCGTTGCCGGAAGCCGAGGTCGCCGATCTGGTCGGGGCCCGCGCCGGTGTTTCCGACAGCGACGCCCGGCATCTGGCCCACATGGCCGGCGGCGCGCCCGGCCGCGCCTACGCCCTGGCCGCCGGCGGGGCGCTGGAGATCGACAAGCAGGCCCATGAGATCCTGGGCGCCCTGCCCAAGGTCGATGAGGCGCTGCTGCTGTCCCTGGCCGACCGTTTCCGGGGCGCGGAGGGGGCGGAGCGGTTCAACCTGCTGCTCGAGCGTCTCGCCGCCCAGGTCCACGAAATGGCGGCCAGTGCGGCCCTGTCCGGCGAAACCCAGGGGCTGGACCGCTGGGCCCAGGCCTGGGAGCTGTTGCAGCGGCTGCCGGTCGAGGCCGAGGCGGTGAACCTGGACCGCGCCGACGCCTTCTTCACGGCGGTGCGTGAGTTGCGCGCCGCCGCCAGAGCCTGAAAGCCCCATGCTGATCGACAGCCACGTCAACCTCCACGCCGCCCAGTTCGCCGACGATCAGGACCAGGTGATCGCGCGGGCGCGGGCCGCCGGCATCGGCCTGATGCTGACCATCAGCGACAAGATCTCGTCCTTCGAGGCCGTTCATGCGGTGGCCATGGCCCATGACGACATCTGGTGCACGGTCGGAACACATCCGCATGATGCCAAGGAAAATCCGCAGCTTAGCGCCAGAGACCTCATCCAGCTGACCCAGCGGCCCAAGGTGGTCGGCATCGGCGAGACGGGGCTGGATTTCCACTATGACCTGAGCCCGCGCGACATCCAGGCCCAGGTGTTCCGGGTCCATGTGGCGGCGGCGCGCGAGACGGGCCTGCCGCTGGTGGTCCACACCCGCGAGGCCGACGATGAGATGGCGGCCATCCTGGAAGAGGAATATGCCGCCGGGCCGTTCAAGCTGCTGATGCACTGCTACACCAGCGGGCCGGACCTGGCGCGGCGGGCGGCGGCGCTAGGCGCCTATTTCTCAGTGTCCGGGATCGCCACCTTCAAGGCCGCGCAAGAGGTGCGCGACATCATCGCCGAGATGCCGGCGGAGCGGATCATCGTGGAGACCGACTGCCCCTATCTGGCGCCCGTGCCCATGCGCGGGCGGCGCAACGAACCGGCCTATCTGCCCCACATCCTGGCCAAGCTGGCCGAGATCCGGGGTTGGACCCTGGCCGACGCCGAGCAGCGCACCGAGGAGGCCTTCTTCGCCCTGTTCGAACGGGTTCCCCGGCCATGAGCGGGCGGCTGGAAGTCACCATCCTGGGCAGCGGGTCGTCGGGCGGCGTGCCGCGCGCGGATGGCAACTGGGGTGTCTGCGACCCGTCGGAACCGAAGAACCGCCGCGGCCGATGCGCGCTGCTGGTGCGCCGGGCCGGGCAGGGGAGTGAGGCTGGGGAAGGGGACTTCGCTCTCGGCACAACCGCCGCCATCGACGCTTCCCCCGACTTCCGCGAACAATCGATCGCCGCCGGCATCAAGCGCATCGACGCGCTGCTGATGACCCACGACCACGCCGATCAGGCCCACGGCATCGACGACCTGCGCGCCTTCTTCCTGCGCCAGCAGGTCCGCATTCCGTGCTGGATGGACGCGGCCACCACGGCGACGCTGCTGCGGCGCTTCGACTATGTGTTCAAGAGCCAGGGCGGCTATCCGGCCATTCTGGAGCCCGTGGCGATTCCACCGCACGGGCAAGCCTGGAGCGTGGACGGTCCGGGCGGCGCCATTCCGGTGGTGACCTTCGACCAGGAACACGGCGAGGTGCGCTCGGTGGGGTATCGTTTCGGCCCCCTGGCCTATTCGCCGGACGTGAACGGCCTGGAGGACGGCGCGTTCGAAGCGCTGGCCGGCATCGACACCTGGATCGTCGATGCGCTGCGCTTCACCCCACATCCGACCCACGCCCACCTGGAGCGCACGCTGGGTTGGATCGCGCGGGTGAAGCCGCGCCGCGCCATCCTGACCAACATGCATATCGATATGGATTACAATGCTCTGCGCCAATCTCTTCCGGCCGGCGTCGAACCCGCCTTCGACGGTATGAGATTCGAGATCGCCCTATGAAACCCGGCCCATGGACAGGCCTGCTTGACGGCCAGACGGCGCTGGTCACCGGCGCCGGAAGCGGCATCGGTGAGGCGGTCGCCCGGGCGTTGCATGCCGCCGGCGCGCGCGTCGCGCTGTTCGGCCGGACGGCCGGCGCCCTTGAAGCGCTGGCGGCGGGCCTTGATCCGTCGCTGGAGACCGCCAGGGCCATCGTCGGCGACGTGGCGCGGTCGCGAGACGCCGACGCGGCCGTTCAATACGCGGTGGAGACCCTCGGTCGGCTCGACATCCTCATCCATTGCGCGGGCATCTCGCCGGTCAAGCTGGCCATGGACTGCACCGACGAGGAATGGCTGGAGGTGATCAATACCAACCTCAACGGCGCCTTCTTCATGAGCCGCGCCGCCGGCCGGGCGATGAAGGGCCGCGAAGGGTCCATCGTGCTGCTGGCGTCCGACGCCGGACTGCATGGCGCGAAGGATCTGCCGGCCTATGCGGCCTCCAAGGGCGGCGTGATCGCGCTGATGAAGTCGCTGGCCCAGGAGCTTGGCCCGCATGGGGTCCGGGTCAACGCCATCAACCCGGGCGTGACCGATACGCCGATGTCGCGCCAGAGCCTGTCCGACGACGTGCGGCGCTCGATCGCGCACGCCGACCCGCTCGGCGAACTCAGCACGCCGGAAGATATCGCCGACGTGGTCATGTTCCTGGTCGGGCCGGCGCGGAGCTTCATGACCGGCCAGCTGGTGACGACGCGGGTGCGGATGCAACTCGCCAGCAGGGACGGCCTCGACGCCAAGGCTTAGCAATCCGCCGCTGAATGCCGCTCAGCCCCGACATCCACCTACAATTTCCGATAATATATCTTAGGCGCAAATTGGATGTGAGACGGCTGGGGATCGGCCACGCCCTGCCCAGCGGTTGACTCCGCCAAGGAAGCAAACAACACTTCGCCACATGGTGAACTATCAAGCCTCCGATATGGGCCGCACCTTCTCGGCGCTCGCCGATCCCACGCGGCGGCATGTATTGTTGCGGCTGATGGACGAACCCGGACTGTCGGTGAGCGAACTCGCTCGGCCGCTGTCGGCAAAGCTGCCTGGATTGATGAAGCATCTGGATGTGCTGTCGGATGCGGGATTGATCACCCGGACCAAGATCGGCCGGACCGTGTCGGTTCAGCTTTCGGTCGGCCCGATGCGCGAAGCGATGGCTTGGCTGAACCGGTATGAGCGCTTGTGGACGGTAAGCCTCGATCGGCTTGTCGCGCTGGTGGAAGCGGATGGTGAACCATGACCCCGAGCCTGCCGAGCGTGACCATCGTGCGCAGGATCAAGGCTCCACCCGCCAAGGTCTGGGCGGCGATCACCCAGCCGGAGCAGATGATGCAATGGTGGGGCCCCGATGCCGGGCCGACGCTCAGCGTGGTGGCGGACGTGCGTCCGGGGGGCCGGTTCAGCGTCGTCTTCCGGCTGTTGAACGGCGACGAGCACAATCCGACCGGCATCTATCAGCAGGTGGTCGCCGACAAGACGCTCGCCTTCACCTGGGACCTGCCCGGCAGCCCGGAACCGCAGACGCTGGTGACGTTCCGGCTTGAGCCGTTCGAGGGCGGAACCGAGCTGACCTTGACGCACGAGCACCTGCCGGACGAAGCGGCCCGCACGAGTCACGAGGCAGGCTGGAACGGCCTCCTCGACAAGCTTCCCGTTTTCCTTGGAGACGCCGAATGAGCGAACTGGTCCTCATCACCTATGACTGGGTTCCCCCGCCGCCGCGCGGCTTTGTGCGCGACCTGCGCATCCGCTGGGCGCTGGAGGAAGCCGGCCTGCCCTACCGCGTCGAGAGCACGCCTTTCCACGATCGCAAGCCCGGGCACTTCGCCCACCAGCCCTTCGGCCAGATCCCCTGGCTGACCGACGGCGACCTGTCGATCTTCGAGAGCGGCGCGATCCTGCTCCACCTCGGCGAGCAGAGCGACAAGCTGATGCCCGCGGATCGGCGCGGCCGCAGCGACGTCAAGGAATGGCTGTTCGCATCGCTGGCGTCCGTCGAGGCCGCGAGCCAGCCCTGGTCCTTCTTCATGTTCATGAGCGACGCGGCCGAAACGCCGATACGCAAGTTTTTTGACGACTTCCTTGAGGCCCGGCTCACGCGGATGGAAACGGTGCTGGACGGACGCGAATGGCTGGTCGGGACCTTCTCCATAGCCGACATCTTGATGGCGGATGTGCTGCGCCTGGTCGATCGGTTCGACGGGCTGGCGAAATACCCCGCCTGCCGCGCCTACCTCGCACGCGCCACGGCACGGCCGGCCTTCGTGAAGGCCTACGACGACCAGATGGCCCACTTCGCGGCGGCGGACGCTATTCAGGCGTCCGGAAGCTCATAGTCGAAGCCGTAGCTGTGCTTGCCGTCGGCGATGTCGATGGTCATGCGGCCGCTCAGGCCGGTGAGCGCGCCCGTACCCGAGTCCGGCACGACCTGAACGGTCAGCGAAGGCTGGCCGCGATCCATGACGCCGGTGTGCATCAGGAAGAAGGAGCCCTGCCTGCCCCCGAGCCGTCCGGTGACCTGTTCCAGCGCCACATAGCCCGCCGAGCCCTTCACCTGACCCTGGGCGGCGAGCATCTCCCCCTTGCTGGTGGCCTCCAGATCGCCGTGGAAGGCCTTGTCGAGCGACATGCGGCCATGCCCCTCCCCCGCCGCCATGGTCTGGGGAACGAGCTTTACGTCGAACGGACCCGTGGCGCGCATCTAGCGGGCCCTCGGATCGTACTGGTCGTCGTCGGCCTGCGGGTCGCCCTCATAGGCGCCTTGGCCGGGCCCCTGGTAGTAGCCGCCCCGGCCGTAGCTGACGGGATTGTCTTGATAGCCGCCCTGTTGCGGATAGGCCAGATCGTCCTGATAGCCCTGATAGCCGCCTTGGTAGGCTTGGCCCTGGTACCCGCCCTGATAGCCCTGCTGGCCATAGGCGCCGCTCTGATAGCCGTAGGGATAGGCGCCTTGCTCATAGCCATACTGGGTCTGGGCATAGCGCCGGTAGTGACGGCGGCCGTGGATCGGCGTGCCGTCGACGTTCAGGCCGGCATAGCGGTCGTGGCCTCGGACAATCACGCGATAACAATAGCCATAGTCGTCGCAGCGCACGACCGGATGCGGGCCGATATAGCGGCCGGACCAGGTTTCCCAGTTGCTCCAGTCCTGAGCCTGGGTCGCGCCGGCGCAGCAGCCGAGAATCAGGCCCAGCGCCGCGGCGCCGGCCAGGCGCCGGGCGCCGTTGAAGAGAGCCGTCATCTGCCCGCCCTTTCGCTATCGTGGTTAAGCGTGAGCTTAGAACGCACTCGCCCCGCTGGCGATCCCTCTCTCTGGCCCCTCCTCCGCAGCTATCGCCGCCTTGCCCTTTGGCGCCGCGCGCTGTCCAATGGCGGTGGGCGCGAGTAGGCCCCAAGCAGCGTTTAGGGTGGGATATGAAGGACGGTCGTCGATCAGCCTGGACTCTTGCGGCCTTCGCCGCGCCCTCCCTGCCCCTGGCCGCCTTCGGCCTGCCGCTGGTGATCACGCTACCAAACTTCTATTCACAGACACTGGGCCTCAGCGTCGGCATGGTCGGCGCGGCCTTCCTGTTCGTGCGGCTGGTCGATATCGCCTTCGACCCGATCTTCGGGACGGTGCTGGACCGCACTCGCTGGCCGTGGGGCCGGTTCAAGCCGTGGTTCGCGATCGGGGTGCCGGTGCTGCTGTTGGCTGTGGCGATGCTGTTCATGGCCAAGCCGGGCGTCGGGCCCCTCTATCTCTGGTTCTGGCTGGCCGTGGTCTATGCGGGCTATTCGATCACGGTGCTGTCCCACACCGCCTGGGCCGCCACCCTGTCTGCCGACTATCACCAGCGCTCGCGGGTCTATGCCTTCTGGCAGAGCGGCAACGTCATCGGGATGATCCTGGTGCTGACCCTGCCGGTGCTGCTGTCGAAGCTGAAGGTGACGCACAACATCACCGAGGGCGTGCAGGCGCAGGGCTGGTTCATCATCCTGCTGCTGCCGCTGATGGTGGCGCTGGCGCTCTGGCGCGTGGATGAGCCGCGCAAGATCGAATATGCGGGCGCGACGCGGGCCACGCTGAAGGACTATTTCAACCTGCTGCGCCGTCCCACGGTCGTGCGCCTGCTGACCGCCGACCTGCTGATGGGCATGGGCCCCGGCATCGCCGGCACGCTGTTCTTCTTCTACTTCGAGCGCATCAAGGGGTTCGACCGCACCACCGCCTCGGCGTTGCTGCTGTTCTATTTCGTGGTCGCCATCGGCGGCGCGGTGCTCTGGTCCTGGCTGGCGAAGCGTTACGGCAAGGCCAAGGTGCTGATCGTCTCCTGCCTGACCTATGCTGTGGTCCAGTTCGCGGTCGTGACCCTGCCGGTGGCCGACCCGGCCAATGTGTTGCGCAGCTTCCTGATCGCCCTGCCCTTCGTGGCGGCGGCCGGCCTGCCCTATTCGGCCGCCCCTGTGCTGTTGCGCTCGATGATGGCCGACTATGCGGACGAGGAGCGGCTGCTGACGGGGCAGGACCGGACGGGCCTGCTCTATGCCATCCTGACAGGCACGGTGAAGATCGGATCGGCCCTGGCCGTGGCCAGCCTCATCGTCCTGGGGGCCCTGGGCTTCCACGCCGCCGAACCGGCCGCCAGCACGACCGGCGGCATCCTGGGACTGCAGGTGCTCTATGCCTTCGCGCCCGGCATCATCGGCATCCTCGCGGCCTGGACGATGCTCCGCTATCCACTCACCGAGGCGCGCCACGCCGAGATCCGCCGGCAGCTGGCCGACCGCGACGCCGCCGAAGCCCCCGTCATCCCCGAAGACATCGCCGTGCTGAGCCCCCATGTCGCCTCCTCTCCCGCAGAATAGCCAACCCCGACCGATCGAGCGGCTGATCGCCATCATGGCGCGCCTGCGCGACCCCGACGGCGGCTGCGCCTGGGACCTGGAGCAGAGCTTCGCCACCATCGCCCCCTATACGGTGGAGGAGGCCTATGAGGTGGCCGACGCCATCGAGCGCGGCGACATGGGCGACCTGCGCGATGAACTGGGCGACCTGCTGTTCCAGGTGGTCTTCCACGCCCGCATGGCCGAGGAGGCCGGCAGTTTCGCCTTCGACGATGTGGTGGCCTCGATCAACGACAAGATGATCCGCCGTCACCCCCACATCTTCGGCGAGGTGGGCGAGCGCACCAGCCGTGAGCAGACCGTTGCCTGGGAGGCAGTCAAGGCCCAGGAGCGGGCCGCCAAAGCCAAGACCGGGGTGCTGGACGACGTGCCGGCGGGGCTGCCGGCCCTCACCCGCGCCGTGAAGCTGACCAAGCGCGCTGCCCGGGTGGGCTTCGACTGGCCCTCCACGGACGAGGTGCTGGCCAAGCTGCATGAGGAGCTGGACGAGCTGAAGGTGGAGATCGACTCGGGCGACCATGACAAGGCCCGCGCGGAACTGGGCGACCTGCTGTTCGTGATCGCCAACCTGGCGCGCAAGCTGGACGTGGAGCCCGAAGACGCCCTGCGGGCCACCAACGCCAAGTTCATCCGCCGCTTCCACTTCATCGAGGCGGCGTTGAGTGAGACCGGGCGCACCCCGGACCAGTCCGACCTGGCGGAGATGGACGCGCTCTGGGACGCGGCCAAGGCGGCGGAACGGGCCTGACGAATGAGGACGCCAGCATGACCATCCGCGGCATCGACCACATCAACATCTCCACCGACCGGCTGGCGGAGACCTGCGCCTTCTTCAAGGATGTGCTGGGCTTCACAGACGGCTTCCGGCCGGCCTTCCCGTTCGGCGGGGCGTGGCTCTATCAGGGCGACCAGGCGCT
The DNA here is from genome assembly GCA_028291055.1 of Caulobacter sp. Taxonomy (GTDB): domain Bacteria; phylum Pseudomonadota; class Alphaproteobacteria; order Caulobacterales; family Caulobacteraceae; genus Caulobacter. The sequence goes on from JAQGIP010000037.1 coordinate 26,829, forward strand.
GGTGCATCTGATCGAGAAGGACAGGGCGCATGTCCCATCCGCCCAGGCCAGCCTCGATCACTTCGCCTTTGTGATCGACGACTATGAGGGCCTGCAGGCCAGGCTGGACGAAAAGGGCATCGAATACCGGGCCCTGAACACGCCGGGCACCACCATCCGGCAATTGTTTCTGACCGACCCGAACGGGGTCACCATCGAGCTGAACTGGAAGGGCGAACGGCCTGCCGGCTAGGTATTTTCCACAGTAAATTCCACGCGACGGATCGCCTCCCACGCGAATATTCGTCGCGGCCACATTGAATCAAACCGGGAACATTCTCCGCCCGACGGCTTTCTTAACGGCGTTGGGGAGCTGAACCGGAGAGACCAATGTCCAAATTCCTCCTGAGCTTGACCGCCGCCGCCGCCCTCATGGGCGGCCAAGCCTTCGCGGCGCCCGCGGCAAAGACGGCGCCGCCCGTCGAAAGCACTCAATCCGCGCCCCCGGCCACGACGCCCGCGGCTCCCGCGCCGACCGCGCCGGCCCCCACGACCCCGACTCCGAGCGATCCGGCCACGACCGATCAGACCACGACACCGCCGTCCGCCCCGGCGACGACGCCCGCGCCCACCGGTGCGGCGACCGATACCTCGACCTCGGCGCCGGCCGCCCATGGCATCGTCCAGGCAGGTCTGCCGGTGAAGGATAACACCGGCGCCGTGATCGGCTCGATCGCCGAGGTGAAGACCGATCCCGCGGGCAAGAACATGGTGACCATCAAGATGGGTTCGCAAAGCTTCGCGGTCGAAGCCGGCAAGCTGGTGGTCGACAACGGCGTGGCGACGATCAACACCACCCAAAAGGACCTGGAAGCCATGCTGGCGCCCAAGAAGTAGCCGCCGGCCTTCCCGTCTGAGCTAACAGCGCCGCCCTCCACGGGGCGGCGTTTCTTTGCGCTATCGGGCGGCGTCGACCAGCAAGGCTTCGGGGTGCAGCCGTTCGAAGCGGCCGATAGCCTGGGCGTCGAGGCGGGCCGAGACCCAGACCCCGCCGTCATCCTGTTCCACGCGCTCGACGATGCGGCCGTTGCGGTAGAGCCAGGCCAGGGCCTTGCCGTCGCCGGCCGGCAGCACGATGCCCACGGGCACGGCGTTGTCGATCAGCCCGCCCAGCCTCTCCAGCAGCGCCTTGCAGCCCTCGCCGGTTATCGCGGACACGGGCGAGGCGTCGGCGCGTTTGGCCTCTCCCAGCACCTCCTCGCGCCGGTCCTCGGAAACGAGGTCGATCTTGTTCCAGGCCTCGATCAGCACCCGTTCCTTCTCGGCGGTGACGCCGAGTTCGCTCAGCACCTTTTCCACATCGGCCGCCTGGGCGTCGCTGTCGGGGCCGGCGATGTCGCGCACATGCACGACGACGTCGGCTTCCTGAACCTCCTCCAGCGTGGCGCGGAAGGCCTCGACCAGTTCGTGCGGCAGGTCGGAGATGAAGCCCACGGTGTCCGACAGGATGGCGGGTCGGCCATCGGGCAGTTTCACGGTGCGCAGGGTCGGGTCCAGGGTCGCGAACAGCATGTCCTGGGCCAGGACGGTGGCCTCCGTCAGGCGGTTGAACAGGGTCGACTTGCCGGCGTTGGTGTAGCCGACCAGCGCGATGGTCGGATAGGGCGTGCGCTTGCGCGCCGCGCGATGCAGGCCGCGCGTACGGCGCACCTCCACCAGCTCCTTCTTCAGCCGGCCCATCTTGTCGGCCAAAAGGCGGCGGTCGGTCTCGATCTGGGTTTCGCCGGGGCCGCCCATGACGCCGAAGCCGCCGCGCTGGCGTTCCAGGTGGGTCCAGGTGCGCACCAGCCGCGAACGCTCGTAGTTGAGCCGCGCCAGTTCGACCTGCAGCTTGCCTTCCCGGGTCCGCGCCCGGCGCGCGAATATCTCCAGGATCAGGCCGGTGCGGTCGATGACCTTGGCAGCCCAAGCCTTTTCCAGGTTGCGCTGCTGGACCGGCGTCAGCTGATCGTCGACGACGACGACATCCAGTTCCTCGACCTCGATCAGCAGGCGCAGTTCCTCGACCCGCCCCTTGCCGAACAGGGTGGCGGGGGTGACCTGGCGCAGGGGCGAAACCAGCGTTTCGCGCACCTCCAGATCGAGCGCCATCGCCAGGCCCACCGCTTCGGCGAGCCTGGCCTTCGGATCTCTCGCATCGGACGCGTGCGGTCTTACGGGGTGGACGACCAGCGCCGTCTGGACGGCGGGGGTCCTATCGGTGGGGCTTCGGCTCACTCGTCGTCCTGGTCAGCGGGTTCGTAGAGCTGAACCGGCTGGGCGGGCATGATGGTGGAAATGGCGTGCTTATAGACCAGTTGCGACTGGCCATCGCGGCGGAGCAGGACACAGAAATTGTCGAACCAGCTGACCACGCCCTGCAGCTTGACGCCGTTGACGAGGAAGATGGTGAGCGGCGTCTTGGCCTTGCGCACGCTGTTGAGGAAGGTGTCCTGGAGGTTTTGTTTCTTATCGGTCACGGGGTTGCCCCTCTTCTTTTTTGGCCGGAGGACACAACGTCCTCCACACACAGTAGGTCGATGCTAGACACGCCCGCGTTGCAGCCGCAACGCAAACCCGCTGCCGAGCTTCAAATGGCGCGGTTTCGCGCTTCCTCGATATAGAGGGCCCTGAGCCGGCTTGCCACCGGTCCCACGCAACCATTTCCAACGGGGGCGCCGTCGACGGCGATCACCGGCATGATCAGCGAGCCGGCGCCGCTGACGAAGACTTCCTTGGCGGCCTTGGCTTCGGCGGGCGTGAAGGGCCGCTGCTCGAACTTCAGGCCCTCGCGGTCGATCAGGTCCATCAGGGTATGGCGGGTGACCCCGCGCAGGATATTGGCGTTGGCGTCGCGGGTGCGCAGGACGCCGTCGGCATCGACGATCCAGGCGTTGGACGATGCGCCCTCGGTGACGAAGCCCAGGTCATCGACGAACCAGGCCTCATAGGCCCCCTTCTCCCGCGCCGCCTGCTTGGCCATCGCATTGGGAAGCAGGCCCACGGTCTTGATATCGCAGCGGCCCCAGCGGTTCTCCGGGGTGGTGATGACGGAGACACCCTTGGCGGCCTTGGCCTCGGCGCCCGCGCGGTCGATGGACTTGGCGGTGATGACGATGGCGGGCGGCGGAGCCGGGTCGGGGAAGGCGTGGTCGCGCTTGGCGACGCCGCGCGTGACCTGCAGATAGACCAGGCCGTTCTTCACGCGGTTGCGGCGCACGGCTTCGCGCAGCACCAGCGTCAGGGCCGCGCGGCCCATGGGAGGCTCGATGCGCAGCTCGCCCAGGCTGCGGGCCAGGCGCGCGAAGTGACCCTCGGCATCGGCCAGCTTGCCGTCCATCACGGCCCAGACCTCATAGATGCCGTCTGCCAGCTGATAGCCGCGGTCCTCGATATGCACGACCGCGTTGCGGTGCGGCACGAAGCGGCCGTTCACATAAGCCCAGCGCGACATCAGACCTCTTCCTCCTCCGCCCGCTGGCCGGCGACGCCCAGGGATTTCAGCTTCCGGTGCAGGGCCGAACGCTCCATGCCGATGAAGGCGGCGGTGCGCGAAATATTGCCGCCGAACCGCAGGATCTGGGCGTTCAGATACTCCCGCTCGAACAGCTCGCGGGCCTCCCTCAGGGGGAGCGCGATGATCTTCTCCGCGCCGAGCGCGCCGCTCTGCACGCCGGACGGCGCCTCGGTGGGCAGCATGTCGGCGGTGATGATCTCACCGGGCTCGCCGCTGGCCAGGATCAGCATCCGCTCCACATTGTTGCGCAGCTGGCGGATGTTGCCGGGCCAGGCGTGGACCTGCAGCGTGGCCAGGGCATCCTCGCCCAGCTTGCGGCGCGGCAGGCCGGTGGCTTCGGAGATGCGGTCGATGAAGTAGGCGATCAGCTCGGGGATGTCCTCGCGCCGCTCGGCCAGGGCGGGCACGCGAATGGGCACCACGTTGAGGCGGTGGAACAGGTCCTCGCGGAAGCGTCCCGCCGCGATCTCTTCGCGCAGGTCACGGGAGGTGGAGGAGACGACGCGCACATCGACCTGGACGTCGTTGTCGCCGCCCACCCGGCGGAAGCGCTGTTCGACCAGCACACGCAGGATGCGGCTCTGGGTCTCGCGGGGCATCTCGGCCACCTCGTCGAGATAGAGGGTGCCGCCGTGGGCGCGTTCGAAGACGCCGATCTTGCGGGGGCGCCCGCCCTCTCCTTCCTCGCCGAACAGTTCGCTGTCCATCCGCTCGGGCGCCATGCCGGCGGCGGTCAGCGCCACGAACTCGCCCTTGGCGCGCTGGCTGGCGCCGTGGATGAGGCGCGCGACCATCTCCTTGCCCGAGCCGGGCGGGCCGGCGATCAGCACGCGGCTGTTGGCGGAAGACACCTTGGCCACCAGTTGTCGCAGTTGCTGGGCGGCGGCGGAGCGGCCGATGAAGCCGTCGGGGGTCAGGGTCTGGGTGCGCAGGCGGCGGTTTTCGCGGCGCAGGCTGGCGGATTCGAGCGCGCGCTCGACGATCATCAGCAGCCGGTCGGACTTGAAGGGCTTTTCCAGGAACTCATAGGCGCCGCGCTTGATGGCGGAGACGGCGGTTTCGATGTTGCCGTGACCGGAGATCATGATCACCGGCAGGTCGGCGTCGAGGGTCTTGACCAGGTCGAGCAGTTCCAGCCCGTCCATGCCCCCGCCCTGCATCCAGATGTCGAGCACCAGCAGCGCGGGTTTGCGCGCGCGGATGGCGGCCAGCGCCTGTTCGCTGTCGGCGGCCATGCGCACGGCATAGCCCTCGTCGGAGAGGATGCCGGACACCAGCTCGCGGATATCGGTCTCGTCGTCGACCACAAGAACATCAGCCGCCATATCGCCTCCTCATTCCGCCGCCGTTGCATCAGCGGCGGTCGGAACCGCGCTGAGGCTTTGGGCATGGAACCGCAGGCTCGCCTGAGCGCCGCGTCCCTCTGGAGCATCGGCCAGGATCAGGTCCCCGCCGTGCTCTTCCATGATCCGTTTGACGATCGCCAGGCCCAGGCCCGTGCCCTTTTCCCGCGTCGTCACATAGGGTTCGGTGAGCCGTTCGCGGTCGCGCGTCGGCAGGCCCACACCGTTATCGATGACGTCGAAGCTGACGCCGCCGCCTTCCGTATCCAGCCGCGCCAGGATGCGGCCCTTGGGCTGCGGCGTGGTGGCCAGCGGCCGCGCACTGATCGACTCCGCGGCGTTCTTCAGGATGTTGGCCAGCGCCTGGCCGATCATGCGCGCATCGCCGCTGAGGATGACGCCGTGCGGCGGCTCCTCCATCTCCACGTCGATCTCGGGGCTGGCGACGCGTTGGGCGAACACCGACTGGCGCAGCAACTCGGCCGCGTCGATAGGGCCGAAGCGCGGTGCGGGCATGCGGGCGAAGGCGGAGAACTCGTCGACCATGCGGCCGATGTCGCCGACCTGACGGATGATGGTGTCCGTACAGCGGTCGAAGGTCTCGATATCGCTGACGATTTCCTTGCGATACTTGCGCCGCAGACGCTCCGCCGACAGCTGGATCGGGGTCAGCGGGTTCTTGATCTCGTGGGCGATGCGGCGCGCCACATCCTTCCACGCCGCGTTGCGCTGGGCGGCCAGCAGGCGGGTGATGTCGTCGAAGGTCAGCACCAGGCCATCGGTGGACAGCCCCGTGGCGCGCACCCGCAGGCGGCGTGTCTCGGCGGCGCGGGCGACATCGACCTCCTGCTCGGCTTCCGCGCCCGTGTCACGGGCCTCCTGGGCCACCGAGGCCAGTTCCGGCGCGGCCTCGGCCAGGGTGCGGCCGAGCGCCTGGCCGGGCGCGAGATCGAGCAGCACGGCGGCCTGCAGGTTGAAGGCGGAGATACGGCCTTCGGCGTCGAGCCCCAGCACCCCGGCGCTGACGCCGGACAGCACGGTTTCAATGAACTGCCGCCGCGAATCCGCCTCGTCGCCGGCGGCTTTCAGGGCCGTCTGCTGACTCTGAAGATCATGCGTCATCCTGTTGAAAGCATGGGACAAGACGGCGATTTCCTGGCTGTCGCCCTCGGCGTCCACCCGGGCGGTCAGGTCGCCGGATGACACCCGGCCCGCCGCCTCGACCAGCCTCGCCACGGGGCCGGCGACGCGGTCGGCGGCCGACATGCCCAGCCAGACGGCGCCGACCAGCAGCAGCAGCGCGGTTTCCACATAGCTGAAACCGAAGGCCAGCTGCAGGCGCACCTGGTTTTGCGCCGACTCACGGAAGGCGTTCAGCGACCCCTCGGCCTTGCGCAGCTGGCCGATGATGCCGGAGCCCAGGGGGCGGCTGATGTAGAGGTAGGCGTCCGGATAGTTGGTCAGCTTGTAAAGCGCGCGCTCCAGGTCGGAGGAGACCAGCACATCGCCGGTGTTGGCGGCCTGGAAGCTGGCGGGCGGCGGGGCCAGGAAGGGCGTGGAATTATCCACCTCGGCGCGCGCCAGGACGCGGCCCTCATGGTCGATCAGATAAACGCCGCTGAAGCCGTGATAGGAAGCCTGGACCGCCAGGAAGCGGCTGAACTGGACGGGCGTGGCCTTCAGGCCCCCGGCCGCCTGGTTGACGTCCAGGCCCATGGTCAGCACGTGGCTGCCCACATACTCGCTCTGTTCGTGGACGTAGGAGCGGGCCACGTCGGCGGCGTTCTCCACGACCGTGTGGACCTTTTCGCTGAGCCAGCTCTGCACGCCCCGGGTGACCAGCACCCCGAAGAACAGCGCCACGACCAGGGCCGGCACCACGGCCGCCACGGCGAACAGGGAAACGAAGCGCAGGCGCAGCTTGGCGCCGGCATCGTTGGAATCCAGCAGGCGCAGCACGCGGCCGACGACGAGGCCCGCCACCACCAGGATCAACACCATGTTGAAGCCCAGCAGGATCAATATGCCCTGGCTCGCGGTGGCGACCGAACCGGTGGTGGGCGGCGAGGAGGCGAGCGCCACGCCGGCGATGGTGAGGATGGTGGCCAGCGCATAGCCGCCACCCAGCAGCGCGCGGGACTCGCCGAGAGTCCGCGCGAAGCTTGAAAAACGGCCGGGACTGGCAGGCTCGGAGAACGCCATGCGCCGACCGTAAGGGCGAGTGTGCCCCAAAATCAACAGTGATGTGGCCAGTATGGCGCAGTTTTAACGTTTGACGCCTCGGGTCATCTCGACCCCCAGGTCCTGGATCTTCTTGCGCAGGGTGTTGCGGTTCAAGCCCAGGATCTCCGCCGCCCGCACCTGATTGCCGCGCGTGGCCGACAGGGTCAGCTGGATCAGCGGACGCTCCATCTCTTCCAGAACGCGGTCATAGAGGCCGGCCGGGGGTACGCCGTCGGGCTGGTCTGCGAAGTAGGAGGCCAGGTGGCGTTCGATGAGACTCGAGAGGGTGACCGGCCCGGTGTCGCCGGGCTGGGGCGTGGTGTGTTCCTGCAGCTCGCGCTCGATGATGCGGGCGCTGATCAACTCCTCGCCATACAGGGCGCAGACGCGGCGGATGAGGTTTTCCAGCTCACGGACGTTACCGGGCCAGGCGTGGGTCTTCATCCGCTCCAGGGCCGACTGGTCGATGGTCTTGGAGGGCAGGCCTTCGCGGGCGGCGCGCAGCAGGAAGGAGCGGGCCAGGTCCGGGATGTCTTCGGTGCGGTCGCGCAGCGGCGGCAGGCGGATGGGCGCGACGTTGAGGCGGAAGAAGAGGTCTTCGCGGAACAGGCCCTGCTGGATGAGGGCGCGCAGATCGCGGTTGGTGGCGGCGATGACGCGGACGTTGGGCCGCCGGCCGGTCTTGGGGTTGAGGGCGGGCTCGGTGCCGTCGATGACGCGCAGCAGGCGGGTCTGGGCATCGAGCGGCATGTCGCCGATCTCGTCGAGGAAGAGGGTGCCGCCATCGGCCTCCACCAGCTTGCCCGAATCCCCCTCGCCTCGCCCGAACAGTTCGGTCTCCACGCGTTCGCGCGGCACGGCGGCCAGGTTGATGACCACGAACTTGCCGTCGCGGCGGCGGCCGAGGTCGTGGAGGGCGCGCGCGACCAACTCCTTGCCGGTTCCGCTCTCGCCGAGGATCAACACCGTCAGGTCGGCGCCGACCAGCCGCGCGATGGTGCGGTAGACCTCCTGCATGGGCCCGGAGCGGCCGATCAGCGGCAGGCGCTCGTCGCGTATGGCGCGCGCCTGGGCCTTGGAGGCCTCGGCGTCGGCGGGCCGCAGCAGGGCGCGGCGCGCGGCCGCGGTCATGTCGTCGAGGTCGAAGGGCTTGGAGATGTATTCAAAGGCGCCGGCGTCGGCGGCGTTGACGGCGGTCAGCAGGGTGTTCTGGGCGCTCATCACGATGATGGGCAGCTTGGGGCGTTCTTTGCGGATGCGGGGCAGCACGTCGAAGACGTTCTCGTCGGGCATGACCACGTCGGTGATCACCAGGTCGCCCTCGCCGTCCGAGCACCACTTCAGCAGGGTGGTGGCGTTGCCGGTGGCCCGCACCTGATAGCCCAGGCGGGTGAAGGCCTGGCTCAGCACCAGCCGGATGGAGCTGTCGTCGTCGGCGATCAGGATCTTCTTGCTGGCGGCGTTCATCTAGGACGCGTCTCCGGGAGCGACTGGCAACAGGACCCGGAACACGGTGCGTCCGGGCTCGGATTCGAAATCGATCAGGCCGCCATGGCTGGCGACCAGCTTGGTCACGAGAGCGAGGCCGAGGCCGGCCCCGTGGCTCTTGGACGTGACGAAGGGCTGGAACAGGTCTTCGCGCAGGTGGTCGGGCACGCCCGGGCCGTTGTCGATGACGCGGATCTCCAGCGGCGCGCCCTTCAGGGTGCGGCCGTCGGCGCCGCGCACGCGCACGCCCTGGCGCCAGGCGGTGTAGATGGCGACCTCGCCCCGGCCATCGCCGCGCCCGTGCGCCGCCTCGGCGGCGTTCTTCACCAGGTTGAGGAAGATCTGGATCAGCTGATCCTCATCGCCCCAGGCGTCGGGCAGAGAGGGGTCGTAGGTTTCGCGCAGCAGCAGGCCGTCGGCGACGCCGTTGGCGGCTAGCGCGCGGACGCGGTCGAGGACCTGGTGGATGTTGACGCCGCCGCGCTCGGTGATGGCGTCGTCGGAGAAGGCCTCCATGCGGTCCACCAGGCGGCGGATGCGGTCGGTCTCGTCGACGATCAGCTGGGCCAGGGGGGCGTCGTCGGCGGCGGCGCCGGCCTTCAGCAGCTGGGCCGCGCCCCGGATGCCGGCCAGGGGGTTCTTGATCTCATGGGCCAGCATGCGGCCCAGGCCCACCACGGAGCGCAGGCCCGCGGCGTCGGCGACGCGGTCGGGGGCGAGCGCGCCGCCGCGCACATGCAGGGTCAGCAGCACCGAGCCGTCGCCCAGGGGGGCGGCCGCGCCGTCGGCATGGAAGGGCGGATGGCCGAACAGGCTGATCTCGACGTCGTGTTCGCGCACCCGCGCACCCTCCGCCAGGGCCCGGTTGAGCAGCGACACCAGGGCGGAGCCGGCCGGCAGGGCGGCGCGGAAACGGCCCCGGGCCAGCAGGGCCAGACCCTGGCCGAACAGAGCCTCGGCGGCTTCGTTGACGGCGACCAGGGCGCCCTGCCCATCCACCACCAGGGCGGGGGCGGGGCTCATGTCGAAGGCGGCGGCCTTCAGCAGGTCGAGATTGGCGGCCGGCAGGCGGGGGTTGTGGTTTGGTCCGGTCATGCCGCCAACCTCTCGTCCGATGAGGTCCACAGCGCGGTCAGGGCGGCCTCGATCTCGGCGGCGTCGGTGAGTTGGCACAGGCGCGCGCGGGCCTCGCGGCGGGTGTCGGCGTCCGCCGGCCAGGGCGCGGCCTCGACATAGGCGGCCAGGTGCTTGCGGAACATCTTCAGGCCGTGGCGGGGGCCGTAGAAGTCCAGGCTGTCGCGGAAATGGTCCAGCGCGATGGTCAGCCGTTCCTCGCGGCCCGGCGCGGTGTCGGCGCCGCCGTCGAGGCCGGCCTCCAGTTCGCGCGCGATCCAGGGGCGGCCATAGATGCCGCGTCCGATCATCACCGCGTCGGCGCCGGATTGCGCCAGGGCCTCACGCGCGGTGGCCAGGTCGATGATGTCGCCGTTGACGGTGACGGGCACGTCGACCGCGTCCTTGACCGCGCGCACGGCGGCCCAGTCGGCCCGGCCCTTGTAGAACTGGCAGCGGGTGCGGCCATGCACGGTGATGGCGCGGGCCCCGACGGCCACGGCGCGGGCGGCGAATTCAGCGGCGTTGCGGCTGTTGTCGTCCCAGCCCAGGCGCATCTTGACGGTGACAGGCACGGAGACGGCGTCCACGGCGGCGGCGACCAGGCGGGTGGCCAGGTCGAGGTCGCGCATCAGGGCGGAGCCGCATTGGGCGCCGGTGACTTCGCGGGCGGGACAGCCGAAGTTGAGGTCGATGATCTGGGCGCCCGCCTGCTCGGCCAGCACCGCGCCCCTGGCCATCAGCTCGGGATCGCGCCCGACCAGCTGCATGACCATCAGCGGCAGGCCCTCGCCCATGGCGCGGCGCAGGACGTCGGGGCGGCCCTTGGCGAATTCGGCGCAGGCGACCATCTCGGTGGCCACATAGGGTGCGCCCTGCTTCACGGCGGCGCGCCGGAACGGCAGGTCGGAAACGCCGGTCATGGGTGCGATCCACACCCGCCCCGGCACCTTCACCCCGCCAATGTCGAGCGAACTGCTCATTTTATGGTCACGTCCATCGCACTTTATTTGAGCAGGCTAGAGCTATTGTGCAGTGCGGTAAAGCCTGGACACCGCCAAACCGCCCACTAAACAAGCGGCATGGGGTTTTCAGCCGTCATCGTCGCCGCCGGAAGCGGCGCCCGCGCCGGAGCGGGCGGCGCCAAACAGTGGCGTTTACTGGCCGGAAAGCCGGTGTTGCGGTGGTCCGCCGAGGCGCTGCTGGCCGCCGGCGCGCGGGAGCTGATCGTGGTGGTGTCGCAGGATGGCGAAGCGATCGCGGCCGAGGTGCTGGCCGGGCTGGCGTGGCGGCCGGCGCGGGGCGGTGCGACGCGGGCGCTGTCGGTGCAATCCGGTCTGGCCGCCCTCACAGGGCCCGCCGACGAGCCCGTTCTGATCCACGACGCCGCGCGGCCCTTCGTGACGGCGAACCACGTACAGGCCCTGATGGCGGCGCTGGAGAGCGCCGACGGCGCCCTGCCCGCCCTGCCCGTCGCGGACACCCTGAAGCGGGCGGCGACGCCCGAAAGCGGCTCGACGACCATTCCGCGCGACGGCCTTTGGCGCGCCCAGACCCCGCAGGCCTTCCGGCGCGAGCGGCTGATCACCGCCTATGCGGCGTGGACCGGCGACATCGAACCCACCGACGACGCCCAGGTGGTGGAACGGGACGGCGGCAAGGTGGTGCTGACGCCGGGCGATCCGATGCTGACGAAATTGACCTGGCCGGAGGACTTCGAGATGGCTGAACGGCTGGCGGGCGTGACGAGATCAACCCGGATCGGCCAGGGCTTCGACGCCCACCGGTGGGGACCCGGCGACGCCGTATGGCTGTGCGGCGTGCGCATCGACCACAACGAGACCCTGATCGGCCATTCGGACGCGGATGCGGGGCTGCATGCCCTGACCGACGCCCTGCTGGGCGCGATCGGCGAGGGCGACATCGGCGATCACTTCCCGCCCACCGACCCGCAATGGAAGGGCGCCTCGTCCGACCGGTTCCTGGTCCACGCGGCGGCGCTGGTGCGGGCCAAGGGCGGGCGGATCGTCAATGTGGATGTGACGCTGATCTGCGAGCGGCCGAAGATCAAACCGCACCGCGCGGCCATGCGCGAGCGGCTGGCCGAATTGCTGGACCTGCCGCTCGACGCGGTCAGCGTGAAGGCCACCACCACCGAGGGCATGGGCTTCACGGGCCGGGGCGAAGGCCTGGCGGCGCAGGCAGTGGTGGCGGTCGAGCTCTAGGTCTTCGGCGCGTTCAACCGATCCATGGTGTTCTCGAACCAGGTGTCCAGACGCTCCGCGACCCGCGCCCACATGGCGCCGAAGAGGTTGGTGTAGTTGTCGGTCCAGGGGCGCGCCCTGGTCGGATCGGCCGGGGTCCAGCGGGAGTCGGCAGCGTAGGCGGCCAGGGAGGCCTTGTCGCGGCCGACGATGACGGCGTCCTCCGAGGACTCGAACATGTTGGGGGCGCAGTCGGGCCAGCGGGTCCTGGCGTCGCACATGGGCGCGCCGATGTGGCGTTGCAGGAGCGCGACCCCGCCCGCCGCGACCGCCGCCGCCATCGCCGGGCCGCGCAGTTCGAGATTGCGGTTGGAGAGGTGCAGGATCAGCACGCCGCCCGGCTTGAGGTGGCCGAGGTAGCCCCGGATGGCCTCCACCGTCAGCAGGTGGGCCGGCACCGAGTCGGAGGAGAAGGCGTCGATCAGCAGGACGTCGAAGGCCTGCGGCGGCTGCCGGGCCAGGGTCAGGCGCGCGTCGCCCAGCACATAGCTCACCTGCCCCCGGGCGCATTCGGTGGTGTAGCTGAAGTTGGCGGGGTTGGTTGAGATCTTCACCACCAGCGGATCGATCTCGAAGAAGGTCAGCCGGTCGGCCTTGCGGGTGTAGGCCGCGACCGAGCCGGTCCCCAGGCCGACCGCGCCGATGTCGATGGCGGGCTTTTGCTTGCGGGCCTGGATGAAGACCTGGCCGATCGGCGTCTCCGGCGCGTAGTAGACCAGCGGCCGGCAGCGGTAGCGGGAATCCTGGGCCTGGGCGCCGTGCAGCGTGGTGCCGTGGGCCAGCATGCGGACCTCGCCGCCCAGGCCGGGGACCGTGACCTTGGTCTCGCGCAGGACGCCGAAGAAGCTTCGCCAGTGGTGCAGCACCTGGGCCTTGTCGCCGACCATGTTGGCCGACAGCGCCAGGATGATGACCATGGCGGCGCACAGCAGCGCCCGGCCCCGCAGCAGGAAGACGGCGAGGGTGGCCAGGCCGAGGAACAGCTTCTCGACGAGCTGGACGATCTGGGCGTCGACGTGGCCCCACAGGACGTGGAAGGTCAGCACGGCCAGATGGGCGGCGACGATGCCGGCGGCGAGCGTGATCCATTGCCAGCGCTTCACCGGCCCCTCGCCCCAGGGCCGCACGAACACCGACGCCACCAGGACCATCGGATATTCCAGCACCGTGGAGAAGATCACCGGGGCCAGGAAGGCGTTGAAGGCGCCGCCGACGACGCCGCCCAGGGACATCCACAGATAGAATTCGGTCAGATGGGAGGCGGCTGGACGCCGCGCCACCAGCGCCTGGTGGCACATCAGGGCCGTGAGGAAGAAGGCCGCCAGGTGGAGGCCGATCTGCATCAGGATGCCGCTGGCATGGTAGGGCAGGTTGAAGGCCACGGCCGCCACCGCCGCGCCCTGGAAGACCAGAACCTGGGTGCGGGTGAAGACCGGCCTGTCCTGGAAGGCGATGATGAAGGTGATCAGGTAGAGGGCCAGCGGCACGACCCACAGGAAGGGCGCCGACGCCACGTCGGTGGCCAGATGGGCGGTGACCCCCAGCATCAGGCTGGAGGGAATGGCGGCCAGCAGCAGCCAGGCCAGGCGGTCCTTCCAGGTGACCGGGACCGCGGGCTCGGCGGGGCCCAAGTCCTTCAGGGCGTCGGTGAGCGGTCGGCGCGCCTGGGCGCGCCAGACGTGGGCGGCCATGGCGGCCATCAGGATCACGAAGAGCCCATAGCCGAGGCTCCAGCCGAACCGCTGGGCCTGAAGGGTGGCCAGCGGCTCGACCAGCAGCGGATAGGCCAGCAGCGCCAGCAGGCTGCCGAGGTTGGAGGCCGCATAGAGGGCGTAGGGCTCGCCGGCCCCCTCCTCCGCCGTGCGGGCGCGCCAGGCCTGTAGCAGGGGCGCCGTGGCCGACAGCGCCGCGAAGGGCGCGCCGATCGACAGTGTCAGCACGCCCAGCAGCCACAGGGCGGGATGGCCGGTCGCCGGATCGCCGAGCACGCCGCTGACCCTGAGCGGCAGGACCAGGGCGGCGGCCAGCAGGACGGTGATGTGGATGAGGGTCTGGCGCCTCAGGGACGGGAGCTTCTGGAGCAGGTGGGCGTAGAGGTAGCCGCCCAGCAGCGCCGCCTGGAAGAAGGCCAGGCTGGTGTTCCAGACCGCCGAGGAGCCGCCCAGCAGGGGCAGCAGCAGCTTGGCGACCATGGGCTCGACGAGGAAGACCAGACCCGCGCTGGCGAACACCGCCGCCACATAGATGGCGGGCGTCCTGGATCGCGCCGGAGTGGAAGCCACATCTGCGGTGGTCATTATCCGAATCGGCTTGCTTGTTTTCCCTGCGGGATGTTGGGCTTGGCGCCCACGCCTTGGCTATCAGGAAGTAAGCGCGCCCATGTTCCCCCTGGATATCGAGATGCTGGCGCGGCTGCTGATCGACGAGGCGCGCCAGAAGTCCCTGCGCCTGGCCACGGCGGAGAGCTGCACCGGGGGGCTGGTGGCCGGGGCCATCTGTTCGATCGCCGGGGCGTCGGATGTGTTCGAGCGCGGCTTCATCACCTACACCAACCGCGCCAAGCAGGAGGTGCTGGGGGTGCCCGGCGACCTGCTGGCCGATGTGGGCGCGGTGTCGGAGCCGGTGTCGCGGATGATGGCGGAGGGCGCGCTGGAGAACAGCCACGCCCATGTGGCGGTGGCCATCACCGGGGTCGCGGGGCCGGGCGGCGGCAGTCCGATGAAGCCGGTGGGCACGGTGCACCTGGCCGTGGCGCGGTCAAACCACAGCGTGATCCACCGGCTGGAACGGTTCGACGACACCGGCCGCGCCGACATCCAGATGGCGGCCGTTCGCAGCGCCCTGGAGTTGCTGCGCGAAGCGGTCAGCCGCTAAAGAGGCAATTCACCGGCCATTAGGCCGTGTCCGCTAGGCTGCGCCTCCCTTGGGGAGTGAACCGTGGCCAACGCCATCAAAGCCGCCACCTGGACGGATATCGCCGCCCACCGGCGCGCGGATGTGAAGATCATCCTGCCGATGAGCGTGCTGGCGGCCGTGGGTTCGGCCTCCTGGCTCGGCGCCCTCCTGCCGTTGGCCTGGTTCGCCGGCGTCGTCGCCCTGACCACCGTCAACTTCCTGCTCTGTAGCTGGGTGGAGTCGCGGCGGATGCCGCGGCCGTGGCTGGAGTGGCTGGTGGCGGGCTACACCTTCCTCCACACCCTCGCCTATTCCACCCTGCCCCTGGCCCTCTTCCTGCATGGCCGGCCCACCTCGATCGTCGCCGGCGCCTGCATGCTGGGCGCGGTGGCCATCTCCAGCACCGGCGAGGTGGTGATCAGCCGCCGCATCGGCCTGGCGTCGCTGGCGGCGCTCTCGGTGGTGTCGGTGATCGCGGTCACCGGCATGGGCGCGGCCACGCCGATGCAGGGCCTGTTCGCCGCCATCTCCGCCTTCTGCTTCCAGGCCTATATCGCGCTCCACGCCTTCCAGCAGACCGCCGCCCAACGGCTGCTGACCGCCAGCCTGGAGACGGCGCGGACCAAGGAGGCCGAGGCCGCCAGCGCCAACGAGGCCAAGACCGTCTTCCTGGCCACCATGAGCCACGAAATCCGCACGCCCCTGAATGGCGTGCTGGGCATGGCCGGCGTGATGGAGATGGGCGATCTGTCGGCCGTCCAGCGCGAGCGGCTGTCGGTGATCCGCCAGTCGGGCGAGGCCCTGACCACCATCCTCAACGACGTGCTCGACCTGTCGAAGATCGAGGCCGGCAAGCTGCAGCTGGAGATGCTGGAGTTCGACCTGGCCGACCTGCTGCGCCAGGCCTGCGCCCCCTTCGCCATGCTGGCCCGCGAGAAGGGCCTGACGCTGACCCTCGACATCGCCCCGGAGGCCGTGGGCTCCTACCTCGGCGACCCCACGCGGGTGCGCCAGGTGCTGTTCAACCTGGTGTCCAACGCGGTGAAGTTCACGCAAGTGGGCGGCATCGCCATCCACGCCTGCCGCCACGAGCATGTGGGCGAGGCCAACTGGGGCGATAAGCGCCGCCACGACGACGGCCAGCTGATCATCGCCGTGGCCGACACCGGCGAGGGCATCCCGCCGGGCAAGGCCGAGCACCTGTTCGCCAAATTCACCCAGGCCGACGCCTCCACCACCCGCCAGCACGGCGGCACGGGCCTGGGCCTGGCCATCTGCCGCGAACTCTGCGGCCTGATGGGCGGCGAGATCACCGCCTCCAGCCGCCTGGGCCAGGGCGCGACCTTCACCATCGCCCTGCCCCTGCCCAAGGTGATGACCCTGTCCGGCTTCGGCGGACGCGGCACCGCGGCGGCGCAGGCCGACCTGGCGATCTGGGACCTGACGGCGCAGGAGCCGCCCGCCTCCTTGCCTCCGCGTCATGGGGAGGGCGGCGAGCCCCCGGAACCGGCCAGCGGCCGGCCCGAGGACAGGCTTCACGAGGCGGGTGGGTGGGCGCCCTTGGAAGCCACGCCGGCGCCGGAGCCGATGGTCAGCACCGACCCGGACCCCCTGCCCGTGCGCATCCTCGCCGCCGAGGACAACCCCACCAACCAGCGCGTGCTGAAGGCCATCCTGGCCCAGGCCGGCATCGACCCCACCATCGTGGAGAACGGCGCCCTGGCCGTCGAGGCCTGGTCCGTCGGCCACTGGGACCTGATCCTGATGGACATCCATATGCCGGTCATGGACGGCGTCGAGGCGCTCAAGGAAATCCGCCGCCGAGAGGCGCTGTCGGGCCGTGCGCGCACGCCAATCATCGCGCTGACCGCCAACGCCATGAGCCATCAGGTCCAAGGCCTGATGGCCGACGGCATGGATGGGCATGTGAGCAAGCCGATCGAGGTGGCGGTGTTGTTTGGGGCGATCGAGCGGGCGTTGAGCGCCGGCGAACAGCGGGGCGCCCCCGAAGCCGACCGCGCCGTGGGGTTCGGCTAGGGCCGATCGATATTCAAGGTTTGGCGGAGGCGGTCGTGGGTTCATCCGGGGCCGTGGGCTGCGTTGGAGTCAGCTTGGACTCGGAAGGAAGAGAAGGGAGAGGAGAAGTGGAAGAGACCCGGGCAGCCGCCGGGCCGCGCCCTGCCCGAACCGCGGTTGAAGGACTATCGCGCGCGAAGCGCGCAGGATGATCCCAGCCTTGGTGGCCCAGGCTCTGTCCCACCGCGACGCGGCTTCTCCCTCTTCTCCCCTAACCTTCTCTTCCTTCCAGGCCCAAAGCGGCCTTAACCGCCGCATGGGCGCTGATGACCCGCGCAAACCGGGATGCCGATGCGCCTTAAGGGTCGCTCCCCCCGGGGTCATCCCAATCGTCTTCGTCTTCGTCGTCAAACTCGTCGTCGAGATCGCGATTGGGTTCGTCGGGCGCCAGGTCGGGCCAGGCGGCGTAGGGTGAGCCGGCCGGGCGTCCGGTGATCTCTTCCTGGGCCCAGGCCTCCTGCGCCATGGCCATCCAGGTCGGCGCAAGGCCGAGGTCGGCGCAAATCTGGGCCACCAGGGCGCCGATGGGCCGCGCGTCCAGATCGCCGGTGATGTCGGGGTCGAACAGCCGCTCACGGGCCTGCCGCTCGACGCCGTCGCGCGCATAGGCTTCGCTGTAGCGGACCTTGGCGACGCGGCGCACGATGCGCTGGACCCGTTCGGCGCGCCTGGTGCGGGCCTGCTGGGCCACGGCCCGCGCCGCCTCGGCGCCGAGACCGCCCTCCTTGAGCAGCCGCTCGCGCAGGGCGATGCTCATGCGCACGGCGCGCGACGCCCGGTCGAAGGCCCGGCCCAGGTCGGCGCAAGCGCGGGCGGACTCCGCGTCGGGCTCCGCCGCCGCTGTCGCGACGAGGCGGGTCTTCAGGGCCAGGGCGATCTCAAGGCCCGCTTCCGCCAATTCGGAAAGGATGGCCAGCTGGCGCTCATGCCACGCGTCGGCGTTATCCGCGCCGTGGGCGCCGGGGACCGGCGCGGGCGTGGCGGGTTGGGCGTGGGTGATGTCGGGGCCGACGAACATGCGCCCATCAAACGGCAAAGGGCGGGACCGTTGGAATAGGGGGTGTGGATTTTAATGGCGTGGACGCAGGAGGGGGCGAGGTGTGGATTGGATCGACAGGCCCGAGCGAGCGCCAATGACGATTCTGCCCCCTACTCTCGGCGCAGTGGTACTGGTGGAGCCGAGGGGAAACTCCCTAGGCCTTGAATTGCTTTAGCTTTTTCTGGCGCAGTGTAACAGTTGAGTGAGGCAGATGTAACGACGTCTCGCGGCGAGATAAACCCCTGCTGAAGGCGAAAACCAAAAGACGCTCTAACTCAGCCATTTCGCTTGCCATCACCAATCAGATGGGAAGCGGAGAACTTTGCAGTTTATGATTTGGTCGCCTTTCGCGCGGCAGGAGCCTACCTCGTTCGCCGTGCGGGGAATGAACCCCTCGGCGATGGCCAAGAAGCCAAGCTTCGTAAGCGGCCAGGACTTCCTCAGAATGCAGTCGGGCTAGGACGGCATCGAGAGGTTCTGAAAGAATGTTGCCAAGACTGACCTTTGCCGGAGTCAGTTCGATATTGCCTTCCGGGTCGATGCTAAGGCCAGATGGTATGTCGTCGAAGGTTGGCCGATTGAAATACGACTGCGCTCCTGAGGATAGCACGTCGGCTAAGTCGTACAGGAAGATGTCTCCGTAGAACGATCCGAACTCCTTGTAAGAGCCCGAAAGCAAATCGCGTTCCGCCTGAAAATCAACCTCATCTAACCCTAACGGTTCAGCGAAGGCGGCACCTCTACCGGAATATGAAAACCTCACCAGATTGAAATAGGATGCTCCAACTCGCTTGGCCAAATTAGCAGTATCAAGCGCGGCGGATAGATTGAGTTTGCTTGATACAAAGTTGACACCCCAGATAATCCGCCCATCGCGTGCAAGATGATACATACCTCGGATCGCTGGAAGGAAAGCATCTCGACCACGAGTTCTTGAATTTATATTCTCATCAGGTCCATCAAGGCTGACGGAAACATCCTGCCTCACACCCGCTCTGAATAGGGCATCCACGAATTGCTCGTTCAATAGATGGCCATTCGTCGAAAGCGAGATGGACATCCCGTGCGCTCTCGCAAGGCCTATAAGTTCAAGGAGTTGGGGATGCAGCAACGGCTCCCCGCCACCAATGAACAAATGTGCGATCCCGAGACCTCGAAACGCTACGAGCAATTTCGAGAGTTGCTCGATGCTATAGATCGACGTTACCGAAGGGCTGGATGAGGAATAGCAACTCTTACAGGCTAGGTTGCACGTGCCGATTATCGATATCGCACCGCCAGCCAAGCGTATCGGACTACGGTCACGTTCAGTCATAACTTCAAACGACCCGCGCCCAAACGTGAGGCACTAGCCGCGCATCCCCGGATCGGTGGTGATCTGCATTCCCCGAACTGGACTAGCCGGGATGATGCGCTCAGCGACCAACACCACGCCATCAACAGCCACGCTCGTCACCGGGGCGGTTGGAGCGCGAACGACCATAAGCTCTAGGCCAGAACTACGATCTACAAGAACGGTACCCGCTTCCATGTCAGTAGCCTCCGCCAGCATCTTGGACCCATTAAGGGTACAGTATGAGATCACTTCCCGACCCTCTTCGCAAGCTTGGGTCGCGGGGCACCCCGTGCTGACCAACGTGGGCCTCCAAGCACATGACGGACACACTCAAGACGGTCGGTCCAGCAAGCATTGATTGAGCGGGTAAGATCGTCCAATCATAGCGAAACTCCACCTTGAGGGGGAACCATGACCAATCGCGTCCACATCGACGCGCCAGCAGGCGTTATCGATATTGAGGGGGAGAAGGACTTTGTCGAAGGTTTGCTCGCTAAGTTGTTCCCGTTAATCGAGGAAGCGGGCTTCGGAAGTCGTCCCACTCAGAGGGGAGAACCTGAAGCTAGCGATGCGGCCAGCGAAGGGGAGGACGGAGTATCGGACGACGCCGGTAAGGAGGATAAGGCGAGGAGCAAGCGGAAGCGCGGGGCCACCCCTAAGGGCCACTCGTGCGCAGATCGAATGATCGCCCTCAGAGACGAGGGATTCTTTAAGACTCAACGCAGTGCTGGGGAAATTGTGACTGGCCTCGCGGGCAAGGGTTTTACGCATAAGTCCAATCAAGTATCTGCTGCTGGCGAATCGCTATTTGGAAGGGGTTTGCTTCAAAGAACCAAGGATGGCTCAGGACCGTTCAAATACTTTTGGGATAGGACTTAGGATTTGAGCCTTCCCAGTCTGAACGATGCCCTAAACCTGATGCCAGCCAGTCTCCGAGACCCCCTCATCGAGGAGTTCGAACAAGCCCTGGACGAGTATCGCGCCGCCGACTGGGAAAAGGTTGGCCTGAAGGCGGGTAAATTCTGTGAAATTGCATATTGTATCTGTGCGGGGCACGCGAACGGGACTTACCCACTGTCCCCGTTCAAGCCGGGAAATTTCCCTCAAGCCTGTCGTGACCTTGAGCAATACAATGGAACGAAGGGGCGCTCGCTATGCATGCAAGTTCCGAAAGTCTTGGTCGCGCTCTACGAGTTGCGCAACAACAGAGCAATTGGACACGTCTCCGGCGACGTAAGCCCGAACCACATGGATGCTGAGTTTTTTCTCCGTGGGATGAAATGGGCTATGGGCGAATTTGTACGGAACTACTCAAACCTGCCGCTAGATGATGCGCACGGGGTGGTGGAGGCCGTCACGGCTCGGACCTTCCACATTGTTTGGTCCAGCGGAGACATTCGCCGAGTTTTAGAACCTGCGAAGACGTCGGCACAAAAGGTGTTGATCGTTCTCTATGCGGAAGGCAAACCTGTTTCCGTTGCGCAACTGCAAATGTGGGTAGAATACAAGAACGGCACTGACTTCAAGCGTAAGGTACTTAAGGATCTTCATAAACGGGCGCTAATTCACTACGACGAAAAGGCCGCGACCGTCCAGATACTTCCTCCCGGGCAGATACACGTTGAGAAGAGCAACCTTCTGATTTCAACTCACTAGTGCAGCGACATTCTCGGAGCGCGAATGAGAGACTGGGTGCGTTAGCGATCGATGGGTGCCTAGCGACCAAAATTTGGTGGTGTCGCGCGAGGGCAGCCATCAGATGAAGGCTAAGCTCAATAGCCCCCATGCGCCCCCTAGCCGGTTTCGTTAGGCGCGGAGTAGCGCACGCGGCTCCATCTCAAACGACCCTCACCGATGCGCACCCCACGCCAGTAGGTATGACCGGCCTGAAGCCGCTCTCGCGTCCTGGCTCGTTGCATTCGCCTATCGGCTGGGAGGCTTCAACCTACAGGCTCGATTGGTCGCGAACGCGAGCAATGAGGCTGTCCCGAAGGTCTTCGAGGGCGTGATAGAGTTTCGACGCTTCCTCGTTAACCTGGGCCGGGGGGCAACCACCCATTTCAAGAGCCAGATCATTTGCCATGTTGACCGCGCTGGACAGTTTCTCGCGGTCGTCTTTGTTCAGAGCGGCACCATGTTCTCTCATAAACGCATCGAGCTTCTGCTCTGTGAAATGAGCATTGTTTGCGATCATGTCCATCGCGTCGTCCCAATCCATGTCGGGATGGGATTTCTGTGGTGCGAAGTCGCCATAGAGTTTCATGAACCCGCTCGCCGCGAGAAACTCGCGTTCGAATAGGAATTCGGACTTCTTGAGTTTGACCTTATAGCTTTCTACGTCACGAGTTAGTGTATTTCTGACACGCTCCAACTCGTCGTCTGCGTCACTCTTTAGTTCTGACTTGTAGCGCTCCAGGTCCTTGGACAATGATGATTGGAGTAACGTGCGCCCGAGGTAGCCGAGTACTGCCAGAACAACTGCATTGCCCGCAATGGCTCCCATGATCGTGAGGAGGATTGATATGAGGCTGGGAGCAATCATTTCGCCATTCCCTTTGAGCGGATTGGCATCACCTCCTTATCTTTGGGAGGCTGCATCCTGATTAAGCATGAGTGTATGCCTAGGCGACTTCTCCAAGTCACCAGCCTTGTCGCGCCGGGCCTTTGCCGGGGAGCAGGAGGGAGGGGCAAAAGTTGTACCTTTTGCGCCGCCCTTGATCTGATGTTCCGCCACCCGCGGGCGGGCATCCGAGCACAATCTGAGCCAGCCAAGCCAGCGGCCGTAACTTTTGAGCCAACGTTAGGGCCGTCGAGCGCTAGCACTCTTCTCCCTAACCCCCGCAAACTCACTCCCCGCATTCCACCGCGGCCACCCCTTGCTGTTCGCCACCACCCTCCCCGCCTCATAGATCGCCGCCACGTCCTGGGCGGCGCCCCTTAAGTCCCAGTCGGCCGACCAGGCGTCGCAGGCCTGGTGGTAGCAGTGGGCGGTGTAGTCGCTGACCCATTTGTCGCCCGCTTCGCGCCCGCCGGTGACGAGGTCGGCGCCGCCGCCGATGCCCATGATCAGCAGGACGGGGACGCCGCGCTTGGCCAGGGAGAAGTGGTCGGCGCGGTAGAAGAGGCCGCGTTCGGGCTTGGCGTCGGGGGTGATGGTGCGGCCCTGGGCGGCGGCGGCCTTGGCGAGGCCGGTTTCCAGCTCGTTCTGGCCGGCGCCGATGAGGACGAGGTCGTGGGCGGGGCCGGCGGTCTGGAGCACGTCGATGGTGTAGTTCGCGGCCATGGTCTCCAGCGGCACGGTGGGGTGGGCGCCCCAGTATTCGGAGCCGAGCAGGCCGCGTTCCTCCGCCGTCCAGACTCCGAAGACGATAGTGCGGTCGGTGCGCGGGGCGGCCTTGTAGGCGCGGGCCACTTCAAGGAGCCCGGCGACGCCGAGGCCGTCGTCGTTGGCGCCGTAGCGGATGACCTTTTCTCCCTTGGGGCCGGGGCTGGGCGCGACGCCGTAGGCGTCCCAGTGGGCGGAATACATCACCGACTCGTTCGGGCGTTTGGCGCCGGGCAGCTTGGCCAGGACGTTTTGGCTGTTCACCAGGCTGTGGGTGACGTGGATGTCGGCGCTGAAGGCGACGCCGGTCAGCTCCACCGGCTTGAAGCCGGGGTCGCGGGCCGAGCGCTTCAGGGTCTCGAAGTCGAGGCCGGCCAGCTTGAACAGGCCCTCGGCCTTTTCGCGAGGCATCCAGGCGGAGAGCGGGGTGCGCTCGGCCATGCTGCCGGGACCGGTGGCGGGGCGGACCACGTCGAAGTCTTCGCCGCCCGGGGCGATGACGGTGGACCAGCCGTAGCCGGCGCCGGGGGTCTCGTGGACGATGATGGCGGCGATGGCGCCGCGCCGGCCGGCTTCCTCGAACTTGTAGGTCCAGCGGCCGTAGTAGGTCATGGCCCGGCCGCCGAACTTGCCGGCGGCGGGTTCGCCCGGTTGGGCTTCGAAGTCGGGGTCGTTGACCAGGAAGACGGCGACCTTGCCGTGCAGGTCCACGCCCTTGAAGTCGTCCCAGCCGCGTTCCGGTGCGTTGACGCCGTAGCCCACGAAGACCATTGGGGCGCCGTCGATCTTCACCGTATCGGTGGGGCGCACGCCCTTGACGTAGATGTCGCGACCCTGAGCGTAGGGCAGCGCCTTGTCGCCCGTGCCGATGATGATGGTGGGGTTGGGCTGAACCTGGGTGTGGACCAGGGGCACGGTCTGGGTCCAGCCGCCGTTCTCGCCGGCGGGCTGGAGGCCGAGGGCTTTGAAGCGGGCGATCAGGTAGGCGATGGTCTTGGTCTCGCCGGGCGAGCCGGGGGCGCGGCCCTCGAAGTCGTCCGAGGCCAGGGTTTTTACCGTGGCGGATAGGCGGGCGGGGTCGATGGGAGCGGAGATGGAGGGCGGGGCCTTCGCCACCGGCCTGGCCGGCTTGGCGAGGGCGAGGCCGGTGGTCAGGGCGATGGCGAGGGCGGCCAGGGCGGCGATGGATGACTTGCGCATGGGGCACGGTCGAGCGGTGGGCGTGGGGTGTCAAGTATCGCGCATCCTCCCCAGGGTCGCCCAAGCGACCCGGCGGGGGAGGTACGGCGAAGCCGGGGTGGGGCTTACCGAGTCAAAGGGTGGGCGTGTTCTGGCGCCTGGGTTTTGTGACGGCATCGGTTCCGGCGCCAGAACGCGAATAGTCGCCGAGTCGGTAAGCCCCTCCGGCGCTTCGCGCCACCTCCCCGGCCGGCTCGCTGCAGGCTCGCCTGGGGAGGATGATTTGGCGTGTTCTGGCGTCTGGGTTTGTGCCCTCACCGATGCCGGCGCCAGGACGTGGCTAATCGGAGAGTCGGTAAGCCCCTCCGGCGCTTCAGGCTTCGCGCTGCCCTGCGGGTCGCGCCACCTCTCCCGCCGGCTCGCTGCAGGCTCGCCTGGGGAGGACCGTTTTAGCCGTACAGCACCTTCGCCCTGTCCTCGAAGCTGGTCATCAGTTTGCGTACGGCGGTGTCGAAGTTGGCGGCGAGCATGGCGTCGAGCATGCGGAATTTGAATTCGAACTCGATTTCGAATTCCACCACCGAGCCGCCGGTGGCGTGGGGGCGGAAGCGCCAGCGGTTTTCGAGTTTGCGGAAGGGGCCTGAGAGCAGCTTCACGGCGATGACCATGGCGGGCTTATCGCGGGTGACGCGGGTGGAGAAGCGTTCGCGCAGGAAGGAGAAGCTGACGGTGGCCTCGGCGTCGAGGGTCTCGATCCCCTCCCCGGCCTGGGCTTGGTTCCAGGTGCGCATGGAGGTGACCCAGGGCAGGAAGTCTGGGTAGCGCTCGACGTCGCCGACCAGCGTCCACAGCTGTTGCGGCGTGTAGGGGACGATGCGCTGGACGCGGTGGCGCAAGCTTTAGGCCGCGCTCGACAGGGCCGCGCGGGCGGCCTGGAGTTTGGCGAAGTCCTCGCCCGCGTGGTGGGAAGAGCGGGTCAGCGGGCTGGCGGAGACCATCAGGAAGCCCTTGGCCCGGGCGATCGCCTCATAGGCGGCGAACTCGTCGGGGTGGACGAAGCGGTCGACGGCGGCGTGTTTGCGGGTGGGCTGGAGGTACTGGCCGATGGTCAGGAAATCGACGCCGGCGGAGCGCATGTCGTCCATCACCTGCATCACCTCCTCCTTGGCCTCGCCCAGGCCGACCATCAGGCCGGACTTGGTGAAGCGGGTGGGGTCGCGTTCCTTGACCCGCTCGAGCAGGCGCAGGGAGTTGTAGTAGCGCGCGCCGGGGCGGATGGTCAGGTAGAGGCGCGGCACGGTTTCCAGGTTGTGGTTGAAGACGTCCGGGGCGCTGTCGATGACGATCTCGGCCGCGCCGTCCTTGCGCAGGAAGTCGGGGGTCAGGATCTCGATGGTGGTGGCGGGCGCGGCGGCGCGGATGGCCAGGACCACGGCGGCGAAGTGGGCGGCGCCGCCGTCGGCCAGGTCGTCGCGGTCGACCGAGGTGATGACGACGTGCTTGAGACCCATCTTGGCCACGGCCTCGGCGACGCGGGCGGGCTCGGTGGGGTCCAGCGGGTCGGGGCGGCCGGTGGCGACGTTGCAGAAGGCGCAGGCCCGGGTGCAGATCTCGCCCATGATCATCATGGTGGCGTGGCCGACGGACCAGCACTCGCCGATGTTGGGACAGGCCGCCTCTTCGCAGACGGTGGTCAGGCCGTTGGCGCGGACCACGTCGCGGGTTTCGTTGTAGCCGGCCGAGCCGGGCGCGCGCACGCGCAGCCACTCCGGCTTGCGCAGCATCGGGGTGTCGGGGCGCGAGGCCTTTTCAGGGTGACGCGGGCGATCTTTCAGGGTGTCGATGACCGTGGCCATGGGGCCTAGATCGGACTTTCGCGCGCGGCATTCAAGCTTTGTGAGGGCAAGCGCTTGCGGGAAATGGCCGCGCGGGCCTTCATGGCGCGGGATGCGTCGTCTTCTACCGCCTTTGCTGCTGTGTCTGATGCTGTCCGCGTGCGGCGGGCCGGACGCGCGCGCGCCGTTCACCGATAGCCATGCGCCGCCCTCGTTGACCCCGCGCTTCTTCGCGCCGGAGGGTTGGGGCTGGGGTCTGATCCAGGCCGGTGAAGCCCCGGCCCAGCGCTATGGCGTGGCCTCCCCGCCGGTGACGCCGACGGCCCAGGTGCTGATCCTGCCCGGCTATGGGGAATCGGCGGAGGGCTGGTTCGAGACGGCGCAGGACCTGGTGGGCGCGGGCTATACGGTGTGGATCCTGGACCGGGCGGGCCAGGGCGGGTCGGGACGGTATGCCGGGCCGCGCGACCTGGGCCATGTGGCCAGCTTCGACGACGATGTGGCGGTCACCCGCGCCCTGGCCGTCAGCTATATCCCGCGCGATCCGCGCCAGCCGCTGATCGTCATCGCCCATGGGGTCGGCGCCCTGGTGGCGCTGGAGGCGGCGGAGGCGGGCATGCCGCTGGATGGCCTGATCCTGACCGGCGCGGACTTCGCGCCGCCGTCACAGCCGAAGACGCCGTCGTGGACCACGAAGATCGGCCTGACCGCCTTCCGCGCGCCCGGCGCGGCGTCCTGGAGCGCCCAGGGGCCGGACGCCTTTGGCCTGAAACAGACCCACGATCCCCGGCGCGGCTTCGTGCAGCTGGCCTGGCAGCAGGCCAATCCGGAGCTGCGCATGGGCGGGCCCAGCGTCGGCTGGCTGGGCGCGGCGACGGGGGCCAGCAATGGGGCGCAGGCGCATCTGGCCGACAGCGGCGCGCCGACCCTGATGCTGTCGCCGGGCGAGGATGAGCTGTCGCGCACGGCGGCGCGCACGCGGGTGTGCCACGCCCTGCCCCATTGCACGGAACAGCTCTTCCAGGGCGCGCGGCCGGCGATGCATCTGGAAGCCGACAGCTTCCGCGCCCCGTGGCTGGTGGCGATCCGGGCGTTCGTGGATGAGCGAACCCACGCGCTGAACCCCTTGATCCAGCAGCGCTAGCGGCTCGCCGCTCACCGACTGTTACAAACCTTTGCAAGCCTGACCGGGGCCGGTAGTGTCCCACCAACAACAGGCAGGAAACATCCCGGAATGCCGCGTGCTTACGATCCGAAGGCGGCCGACCGCGCCGTCTTCGACGCCCTGATCGACGCCAGCCAGAAATACGGGGCCAAGAAGCCGATCCTGGAGGACCAGGAGCGCAACCCCCTGAGTTATACCGACCTGATCCGCGCCAGCTTCGCGCTCGGCCGCAAGCTGGCGGCCATGACCTCGGCGGGCGAGAACGTCGGGGTGCTGCTGCCGTCCAGCGCGGGCGTGGTGGTGACCTTCTTCGGGCTGCATGCGTTCGGGCGCGTGCCGACCATGCTCAACTTCACCTCCGGCATCCGCAACCTGAAGGCCGCCTGCAAGCTGGCCAAGGTCAAGCGCGTGCTGACCGCCCACCGGTTCATCGAACAGGGCAAGCTGCACGACATCATCGATGCGCTCGAGGGCCAGGCAGAGATCACCTACCTGGAGGACGTGCGCGCCAGGATCGGCCTGGCCGACCAGGTCTATGCGGCGGCGGCGGGCCTGGCCCCGCGCCAGTTCCGCAAGGCGGCCAAGCCGTCCGATCCGGGCGTGGTGCTGTTCACCTCCGGCAGCTTCGGCGCGCCGCGCGGGGTGGTGCTGAGCCAGGCCAACCTGTGCGCCAATGTCGAGCAGGTGGCGGCCCACATCGACCTCGACCCCGACTGGGTGATGTTCAACCCCCTGCCCACCTTCCACTGCTTCGGGCTGACCGGCGGGGTGCTGCTGCCGATCCTGACCGGCATGAAGGCGTTCGAATATCCCTCGCCGCTGCATACCAAACAGATCCCGCCGCTGATCCGCGAGACGGGAGCCTCGATCCTGCTGGCCACCGACACCTTCGTGAACCAGTACGCCCGCTCGGCCGAGCCGGGCGACCTGTCGGGGCTGGAGTTCATCGTCTGCGGCGCGGAGAAGGTGCGCGACGAGACCCACAACCTGATCAACGAACGCTTCGGCGGGGTGCCGGTGCTGGAGGGCTATGGCGCCACCGAGGCGGCGCCCGTCATCGCCGTCAACAAGCCGGGCGACAACCGCCGGGGCACGGTGGGCGGGCTGTTGCCGGGCATCGAGACCAAGATCGAGCCGGTGGACGGCATTCCCCTGGGCGGGCGCTTCTATGTGCGCGGCGCCAATGTGATGTCGGGCTATCTGCGCGAGGACGGCGGGGTCGATGCGCCGGAAGACGGCTGGCACGACACGGGCGACGTGGTGACCATGACGCCGGACGGCTGGATCACCATCCAGGGCCGGGTGAAGCGCTTCGCCAAGATCGGCGGCGAGATGGTCTCGCTGACCGCCGCCGAGGACCTGGCCCAGGCGGTGTGGCCGGACGGGCGCCACGCGGTCATCTCCATGCCCGACCCCAAGAAGGGCGAGCGGCTGGTGCTGGTCACCGACCAGCAGCACGCCACGGCCGGCGACATGGTCACCCACGCCAGATCCATCGGCGCGCCGGAACTGGCCGTGCCGAAGAAGATTTTGAAGGTCACGGAGGTGCCCGTCCTGGGCACCGGCAAGACCGACTACGTCGCCATCCAGCGCATGGCGGAAACGGATGCGCGCGCGACCTAGCCGGCAAGGAGAGGGACTGGGATGGGCAATCTGACTGTCTGGACGCCGCGGGTGTTGAGCCTGCTGCGCATCGCCGCGGCGCTGGCCTTCATGGAACACGGGCTGATGAAGCTGTTCCACTTCCCCGCGCCGCAGCCGGGCATCACCGGCGCGCTTCCGCCGATCCTGCTGGTCGCGGCGTGGCTGGAACTGGTCGGCGGCGGTCTGCTGACGCTGGGCCTCTTCACCCGGCCCGTAGCCTTCATCCTGTCGGGCCAGATGGCCGTGGCCTACTTCCTGGCCCACGCGCCCAAAAGCCTCTATCCCGCCCTGAACATGGGCGAGGCGGCCTATCTCTACTGCTTCGTCTTCTTCTTCCTGGCCTTCGCCGGCGGCGGCGAGTGGAGCCTGGATGCGCAGGTGCGCAAGCGGCCGTAGAAACAGCCGGGGACATGTACGCTCACCGGCTTGGGGGATTTTGGACCGCCGCCGGCCGCGTACGTGTCCCCCGCCCCGCTTCAGGGACACGTACGGTCTGACGCACAGCTCGTATCGTCCGGCCACGGCGAGCGTACATGTCCCTGGCTGGCGCCCTAGATGTGCAGGACGCGGCCGTAGGCGTCGAGGCTGGCCTCGTGCATGGCCTCGCTGAGGGTCGGGTGGGCGAAGACGGTTTCGAACAGGTCCTCTTCGGTGGCCTCGAGCGTCATGGCGATGGCGAAGCCCTGGATCATTTCCGTGACTTCCGCGCCGATCATGTGGGCGCCGATCAGGGCGCCGGTCTTGGCGTCGAACACCGTTTTCACGAAGCCCTCGGTCTCGCCCGCCGCGATGGCCTTGCCGTTGACGCGGAAGGGGAAGCGGCCGGCCTTGACCTCGATGCCCGCCGCCTTGGCCGCCGCTTCGGTCAGGCCCACCGAGGCCACCTGGGGGTTGGCGTAGGTGCAGCCGGGGATGGGCGCGGTGAGGCCCGAGTCCTTGAGCCCGGCGATATGTTCGATGCAGTGGACGCCTTCGTGGCTGGCCTTGTGGGCGAGCCAGGGCGGGCCGGCGACGTCGCCGATGGCGTAGAGGCCGGGTACGTTGGTGACGCCGTGCCTGTCGATGACGACGTGGCCGCGGTCGATCTTCAGGCCGAGCGCTTCCAGGCCCATGTCCTCGACATTGCCGTCGATGCCGACAGCGACGATGGCCACCTCGGCCTCCAGCGTCTCGGCCTTGCCCTTGGCCTCCAGGGCCACCGACACGCCGGTCTTGGACTTGGACAGCTTGGAGACCTTGGCGGCGACGCGGAACTTCAGGCCGCGCTTCTCGAAGGCCTTCTGGGCGGCCTTGGAGACCTCCTCGTCCTCGACGGGGAGGATGCGATCCAGGGCCTCGATCACGGTAACTTCGGCTCCCAAGGCCCGGTAGAAGCTGGCGAATTCGATACCGATGGCGCCGGAGCCGATGACGATCATGCTCTTGGGCGCGGTCTTGGGAACCATGGCCTCGCGGTAGGTCCAGATGCGCTCGCCGTCCGGGACCAGGCCCACGGCGGGGATGGTGCGGGCGCGCGCGCCGGTGGCCAGGATGACGTGCTTGGCGGTTAGCGTGCGCGAGCCGCCGGCCTTCAGGGCCACGACGACCTTGGGCGCGGGCGCAGCCTTCTCCAGCTTGGCCGAGCCTTCGATCACCTCGATCTTGTGCTTCTTCATCAGGAAGGCGACGCCGCTGGACAGCTGCTTGGCCACGCCGCGCGAACGCTCGATCACCTTGGTGAAGTCGTAGGACCGGCCGGTGATGGCCAGGCCATAGTCGGACAGGTGGTCCAGCTGCTCATAGAGCTCGCCGGACTTCAGCAGGGCCTTGGTCGGGATACAGCCCCAATTGAGGCAGACCCCGCCGAGGTTTTCCCGCTCGATGATGGCGGTCTTCAGGCCCAGCTGGCTGGCGCGGATGGCGGTCACATAGCCGCCGGGGCCGGCGCCGATGACGATGACGTCGAAATCCATCTCTCAGGTCCTCAAACGATCATCGTCAGGGGTTCTTCCAGCAGCGGCTTGAGCGCGCTGAGGAATTTGGCGCCGACCGAACCGTCTACCACCCGGTGGTCGCAGGTCAGGGTCACGGTCATGACGGTGGCGATGGCCAGCTCGCCGTTCTTCACCACCGGACGCTTCTCGCCCACGCCCACCGACAGGATGGCGCCCTGGGGCTCGTTGATGATCGAGGCGAAGGACTTGATGCCGAACATGCCGAGGTTGGAGACGGAGAAGGTGCCGCCCTGGAACTCCTCGGGCTTCAGCTTTTTATCCCGTGCGCGGGCCGCAAGATCTTTGGTCTCGACAGCGATCTGGGCCAGGCCCTTGGTCTCGGCGGCGCGGATGATGGGGGTGATCAGGCCGTGGTCGAGGGCCACCGCCATGGCGATATCCGCATGGTGGTGCATGGCGATGCCTTCGGGCGTGTAGCTGGCGTT
The DNA here is from genome assembly GCA_028291055.1 of Caulobacter sp. Lineage (GTDB taxonomy): Bacteria > Pseudomonadota > Alphaproteobacteria > Caulobacterales > Caulobacteraceae > Caulobacter. The sequence goes on from JAQGIP010000037.1 coordinate 57,708, forward strand.
CGCCTCCGGCACGCGCTTCAGGGCCACGGCGCAGGCCTTGATGACCATGTCGTTGACCGAGACCTTCACGCCGTCCTTTTCCAGCAGGGCGTTGATCTTGGCGCGGGCCGCCAGCAGGCCGTCGATCTCGATGTCGATGGTCAGCGGGAAGTGGGGCACGTCGCGGAAGCTGTCGGTCATGCGGCGCGCGACGGTCTTGCGCATGCCGTCCAGCGGGATGAGGTCGTAGCTGCCGGCGGGGATGCCCTGCTGTTCGAGGGACTGCACCTGGCGGGGCCCGGCCGCCGCCGCTGCGCCGGCGGGCTGAGCGATGGCGGGAGCCTTGCCGCGCGCGGCCTCGATGTCGGCCTTGATGATGCGCCCGTGCGGGCCGGAGCCGGTGACGCCGCCCAAGTCCAGGCCGGCCTGCTGGGCGAGGCGGCGGGCCAGGGGCGAGGCGAAGACGCGATCGCCGTCTGTCTTCGGAGCGGCGGTAGTCTGAGCTGGTTGCGGCGCGGGAGCCGGAGCAGGCGCGGGGGCCGCTTCGGCCTTCGGAGCGGGCGCGGCTTCAGCTTTCGGAGCCGGCGCGGCTTCGGCCTTGGGCGCATCGGCCTTCACCGGCGGCGGGGCGGCGCCGTCCCCCTCGCCTTTCAGCTTGGCGATGACGGCATTGACCTTCACGCCCTCCGTGCCTTCGGGCACGAGCACGGCTTCGATCTCGCCCTCGTCGACGGCTTCGACTTCCATGGTGGCCTTGTCGGTCTCGATCTCGGCGATGACGTCGCCGGCCTTGACGGTGTCGCCGGGCTTCACATGCCACTTGGCGAGCGTGCCCTCCTCCATGGTGGGCGACAGGGCCGGCATCAGGATGTCGATGGACATGGTCGTTGGTCCTTATGCGCTTGGGGCGGTTTCGCTGACGGTAGTGGGCGACCACTTCGCCCGCCGCCGCGCGAGCCGCGCCTCGTCGGTTTCGTCTTCGTAGTTCATGGCTTCGGCGGTGCGCCCGGCGAAGCCTTCGAGATCGCAGCCGGTGACGTTCACCGTGCCGATGGTCGTTCCGTCTTCCAGGTCCAGGACGGCGGCGACGTAGCAGCCGCATTCGTCGCAGATCAGCATATCGATCTCGCCGCGCCCGAAGCGGTAGCGGGTCAGCGAGCCCGGGGCGGCGGTGATGTGCAGGAAGCCCGCCGGATCGCTGGTGTTGCGCGCGCCGTGGCGGCGGCAGAAGCCGCACTGGCAGGCGCGCAGCGGCAGATCGGCCGCCGCCTGGGCGGTTTCCAGGGCCACATGGATGGCCCCGCAGTGGCAGGATCCGTTGAGCGCCTTCATGCTTCGGCGCTCAGATGGGCCAGGGACGCGCCATGCGCCTCCCAGTTACGGCCGTCGAAAGGCTCGATGCGGATATCCAACGCGTCGGCGTCGTCCAGGCAGCGGGCGTTGACCGACCAGCCGTCCGGGTTGGAGCGGGGCCGGTAGAAGCTCTTCACCCCACAGACCGAGCAGAAGGTGTGTTTCGCCACGCCGGTGTTGAAGCTGTAGGTCGTGATCGCATCCTCGCCCGCCGTCAGCCGGAAGCGGCTCTCCGGCACGATGATGTGGATGAAGCCCAGCTTCTCGCACATGGAGCAGTTGCAGGCCTGCGCCTCCACCGCGTCGGGCAGCGCCGCCTCGAAGCGCACGGCGCCGCAATGACAGCCGCCCGACCTCCAAAGGAATGCCCCAGGGCTCACCGGTAGAGAACCGCCTTGGCCGCCTTCACGATCTTGTCGACCCCGGGCAGGCTGAGCGCCTCCAGATTGGCGGCGTAGGGCAGCGGCACGTCTTCCTGGTGCACGCGCAGCGGCGGGGCGTCGAGATAGTCGAAGGCGAACTCCACGACGCGGGCCACGACTTCGGCGCCGACGCCCATGGGCGCCCAGCCTTCCTCGCAGCTGACCAGACGGTTGGTCTTCTTGACGCTCTCGACGATGGTGTCGTGGTCCAGCGGGCGCAGGGTGCGCAGGTCGATGACCTCCGCGTCGATGCCGTCCTTGGCCAGTTCCTCGGCGGCCTGGAGGGCGAAGCCGACCATGCGGCTGTGGGCCGTCAATGTGACGTCCTTGCCCTCGCGGCGGACCTTGGCCTTGCCGATCGGCAGCACCCAGTCTTCCACGTCCGGCACATCGAACTCGTGGCCGTACATCATCTCGTGTTCGAGGAAGACGATGGGGTTGGGGTCGCGGATGGCCGCTTTGAGCAGACCTTTCGCGTCGGCGGCGTCGTAGGGGGCGATGACCTTCAGGCCGGGCACATTGGCGTACCAGGAGGAGTAGTCGTGGCTGTGCTGGGCGCCCACGCGGCTGGCGGCGCCGTTGGGGCCGCGGAAGACGATGGGGCAGCGGATCTGGCCGCCGGACATGTAGAGGGTCTTGGCCGCCGAATTGATGATGTGGTCGATGGCCTGCATGGCGAAGTTGAAGGTCATGAACTCCACGATCGGCCGCTGGCCGGCCATGGCCGCGCCGACGCCCAGGCCCGCGAAGCCGTGCTCGGTGATCGGGGTGTCGATGACGCGGATGTCGCCGAATTCCTGCAACAGGTCGCGGCTGACCTTATAGGCGCCCTGGTACTGGGCGACCTCCTCGCCCATCAGGAAGACCAGCGGATCGCGGCGCATCTCCTCGGCCATGGCGTCGCGCAGGGCGTCGCGCACGGTGGTCTTGATCATCTTGGCGCCGGCGGGCAGTTCCGGGTCGTTCAGCGGCTGCTTGGGCGTGACGGCGACCGCGCCCTCGCCTTCCGGCTGCTTCTTCGCCTGTTCGGGCGGCGTCTTTTCCGGATCGCCGGCGCTGGCCGGGGGAGCGGACTTGGCTTCGGCGGCGGGGGCGGGGGCGGGGGCCGGAGCCGGCGCGGCCGCGTCGTCCTCGCCGTTCAGACGGGCGATCGGCGTGTTGACCTTCACGGCCTCCGTGCCTTCGGCGACCAGCAGTTCGCCGATGACGCCCTCGTCGACGGCTTCGACTTCCATCGTGGCCTTGTCGGTCTCGATCTCGGCGATGACGTCGCCGGCCTTGACCGTATCGCCGGGCTTCACATGCCACTTGGCCAGCGTGCCCTCCTCCATGGTGGGCGACAGGGCCGGCATAAGAATGTCGGTCACTGAGCGGCCTCCAGGTAGACGTCGGTATAGAGTTCGGACGGATCGGGTTCAGGCGAAGTGCGCGCGAATTCAGCGGCTTCGGCGACGATCTTCTTCACCTCGGCGTCGACGGCCTTGAGGTCGTCCTCGGTGATGCCCACGGCGTCGAGGCGTTCGCGCAGATGGTCGATGGGGTCGCGGGTCTTCTTGACCTCGTCCACCTCCTCCTTGGTGCGGTATTTGGCCGGGTCGCTCATGGAGTGGCCCCGATAGCGGTAGGTCTTCATCTCCAGGATGTAGGGACCCTTGCCCGAACGCGCATGCTCGGCCGCCTTCTCGCCGGCGGCGCGCACGGCCAGCACGTCCATGCCGTCGACCTGTTCGCCGGGGATGTTGAAGGAGACGCCGCGCTTGAACAGCTGGGTCTCCGAGGAGGAGCGCTCGATGGAGGTGCCCATGGCGTACTGGTTGTTCTCGATCACATAGACGACCGGCAGGCTCCACAGCTCCGCCATGTTGAAGCTCTCATAGACCTGGCCCTGGTTGGCCGCGCCGTCGCCGAAATAGGTGAAGGAGACCGCGCCGTTCTTGGCGTTGCGGTTGGCCAGCGCCAGGCCGGTGCCGAGGCTGACCTGGGCGCCGACGATGCCGTGGCCGCCGAAGAAGCCGGCCTCGGTCGAGAACATGTGCATCGACCCGCCCTTGCCGTGCGACGAGCCCCCGGCGCGGCCGGTCAGTTCGGCCATCACCTCGTTGGGATCCATGCCCAGCGCCAGCATATGGCCGTGCTCGCGGTAGCCGGTGATGATCTGGTCGCCGTCGCGCTTCACGCGCTGCATGCCGACCGCGATGGCTTCCTGGCCGATGTAGAGGTGGCAGAAGCCGCCGATCAGACCCATGCCGTAGAGCTGGCCGGCCCGCTCCTCGAAGCGGCGGATCAGCAGCATGTCGCGATAATATTCGGTGAGTTCGGCGGGCGTCACGCTGTTGGGGCGTGAACCGCCCTTGCCCGAGGCCTTGACACCGGTGTCACCAGCCTTCCCCGAAGCGGCTGCGTCTTTACGCGGTCGCGCCATGGTTTTCTCCCTGACCCGTTATCATTCGCGGCCTCTTGCCCCGGAAACTGAGGCGGGCCGGAATGGTTCGACCCGCTTACGGTTGTTTGCGGATCACATAATCCTTGGGATCGGTGAAGCCTAGCAGGGAACGCGCACGTTCCTCCAAAAGGTCAGCCGATAAGCTTCCGTCGCGTAATAAACGCGCCCTCGCCTCAAGGTCCACCCGTTCCGTGCGGATTTGCAGAAGTTCCTGCTTTCGCTCGGCCAGGGCCGCGTCGCGCTGCTTGCCGGTCAAGATGCCGCGATCCCCCGTCAACGCGTGGAAGACGAAGTAGAAGATCAGGAACGCCAGGGCGGCGGTCGGAAGGTATGAGCGCAGGCGGGCGAACATGGCGACTCAGGCAACGCGAAGGAGAGCCCGTAGATTCAGCCCCTTATGCCTAACAGCTGGTTACAGCGACGGTTGAAATCAGCGTCCCCGCCCCGCCGCCTTCGCCGCCGCGGTCTTGCAATCGTACGGCAGGCCGGGATCGGAGCAGAAATCCGGCCAGCGGCCCGTGGTTCGCCAATAGGCCGTCAGGCCCAGTCGCGCGGCCAGCGTCATGAACCGCGGGTCACGCCGCATGGAAGCGGCGGAGAGATCGAACAGCTGGCTGGTATAGATCTGGCTTCGTCGCCCGAAGGCGCTCAAGGCCACCGCGAAGGCGCGATCGGGGTCACCGGCCTGGGCCAGGGCGTTCATCACCGCGCCCTGGTCTGCGAGGCCGGCGTCGGCGGCGTCCGCCAGCCGGGCCAGCACTGCGGGGTCGACGTGGCCGCGGCGCGCGCTGTTCACATAGTCGCGCCAGGCCTTCACGACCTGTGGGCCCAGGAAGCGGTCATCCTTCGGCGCCTGGGCCAGGCGCGCCAGCGCCGCGTCCGGGAAACCATAGACAATGGCGGTGTAGATGGCGGCGCGGCGCACGCCGCGATTGTCGGGAAAGAGGGCCAGGCTCCGATCGATCAGCGCCGCCGCCTCGGCTTCATCGCCAAGGCCTGCGTGGCCGAGGATGACGCTGATGGCCTTGGGGGGCGACAGGGGATCGAGCGCATAGCCGCGCGTGTAGAAGGCCTCCGCCTCCTGAACCCGGCCTACCGACCGCAGATGGTCGCCCAGGAAGCTGTTGATGGAGGGGTTCTGCGGATCGGCGGCGAGCCCCCTCATCAGGATCGCCTCGCGCGCGGCATAGGCGTCCGGGGATTCCAGTTGGGCCAGGGCCAGATAGGCGTCGCCACCCTTTGGATCCAGCTTGAGGGCCAGCTCCGCCTCGGAGCGCGCCTCCGCCCGGGTGCGGGCGGCAAGGGTGTCGGGCTGGTTCATGGCCGTGATGGCCAGGTCGAACGCCAGGTGGCCGTGGCCGACCGCGAAATGGGGCGCCCTGGCGACGATACGCCGGTCGAGGTCGACAAGCTCGGCGGTGCGGCCCCGCCCGTCGCGGATCTGGTCGGAGAGTTTCAGCCAGGCGCTGAGCGTGTCGGCGTCGATGGTCCCACCTACCGGCCCCAGGGCGCGGGTCGTGCGGTCGATGACGTCGCCGACCTTCGCGGCCGCCTGGGCCTCCAGGGCTTCGGCCTCGGCCGCCGGGCGCTCGAAGGATTTCGACCACAGGGAACGGCCGGAGCGCCGGTCGTCCAGGCTGATCCGCACCCGCAACAGGCCGCCGACCCGTTCCACGGCGCCGGACACCAGCAACCGGGCCCCGCCGCGGTCGGGCCGGGCGGCCGCCTCCGGCGCCACGGTGTCGGTCTGTCGGTCGGTGAGGACGCCGATCAGCTGCCCCGGCAGGGCGTCGGCCGCCCGGCGGGCGTCGGCGTCGCCGGCCTGGGCCTGGAAGGCCAATACGGCCACCCGCAGGGGCTGAGCCCGCCCATACTGCCACCAGGCCAGTCCGCCCATCGCCAGCAGCAGGACGACGGCCAGCCCCGCCAGCGCCGGCCAGGCCTGGCTCAGCCGCCGCCGCAGGCCGCGGCGCCCGCTGCCCGCCGGATCCAGGACGAACACCGCGACGGTCTCGCTCATCTTGTCCAGCCGCACGCGGCCTTGCGGGATCAGCCGCTTGGAGGCGGGACCCTGGGTCGCGCGCCGGACACTGTCGGACACCAGCACGGCGCCGGGCCGGGCCAGGGCCTGCAGGCGAGCCGCAACATTGACCCCATGCCCAAGCAGATCGCCGTGCGGCGTGACGCTGACCTCGCCCAGGTGGACCCCGACCCGCACGGCGGGCGCGGCGTCGCGGGCTATGGTCTCGGCGGCGGCCAGGGCCCCGGAGGCGGTCGGGAATTCCAGCATGAAGCCGTCGCCGGCGGAGTTGAACAGCCGCCCGCCGTGGGCCTTGGCTTGGCGTTCGACCTGCTCGCGCAGCACGCCCACGGCGCGCACGGCGGCGGCCTCGTCGGTTTCCGTATGGGCGGAATAGCCGGCGAGATCGATGGCGACGATCGCCGAAAGACGATGGCCCGCGCTATCGTGCTCATGCCCGGGCTGCGACTCGGCCAACGGCCCCTCCCCTAACGCTGGTATCCGAGCCTATCATGGCGCTGAAACGCCACCGATATGAAGTCGAGTGCGGGATCATCGATGAAGCGTCTGACCGGACTGGCCATTCTGGTTCTGCTGGCCGCCGCCGTGACGGGCGGTTGGCTGACCCTGCGCGCTCGTGCCCAGGACGCGGGGCGGGACGCCTGCGCCGTGCGGTCCTTCGAGGGCTCGGCTTTCACCGTGTGCGCCTATCATCAGGGGCGGGATCGGCTGAGCATCCTTCTGGACGGACCGCACGGCCCGCTGGGCGACCTGGCTTCGGTGGCCGAGTATCTGGGCCCGAAGGCGCGCGAGGTGCGCTTCGCCATGAACGGCGGCATGTATGCGCCGGGCCAGGCGCCGGTGGGACTGCTGATCCAGGACGGGCAGTCCGGTCATCCCGCCGAGCTTTCAACGGGTTCGGGCAACTTCTTCCTGCTTCCGAACGGGATCTTCTACGTGGACCGCGACGGCGGGGCGCATGTGGAGGAGACGCATGCCTTCATCGCCCATGCCGACCGGGCCGTATGGGCAACGCAGTCGGGCCCGCTGTTGCTGAACCAAGGTGCGATGCACCCGGCGGTGATGCCCAACGGCGAGTCGGTGCTGATCCGCAACGGCGTCTGCGTGGCGGGGCCCGACACCGCCTGGTTCGTGATCAGCGACGGCAAGGTATCGTTAGGGCGGCTGGCGCGGTTCTTCCGCGATGGGCTCGGTTGCCGCGACGCCCTGTATCTCGACGGCACGGTCTCCAGCCTGTGGGCGCCGTCCCTCAAGCGCCAGGACACACGAAAGGGCCTGGGGCCCTTCGTGGTCGTCAGCAGAGGGCCTTAGCGGCCCTTCAGCGCCGCGCGGCCCGCATAGACGGCCTGGTCGTCGAGCTGTTCTTCGATGCGCAGCAGCTGGTTGTATTTGGCCAGGCGGTCGGAGCGCGACAGGGAGCCGGTCTTGATCTGCCCGCAGTTCAGCGCCACGGCCAGGTCGGCGATCGTATAGTCCTCGGTCTCGCCCGAGCGGTGGCTCATCACCGAGGTGTAGCCGGCGCGGTGGGCCATATCGACGGCGTCCATGGTCTCCGACAGGGTGCCGATCTGGTTGACCTTGACCAGGATGGAGTTGGCCAGGCCCTTCTCGATGCCCATGGCCAGACGTTCGGGGTTGGTCACGAACAGGTCGTCGCCGACCAGCTGAACCTTCTTGCCGAGCGCGTCGGTCAGCAGCTTCCAGCCCTCGAAGTCGTCCTCGCCGCAGCCGTCCTCGATGGAGACCAGCGGGAACTTGGAGACCAGGCCTTCCAGGTATTTGACCATGCCGGCGGGATCGAGCGACTTGCCCTCGCCGGTCATCTCATACTTGCCGCCCTTGAAGAACTCGCTGGCGGCCACGTCGAGGGCCAGCACGAAGTCGTCGCCGGCCTTGTAGCCCGCGCTCTCGGCCGACTTCATGATGAAGCTGAGCGCCTCTTCCGCCGAGCCGATGTTGGGGGCAAAGCCGCCCTCGTCGCCGACGTTGGTATTGTGGCCGGCGGCGCTTAAGCCCTTCTTCAGGGCATGGAAGATTTCCGCGCCCATGCGTACGGCTTCCGCGAAGTTCGGCGCGCCCGTGGGCATCACCATGAACTCCTGGATGTCGATGGGGTTATCGGCGTGGGCGCCGCCATTGATGATGTTCATCATCGGCACCGGCAGGAAGCGGGCGCCGACGCCGCCGACATACTTATAGAGGGGCAGGCCGGCCGACTGCGCTGCGGCCTTCGCCGTGGCCAGGGACACGCCCAGGATGGCGTTGGCGCCGAGCCGCGCCTTGTTCTTCGTGCCGTCCAGCTCGACCATGATGCGGTCGATGCGGCGCTGGTCTTCCGCGTCCATGCCGCCGAGCGCATCGAAGATCTCGCCGTTGACGCTCTCGACCGCCTGCTGGACGCCCTTGCCGCCGTAGCGCTTCTTGTCGCCGTCGCGCTTTTCGGAGGCCTCGTGCGCGCCCGTGGAGGCGCCCGAGGGCACGGCGGCGCGGCCGAAGGCGCCGTCTTCCAGGGTGACGTCCACCTCGACCGTCGGATTGCCGCGGCTGTCCAGGATTTCGCGGGCGATGATGTCGACGATCTCGGTCATGGGTCTTCAGGCTCCGGGCGTTGCGTGAGGCCGCAATAGCCGACGTGCGCCTTCACCTCAATGCGCGGAAGCCGCTTGCAGGCAGTCTTCGACCCGAGGGATGCACGCACTGACCGCGCGGCTCACGCTCCGTCGCCCAAGGCGGCGCGCCTCATTCAGGCTCGCCAGGCATCCGCGAATTGGGCGGTGTCGAGGAACTCGCGAAAGCGCGCGATCTTGCCGTCACGCAGGGTGTAAACATGCAGCCAGTCGAAACTGACCGCTCGGCCGGACGGCTTCAGCCGCCCTTGGGCCGAGCCCTCGACGAACACCCGATCTTCGGTCGCGTGGTAGGACGCAGGCGCGAACGTGTCGAATTCCTCGCTCTCCCAAACAGCCCGGAAGAAGGCCTGAACGCCCTCCAACCCCGTCCGGAGGCCGAAGGTCGGAAAGTCCGCGGGCCGACCAACGGTTTCCCATTGCACATCCGCGGTCACCGCCTCGAGGATAAAGTCCGGTTCACCCCGCTTGAAGGCTTCATAGGTCTCTTGAATCAAAACCACCCGGCTGTCGTGACTCATGGTTTCCCCCGCCTGACCTGCTGGACTTCCCAACCGTCAACCTCGCCAATAGAGAGTAAAATGCAAGGAAGATCGACCATGCTGCTGGTGGAAAAGGCCGACGGGGTCGCCGTCGTCACCCTGAACCGTCCCGAGGCGATGAACGCGCTGTCCAAGGCGATGCGTTCGGACCTGTTCAAGGCCATGACGGCGTTGAACGCCGACGAGGAGGTCAGCGTGGTGATCCTGACCGGCGCGGGCGAGCGGGCCTTCACGGCGGGGCTGGACCTGAAGGAGCTGGGCAGCGATCCCAAGGCCCTGGGGGCGGCCAATGCCGCCGGGGCGGATGAGAACCCGGTCAAGGCCATCGAGCTCTGCTCCAAGCCGGTGATCGGCGCGATCAATGGCGTGGCCATCACCGGCGGCTTCGAGGTCGCCATCGCCTGCGACGTGCTGCTCGCCAGCGAGAACGCCCGCTTCGCCGACACCCATGCGCGGGTGGGGATCATGCCGGGCTGGGGGCTGTCGCAGAAGCTGTCGCGGCTGATCGGGCCGTACCGGGCCAAGGAGCTTTCGCTCAGCGGCAACTTCCTGGATGCGGCCACGGCGTGCGACTGGGGACTGGTCAACCGCGTCTATCCCGCCGCCGAGCTGATGCCGGCGGCGCGCAAGCTGGCCGCCGAGATGGCCACCATCCCGGTGGAGACCTTGAGCTTCTACAAGCGCCTGATCGACGACGGCTATGCGCTCCCCTTCGGCCAGGCCCTGGCGCTCGAGCATGAGCGTTCCAGCGCCCACAACCGCACGGTGACGCCGGAAGCGGTGGAGGCGCGGCGGCTGGCCATCCAGGCGCGCGGCCGCACCCAGGGCTAGAGGCCGAGCCAAGCCCGCCACGGGGCCCAGGCGCTGACCACATCGGCGATGAGGGCGTACCCGGCCGCGTTGGGGTGCGCCCCGTCCCCTGCCCGCGCCTGGCGCCACCACAGGTCCCAGTCGGCGACCGCCTCGCGCAGATCGAGATAGGCCACGCCGCGCCGCGCACAGAGGGCCTCCATGGCGTCCGCCATGCGCGCCGCGGCCGTATCACGCGCCGGGTCGACCAGCTTTGGCGGCGACAGCAGGAAGGCCGTCCCGCCCAGCCGCCCGGCCACGCCGATCAGCCGCCCGGCCGCCGCCACCGAGACCGCCAGCGGCAGTCCCTGGGCGATGTCGTTGGTTCCGAAGGCGATGACGGCGGCATGGACGTCGCCGCCCGCCATCCGCGGCTTCAGCTCGCGCCCGGCCCGCCAGGCCATTTGCGGCCCGGTCTGGCCGCGCACGCCGAGGTTATAGGGCGTCAGGTCCGCCCCGGCCGCCCGCGCCGAGGCGGCGACCCGCCCGACCCAGCCCAGCCCCGAATCATCCCCCGCCCCGGCCACATAGCTGTCGCCGATGAAGCAGGCCCTCAGGTCACGTCCCGTCGCCATGTCGCGCCCCAAAACGAAAACGGCGCCCAGGTTGCCCCGGGCGCCGCGAATCACTTGCCGTCAGTGGAAGAGGTTAGTCTTCCTTCGGCGTCAGGACCTGGCGGCCTTTATACATGCCGGTCTTCAGGTCGATGTGGTGCGGGCGCTTCAGCTCGCCGGTGTCCTTGTCTTCCACATAGGGGTTGGGCCCCAGGGCGTGGTGCGAGCGGCGCATGTTGCGACGCGACGGCGAAGTTTTGCGTTTAGGAACGGCCATCGGAGTAACTCTGCTCGCAGGCGGTGGAAAAGGAAGCGGCGGCCAGGAGAGAACTCGTGGCCGCCACGTGAGCGCGGGCTTATGCCTCAAACCGTCCGAAGGATCAAGGGCGGGGCTTGAGGTGGGCGGAATGATCCTGCTTCTCATGGAGAATACGCAGGACGATGACCTCAAGAGGCCCTTCCCGGTAGAAGAGGATATGGCGACCCGATCGGATGCGACGGATATCCGCGCCCAACTCCGGCGCCAGAGGATATCGGCCTGGATGCGCACCGATCAGCGCGAGCCGCGTACCGATTTCGTCCAGATAGAGAGCCGACCTGGCCTCACCCCAATCGCACACGCCGTCGTGCCGAATCGCAACCATATCGGCACCAGCCGGAGCCGACAGCCGGACGCGCTTCATAGGCTCTTGATGAAAGCTCTGATTTCCTCGGGCGTCTCAAGGTCGATGTAACGCCCGTCCCGGACGGCCTGCTCGCCCTCTTCGAGAGCCGCCTTAAGGGCTTCGAGCTTTTCCTGCCGGACCTGCTCCTGCAGCGCCAGCGCGCGTGAGACCATTTCCGTCTCATCGCTGTATTCGCCCGCCTCTACACGGCGGCGGACGATGTCCAGATCCTCAGGCTTCAGGCGGACGTTCATGCCGCCAAGATAGCGTAAAACCGCGCCGACTCAAACCAGCCGGCTCTGCACCTTGGCCGCGCCGATGAAGCTGGCGAACAGGGGGTGGGGGGCGAAGGGGCGCGACTTCAGTTCCGGGTGGAACTGGACGCCCACGAACCACGGATGGTCCTCGCGCTCGACGATCTCCGGCAGCAGGCCGTCGGGGGACACGCCGGTCATCTTCAGGCCCGCGCCCTCGAACTGCTCGCGGTAGCCGATGTTGACCTCGTAGCGGTGGCGGTGACGCTCACTGATGGCCGTGTCGCCATAGATCTCGGCGATGCGGCTGCCGGGCGTCAGGGTGGCGTCATAGGCCCCCAGGCGCATGGTGCCGCCCAGGTTATCGCCGGCCGAGCGGCTTTCGCGCTGGTTGCCCTTCACCCACTCCGTCATCAGGCCGACGACGGGCTCCATCGTGGGGCCGAACTCGGTGGAGGATGCGGCGGGGACGCCGGCCACGTTGCGCATGGCCTCGATCACCGCCATCTGCATGCCGAAGCAGATGCCGAAATAGGGGACGTTGCGCTCGCGGGCGAACTGGGCCGCCCTCACCTTGCCTTCCGCGCCGCGTTCGCCGAAGCCGCCGGGCACCAGGATGCCGTGGACGCCCTCAAGCCTGGCGGCCGCCGCGCCGGGGTCGCCCTCGAAGGCCTCGCTCTCGACCCAGTCCAGGTTGACCTTGACCTTGTTGGCCAGGCCGCCGTGGATCAGCGCCTCGATCAGCGACTTATAGGCGTCCTTCAGCACGGTGTATTTGCCGACCACGGCCACGGTGACCTCGCCGTCCGGATGGGCGGTGGTGTCGTCGATCTCCAGCCAGCGGGTCAGGTTGGGGGCCGGGGCGCTCTCCATGCCGAACACCGCCAGCACCTCGGCGTCGAGGCCCTCGCGGTGATAGTCGAGGGGCACGGAGTAGATGGAGGATGAGTCCATCGCCGTGATCACCGCCGTGGTGCGCACGTTGCAGAACAGGCCGATCTTGCGCTTTTCCTCAGGGGGAATGGGCTGTTCGCAGCGGCAGAGCAGGATGTCCGGCTGAATGCCGATCGAGCGCAGCTCCTTGACCGAGTGCTGGGTCGGCTTGGTCTTCATCTCGCCGGCCGTCTTGATGTAGGGCAGCAGGGTCAGGTGCACGAAGCAGCTGTTGCCGCGCGGCAGCTCCTGGCCCAGCTGGCGGATGGCCTCGAAGAAGGGCAGGCCTTCGATATCGCCCACCGTGCCGCCGATCTCGACCAGCACGAAGTCGACGCCCTCGCCCGGATCGCTGAGCACGAACTGTTTGATCTCGTCGGTGACGTGAGGGATCACCTGGACGGTCGCGCCCAGATAGTCGCCGCGGCGCTCCTTCTCGATGATGGTCTTGTAGATCTGGCCGGTGGTGATGTTGTCGGCCTTGGTCGCCGACACGCCGGTGAAGCGCTCATAGTGGCCGAGGTCCAGATCGGTCTCCGCCCCGTCGTCGGTGACGAAGACTTCCCCATGCTGATAGGGGCTCATCGTGCCCGGATCGACGTTGAGATAGGGGTCCAGCTTACGCAGGCGGACCTTGAAGCCGCGCGCCTGAAGCAACGCGCCGAGGGCGGCGGACGCCAGACCTTTTCCCAAGGAAGAGACCACGCCGCCGGTGATGAAAATGTACCGGGCCATGGGAGTCCAGATTAGCGCCGATTCGCCGGGATGGCCCGCGTCATCGGCGCGCGGGCCTCAATCAGCTGTGGAGGCTTATTTCTTGGCGGGGGTCGTGGGCGCGGGCTTGGAGGCCCCCGAACTGGCGGGCGGCGCCGACAGGTCCAGGCCGCCGTTCGACGGCGCGGTCAGCGGGCTGGGTTGCGCTTCCGAAGGCGAGACGCCCGGGATGCCGCCGGGAGCCGGAAGACCCGAGGGGTCCGTCTGGCCCGGAAGCGGCGCGTTGGGCTGAGGCCTGACCGGCGCGATGGCGGTGGGGTCGATGCGGTTGATCTTCAGGCCGCTGGCGTTCTTGCTGCGCGCGCCCAGGAAGGTCAGGGCCACGCTGAGCGTCAGGAAGACCGTAAATAGGATCCAGGTGGTGCGCGTCAGCAGGTCGCCCGCGCCGCGCGCGGTCATGAAGCCGGACGGCCCGCCACCCATGCCCAGGGCGCCGCCCTCGGAGCGCTGCATCAGCACGACACCGATCAGGACGATGCAGACGAGGATGTGGAAGATGGTCAGGATGAGAAGCAGCATGGGGGCGTTCAGGACTACCGGCGGTCAGGGCGAAGGCGCCCCGGTTGAAACGAAACGAGCCCTCTAGCACTTGAGGTTCGCGCGCGCCATAGCTGGGGTCTGCGGCGCCGCGTGCAAGGCGCCGCACATCCCGTTGAGCAGAGACGATGATCCTCGAGACCGAACGCCTGACGCTGACGCCGATCACCGCCGAGGACCGCGCCTTCCTCTATCCGATCATGGCCGACCCGGAGGTGATGGCCCACTGGGACTCCGACGTCATCGACGACCCCGACGTCATCGACGCCATCCTGGAGGGCCAGATTCAGTCCATGGGTGACGGGATCGCCTGGTACTGGTCCATGCGCCTGACCGGCGGCGGCGGCTTCGTCGGCTCCTGCGACCTGTCCGACATCGACTGGCGTCACCACCGGGCGGAAGTCGGCTTCATCATGGGCAAGGACGCCTGGGGCCAGGGCTATGCGATCGAAGCCATGCGCGCGGTGATGGCCTTCGCCGCCAGCCAGGGCCTGAAGCGGCTGTGGGCGAGAACCCATGTCGGCAACACCCGCTCCGACAACCTGCTCCAGAAGCTGGGCTTCGAGGCCGAGGGCTATATGCGCGGCCACATCGACCGCGACGGCGAGCGGCGCGACGTGAGGCTGTGGGGGATGCTGCTCTAGACCCGTCGCATCGTATTGATCGCCACCGGAACGGTCAGGATCTGGCCCTTCATCGAGGCCGTGCGCGCCGCGCCGCCGGTGGGCGAGAGCAGGATCTTCTTCACCAGGTCCATACCCTGGACCACCTTGCCGAAGGCCGCGTAGCCGGGGTCCTTGGTCTTGGGGTCCGCATCCAGGCCCGAGGCGTTGCCCACGCAGAAGAAGAAGTCGGAGGTGGCGGTGCCCGGGGCCTCCCGGGCCATGGAGATGGCGCCGTCGGTGTTCGACAGGCCGGTCAGCAGGGTGGACTCGTGCGCGATGGGCTTCAGGCGCGGCGTGGTCGGCTTCAGCCCGCCCTGCACCAGGCCGAACAGCGGATCGGCCGCCACCTTCACGGCCCGGTAGATGTAGGCGTTGTCGTACAGCTTGCCGTCCACATAGCGCAGGAAGTTGCGGCAGGTGATCGGGGCCTTGTCGGCATAGAGGTCCACGAGGATCGGCCCGGCGCTGGTGGCGATCTTGATGCGGATCGCGCCGGCCGGGACCGGCGGCGGGCCGGCGGGCGTTGCGGGGGCGGGAGCGGGCGTCGCCGGAACGGGAGCCGCCGGCGGCGCTGCGGGGGCCAGTGCGGGCGAGGTTTGAGCCGCCGCCGGCAGGGCGCTCATCGCCCCCAGCCCCGCCAGGAAGGTCCGCCGCATCACCATGTCCGGTCTCCAGATTGCCCGGCCCCATTTCCGCACGAAGCGGGCGCGCCGCCAACCATCCTCTTGACCACCCCGCCCGCCTCGCTCACCACCAACCGATGACCCAGCCTTCCCCGCCCGAAAGCCCGCTGCACGGCCCCGGCGTCATTCCCGCCGGCAAGGCCCCGACCAGCCTGGTGATCTTCCTGCACGGCTACGGCTCCAACGGGGCCGACCTGATCTCGCTGGCGCCCTACTTCCAGGCCGCCCTGCCCGACGCCGCCTACCTGGCCCCCAACGCACCCGAGGAATGCCCCGGCGCGCCGGACGGCTACCAGTGGTGGCCCATCGTCACGCTCAGCCGCGAGGAGCGGGCCTACGGCGCCTACATGGCCGCCCCCGCCGTCCACGCCTTCATCGACGCCATGCTGGCCCGCTTCAACCTCACCGAGGAGCGCCTGGTCCTGGTCGGCTTCAGCCAGGGGACGATGATGGCCCTGGAAGTCGGCCTGCGCCGCGAACGCCCGCTGGCCGGGATCATCGGCTACAGCGGCATGATCGCCGACGACACCCGCCTGGAGGCCGAGATCCGCTCGCGCCCGCCCGTCCTGCTGGTTCATGGCGATGAAGACCCGGTGCTACCCGTCAGCCACTTTCACGACGCCAAGGCCACCCTCGAACGCCTGGCCGTGCCGCTGACCACCCACATCTCCCCCGGCCTCGGCCACAGCATCGACCCCGCCGGCCTGGCGCTCGGCGTCGACTTCCTCAAGCGCGTGCTGCCGGGGCCGAAGACGTGGTCCAGCACCGGCGGCACGGTACGGATGAGTACGACGGGGAAGATGCAGTAGGGGGCGGCGACTCTCCAGTCTCCGCTCGTCCCCGCGCAGGCGGGGATCCAAGCCGGGTCTCCGGTGGGGCATCGGTCCGATGGGCGGCCCGCTCCCGTCATCGCAGCGACGCGCACATTCTGGCAGGCCGCTTGGATCCCCGCCTCCGCGGGGACGAGCGGGTATTGGGGGTGCGGCGTTACTGAGCCGCGCTCTCGGAAGCCCAAACGGTAACGATCAACACCCCGCCCCCAATTCTCCATCACCGCTAATTCCAACGGTCCCCATCCGGGCGCCAATCAGACGGCTCACTCCTACGAGGACATGAGCCGATGACCCTGAACCCGCCCCTTCTGACCACCGCCCAGGCGGCCACCCACCTAGGCCTGAGCCGGCATTACCTGAACGACGCCCGCGTCACCGGGACCGGCCCCGCCTACGTCAAGCTGGGCGCGCTGGTGCGCTATCGCCATGCCGACCTGGACGCCTGGGTCGCGGCCGCCCTGCGCCACAGCACCCAGGACGCCGCCCCTCGCGCGGGAGGCGATCAATGACTGAGCCCCTCGATCTGGAGGCCGTGCGCCGCGCCCTGGGCGGGCGGCTGTCGGCCGACGGGCGGCGCTGGTGCGGGCCGGGGCCCGGCCATTCCAAGCGCGACGGTTCGCTGTCGGTGCGCATCCGCGAGGATGGCGCCGTCCTGATCCACAGCTTCGCGGGCGATGCCTTCGACGCCTGCGCGCAGCACCTTGGCCTCGATCGACGGCCCGGCCAGGGACCGGCATGGCGGCGCGCCCCGGTGGCCGACCGGCGCGCGGCGGCCAAACAGCGTTCGGAGGAGGCGGCGATGCTGGCCTTCTGCACCGGCGTCTGGGCCGAGCGCGGGCCGATCGGCGGCTCGCCGGCGGCGGACCATCTGATGCGCCGGGGCCTGCCCGGTCCCTTCCCGGACGCCCTGGCCTTCCACGCGGACGCGCCCTTCACCTACCGGGGCGACCGGGGCGGGCCGGCGATGATGGCGCTGGCCCGCGACCGCATGGGCCAGATCACCGGCCTGCACCTGACCAGCATCGGCCTCGATCATCGCCGCGACGGCAAGGGCCGGCGGCTGCGGCGGATGTTCGGGCGGATGTCCGGCTCGGCCGTGCAACTGGCGCCCATGGGCGCGGACGGCGTGCTGGCCGTGGCCGAGGGCATCGAGACGGCGCTGGCGTTCGGCGAGCTGCACGCCGTGGCCTGCTGGGCCGCCCTCAGCGCCTCCGGTTTGACTGCCTTCCGCCCGCCGCCAGGGCTCAGACGCCTGATCATCGCCGCCGACGGCGACCCGGCGGGCGCCAACGCCGCGCTCACCCTGGCCGATCGCCTGAAGGACGACTGCGCGGTGGACGTCTCGCCCGCCCGCGACGGCTTCGACTGGAATGACGAGTTGCTGAACTATCTGAAGGGAGGTGCGCGATGAGCCCGGACGGAACCGGCCCGCTGACCCCGCCCATAGCGCTCAGCTTTCCTGGTCCGAGCCGCGAGCGACCGCCCTCCAACTGGGCCGGCGACCTGCGCGGCGTTCAGGACGAGCAGTGGCTGGTCAAGGGGATGGTCCCCTCCGAGGCCTATGTGGGCATCTTCGGGCGCCGGGGCTCGGCCAAGAGCTTCTTCGGCCTGGAGATGGCCATGCGGGGCGCGCTCGCCCAGCCCTTCCTGGGCCAGGCCACCCGGGGCTTCGGCAGCCTCTATTGCGTGGGCGAAAAGCAGAAGGCCTTCTCCAAGCGCGTGGCCGCCTGGCTGCGGGTCAACGACCCCGATGAGGCCATGCCGCCCGGCGTCGTCATCCGCTGGGGCGTGCCCGACCTGCTCGACCCGGCCTCGGTGATCGACTTCATCGCCGAGATCGAGGAGCGCAAGCCGGACTTCGAGGCGGCCGGCGCGCCGCTCAAGGCCGTCTTCCTCGACACCCTGTCACGCGCCATCCGGGGCGCCAGCGTCAGCGATCTGGCCGTGGCGGGCCCGGCCCTGGAAGCCATCCAGCAGATCAAGAAGCAGACCGGCGTCACCGTCCTGCCCCTGGCCCACGTGGCCAAGGCGCAAGGCGCGGAGACGCTCAAGGGCGCGGGCGAGTGGGAAGACATGGCCGACGCCCTGATCCGCATCGACCGCAAGGATGGCTCCAACCGCCGCACCGTGACCTTGAGCAAACAGTCCGACGAGATCGACGGCGCTAAGTGGGCCTTCGAACTGAAGCGCATCGACCTGGGCCTCAACAGCGACGGCGACCCGATCACCAGCTGCGTGATGGTCACCTTGGACTGCGACCCGCTGGACCCGGACGTGAAGCTGAGCCGGGGGCCGAAACTGGGGTCGGCCGGCGAGATGATCCGCGCCGCGCTCAACCGCATGCTGGACGACGGACGGGCCAAACAGGTGCCCGCTTTCCCCGGCGTGCGCGGCTGCCAGAAGGGCGCGATGATCGCCGACCTGCGCGAGGCCAGCTATGCGCTGGGCTTGCACCACCGTCATTTCGAGGACGAGAGCGACGAACCCGGACAGGCCAAGGCGAAGGAGAAGTGGCGCGAGGTGCGGCGCAAGACCTTCAAACGCGGCCTGGAACGGATGCACGAACTCAATGTCGTCAGGCAGGAAGGAGGCTGGGTCTGGTTCCGCTGACCGGAACACCGGAACACCCGGACATTCCGGCCTTCCTACCCTTTCAGTCCTGCGCCCCGGACAGGGGGAGCAAGCGGAACACACCCCTTAGGGGTGTTCCGCGTGTTCCTCCGGGGGTGGGGTTGGTGAGATAAGTTAGGCTCTCTGAGATCGAGCACTTCCGTCGCTCAAGCAAGAGGACTGGCAACCAAGGAATTGGCACCTAAGCCCCCGCCACGATCCCCATGAAGTCCGCCGCCTTCAGCGACGCGCCGCCCACCAGCGCACCGCCGACTTCCTTCAGCCCCAGGATCTCCACCGCGTTGGAGGGCTTCACCGAGCCGCCGTAGAGGATGGGCACTCCGGCGCCGTGTTCGCCGAACTGCTGCATCAGGGTGGAGCGGATGGCCAGGTGGACCTGTTCGATCTGTTCGAGGGTGGGGGTCAGGCCCGTGCCGATGGCCCAGACGGGTTCGTAGGCCACGGAGAAGGCCTTGCCGGCCAGGGCGGCGGGGAGCGAGCCCCTCACCTGTCCGGTGACGACGGCCAGGGTGCGGCCGCCCTCGCGTTCCTCCAGGGTTTCGCCGACGCAGACGATGGGCTCCAGGCCGGCGGTGAGCGCGGCCTCGACCTTGGCGGCGATCAGCAGGTCGGTTTCGCCATAGCCCGCCCGGCGTTCGGAGTGGCCGAGGATGACCATCGTGGCCCCCGCGTCGGCCAGCATGGCGGCGGCGATGTCGCCGGTGAAGGCGCCGGAGGCCTCGGCGCGGCAGTCCTGGCCGCCCACGGCGACGCCGGTCCCGGCCAGGGCGTCGGCCATGCGCGCCACCAGGGTGGCGGGCGGGCAGAGCGCCACGCGCGCGGCGGGCGGGCTGGCGTCGACGGCGGCGGCGATGGCCCGGGCCTCGCTCAAGGCGGCGGCCAGGCCGTTCATCTTCCAATTGCCGGCGATCAGGGGGCGCGGTGCGGTCACGGGCAGTCCTTTGGGCTTTGGTGTGTTGCTCCGCGCCTAAGGCATCGCGGGGTCTGTGTCACGTCGGGGCGCTGTATGAAGAGATATGGACCGCCAAGGACGCCAAGGACGCCAAGGGTGGGCCATCACTCAGCGGCGGCGTCGGGTCGAGCCCGGAAGGATTCCGTCCACAGGCCACACGGACAAAAAAGACAGATGCGTCGCTCGTACGGCCAATGGTATCGCGCCTTCGGCGCAGTCAGATCGATGCCAAGCCCGGTTCCCTCGGATAGCTTGCCCCCTTGGCGTCCTTGGCGTCCTTGGCGGTTCATCTTCTCAATGGCATCGGCCGCCCCCGTCCGTGGGGTCCGTGATGTCCGTGGACAGGATTTAAGCGGCCCCAAACACACGCCCGACCCAGAAAAACCCCAAAAGCACAGCCATACCCGCGCCCGAAGTCGCCCGCGCGCTTGCCGAAGCGCGATGGCCTCTACTATACCGCCGCGTCGGCCGCGCCCGTGCGTGGACCGTCCTAAGGGTTGACCGCCACATGCTTTCTTCCATCCGCGCCTTCGCCAAGTCCTGGTTTGCCTGGGTCATCTTTGGGGCGCTGGTCGTCAGCTTCGGCCTGATTTCGCCCAACGTCCGCGACTTCATCATCCCCAGCATCGACACCTGGGTGGTCAACGCCGACGGCCGCAAGTTCGAGCAGGCCGACTTCAAGCGGGTGTTCGACAACTACAAGAAGGGCCAGGAACAGCGCATGGGCGGCCAGCAGATCACGCTGGAACAGGTCGTGCAGTACAACCTCGACAAGCAGCTGCTGGACGAGGTGGCCGACCAGCTGTCTCTCAACAAGCTGCTCGCCAACCTGGGCCTGAAGCCCTCGCCCAAGCTCGTCGAGGCGATGATCCAGAAGGAGCCCGGCTTCTTCAACCCGGTGACCGGCGAGTTCGACCCCGCCAAGTTCGCCCAGGTGGCCGCCGAGAACGGCATGACGCCGGTGCAGTTCCGCGAGATGCTGACCGACCAGATTTCCGGCAGCCACTTCGGCTATGGCGCCGCGCAGGGCCTGCGCCTGCCGCGCGTCTACACCGCCATGGTCGCCTCCTACGCCATGGAGGCCCGCGACGGGGCCTTCTTCAGCATCGATGCGCGCACCCTGGGCCCCATCGCCCCGCCCACCGACGCGGAGATGCAGGCCTTCATCAACCAGCACGCCAAGGACCTGATGAACCCCGAGTTCCGGGTCATCTCGGTCATCCATTTCAGCGCCAAGGACGCCGCCGCCCAGGTCAAGGTGGACGAGGCCGAGGTGCTCAAGCGCTTCAACTTCGCCAAGGACAGCCTGTCGGTTCCGGAGAAGCGCTCGCTGATCCAGATCCCGGTCAAGGACCAGGCCGCCGCCGCCGCCGTGGCCGGGCGCCTGCAAAAGGGCGAGGACGCGCTCGCCGTCGCCAAGTCCCTGAAGATCCAGCCCATCATCGTGGCCGACAAGCCCAGGAGCGCCATCGGCGACAAGCGCCTGTCCGACGCCGCCTTCGCGCTCGCCGACGGCCAGGTGTCGGGCCCCATCCAGGGCGACCTGGGCTGGGCGGTGGTCAAGATCACCGGCGTCACCGCCGGCCACGAGGCGACGATCGAAGAAGTACGTCCCAAGATCGAGGAGGCCCTGAAGACCTCGGCCGCCGAGAAGATCGCCTATGACAAGACCAAGGCCTTCGACGACGCCCGCGCCGGCGGCGCCAACTTCGCCGACGCCGCCGCCAAGGCCGGCGTGCGGGTCGACACCATCGGCCCGGTCAGCGAACGCGGCATGGGCTCCAACCGCAAGCCCGCCGAGAACCTGGACGAAAAGGTGCTGGCCTCGGCCTTCGCCCTGCCCATGGGCGGCGAGAGCGACAGCGTCGAGGAAGGCGCCACGCCGGGCGAATGGTATGTGGTGCGCGTGGAAAAGGTGATCGCGCCGGCCATGCCCACCCTGGCCGAACTGAAGCCGGACCTGAGCAAGCTGATGCAGGACCAGACCCTGAAGGCCAAGCTGGGCGCCAAGGGCCAGGAGTTGCAGGCCCGCGTGCGCGCCGGCGAGCCCCTGGAGAAGGTGGCCGCCTCGGTGGGCGCCAAGGTGACCCACATCGTCGGCGTCGACCGCGTGTCGACCCAGGAACACGCCAAGCAGCTGGGCGAGCCCTTCCTCAACGCCATGAACGGCTCCAAGGCCGGCGAGGTCTTCCTGGTCCAGGCGCCGCCCCCGGCCCTGGCCCTGATCATCGGCAAGGTGGACGCGGTGCGCATGGGCGATGTGGGCGACATGGCCCGCTTCACCGAGACGCGCCGTCCCCAGTTCACGATGCAGTACATGCAGGAGCTGGGCAAAGAGGCCGCCACCCAGGCCGGCGCGTCGCTGAAGACCAAGAAGGACCTCGGCCGGGCCCGCAAGGCCATCGGCGTGACGCCCGATCAGATCGCCGCTCTCGACCCCACCGCCAAGGCCGACGCCAAGAAGAAGAAGAAATGAGCCTGAGCGAGCCGGCGGCCTCCGAGGCGGCAACTCCGGAAGGCGCCTTGGGCGAACCGGCCTTTGAGGCGTTCGCGGAAACCTATCGGGCCGGCCGGCCGCAGGTGGTGTGGACGCGGCTGATCGACGACCTGGAGACGCCGGTCTCGGCCTATCTGAAGATCGGCCATGGGCGGAACTACGCCTTCCTGTTCGAGTCGGTGGAGGGCGGCGCCTGGCGCGGGCGCTATTCCATCGTGGCCATGAAGCCGGACCTAGTCTGGCGCTGCCGGGGCGACCAGGCGGAGATCGCCGAGGGCGAGGCCATCGCGCGCGGCGACTTCACGCCTCAAGCCGGCGGCGCGCTGGATTCCTTGCGCGACCTGGTGGCCCGCTCGCGCATCGAGCTGCCCGCCGGCCTGCCGCCCCCCGCCGCCGGCGTGTTCGGCGCGATGGGCTATGACACCGTGCGGCTGGTGGAAAACCTGCCCGACATCAATCCCGACCCGCTGGGCATGCCCGACGGGGTCATGATCCGCCCCAGCGTGGTGGCCGTGTTCGACGCCATCGCCCAGGAGATCGTGCTGGTCGCCGCTGTGCGTCCCCCTTCCGCAGGATCGGGTTCCTTGAGCGCCGAAGACGCCTACGCCGCCGCCCTGGCGCGCCTGGAGGCCGTGCGCGCCGACCTGGCCGCGCCCCTGCCCGGCCTGGTTCCCGGCCCCCGTGAGCCCGACGACGTGCCTTTCGAGACGCCCGTGAGCCGCGCCGACTATGCGGTGATCGTGGACAGGGCCAAGGACTACATCCTGGCCGGCGACATCTTCCAGGTGGTGCCTAGCCACCGCTTCCGCCGGCCCTTCAAGCGCGACCCGTTCACGCTGTATCGCTCCCTGCGCCGCACCAACCCCTCGCCCTTCCTCTTCTATCTGAACTTCGACGGCTATCAGCTGGTCGGCTCAAGCCCCGAGATCCTGGTGCGCCTGCGCGACGGCAAGGTCACCATCCGCCCCATCGCCGGCACCCGTCCGCGCGGCGCGACGCCGGAACAGGACCTGGCGCTGGAGCAGGAGCTGCTGGCCGACCCCAAGGAACGCGCCGAGCACCTGATGCTGCTGGACCTGGGCCGCAACGACGTGGGCCGGGTGGCGCGGCTCAAGGACGCCGGCTCCAACGAACCGCCCGAGCAGGACGGGGTGAGGAAGCCGCCATCGGTGCGGGTGACCCAGAGCTTCATCGTCGAGCGCTACAGCCACGTGATGCACATCGTCTCCAACGTCGAGGGCGATGCGCCGGACGGCCTGGACCCCATCGACGTGCTGATGGCCGCCCTGCCCGCCGGCACGCTGTCGGGCGCGCCCAAGGTCCGCGCCATGGAGATCATCGATGAGCTGGAGATCGAAAAACGCGGCCTGACCTATGCCGGCGCGGTGGGCTATTTCGGCTCCGACGGCTCGGTCGACACCTGCATCGTGCTGCGCACCGCCCTGGTCAAGGACGGCATGATGTACGTCCAGGCCGGCGGCGGGGTGGTGGCGGATTCAGACCCCGACGCCGAATACGACGAGACCCTGCACAAGAGCCGGGCGTTAAGGCGCGCGGCGGAAGAGGCGTGGCGGTTCGGGTAACAACCATCCTCCCCAGGGTCGCCCAAGCGACCCGGCCGGGGAGGCCCCGCGAAGCGGGGGTGGGGCTTACCGAGTCAAAGGTTGCGCGTGTTCTGGCGCCTGGGCCAATGACGTCACCGACCTCAGCGCCACAACGCGAATAATCGTCAGGCTCGGTAAGCCCCTCCGGTCCTTCGGACCACCTCCCCAACCGGCTCGCTGCAGGCTCGCCTGGGGAGGATGCGTTTTAGCGCGGCGTCATGTCGATGAACACGATGCGCAGCGCCGCCTCCTCGATCTTCGCCGGCTGGGCCGCCCAGGCCGCGGCGCACATCATCAGGCTGAGCGTCACCAGCGCCGCCATGCCGATGTCGCGGCGCCGCGGCGTGGGCGCGGCCAGCCGCAGCGCCCCGATGCGTTCCTCCAGCGGATGGGCCAGCCATTGGCAGCCCAGCGGCAGGGGCGACCCGCCCAGCTGGGTCTTCAACAGCGTCTCGGCATAGCGCTTCTTCACCGCCGGCAGGCGCGCCATAACCGTGGCGTCACAGGCCAGCTCCTGGTCCAGGCGCATATAGTGGGCGGCCACATTGATCATCGGGTTGAACCACAGGATCAGCTGGGCCAGCGTCACCGCCGCGTTCACCCGGGGGTCCTCGCGGTCCATGTGGGCGCGTTCGTGGGCGCGGATCAGGGCGCGCTCGGCGTCCGTGAAGTCGGTCTTCAGGCGGCGCGGCATCACCAGCCGGGGGGTCAGCACGCCGACCACCGCCGGCCCAGCCTCGCCGTCGCGCTCACGCCGCTCGAACGCCCGCTGAGCCGCCACCACGGCGATCACGCCCGCCACCAGGCCCGCCGCCCACACATAGGGCGCGGCGCCCGACACCGTGGAAAGCGCCACCGACAGCCCATGCCACAGGGGCCGCAGGGTCGCGGCCTCCGGCTTGACCACCCGCGCCAGCGGCAACGACGCCGTCAGCCCGGCCAGCGGAACCACCCACCACAGCCCATAGGCCAGATGCGCCCCGAACCACTGGCGGATCGGCCGGCGCGCGGCCAGCACCAGCAGCGTGGCCGCCGCCAGCACCACATTGACCCGCACGATCGCCAGCAGGGCGTCAGTCATGGTCCAGCTCCTCGATCAGCGCCTTGAGGCGCGCCACGTCGTCGGGACTGAGTTTGCGGTGTTCCGCGAAATGCGAGATCAGCGGCGCCACCTGGCCGTCGAACAGCTTGTCCAGAAGGCCCTGGCTCTCGCTCTCGACCCAGGCGGTGCGCTCGACCAGGGGGCGGTACTGGTGGCGGCCCTCGACGCGCTCGGACTTGATGGCGCCCTTCTTCAGCAGCCGGTTGATCAGCGTCTTGACCGTGGCCGCGCCCCAGGCCTGGCGGCTCTGCACGTCCGCGACCAGCGCTTCCGCCGTCAGCGGGTTGCTGGCCCACAGGGCTTCCATGATCTGGCTTTCGGCGCCGGCGATCCGCATAGACTTACACCCGTAATCTTTGGCCACGTTACGCCGATGCGGAAATCCGTCAAGGGATTGCCAAAGAGAAATTACAGGCGTCAATCTCCGGCATATTTTACGGCTGTAATCCGGAGCAAGCCATGCGTCTCTCAGCCCTCCCCGCCCTGCTGGCCTTGAGCGCGGTCAGCGCCTGCAACCAGCCCGACCCCATCGCCGCCATGCAGGCCCGCCAGGCCGCCGCTGACCCGCCCCAGCTGTGGTCGGTGCAGGTGACCGACGCCTCCGCGCGGCCCGGCGACAAGCCGATCCTGATGTGCACCGACCGGCTTATCCGCACGGGCTTCCTCAACCAGCACGCCTTTACCCAGACCGACAGCTGCCAGCCCGAGCGCGCGCCTGTGGTCAAGCCCGATAGCGTCTCGATGCGCTGCGCGATGGGCGGCGAGAGCTACGCCATCTACAACGCCGCCAAGGGCGATCAGGCCAAGGACTTCCAGGTCACCTTCACCATGCGCTCGATCCAGGGCGACGCCGTCTCCCTGCGCCAGACGCGGCGCTACCGCCATATCGGCCCCTGCCCCGCCGGCTGGAAGATCGGCGACGCCACCGACCGCTATGGCCGTCCGGCGGCCAACGGCATGCAGTAGGGGCTAGCGGCTCAAGTAGGCCCATTAACGCCCAACTATCCGCTCATCCCCGCGCAGGCGGGGGTAAGCGGATGATCTTGGAGGAGCGCCTCCAATGGGTATGGTTCTACCGCTTAGCGGCTCTTCTCCGGCCCCAGCACGGCATCCACGGCCCCCGGCTTGGCCAGATGCCTGACCGGCGCATCGCTGATCAACGGCGGAGACATCAGCATGGCCGTGGCCAGCGCCAGGGCCGCCATCGCCGCGAAGGCCGAGGCCAGCAGGGGCGACCATAGCGTCTCGCGCCGCACGGGCGGGCGCAGCAGGGCGCGGGCAAAGGCCAGGGCGGCCGGATCGACGGCGGAATCGTGCACGGACATCGCGCGACCATGACCGCTGGCCCCCCTATCCGCAACGCGGCACAAGGCCCCTTGGGGCGGTTCGGGGACGTTGGCGCTTGGCGAGGCCGCGCCCAGCGCTTAAAGCGGAGCCACCATGATCCTGGTCATCGATAACTACGACAGCTTCACCTACAACCTCGTCCACTATCTGAACGAGCTTGGGGCCCGCACGGTCGTGCACCGCAACGATGCGCTCACCGTCCAGGAGGCGCTGGGCCTCCACCCGCAGGCGGTGCTGCTCAGCCCCGGCCCCAAGGCCCCGGCCCAGGCCGGCATCTGCCTGCCCCTGCTGCGCGGCGCGCCGGAAGACCTGGCCATATTGGGCGTCTGCCTCGGCCACCAGGCGATCGGCGAGGCCTATGGCGGCGACGTGATCCGCGCCAAGGCCATCATGCACGGCAAGACCAGCCAGATCTTCCACGAGGGCAAGGGCATCTTCAAAGGCCTGCCCAACCCCTTCACCGCCACGCGCTATCACAGCCTGGCCGTGGACAAGGCGACGTTGCCCGAGGAGCTTGAGATTACCGCCTGGACCGAGGATGGCGAGATCATGGGCTTCCAGCACCGCACCCGGCCCGTGCACGGCGTCCAGTTCCACCCGGAATCCATCGCCACCGAGGGCGGCCACCAGCTGCTGCAAAACTTCCTGGACCTGGCGGGCGTGAAGTCCCTCAGCGAAGCCTGAGACCGACACCCATGTCCGACGCCTTCAAACCCCTGCTGGGCCGCCTGGCCGACGGCGCCACCATGTCGGAGGAAGACGCCGAGAGCTTCTTCTCGGCCTGTCTGCGCGGCGAGCCCACGCCCGCCCAGGTGGCCGCCGCCGTCACCGCCATGCGCATGCGCGGCGAGACGGTGGGCGAACTGACCGCCTGCGCGCGGGCCATGCGCAAGGCGGCCATGCACCTGGATCACCCCTATCAGGTGGTCGATACCTGCGGCACCGGCGGCGACGGCCTGCACACCTTCAACATCTCCACCGCGGCGGCCATCGTGGCGGCCGGCGGCGGCTTGAAGATCGCCAAGCACGGCACCCGCGCGCTCTCGTCCCGCTCGGGCTCGTCCGACGTGCTGTCCGAGCTGGGCGTGAAGATCGACGCGCCGCTCACCGTCCAGCGCAAATGCCTGGACGACGCCAACATCTGCTTCCTGTTCGCGCCCGCCCACCACGGGGCCATGCGCCACGTGACCCCCGTGCGCGCCGAGCTCGGCTTCCGCACCGTCTTCAACCTGCTGGGCCCGCTGTCCAACCCCGCCGGCGCCAGGCGCCAGGTGCTGGGCGTTGCCGACCTGCGCCGGCTGGAGCCCATGGCCCGGGTGCTGGGCGCGCTGGGCGCCGAGCGCGCCTGGACCGTGCACGGCGAGGGCATGGATGAGCTGACCATCACCGGCGTCACCCATGTGGCCGAATGGCGCGAGGGCGAGATCCGGCTATTCAACATCACGCCGGAAGCCGTTGGTTTGCCACGCGGATCGCTGGCCGACCTCACCGGCGGCGACCCGGCCGAAAACGCCGCCGCCCTCTACCGCCTGCTGGAGGGGCAGACCGGCGCCTACCGCGACATCGTGCTGCTCAACGCCGCCGCCGCCTTCCTGATCGGCGACAAGGTCGAAACCCTGCGCGAAGGCGTCGAACTGGCCGCCGCCGCCATCGACGACGGCCGCGCCATGGCCGCGCTCCAGAAGCTGGTGGCGATCAGCAACACGCCGGCGGACTGATGAGCGACATCCTTTCGAAGATCGCCGACTACAAGCGCGTGGACGTGGCCTCGCGCAAAGCCGTCCGCTCGCTGGCCGATCTTGAGGCCGCCGCCAAGGCCGCCTCCGCCCCACGCGGCTTCAAGGCCGCGCTGGAGGCCGCCCACGGCCCCGGCCGCCTGGCCCTGATCGCCGAGATCAAGAAGGCCTCGCCCTCCAAGGGCCTGATTCGCGCCGACTTCGATCCGCCCGCGCTGGCCAAGGCCTACCAAGCTGGCGGCGCCGCCTGCCTCTCCGTGCTCACCGACGAACCCAGCTTCCAGGGGGCGGACAGCTTCCTGGTCGCCGCGCGCAACGCCGTCGCCCTGCCCTGCATCCGCAAGGACTTCCTGGTCGACCCCTGGCAGGCGGCCGAGAGCCGCGCGCTCGGCGCCGACGCCATCCTGGTCATCCTGGCCATGGTCGATGACGCCCTGGCTCGGGATCTGATGGCCGAAGCCGCCCGATTCGGCATGGACGCCCTGGTCGAGGTCCACGACGAAGCCGAAATGGCCCGGGCTGCTTCGCTGGGCGCCACGCTGGTCGGCGTCAACAACCGCGACCTGAAGACCTTCACGGTGGATCTCGCCATCACTGAACGCCTGGCGAAGCTGGCGCCGAGCAACGCGCTGCTGGTCACCGAATCGGGCCTGTTCACCCCCGCCGACGCGGCGCGCTGCGAAGCCGTCGGCGCCAAGGCCATGCTGGTCGGCGAAAGCCTGATGCGCCAGCCGGACGTGGAAACGGCGACCAAGGCGTTGCTCGCTTAGCCGTCCTCCCCAGGCG
This sequence comes from Caulobacter sp., assembly GCA_028291055.1. Taxonomy (GTDB): domain Bacteria; phylum Pseudomonadota; class Alphaproteobacteria; order Caulobacterales; family Caulobacteraceae; genus Caulobacter. Next base: position 86,517 of record JAQGIP010000037.1, read on the forward strand.
AGCCTGCAGCGAGCCGGCCGGGGAGGTGGCCCGAAGGGCCGGAGGGGCTTACCGAATCGCCCACTAGCCGCGTTCTGGCACAATCAGCCAGGACGGCACGAGCGACAGCGCCACAACGCGAATCAACACCGGCTCAGTAAGCCCCTCCCCGCCTTCGGCGGACCTCCCCGGCCGGCTCGCTGCAGGCTCGCCTGGGGAGGAAGGCCGCGCTGCCGGTTAACTTGACATTCAGAAAGAACACCTAGAGAACATCCTCAACGTTTGCGGTTTGTTCCGCAACTTCAACCCGTTGGCGAGGCCCTCATGCTTACCCGCAAGCAGCATGAACTGCTCATGTTCATCCACGAGCGCATCAAGGAGAGCGGCGTCTCTCCCTCCTTCGACGAAATGAAGGAGGCCTTGGACCTGGCGTCCAAGTCCGGCATTCACCGCCTGATCACAGCGCTGGAGGAACGCGGCTTCATCCGCCGCCTCGCCCACCGCGCCCGCGCCCTTGAGGTCGTCAAGCTGCCGCAACAGGCCACCACCTCCGCCCCCAGCGGCGGCCGCCAGGCCTTCCGGCCCCAGGTCATCGAGAACGACAACCCCCGCGCATCCGGCGCCCCGCCCGAACCCCTGGTCGCCAACGACGTGCGCGAGCTGCCGGTGCTCGGCAAGATCGCCGCCGGCACCCCCATCGAGGCCATCCAGCACGAACGCGAACGCCTCTCGGTGCCCGAATCCATCCTCGGCGCCGGCGAGCACTATGTCCTGGAAGTCAGCGGCGATTCGATGATTCACGCCGGCATCCTCGACGGCGACTACGTCGTCATCCGCAAGGGCGACAGCGCCACCACCGGCGAGATCGTCGTGGCCCTGGTCGAAGGCGAGGAGGCGACGCTCAAGCGCCTGCGCAAGAAGGGCGGCTCCATCGCCCTGGAAGCCGCCAACCCCGCCTACCAGACCCGCGTCTACCACCCGGATCAGGTCCAGGTTCAGGGCAAGCTGGTGGGGCTGATCCGGCGCTATCACTAGCGGGTGGACCGCTCCGAACCACCGCTCATCCCGACGAAAGTCGGGACCCATAGGGCCTAGCCGGACTGGCCCTGCCTAGGATGCAGAGCAGCGGGTTGCATATGGACTTCGCACAGCCGGCCCATTCAGCATGGGTCCCGACTTTCGTCGGGATGAGCGGGTGTTTTATGGGGTGCGGCGTTCCCGAACGCTCCTTCTCTAAAGACCCTCAGCGCTCTCCGTTCTCGGAAACGACGCCGTCCACCTGAGCCCTTGCGGCCGATAGTCCAGCCGCGCCTGCCCACCCAGATTCCGCCCCAGCGTCTCCAGCAGCCGCGAGCCGAAGCCCTTGCTGGTCGGCGCAACCACCGACGGCCCGCCGTCTTCACGCCATTCCAGGTCGATGATGGGGTCGCCGCTCTCGCCGCCCTCCCCCGGCCGCACGCTCCAGGTCAGCGACACCCGCCCCGTCTCGCCCTGCAGCGCGCCGTATTTCACCGCATTGGTGGCCAGTTCATGCAGCGCCAGGCTGATCGACAGCGCCGCCCTCGGCGGCAGCCGCAACGGCGGGCCCGAGGCGGTCAGGCGCGCGCCGGCCCCGTGCAGGGCCAGCTGGTCGCCGGCCAGTTCGGCCAGGCTGGTCCAGTCCCAGCTCGACTGGGTCAGGCGGTTGTGGGCGGCGTTCAGGGCCATCAGCCGGGCCAGGAACTTGTCCTTGAACTCCTCCTTGGTGGGCGCCAGCCGCGCGGTCTGCTCCGCCAGGGACTGGACCGTGGCCAGGGTGTTCTTCACCCGGTGGTTCAGCTCATTGATCATCAGCTGCTGGCGCGCCTCGGCGGCGCGGATGTCGGTCATGTCCATGGCGATGCCCACGTAGCCCTGGAAGACGCCAGCCTCGTCGAACCGGGGCCGCGAGATGGCGCTCATCCAGCGCCATTCCCCCCGCGCGTTCCTGAACCGCGCCTCCACCGTATAGGGCTGGGGAACGGCCTGCGCCCGCGCGGCGGCCCGGGCGGCCGCGAAGCCGGGAATATCGTCGGGGTGCACCATGCCCAGCCAGGCGTTGCCGAGCAGGTCCTCGCGCGCCAGGCCCGCATACTCGCAGAAGGCCCGGTTGACGAACTCGACCGGTCCCTCGGCAGTGGTCACCCACACCGGGGCCGGGGCGCCGTCGGCCATCAGCCTGAAGCGCGCCTCGCTCTCGCGCACCCGGGCCTCGCGCGCCTTGGCGGCGGTGATGTCGGATACCACGCCGATGATGCCGGTGGGCGCCCCGTCCGCGTCGCACTGGACCTGGCCGCTCGACTGCACCCAGATCTCGCTGTCGCGCCCCGGCGGCCGCACCCGGTATTCCACCTGATAGCCGCCCCGCGCCTCCAGGGCCCCCATCACCGCGCCGGCCGCTGCGTCGCGGTCCAGGGCGTTGATCATCGGCAGGATCGCGCTCCAGGTGAGCACCGGCCCGGCGGGCAGGCCGAAGATGGCGGCGGCGCGGGCTGAGAAGGTCACCAGGTCGGTGGCCGCCTCCCAGCTCCAGTCGCCCAGGCCCGCGGCGGCCAGCGCCAGGTCCAGGCGCACGGCCTGATCGCGCTCGGCCTGCTGGCGCGCGCGCTCCTCTGTGATGTCGCGGAAGCTGATGGCCAGCCCGCCTTGGAAGGCGAAGGCGCGCAGCGCGATGATCGCGCCCGGATGCACGGCCGAGGCAGTCTCCACCTCCACCGCCACGCCGCTCTCCATGGCCTCGCGCAGGGTCCGCTCCAGCCCCGCGCCGACCGCGCCGGGAACCACCTCCCAATAGAGCCGCCCGATGGCGTCCTCGCGCCGGATGCCGGTGTGCTGCTCGGCGGCGCGGTTGCACTGGGTGATGCGCCAGTCGCGGTCGAAGGCGCAGAAGCCCTCGTCAAAGCTGTCCAGGATTTCCGACAGCTGGGCCTTCACCGGGCGGGCAGGCGCAGTCTCTCCGGGCTCAGCCATTGCGATCGGCTCCTTCGTCCACGCCCGTCCCTACGCCCGCATATAGCTTGCGTCACGGTCCGGCGGCCACCTCCGATCAGGGGCGGGTGGCGGGCAGTGGATCGATGGGCCGGCCGGCCTGGAGCCTAGTCCGAACTGACCATCCGCGTGCCGGCCGCGTCGCCGCACTCCCAATCATGGCTGACGCGGGAGATGTAGCAGACGTAGTTGGCGTCCCAGACCACATGGTGCTGCTCGCCCGTGAAGGCCTTGCACAGCGTGTGGGCCGAGTGGACGGGGATGATGTCGGAGTCGTCGGCCGCCGCCGGATAGTTGGCGTTGTTGTGCATGGCGTCGCCCACCTGAAGCGCCTGGAAGGTCACGCCGATGGCCAGGGGCGCGCCCTGCCCGCCGCTGACCCAGGAGGTGTAGCCGCTGTAGATGGCGTGCTTGATGGCCAACTCGCGGTTGCCGCCCGCCGGTTGCGCCGCCGCGACGCCCGGATCGGAAGGACAGCCCTGGGCCGCGCCCGGATCGGGCATGGCGGCCAGGTCCGTTGGACTGGGCGCCTGGGCGCCGGCCCCCGAGCCTGAGGAGCCTCCGCCGCAGCCCGACAACAGGACAAGACAGCTCATGCCGACGACGCCGGCGGAGTGAAGCTTCAGCATGCGGGGGACTCCTTTACGCGCCCGACAACCCGTGCGTCAGGCCGGGCGATTGGCGCATTCCAGGTTGCCGCCACGCAACCCCTGAATCAGGGGGTCCATGGGAGCCACGGCCGGCCCGGCGCCGGCGGCGCGCGCCCGCTCTGGCAAAGGCCCGCGAGCCGCGCCTATGATGCGGCAACGCTTTGCCGGAGAGACCCGATGTCCCTGCTCACCGACCGCCGCCGCCTGCTCGCCGGCGCGGGCGCCCTGTCCCTGCTGCCCGCCCAGGCCTTTGCCGCCAAGGCCGCGCCCAAGGCCTCCGCGATCAAGCCGCCGGTGGCCCGCATCGAGGTCGCCCACGACACCTATTTCGGCGAGACGCTGTCGGACCCCTACCGCTGGATGGAGAACGACAAGGACCCCGACTGGCTGCCCTTCCTGAAGGCCCAGAACGCCTATGCCCGCTCGGTGCTGGACACGCTGCCCGGGCGCGAGGCCCTGCACACCCGCATCTCCCAGCTGACCGGCGACACGGTGGCCACGGGCCGCGTGCAGCGCGCCGGCGGCCATATGTTCTACCAGCAGCGGCCCAAGGGCGCGGACAACTTCAAGCTCTTCGCGCGCCTGCAGGTGGCGGCCGCCAAGGCCGGCGCGCCCGCCGTCTACGAGACCCGCGTCCTGGTCGATCCCACCGCCCTCAGCGCCGCCGGCGTCGGCCACTATTCGTTGGACTGGTGGCAGGCCTCGCCCAGCGGCAGTCATGTGGTCTACGGCATCTCCAAGGACGGCAGCGAGGACTCCATCCTCCACATCATGACGGTGGCCGACCAGAAGGACCTGGGCGAGCTGATCCCCAACACCCAGGGGGCAAGTCCCTCCTGGCTCGATGATGGTTCCGGCTTCTTCTACAACCAGCTGACCGGCGCGGTGGACACCCCCGAGCGCTTCCTGGACAGCCAGGCCCGCTTCCACCGCCTGGGGACCGACCCCGCCACTGATCCCATCCTGATGAAGCGCGGCCTCAACGCCGACATCGCCTTCGACAACATCCAGACCCCGATCATCGGCGTGTCGCCCGGCGCGACCCACGCGGTGCTGATCCTGGCCGACGTGCGCCCGGAGGTCCGCGCCTACGTCGCGCCCGTCGCCGACGTGCTGGCCGGCAAGCCCAAATGGGTGAAGGTCACCGGCTTCGAAGACGAGGTCACCGGTATCGATATCGCCAACGGCGACCTCTACCTGCTGGTCAACAAGGGCACGCCGCGCGGCCGCATCGTCAAGACGCCGGTCAGCGCGCCCAACCTGGCCACGGCGACCGAGCTGGTCCCGCAAGGCCCGCTGGTCATCGAGAACATGGCCCGCGCCCGCGACGGCTTCTACATCGAGATCATGGACGGCGGCATCAGCCGCCTGCGCAAGCTGGACTGGGCGGGCAGGGTCAGCGAGATCGCCTTGCCCTTCGACGGCGCCATCGGCTCCGTCTTCGCCGAGCCCGACCTGGACGGGACGCTGATGTCGCTGTCGGGCTGGCTGTCGCCCACCGCCATCTGGTCGGTCGACGCCGCCACCGGCACGCTCACCGACACCGGCATCACGCCGATGCCGCCCATCGACGTGCGCGGTTACGAGACCAGGCGGATGTTCGCCACCGCCAAGGACGGGGTGAAGATCCCCTACACCGTGGCCTACAGGAAGGGGACCAGGCTCGACGGCAAGAACCCCGTCTTCATCCAGGCCTACGGCTCCTATGGCTCGGCGGCCTATACGCCCAGCTTCCTCGGCAAATACCTGGCCTTCATCGACGCGGGCGGCATCATCGGCTTCGCCAACGTGCGCGGCGGCGGGGAGTATGGCCGCGAATGGCATGCGGCCGGCCAGCACGCCAACAAGCCCAACACCTGGCGCGACCTGATCGCCGTCTGCGAAGAGCTGATCGCCAAGAAATATACGTCCAAAGCCCATCTGTGCATCGGCGGCCGCTCGGCCGGCGGCATCACCGTGGGACGGGCGTTGACCGAACGGCCTGACCTGTTCGCCTGCGTCATCGACGGCGTCGGCTGGTCCAACCCGCTGCGTTATGTGGTCGAGCAGAACGGCTATGGCGAGGAGCCGGAGTGGGGCGCTATCGCCGACCCCGAGGGCTACAAATGGCTGAAGGCCATCGACAGCTATCAGGCGGTCAAGGACGGCACGCCCTATCCGGCCGTGCTGCTGACCACGGGCGTCACCGACCCGCGCGTGGCCCCCTTCCACGTGGGCAAGATGACCGCGCGACTGCAGCACGCCACCACGTCCGGCAAGCCCATCCTGCTGCGCGTGGATTTCGACGCCGGCCACGGCATCGGCTCGACCCGCAGCCAGGGCGACCGCGAAGCCGCCGACACCTACGCCTTCATCCTGTGGCGGTGCCGCTAGGGGTAGTTGGATAGGGCGGCGCTCATTTGAGCGCCGCTTTGGGAGAGGAAGGACGAGAAGGACGAGAAGAAGGGGAAGAGGCCGCGCTTGTGACCTGTATCTGCGTCTAACGCCTTCGACGGTTTTGCCCGCCAAGCGGGCCTTCGAATCCTTCCACTTGGCAGGAGCGGGCGCGAGTTCCGCTGCCTCTTCCTCTTCTTCTCACCCTTCTCTTCCTTCCTCTCCCCAATACCGCGCCAGACCTGCCGCCGCCCTCCCCGGCTAGTCGTGGACTCCCTCCAGCGCGGTCCAGGGCCGGTGGCCGCGTAGGGGCTGGGCCCAGACGACGCGCCAGCCACCGCCCTGCCGGCGATAGAGTTCGGCCGCGCCGCCCACGTCGAACTGCTTGGGCGTCAGCATGGTGCGGCCCTGGCAGGCGGCCGGCATGGTCAGTGGATTGCCGCGCAGGATCACCACTTCCGAGCGTTGGCAGAGCGCCGTGACCTGGGCGTCGGTGGGTGCCTTCTTCCACCACCAAGCCCCGACGCTGGGGCTCGCGCCGGTGCGCGGGAAGCATAGCTGCCGGTTACAATCGAAGTGGCGCAGGTTGGCCGGCAGCGGGTCGGCGTCGATCGCCAGCCCCCGGCGGCGCGACCAAAGGTCCGAAGCGAACTGGCGCGCGCCCGGCCGCATCACGACGGCCGCCCTGCCCTCGCGCACGGCGGCGGCCGCGCCGTCGCTGGCCACCCAGATGTCCGGCGGCGCGGGCCGGGGCCATAGCGTCACCGCCAAGGCCAGCGGCAACCCCAGCAGCCGCATCGGCCCGCGCCACAGGCACATGAACAGGATGCCGAACGCCGCCACCGGCAGGGCCAGGGCCGGCGCGCTGGCGGCGATCATCGTCGACCCCGGCGCGGTGGCGAACAGGTGGGCCAGGGCCTGCAGCAGATGCACGCCCCATCCGGCGATGGCCAGAAAGGGCGCGCCCCAGCCCAGAGGCGTCAGCGCGGCGCCCACGGCCAGGGCGGGCATGACGATGAAGGAGGAGATCGGCGCCTCGGCCAGGTTGGCCGCCAGCCCATAGACCGCCACCCGGTTGAAATGCTGCATGGCGAACGGTCCCGTCGCCGCGCCGGCCACGAAACTGGCCGCTACGGAAACCACCAGCCAGGTCCGCGCCGTCTGGATCGTGCGGATCCACCAGGGCGCCGAGATTTCGCGGATCGCATGCGGCCAGACCTCGGCCAGGGCCACCAGCGCGGCGGTGGCGGCAAACGACATCTGGAAGCCCGGCTGGCAGGCGGCCTCCGGCTGCACGATCAGGATCAGCAACGCGGCCACGGCGAGCGCATGCAGGGTGATGGCGCGGCGGTCGGCCAGGATGGCCCCGAACGCCACCGCCGCCGTGATCGCCGAGCGCTGGGCCGGCGGCGGCCAGCCTGAAACGACGAGATAGACGCCGAGTGCCGCCAACGCGACCACAGCGGCGACCTTCTTGCCGGGTACACGCAACGCCAGCCACGGCACAGCCGCGATCAGCAACCGCACCAGGGCGAAGACGAAGCCCCCGACGATGGCCATGTGCAGCCCGCTGATCGACAGGATGTGGGCCAGCCCCGACGCGCGCATGTCGTCCACCTGTCCTTGCGTGATCCACACCTCATGGCCGGTGACCATGGCCACCGCCATGCCGCCCGTCTCCGCGCCCATCACATCGACGATCTTGCGCGCCAGGCTCCAGCGCGCCGCGTTGATGGCCATGATCACCCTTAGCCGCCACGGCGCGGGACCCAGGTCCTCGGTGCGGATCGGCGAGCGCGTGAAGCCCACCCCGCCCACGCCATGGAAGTAGCTGTCGCGGGCGAAATCATAGGCGCCGGGCGCCGCCGGCGCGGGCGGCGGCCCCACGAAGGCCAGCAGCGAGATGGCCGAACCGGGCGGCACGACCTGGTTGGGGTCGACCGACACATGGATGCGCTTGGGCGTGGCTTCGGGCGCCAGGCCGCGAATGGCCACCGGGGCGATGATCAGCCGCGCGCCGCCCGAGCCCGGGCTGGCTACATCGACCACATAGCCTTCGACCAGCCGGGGCCCATCCACCGACGAGGCGAGCGGCGCGGCCACGGCTAAAGTCCGCAGCTTGGCGGCCAGCGCCCCGCTGCAGGCGAAGGCCAGCAGGGTCAGCGGGATCGCCAACACGGCCAGCCGCGCGAACCTTCCCGCCGCCACGGCCAGGGCGATTGCGGCCAGCGCTGGGATCGCCGCCAGCCACAACGGCGGTTCCTCCAGCAGGGCGAAATACCCCGCCGCCCCGAAGGCGAAGGCCACCGGCGCCCACAGGAACCAGCGGTGGGTCTGGGCCGCGATCTCGCTTCGGCGCCCCGCGATCAGGTCCGCCACGCTAGGCCGCCCATGAAACGCCGTGCTAAGACGCCGCGCCAAAGCGCCGGCCAGGCGCGTCCGCCCTTCCGGTAATTCAGCAGCCCCGATGTCCGACCCCAAGCCCGTCGTCACCCGTTTCGCCCCGTCCCCCACAGGTTCCCTGCATATAGGCGGCGCCCGCACGGCCCTGTTCAACTACCTTTACGCGAAACACACCGGCGGCAAGTTCCTGCTGAGGATCGAAGACACCGATCGCGCGCGCTCCACCGACGCCGCCGTCAAGGCCATCTTCGATGGTCTCGACTGGATGGGCCTGAAGCCCGACGGCGAGGTCACCTTCCAATATGCCGGCATGGAGCGCCACAAGGGGGTGGTCGACCAGCTACTGGCGTCCGGCCGCGCCTACCGCTGCTACATGAGCGCCGATGAGCTCGATGCCGCCCGCGAAAAGGCCCGCGCCGACGGCCACGCCCTGCGCTCGCCCTGGCGCGACCGCGAGCCGGGCGAGGGCTCCAACCTCGGCCCCCACGTCATCCGCTTCGCGGGCCCCAAGGACGGCGAGACGATGATCGACGACCTGGTCCAGGGCCGGGTGGTGTTCGCCAACAAGGACCTCGACGACCTGGTCCTGCTGCGCACCGACGGCGCGCCGACCTACAACCTGGCCGTCGTCGCCGACGACCACGACATGGGCGTGACCCACATCATCCGGGGCGATGACCATCTGAACAACGCCGCGCGCCAGGCGCTGATCTACCAGGCCCTGGGCTGGGAGCTGCCCGCCTTCGCCCACATCCCCCTGATCCATGGCCCCGACGGCGCCAAGCTGTCCAAGCGTCACGGCGCCCAGGCGGTGGGCGAGTTCGCCGACATGGGCTACCTGCCCGAGGCCCTGCGCAACTACCTGGCCCGGCTGGGCTGGAGCCACGGCGACGACGAACTGTTCAGCGACGAACAGGCCGCCGCCTGGTTCGATATCAAGGACGTCAACAAGGGCGCCGCACGCCTGGACTGGGACAAGCTCAATTCGGTCAACGCCCACTATATCAAGGCCGCCGATGATGAGCGCCTGACCGGCCTGGTGGCCGAGGTGTTCGCGGCCCGTGGCTCGGCCCTGGCTCCCGCCCGGCTGGAACGCCTCGGCGCGGCCATCCCCTTCCTGAAGGAGCGCGGCAAGACGCTTCTGGAGCTGGCCGACCAGGCCGGCTTCCTGTTCCTGAGCCGCCCCATCGACATCGCCGAGAAGCCCGCCGGCCAGCTGACGCCCGAAGCCATGGACCGTATGGCGCGCCTGCGCATTCAGCTTGAGACCGCCGACTGGGCGGCGCCAGATCTGGAGGCGGCCATTAAAAGCTTCGCTGAAACCGAAGGCGTGGGCCTGGGGAAGATCGGTCCGCCGCTGCGCGCCGCCTTGACCGGCGGCCTACCCTCGCCCGATCTCGGCCGCACGCTGGACCTGCTCGGACGCGAAGAGAGTCTGGGCCGGATCGACGATGCGCTTTCGCGCCGCGCGTGAGGCGCTATAAGGCCTTTCCAACGTCTGTTTGTCAGACGCTGTGTGTGTTTTTCAGGGGATATCAGGCATGAGCGAAAAAGCTGTGCTGAACATTGACGGCAAGGACTACGACGCGCCGGTCATGCACGGGACCTTGGGCCCCGATGTGGTCGACGTGCGAAAGCTTTACGCCGACGCCGACGTCTTCACCTTCGATCCCAGCTTCACCTCGACGGCGAGCTGCGAAAGCAAGATCACCTTCATCGACGGCGACAAGGGCATCCTCCTCCACCGGGGATATCCGATCGACCAGCTGGCGGAGCAGTCGAGCTTCCTGGAGGTGGCCTATCTGCTGCTGCACGGCGAACTGCCCAACGCGGCCGAGTTCACCGAGTTCGAGCACAACATCACCTACCACACGATGCTGCACTCGCAGTTCGACCGCTTCTTCACCGGCTTCCGCTCCGACGCCCACCCGATGGCGATCATGACCGGCGCGGTCGGCGCGCTCTCGGCCTTCTATGCCGACTCCACCAACGTGGATGACCCCAAGCAGCGTGAAATCTCCGCTCATCGTCTGATCGCGAAGATGCCGACCATCGCAGCTCGCGCCTTCCAATACTCCGTCGGCCGCCCCTTCGTGTCGCCGCGCAACGACCTGGGCTACGCCGAGAACTTCCTGCGCATGAGCTTCTCCGTGCCGGCCGAAGAGTGGAAGCCCAATCCGGTGATGACCCGGGCCATGGACCGCATCTTCATCCTGCACGCCGACCACGAGCAGAACGCCTCCACCTCCACCGTGCGCATGGCCGGCTCGTCGGGCGCCCACCCCTTCGCCTGCATCGCGGCCGGCATCGCCTGCCTGTGGGGCCCGTCCCATGGCGGCGCGAACCAGGAAGCGCTGGAAATGCTGGAGACGATCGGCTCGGTCGACAACATTCCTGAATTCGTTCAGGGTGTTAAGGACCGCAAGTACAAGCTGATGGGCTTCGGCCACCGGGTCTACAAGAACTACGACCCGCGCGCGACGGTCATGCAGAAGACCTGCCACGAGGTGCTCGACGAGATCGGCCACCACGACGATCCGCTGCTGAAGATCGCCATGGAGCTGGAGAAGATCGCGCTCAGCGATCCCTTCTTCATCGAGCGCAAGCTCTACCCGAACATCGACTTCTATTCGGGCATCACCCTGCGCGCGATGGGCTTCCCGACCAACATGTTCACCGTGCTGTTCGCACTGGCCCGCACCACCGGCTGGATCAGCCAGTGGAAGGAAATGTTCGAAGATCCCGGCCGCAAGATCAGCCGTCCGCGCCAGCTCTACACCGGCGCCGTCAACCGCGACTACGTGGCGATCGACAAGCGGGGCTAAGGCTCCCGCTCAGCGAAACAAGAAAGGGCGGCTCGCAAGAGCCGCCCTTTTTCATGGCCCGGGGACATGTACGCTCTCAAGTCTGTATCTCGTAGCCGCCACGCTCGACCGTACGTGTCCCCAGATACCGCGCACCAACTTCAGGGGACACGTACGGGCCGGCGCCGGCTCACCCAATCGCCAGTCTGAGAGCGTACATGTCCCCGGCCGCCTACAGCCGGCCCTTCTCCCGCAACACCTTCACCACGGCGTCCGCCGCCGTTTCCGAGGGATGCACCAAGCTGCGGCCCATCAGGTCGAGCGCCGCGTTCTGGGCCGTGACCTGCTGCTCGCGCACCTCCGGATGGTCGAGGCGAAACGCGATGGCCTTGGCCAGTTCAGGCCCGGTGCAGCGGCTTTGGATGAACTCCGGCGCCACGAAGTCGCGCGCGGCGATGTTGAACAGGGTCACCCACGGCGTCTTGATCAGGAATTTGAGGATCGCATAGGTCGTGGCCCCGATGCGGTAGCCGATCACCATAGGGCAACCGGCGAGCGCCAATTCGGTGGTCACCGTGCCGCTGCAGGCCAGGGCCACGGTCGCGGCCTTCATGGCGTCCAGCTTGGCCTCTTCGCCTTCGAGCACATGAGCCCGGTGCGGCCAGCCTGCGATGCGGGCCTTGACCGTCTCGGCCACCGTGTCGGCGACGGGGATGACGATATGCAGGCCGGGGCAATCGGCCTTGAGGATGTTCACCGCGTCCTCGAAGACCGGCATCACATGCGCGATCTCGGCCGGGCGGCTCCCCGGCAGGACCAGCAGGATCTGGTCGTCGGGCGCCGCGCCTATGCGTTCGCGCAGGCGCGCCGGGTCGGCGCCGCTGAAGTCCTTGGCCAGGGCCGAGCTGCCGACCACGGTAACCGGCAACCCTTCGCGCTCGAACCAGGGCGCGTCGAAGCTGTGCAGCGCCAAAAGGTGGTCCACCGACGCCGCCAGGGTCTTGGCGCGGCCCGGCCGCGAGGCCCAGACCTGCGGCCCCACGTATTTTATCAGCGGCATCGACGGGTCCAGCGCCCGCAACCCCTTGGCCACCCGCAGAGTGAACCCCCAGCTGTCGATCAGGATGGCCACGTCGGGCTTCTCGGCGGCCGCCAGGGCGACCGTCTGCCTCACCCGGCGCACCACGCGCGGATAGGCCTTCAGCCCCTCCAGGATGCCCAGGATCGACAGTTCGGCGATATCGAAGGGGCTGACGACGCCCTCGGCCGCCATGGCCGCGCCGCCCACGCCCACGAAGCGGACGTTGTCCGCGCCCAGCTTGGCCTTCAGCGCCCGCGCCATGCCCGCGCCCAGTCCGTCGCCCGAGGCCTCGGCGGCCACCAGCATGACGGTCAGCACCGTCTTCACGGCGCCTTGGCCTCCACGCCCAGGATGAACAGGCCCAGGTCGTCGGCCAGCGCGATCGCCTGATCGCGGTCCAGCACCAGCAACCGCCCCGCCTCGCCCACGATACCCGCCAGGCCCGCCCGGGCGGCCCATTCGACGGTTCCCAGCCCTATGGTGGGCATGTCCACCTTCATCTCCTGGATCGGCTTGGGCGCCTTGGCCAGCACGCCCTTCATCCGGCCCGGAGAACCCCTCAGCGCGTCGGGCAGTTCCGCGACCCGCCGCAGCATGGCGTCGGTGCCCTCCTGAGCCTCCAGCGCCAGCACCAGGCCGTCGCAGACGACGGCCCCCTGGCCCACATCCATCGCCCCCAGTTCCCGGGCCACCTGCAAGGCGCGCTCGATATCGCGCCTGTGGGCGTCGGACGGCGCGATCCTGCCCAGCAACCCCACGGGCAAGGTCAGCTCGGCCAGCACCTCATGGGCGCCCTCGACCACGAAGCCGTCCTTCTCGAACTCGCCAAGCACGCGCCTCAGCAGGCCGTCATCGCCCTGGCGCGCGGCGGCCACGATGCCGGGGAGCGCCGCCAAGCCGCGCATGTCGGGCTTCAGGGAGGCGAAGTCCGGCCGCGCCACCACGCCGGCGAAACACACGGTCTCGCACTTCTGGGCCTTCAGCGCCTTGATGGCCTTGCCCAGCTCGGCGATGCCGATGTCCGCGCCGGGGTGATCGGCCAGCGACGGGTCGGCCATGCCCAGCAGGCGCACGACGAAATAGGGCCGGCCCGCCGCGCGGCACTGCTCGGCCAGCACGGACGGCAATGCGCCGCCGCCGGCGATCAGCCCGAGCTTGCGCATGCGCCTAGACCTCGCGCTCGGGCAGGCAGAGCGGGCGGTTGCCGTCGGCGCGGATGAAGTCGACGATCTCCATCACCTCGGGGATGTCGGCATAGGCGATGGCCGTGTCCTCCAGCCGCTCCTGGAAGGTGCCCTCGTCGGCGAACAGCATCCGGTAGGCGGCGCGCATGCTGTTGATCGCCTCGCGGCTGAACCCCCGGCGCTTCAGGCCGACCAGGTTCAGGCCCTCCAGGTGGGCGTGGTTGCCCCACACCGAGCCATAGGGGATCACGTCCTTGGTCACCGCCGCCAGGCCGCCGATCATGGCGTGGCGGCCGACGCGGGAGAACTGGTGGATGGCCGCCAGGCCACCGACGATCACATAGTCGCCCATCACCACATGGCCGCCCAGCGTCGCGCCCTTGATCAGGATGGTGTGGTTGCCGACCACGCAGTCGTGCGCCACGTGACTTTCCAGCATGAAGAAGCCGTCGTCGCCGACCCGGGTCACCCCGCCGCCGGCCACGGTGCCGGTGTGCATGGTGGCGTGTTCGCGGATCACGTTGCGGTCGCCGATGATCAGCGCCGTCTCCTCGCCCTTGTGGGCGGTGTGCTGCGGCGGCGAGCCCAGCACCGCGAACGGCCCGACGGTGTTGTCGGCGCCCAGCGTCGTCCTGCCCTCGATGACCACATGGCTGGCGATCCTGGTGCGCGGCCCCAGCGTCACGCCGGCGCCGATCACGCAGAAGGGGCCGATGCTGACGTCGTGCGCCAATTGCGCGCCCGGGTCGATGATGGCGGTGGGATGGATGGTGGTCATACGCTTGGCTCCGCCGCGACCGTCTCGGCCTGGCTGGTTTCGACCAGCATGGCGGCGAACTCGGCCTCGGCGACGGCCTTGCCCTCGACGAAGGCCTGGCCCTTGAACTTAAACAGCTTGGCCCGCGCGCGGACCACTTCCACATGCATCTTCAACACGTCGCCCGGACGCACCGGGCTGCGGAAACGGCAGTTGTCGAGGGACATGAAGAAGATGGTCTTGCCCGCCGTGTCCACATCCAGCGACTTGGACATCAGCACCGCGCCCGTCTGGGCCATGGCCTCGACGATCAGCACGCCGGGCATCACCGGATAGCCGGGGAAATGGCCCTGGAAGAAGGGCTCGTTCACCGTGACGCACTTCACGCCGATGATCGACTGGTGCGGGCGATAGGCCTCGGCCCGGTCGACCAGCAGGAAGGGGTAGCGGTGCGGAATCCTGGCCAGGATCTCGGTGATGTCGATGTCTGTCTGGGCCGCCGGTGCGGCCGCGTCCTTGCGGCTCATGACCCCTCCTTGGCCTCTCGTTTCTTGGGCCCGCTCTGGCGCGCCAGCCAGGCCGTCTCGCGCGCCCACTGGCGGCTGGGCCGGGCGGGATAGCCTGCCCAGGTCTCGCCGTCGGGCACGCCCTTGGTAATGCCTGCCTGGGCGGCGACGCTGGAGCCGTTGCCGATCCTGGCGTGCGGGGCGATCCCCGCCTGCCCGCCGAACTGGGCGCCGTCGCCGATGGTCACGCTGCCCGAGATGCCCACCTGGGCGGCGATGGCGCAGTTGCGCCCTATGCGGACGTTGTGGGCGATCTGGACCATGTTGTCGATCTTGGTGTTTTCGCCCACCACGGTGTCGTCCCAGGCGCCGCGGTCGATGCAGGTCTGGGCCCCCACCGTCACCCCGTCCTGGATGATCACCCGGCCCAGCTGCGGCACGTCGACGAGACCGCCCGCGCCCACCGCCGCGCCGAATCCGGCCTGGCCGATGGTGGCGCCGGCCAGCAGGGTCACCCGGTCACCGATCAGGGCGAATTCCACCACCACGCGCGGGCCGACATAGCAGTCGCGCCCGATGGTCACGCCGACGCCGATCACCGCCCCCGCGCCGACCCTCGTGCCCCGGCCGATACGGGCCCCGGCCTCGATGACCACGCCGCGGCCCAGCAGGGCGCCGTCCTCGATCTCGGCCTGCGGATGGATGAAGGCCTCTGTCGGCGAAGAGCGGCGCGGCTCGTGCAGGCGGGCGGCCACCTTCGCCCAGGACGCCTGGGGCGAACGCGTGATCAGGGCCGCGCAGCTGGCGGGCAGCCGGTCGGCGTCGGCGCCCGGCAGGAAGCAGGCGGCGGCGGCCGTGCCCGAGGCTTCGTCGGCATAGCGGCGGTCGGCGAGGAAGGTGACGGCGCTGGCGTCGGACTGCGCCAGCGGCGCGGCCAGGCTGATCAGGGTGGCGGGGTCGCCCCGCAGCAGTTCGGCGCCGGTCAGCGCGGCGATTTCGCCAAGCGTAACGGGACCCAGGCTATCGAAAAAACGCGGGTCCGGCATCGGGCTCCTCAAGTCGGCCCGCGCCGAAGCGCGGGCTCGCATTGCCTACTGGCGGGGCGCCTGAGCCTGCGGCGGCAGAGTCGCCCGATCGAAGTTCAAAGTCTGCACCCGCGCGTTGAGATTGGCCACCACCGCTTCGGTGATATCCGCCGACGGATTGACGATGAACAGCGAGCTTCGGTCGAACAGCATCGAGCAATGCTGAGTCTGGAAGACCGCCCGAACCGAGGGGTCGGCCGCCTGCATCAGCGAGGCTTGAGCGATCTGGGCCGTACGTTCCAGTTCGGCCTGACGCTGGTCGGCCAGACGTTGCAGCGCGTTGGCGCGCACCTGCAGGTTGGCGGCACGCGTCTCGTAGGTGGCTTGATCCAGCGTGGCCTTGGCGGCGCCGAGCGCCGCGGCGTCGGTCTGCAGTTGCTTGGCCTGGGTATTGATGTCGGCCGAGACCTGGTCCTGGATGACCTTCATCCGGGCGGCGGCGGCCTTACCCGCCAGCGACGTGGCGCCCATGCGGCTCAGGTCGAGCACGCAGACACCCGCAGGGGCGGGCGCGAAGGCGATGGGGGGCTGGGCGGGAGCGGCCGGCGCGGCCGGACGCGGCGCGGCGGCGGCTTGCGCCAGCGCCTGCGAAGCAAACGCCAGAGCGGCGACCATGCCGGCGGCCGCCGCAAAGTTCCGATAGTTCATGGTGTGCATTACCTTGTGGGGAAAGCTTCTCTTAGAAGCTCGTGGAAGTGGAGAACCGGAAGGTCTCGGTCTTATCGTAGTCTTCTTTGGCCAAAACTTGGCTGAAGTCGAAACGGATCGGCCCCATCGGCGAACGCCAGTTGATGCTGATGCCGGCGGACGCCCGCAGGCCCATGGTGTCGTGAACGTTCGGATCGGGAACGCCCGGGGTCAACTGCTTGTCCTGGGTGTCCAGCTGTCCCAGCGTGCCGAAGTCGGTGAACAGCGAGGCCTTGATGCCATACTGTTCGGGCAGATAGGTCGGGATGGTCAGCTCGAACGAGCCGATCGCATAGAGCTTGCCGCCCAGGGCGTCGTTGCGGTTCAGGTTGATGTTGGTGTCGCGCGGACCGATGCCCGCCGTCTCGAAGCCCCGGAAGGTGCTGCCGCCCTTGTAGAAGCGGTCGTTGATGCGGACCGAATCGCCGCCCCACCCATCGATGTAGCCGCCCGAACCGGTCGCGCTCAGCACGAACGACTTGGAGAAGCCGTGGTACCAGCCGAAGTCGGTCTCGGTGCGCAGATACTTCACGTCGCCGCCGACACCGGCGAAGTCCTGCTTCAGGTCAATGAAATAGCCGCGGGTCGGGTGGATCGGGTCGTTACGCTTGTCCAGCCGTAGGCTGTAGCCCACCAGCGAGGTCAGGCGCGCGCCGCGTTGGTCACAAAGCGTCGCGGAGACCAGGCCGTTCAGGCAGTAGTAGTCGTCCACCACCACGTCGTCGTTACGTAGGGTGTAGCTGAGGCTCATCGACGAACTGGGCGTGAGCGGGAAGCCCAGCCGCACGCTGGCGCCGATGGAGCGGGTGTCGAAGGCGGCCTGCTGCGAGAAGTCGTAGCGGTAGGAATAGAGGTCCAGGCCGGCGCGCAGGTCGCGGCCCAGGAAGCGGGGCTCGGTGAAGGAGAAGTCGATCTGCTGGCGCAGCGACCCCACCGAAATGCGAGCGCGCAGGTTCTGGCCGCGGCCGCGGAAGTTCCGCTCGCTGACGCCCAGGTCCACCACCAGCTTGTCGACCGACGAATAGCCGGCGCTGAAGGACAGTTCGCCCGTGGGCTGTTCCTCGACCTTGACGCGCAGGGCCGTGCGGTCCGGCGCCGAACCGGGCACCTCGTCGACGGTGACGTCCTTGAAGAAGCCCAGCGCCAGCACCTGGCTGCGCGAACGTTCGACCAGCACGCGGTTGTAGGCGTCGCCCTCCGAGACGTTGATCTCGCGGCGGATGACGCTGTCGAGGGTGCGGGTGTTGCCGACGATATCGATGCGGTCGACGTAGACACGCGGGCCTTCACGGACCTGGAAGACCACGTCCACCGTGTGGGTGTCGCGGTTGGGCACGTATTTCGGCCGCACGTCCACGAAGGCGAAGCCCGCCGCGCCGGCGGCGAAGGTCAGCGCGTCGGTCGCGCTTTCGATCTTCTCGTCCTGATAGATTTCGCCGCTGTGGATCGGCAGCAGCTGCACCAGCACCGCGCCGTCCAGCTTCTTCAGCTCGGTCTCGACGCTGAGCTTGCCGAACTTGTACTTCGGACCTTCGTCGATGGTGTAGGTGACCGCGAAGCCGTTACGGCTGGGGTCCAGCTCGGCCACCGACGAGACGATCCGGAAATCGTAGAAGCCGCGGTTGCGGTAGTATTTGCGCAGCTGTTCGCGGTCGTACTCGATGCGGTCGGGGTCGTAGTTGTCGTTGCTGACGAAGAATTTATACCAGTGGCTCTCGCGCGTCACGATCACGTCGCGCAGGTCGTTGTCGGAAAACTCCTTGTTGCCGAGGAAGTTGACCGAGATGACGCCGCTCTTGGGGCCTTCGTTGATCTCGAAGATCAGGTCCACGCGCTTTTGCGGCAGCTCCACGATCTTCGGCGTGACGGTGGCCGAGATGCGGCCCGAGCGGCGATAGAGTTCGATGATGCGCTGGACGTCGGCCTGCACCTTGGCCTTGGTGAAGATGCCGCGCGGGCGGACCTGCACTTCATCCTTCAGCTTGTCTTCCTTGAGGTTCGAGTTGCCCTCGAACAGCACGCGGTTGACGATCGGGTTTTCGACCACGCGCACGACCAGATCCGTGCCCTGCAGGTCGATCTTCACATCGGCGAACAGATCGGTGCGGAACAGCGTCTTCAGCGCCAAGTCGATCTTGGCCGAATCGACCGTGTCGCCGGGCTGGATCGGCAGATAGGACAGGATCGTGGTGTCTTCGATCCGCTCGTTGCCTTGCACGACGATGCGGCCGACCACGCCGGCCTGCTGAGCATAGGCGAGCGTTGGCAATGCGGTCATGGCCGTAGAGCCAAACAGCAACGCGATGCCGGAAATGATCGCGGCGCTACGAGCGCGAGTAGGGTTCATCAGGTGAGCCACCGGCATTGCACAAACATTCAGGAGAACAGACCGCCAAGGGTTTTAAACACGTCGTATCGGTGCAGGTCGTTCCAGGCTGCGAACAGCATGAATCCGACCAGCAAAGCAAGACCCGCACGGTAACCGACCGCCTGAACCTTGGCGGCCAGTGGCCTGCGCGCAACGGCTTCATAGGCGTAGAAGAGCAGGTGGCCGCCGTCCAGTACGGGCATCGGCAGCAGATTCATGAAGCCGATGGAGACCGACAGCACGGCCGACAGGCTGAGCAGGCTGACGAAGACGCCCAGCACCATATAGCCCGCGTTGGGCGCATCCGCCGCCCCGGCCTTGGCCACTTCGCCTGAGGCGTGGACGATGCCGATGAAGCCGCCGATCTGGTCGGCCGGCACCTGGCCGCGCACGAGGCGGCCCAGGTAGAACATGGTTGTGCGCAGGACGTCCCAGGTCTTGGCGGCGCCCGCCGGCAGCGCCTGCCAAACCGAGGTGCGCAGCTGCAGCCGGTCGGCGACTTCATAGCTGGGCGCGATGCCCAGCTGGCCCACCTTCTGGCGACCCATTATCGAGTCGTTGATGGTCACCGTCGCGGGCGTCGCCGTCAGAGCGACGGTCTTGCCCTGGCGTTCCACCAGGAACTTGATGGGCAGGCTGGCGCGAAGCGTCACATAGCGCCTCAGCTCATCGAAATTGGTGATCGCCTCATTGTCGGCGCGGGTGATCAGATCGCCATGCTGGAAGCCCGCGGCGGCGGCGGGCGTGCCCGGAGCCACCTTGTCGATCCGCGACTTCAGCGTGAACTCGCCGAACGCCGCCAGCAGGATGGCGAACAGCACCGTCGCCAACGCGAAGTTGGCCATCGGTCCGGCCACGGCGATCAACGCCCGCTGCCAGACCGGCTTGAAATGATAGTAGCCCTGGACGGCCTCGGGGCCTTCCTGCTCGATGATATGCTCGCGCAGCGTGGTCAGGTCGTCCTGGTCGGGCACGCTGGCGACGTTCTCGTCGCCCGAGAAGCGCACATAGCCGCCGAACGGCAGCCAACCGATTCGCCACTCGACGCCCGATTTGTCGGTCCATTTGATCAGCGCGCGGCCGAAGCCGATCGAGAAGGTGTCGATCCGCACGCCGCAGGCCTTGGCCGTCAGGAAGTGCCCAAGCTCGTGCACCGTGACCACCAGGGTGAGCACGAAGACGAACGACAGGGCGTAAATCGCCGTGTTTTGGACAAAACCGAGCATATGGGCGATCAGAACTCCTTACGTCAGTGAAGCTTCGAGAGACGATCCAGCACGCTGGACGCCACCCGTCGGGCGCTTGCATCCGTCATTGCCGCATTCTCCAGCGCATCGCCCCCCGACGCCGCCAGGTCCCCGAGACCATTCATCTGCTCGAGGGTTTCCGATACCAATGTGGCAATATCGAGAAAGCCTATCTTGCGGTCAAGAAAAGCAGCCACGGCGACTTCATTGGCCGCATTCATGGCCGCCGGAGCCGCGCCGCCAAGGATCATCGCCTCTCGCGCGATCGCCAGCGCGGGGAAGCGCACGGTGTCCGGCGCCTCAAAGGTCAGCTGGGCGATGGCCGCCAGGTCCAGCCGCTCCGCCGGCCAGGGCAGACGGTCGGGCCAGGAGAAGGCGCAGGCGATCGGGGCCTTCATGTCCGGCGGCCCCAGTTGGGCCAGGGTCGAGCCGTCCTGATATTCCACCAGGCTGTGGATCACCGACTGCGGGTGGATGATGACGTCGATCTGCTCCGGCGTGGCCCCGAACAGGTAGGAGGCCTCGATCATCTCCAGCCCCTTGTTCATCATGGTGGCGGAATCGACCGAGATCTTGGCCCCCATCGACCAGTTGGGGTGGGCCACCGCCTGCTCGGGCGTGGCCTTGGCCATGGCCTCGCGCGTCCAGGTGCGGAACGGCCCGCCCGAGGCGGTGAGAATCAGCCGCGCCATGCGGTGCGCGCAGTCCGGCTGCAGCACCTGGAAGATGGCGGAATGTTCGCTGTCCACCGGGATCACCATGCCGCCGGCCGCCCGGGCCGCCTCCAGCAGCGCGGGGCCCGCGCAGACCAGGCTCTCCTTGTTGGCCAGGCCGATCACCGACCCCGCCCTCGCCGCCGCCAGGGTGGGCGCCAGACCCGCCGCGCCGACGATGGCGCTCATCACCCAGTCGGTCGGCATCGACGCCGCCTCGACGATCGCCGCCGCACCCGCCGTTACCGTCACGCCCGAGCCCTGAAGACGGCTTTCCAACTCGCCGCGCAGGCTCTCATCCTGGATCACCGCGACCTTTGGCCGCCAGCGCAGCGCCTGCTGCGCCAGCAGCGCCACATTGCGCCCGGCCGTCAGCGCGATCACCTCGACCGACGCCCCCGACTTCTCGAACAGATCCAGGGTCGAGACCCCTACCGACCCGGTCGATCCCAGGACGGTTACGCGACGTGGGTTACTCAATGCATCCATCCCCAGTGGTCGATCAGCCGCGCGGCCGCCACCACCATCACCGCGAACATCAACCCGTCCACCCGGTCCAGCATACCGCCGTGGCCGGGGATCAGGTCGCCGCTGTCCTTGACGCCAAACCGGCGCTTCAACATCGATTCCCACAGGTCGCCCGCCATGGTGGCGATCGCGCCCGCCACGCCGACCACCGCGGCCGAGGTCAGGTCCAGGTGGGTGTTGGTTACCGCCGCCACCGCCATGGCCGCCAGCGCCCCGCCGATCAGCCCGCCGAAGAAGCCCGACCAGGTCTTGTTGGGCGAAATGCGCGGCCACAGCTTGGGGCCTTTGAGCGCGCTGCCGACCAGGAAGGCCGCGATATCCGCGCCCCAGGTCACCGCGAACAGCAGGATGGTCCAGCTGACCCCCTGCCCCAGGTTGGCCGAGATCAGGTGGGTCCAGTCACCGGCCGGCGCCAGCGCCTCGTTGAAATGTTCCGCCTGCGGCTGGCGCAGCCAGACCAGGGCGATGGCGGCGGGCGCGATGTAGATCACGCCATAGGCCACATCCATCGGCCTGCGCGCCCGGCCCCGGGCGATCCAGGCCGCGCCCAGCGCGCCGGCCACCATCAGCAGCCAGGCGCTTCGGTACCAGCCGATGAAGGCCGCGAAGGTGACCGACAGCACGACCACGGTGATCAGCACCGCCAGTTCGGCCGGCTGCTCCGGGGCGCTCATCTTGCCCCACTCCACGGCCAGCAGGCCGATGACGATGGCGAGCATGAACAGGTAGGGGCCGCCCCCATACCAGATCCCGCCGACCGCGGCCGGGATCAGCACGGCCGCTGAGCCCGCCCTGATCGCCAGATTGCGCCAGTCGAAGCGTCTAACCGGCGGCGAGGACGTCATCGACGACGCTACCTCCGTATCGCCGTTCGCGCGTGCGGTACTCATCCACCGCCGCGCGCAGGTGCTCGGGCCCATAGTCCGGCCACAGCACGTCCTGGAACACCAGCTCGGCGTAGGCGCATTCCCACAGCAGGAAGTTGGAGATCCGCTGTTCGCCGCTGGTGCGCACGATCACGTCCGGCGCCGGCCCGTGGCTGGTCGACAGATAGCGCTCGAAGGTCGCCTCATCGAGGTCGCAGGCCTTGGCCCGGCCCTGTTCCACGTCCAGCGCGAACTGCCGCGCCGCGTCGGCGATGTCGGCCCGGCCGCCATAGTTGAAAGCGACCTGAAGGTTGAAGCGGGTGTTGTTCGCCGTGCGCGTCTCGGCATGCTCGATGATCTTCAGGATGTCCGGCGCCAGGCCCGTGCGCCGTCCGACGATGCGCACCCGCACCCCCTCGCGCGCCAGGCGGTCGAGATCGCTCTCCACATAGGCCCGCAGCAGGTTCATCAGCTCCGACACTTCACTGGCCGGACGACGCCAGTTCTCCGTCGAAAAGCCGAACACCGTCAGCGTATGGACACCCATGTCGCCGGCGGCCTCCACGGTGCGCTTCAACGCCTTGACGCCCGCGCGGTGACCCAGCGTGCGCGGCAGCCCGCGCCGTTTGGCCCAGCGGCCATTGCCGTCCATGATGATGGCCACATGCAGGCCGCCCGCGCCGGGGCCGTCTTGCGACGCCGTCGGCGTCAGCGTCTGCAGGCCAGTCTGAGGCGGCATCGCGCGTCCCTTTCGTCAGTTCCAGCGGAAGTCTGACGACTAAACCTGCATGATCTCTTGCTCTTTGGTTTTCAAGGCCTCGTCCATGCGCTTCACCGTCTCATCGGTGAACCTCTGGACCTCGGCCTCCATGCGCTTCAGCTCGTCCTCGGTGATGACGCTGTCCTTCTGCGCCTTCTTGAGGTCGTCGTTGGCGTCGCGGCGCACGTTGCGCGCGGCGATCTTCTGGGTCTCGCAGTATTTGCCGGCCATCTTGGCCAGGTCCTTGCGGCGATCCTCGGTCAGCGGCGGGATGGGCACGCGCAGATTGGTCCCCTCGACCACCGGGTTGAAGCCCAGGTTGGCGTTGCGGATGGCCTTCTCGACCGACACCACCAGCCCCTTGTCCCAGACGCTGACGGTGATCGAACGCGGCTCGGGCACGCTCACCGAACCCACCGTGTTCAGCGGCACGGTGGAGCCATAGGCCTCGACCATCACCTGGTCGAGCAGGGAGGCCGACGCGCGGCCGGTGCGGAGGGAGCCGAAGTCCTCCTTCAAGGCGACGATCGCCTTGTCCATGCGCTCTTTGTATTTGCTCAGGACGGGTTTTTCAGCCGCGGCCATGGGTTTAGCCCCCTCTTGCTCAGGTCAGTCGCCGATGATGGTGGTGGAAACGCCGCCGCCGCTCAATACCGTGAGCAGATTGCCGGCTTCGCGGATGGAAAACACCACGATGGGAATGCCGTTCTCGCGCATCAGGCTGATGGCGGAAGCATCCATCACCTTCAGATCCTGCTGCAACACATTGTGGTGGGTCAGTTTTTCGTAACGCTTGGCGGTCGGGTCCTTCTTGGGATCGGCCGTATAGACGCCGTCGACGCTGGTGCCCTTGAACAGGGCGTCGCACTTCATCTCCGCCGCGCGCAAGGCCGCGCCGCTGTCGGTGGTGAAGAAGGGGCTGCCGGTGCCGGCGGCGAAGATCACCACCCGGCCCTTTTCCAGATGCCGTTCGGCGCGCCGGCGGATGTAGGGCTCGCAGACGGTGGGCATGGGGATGGCCGACTGGACCCGCGTCTGCACGCCGATCTTCTCCAGCGCGTCCTGCATGGCCAGCGCATTCATCACCGTGGCCAGCATGCCCATATAGTCGGCGTTGGAGCGATCCATGTCCTTGGCCGCTTTCGACAGGCCACGGAAGATGTTGCCGCCGCCGATCACCAGGCAGAGTTCAATGCCTGTGTCCTTGGCCAGCTTGATGTCGCGGGCCACGGCCTCGACGGTGGCCATGTCGATGCCATAGGGCGCGTCGCCCATCAGCACCTCGCCGGAGACCTTCAGCAGGACCCTTTTGTAGCGGGGCTTGGCGGCGGGCATCGGCGACTCTCTGACTTACGTTACGGGACAGACCATAGACCAAGGGCGGGGCGCGCGTGAACGCACCCCGCCCTCAATTTTCAGCCCCCTTTAGATGCAGGGGCAGTGCAGCTCTAGGCGCCGCCGGTCATCGAAGCGACTTCGGCCGCAAAGTCGTCGACCTTCTTCTCGACGCCTTCACCCAGGGCCAGGCGCACGAACGCCTTGATGGTCACGGGCGAACCCAGCGTCTTGCCGGCTTCGGCCACCAGCTGCTCGATGGTCTGGTCGGGGTTCATGACGAAGGACTGCTTGGTCAGCACCACTTCCTCGTAGAACTTGCGCAGACGGCCTTCGACCATCTTCTCGACCACGCCCGGGGGCTTGCCCGAGGCGGCGGCCTGTTCGGAGAAGATCGCGCGTTCCTTTTCGACGGCCGCGGGATCGAGGTCGTCGGTGGACAGCGACAGCGGGTTGGTGGCCGCCACATGCATGGCGATCTTGCGGCCGAGCTCGTTGAGCGCGGTCTTGTCGCCCGCACTTTCCAGCGCGACCAGCACGGCGATCTTGCCGAGATCCGGCGCCACCGCGTTGTGCACATAGTTGGCCACGACGCCTTCGCTCACCGTGAAGCGCACGGTGCGGCGAAGCACCATGTTCTCGCCGATGGTGGCGATCAGATGGGTGATGGCCGCTTCCACGGTTTCACCGTCGACCGAGGCCTGCTTGACGTTGTCGACCGTGTCGCCCTCGGTGGCCAGGGCCGCCTTGGCGGCCTTGCGGGCCAGGTTCTGGAACAGCTCGTTGCGGGCGACGAAGTCGGTTTCGGCGTTCAGCTCGATAGCCGCGCCGACGGCGCCCTTGCCGTCGGACGAGGTGGCGACCGCGACCAGGCCTTCCGCGGCGATGCGGTCAGCCTTGTTGGCGGCCTTGCTCAGGCCCTTGGCGCGCAGCCAGTCGATCGAGGCTTCGACGTTGCCGTCATTTTCCTGCAAGGCCTTCTTGCAGTCCATCATGCCGACGCCGGATTTCTCGCGCAGCTCTTTGACGAGCGCGGCAGTGATCTCCGCCATGTCTTTCTCCAATGCTCAGACAAGGTGAACGGCCGGGGGGTTAGCCCCGGCCGCAATGGGTAGGTGCGAACAATCCCGGTTGGGATTTAGCTCGCGGCCGGTTCTTCAGTGACGGCGTCCAGCGCCGCTTCAGTGGCTTCGACGGCTTCCGCGGGGGGCGCTTCCGGAACGGCGGCTTCGGCCACGGGGGCTTCAGCTTCAGGCTCGGGAGCGGCTTCGGCGGCGGGCGCTTCAGCAGCGGGCGTCTCCGAAACGGCGGCGGGAGCAGGCTCCGCGGCCGCCAACATCTCCGCGGCCGCCGTATCGGTGGCCTCGACAGGTTTCGCCGGAGCCGGGGCCACTTCACGCAGCGCCGGTTCGGTCGGGTTGATCGCCGCGCCCAGGTCCACGCCCGAAGCCGACTGGCCGGCGGCGAGGCCGTCCAGAACGCTGTCGGCGATCAGGTCGCAGTAGAGTTGCAGCGCGCGCGCGGCGTCATCATTGCCCGGGATCGGGAAGGTGATGCCGTCGGGATCGCAATTGGTGTCCAGGATGGCCACGACCGGGATGTTGAGCTTGCGCGCTTCCAGGATCGCGATGGCTTCCTTGTTGGTGTCGATCACGAACATCAGGTCGGGGATGCCGCCCATGTCCTTGATGCCGCCCAGGGACAGTTCCAGCTTGTCGCGTTCGCGCGTCAGCTGCAGCAGTTCCTTCTTGGTGCGGCCGGCCGTGTCGCCGCCGTCCAGCACGCCTTCCAGCTCGCGCAGACGCGCGATGGATTGCGAAACGGTGCGCCAGTTGGTGAGCGTGCCGCCCAGCCAACGGTGGTTCACATAATACTGGGCGCAGCGCTTGGCGGCCGAGGACACGGGGTCCGACGCCTGGCGCTTGGTGCCTACGAACAGCACGCGACCGCCGGCGGCCGCGACTTCGCGGACCTTCACGAGGGCCTGGTGCAGCAGCGGGATCGACTGCGACAGGTCGATGATGTGGATGTTGGAGCGGCTACCAAAGATGTAGCGGTCCATCTTCGGGTTCCAGCGGTGAGTCTGGTGACCAAAGTGCGCGCCAGCTTCTAGGAGCTGACGCATGGAGAATTCGGGAAGCGCCATGGGCCTGTTTTCCTTTTTCCGGTTGAACCTCCGTGGGGCAAACCCCGGTTTCCCGGGACCGGAACGGTGAGATCAGGGATGTCTCCCCCGACCCAACCGAACGCCTCACGTGTGTGATGGCGCGGGATGTAGGCGCTTAAGCCTTGAAAAGCAAGGGCGGCGCGCGCGCTCGCCGTGCGGCCGGCGGCCTAGTCCAGGCGCGCGGCGTGCTCCTTTTCCAGCGAGCGCATGATCAGGATGATCCAGCTCAGCACGTCGATGGCGATGGCACCGGCCCAGACCAGCACGATCGTGGCGCCGATGGCC
>JAQGIP010000087.1 GCA_028291055.1 Caulobacter sp.
CGGCGCGCCTCGCTGGGGTCGAACAGATAGCCCTCGAGATAGACGATCTTGGCGCGCTCGATGACGTCGGCGCTGACGTCGTCAGGGGTCAATTCGATGGAGGCGCCCAGATAGGTGCACATGGTGCGCTGGCCATCGGGGGTGACGTTGATCATCGAAACGGCCGTGGCCGGCCCGCCGACCAGTGGCCTGGTGTCGAAGACGACGCCCTGGGCCACCATGTCGTGGGCGAAGACATTGCCCAGCTGGTCGTCGGCCACCTTGCCGACGTAGGCCGCGCGGCCGCCCAGGCTGGCCACGCCCGCCACTGTATTGCCGGCCGAGCCGCCCGAGGCCTCGATGCCGGGGGCCATGCGGCTGTAGAGCTGGGCGCTGCGCTCGGGATCGACCAGCTGCATGGAGCCGGGAACCAGCCCTTCGTCCGCCAGGAAGTCCACGCTGGCCGGCGCGATCACGTCGACGATGGCGTTGCCGATGGCGGCGACGTCGTAAAGGTCAGGCATCTGGAAGTCTTTCGGCTCGTTCCGGCGGGTTTGCTACAGGAGGCGGGGCTCGGGAGCAAACCGCGCTTTAGCGTGCAAACCTTGCGGCTTCGTGCGTCCGGGCTTAGCTCCCCGATATGCCCAGCGTGATCATCCTCACCCCCGCCGCCGACAATCCCGAATTCAACGCCATCTGGCCGGTCTGGTTCGAACGCCTGTCGGCGCCCCTGAAGGCGGCCGGAATCGAGACCCGGCCGCACGCCTGGACCGAGCCGCTGGGCGCCGATCACGGAGCCGATGCGGCGCTGTCGCTGCTGTCGTGGGGCTACCATTTCAAGCCGGACCTCTGGCGTGAGCGTCTCGACGGGCTGGAGGAGAGCGGGGTGAAGCTGCTCAATCCGCCGCATGTGCTGCGCTGGAACACGGCCAAGACCTATCTGGTCGAACTCGCCGAGGCCGGCGTGCCCGTGGTGCCGACCCTGGTCGTGGACCGGGTGACGCCCGAGGCCGTCGAAGCCGCGCGCGCCCATTTCGGCGCCGAGATCATTGTCGCCAAGCCGCAGATCAGCGGCGGCAGTCATGGGACCCTGAAGCTATCACCCGGCGACGCCCTGGTCGGCGGCCCCGCCGGTGCGGCCCTGCTGCAACCCTTCCTGCCGGCGGTGGGCGAGGAGGGGGAAATCTCGCTCTTCTACTTTGGCGGGGAGTTCAGCCATGCGGTGGCCAAGGTGGCGAAGGCCGGCGACTTCCGTGTGCAGCCCCAGTTCGGCGCGGCCATCGGGCCCGCGAAGGCGCCCGCCGAAGCCCTGGGCGTCGCCCGCGCGGTGCTCGACGCCGCACCGGGCCCACTGACCTATGCCAGGGTTGATCTGCTGCGCGGCCGAGACGGCGGCCTGGAGCTGATGGAGCTGGAGGTCATCGAACCTGACCTCTACCTGCAGCACGCACCCGACGGCGGGGCCCTGTTCGCGGCGGCGGTGAAGGCGGCGCTCTAGCCCTGTCCGATTTGTAACGCCACGCGTGCGGCCGGCCGCACTAAGCTCAGCCTTCAACCGAGGGCCATAGAGATGAACCGACGCGAAGCGACACTGGGTCTGGCGGGCGCCATCGGCCTCGCCCCCTTGGCCGCCCAAGCCGCCGCCAAGACAGCCCCGAAGAGCGCGGCAGCCAGCCTCTACGCCCGCGCCATGGTGGTGGACGCCAACCTGTCGCCGCCGCTGCGGGCCACCCTGCCGCTGCCCAAGGCGCTGATCGACATCGTGCGCGCCTCGGGCGTCACGGTCTGCAAGACCACGCTCGGCGGTTTCAACAACAATTTCGAGGACACCACCTCCGAGATCGCCCTGGTCCAGGCCACCATCGAGGCCCATCCGGACGTCTTCCTGCAGGTGCGCAAGGCCGCCGACTTCCAGATCGCCAAGAAGACCGGGCGGGTGGGCATCATCTTCTCCTTCGAAGGCGCCGACATGCATGGCGGCAAGCTGGACAATATCGACGTCTTCCGCTGGCTGGGCGTGCGCGTCATGCAACTGAGCTACAACAAGACCTCGCCCTTCGCCTCGGGCGTCATGGCCGACCCCACGGCGGGCCTCACCGACCTCGGCAAGCAGGCGGTGGAGCGGATGAATGCGGTGGGCGTCGCCATCGACCTCAGCCACGCCAGCCCGGCCACCACCGACCAGACCATCGCGCTGTCCAAACTGCCGGTGCTGATCACCCACGCCGGCTGCGCGGCGGTGCATCCGCATCCGCGCAACAAGACCGACGCCCAGCTGCGCGCGGTGGTCGGCAAGGGCGGCGT
Source organism: Caulobacter sp. (assembly GCA_028291055.1). GTDB lineage: Bacteria > Pseudomonadota > Alphaproteobacteria > Caulobacterales > Caulobacteraceae > Caulobacter. The sequence continues at coordinate 2,284 of JAQGIP010000087.1, forward strand.
GGTCGGCATCTACGACCTGCCCTACCTGGCCGGCCCGCCCAAACAGCCGGACGTGGAGGTCTATATGGCCCACATGATCCACGCCCTGTCGGTGTGCGGCGAAGACCACGTCGGCATCGGCAGCGACCAGGGCATGGAGCCCTTCGACCTGTCGCCGGAAGGCATCAAGTCGTTCAAGGAAGACGAGGACGCGCGCCAGAAGGCCGGCGTGGCGGCGCTGGAAGAGGACTACCGCTACCTGTTCGTGGAGGGGATGAATGTCCCCAACCGCTGCGAGGTGATCGCCGGTGAGCTGCTCAAGCGCGGCTACTCCGCCCGCGTCGCCGAAAAGGTCCTGGGCCTCAACTTCGCGCGCGGCTTCCCGGCCGCCTGGGGGGGAGTAACTACATAAACAGGTCGCGCGACGGACACAGGTCGGCGATCAGGCATTCGTGACACTTGGGCTTGCGCGCCACGCAGACATAGCGGCCGTGCAGGATCAGCCAGTGGTGGGCGCGGGTCAGGTAGGGCTGCGGCACGATGGCCATCAGGTCGGCCTCGACCTGGTCAGGAGTCTTGCCGGACGACAGCTTCAGGCGGTGGGAGACGCGGAAGACGTGGGTGTCCACCGCGATGGCCGGCTCGATGTTCAGCTCGTTCAGCACCACCGAGGCGGTCTTGCGGCCCACGCCGGGCAGCGACATCAGCGCTTCGCGGTTGAGCGGCGTCTCGCCGCCATACTGGTCCTGGATGATGTGGCTGAGCGCGATGACATTGCGGGCCTTGGTGCGGAACAGGCCGATCGAGGCGATGAAGGGGATCAGGCCGCTTTCGCCCAGTTCGATCATCCTGGCCGGCGTGTCGGCGACCTTGAACAGCCGGTCGGTGGCCTTGTTGACGGAAACGTCGGTGGCCTGGGCCGACAGGGCCACGGCAACCGTCAGCGTATAAGGGCTGTTGAACCGCAGCTCGGTGCGCGGGTCCTCGGTCTTCTCCCGGAACCGGCGGAAGATCTCCTCGATGCGCGCCTTTTCGGCGGGGGAGATGCGGCGCTTGGGCGCGCGCGACTTGGAGACGGGTGATTTGGCCATGCGGCTGGAACATGGCCCGGTGCGGGGCGTAAGCTCAAGGGATGAGCGCGCCCCTCTACATGGATGCGGTGCTGAAGCCGCGCCGGTCGATGACCCGCGGCGGGATGTGGGTGCTGCTGGGCATCCTGATCGCCATCAATTCGGTGATCGGAGTGATGTTCTTCGCGATGGGCGCGCCGCCGATTCCCATCTTCCTGGGCCTGGATGTGCTGCTGGTCTGGCTGGCTCTGCGGGCCAGCTTCAAGGCGGCGGAGCGCGGCGAGCGGGTGCGGGTCAGCGCCGAGACCGTGGAGGTGACCCAAGAGGGGTTGGGGCCGCCCAAGACCGTTTGGTCCTCGCCCACCGCCTTCACCCGCGTGGAGATCGACGACATGGGCGAGGAGGAGTGGCGGGTGCGGCTGATGCTGTCGGGCAAGATCCTGACCCTGGCGCGGGCCCTGAGCCCCCTCGAACGCCAGACCTTCGGCCGCCAGCTTCAGGACGCGGTGAAGGCGGCGCGCAACGAGCGGTATCCGTCGTGAAAACTTTCTGGTTCAGGTCGCAAGAAGCGGGCGGATATGACCGATGAGACCGCCTAAATCACAGGGCATGTCACTCGATCTCATCCATTCCGCTCCCGATATGGCTCCGGCGTTGGCAGAGCCCTATTCCCTTCAAACCCGGGCCCAGGACTACGCCCGCATGACGTCCGCGCTCGGCTTCCTGGCCGACCACTGGAAGGAACGCCCCTCGTTGGACGAGGCCGCCGAAGCGGTGGGCCTGTCGCCCTTCCACTTCCAGCGCCTGTTCACCCGCTGGGCGGGGGTCAGTCCCAAGACCTTCATGGCGTCCATCGCCCATGCCGAGGCGCGCACCCTGCTGGAGGCCGGCCAGCCGGTGCTGGAGACCGCGCTCGACACCGGCCTGTCCGGTCCGTCGCGCCTGCACGACCTGTTCATCGCCCAGGAGGCGGTGACCCCCGGCGAGGCCCGCCGCCGTGGCGAAGGCCTGACGCTCAAGTGGGGCTGGGCGCCGACACCCTTCGGGAACGGTCTCTTCGTGCTGGCCCCGCGCGGTCTGGCCGGCCTCGCCTTCGCCGACGAGGGGGCGGAGGAGGCGACCTACGCCGACATGCACGCCCGCTTCCCGGCGGCCGACTGGCGGCGCGACGACGGCGCGGCCCTGGCCATGGCCAACCACGTCTTCCTGGGGGGCGAAAGCCCGGTGCCGGTGGTGCTGATCGGCCCGCCCTTCCACGTCCAGGTCTGGAAGGCGCTGCTGCGCATCCCCACGGGCGCCACGGCCTCCTACGCCGACGTGGCCGCCTGGGCCGGCAACCCCAAGGCCTATCAGGCCACCGGAGCGGCCATCGGCGCCAACCCGGTCAGCTTCCTGATCCCCTGCCACCGCGCCATCGCCCGCGACGGGCGCCTGACGGGCTACCACTGGGGTCTGGCGCGCAAGGCGGCGATGCTGGGGATGGAGGCCGTGGCGGCGGATCGGGCGGCCTAACGAAGATAGAGAGTCCACGAACCACAGGGACCACACCAACGATGACCCGCCAGCCCAGGCGGGTCTATTTGGCCCTCGAACAAACCAGGAACACTGTTCTTGAAGCGTAGCCGTTTTGCCCGCACAGTGAAGCATGGACGGTTCCGACAGCACCCGCGCCGGGCTCATCCTTTCAGAGGAAGTCTTCCGGATTCGGGGCGCGATCTTCGAGGTGAATCGGGAGATGGGCGCCGGCTTCCTTGAAGCCGTCTATCAGGAATGCCTCGCCGCTGAATTCGAGCTCAGGGGCATTCCTTATGTGGCCACACCGACGCTGACCTTGACCTATAAGGGCCATGCGCTCCGCCAAGTCTATCAACCGGATTTCGTCTGCTTCGACAGCATCATCGTCGAACTGAAAGCGCTGACGGACGTGGCCTCCGCCCATCGCGCACAGGTATTGAACTACCTGAAGGCCACAAACCTGCGCCTGGGCCTATTGGTCAATTTCGGAGCATTCCCAAAAGCCAGCATCGAACGCATAGCCAGGTGAACTCTGCCCGCCTCCGGCGAGCGACATCGGATTATCACCAGCGCTGGCGGGTCATCGTTGGTGTGGTCCCTGTGGTTCGTGGACTCTCTTCTCTTTGGAGAACGGAGTCGGCCCGCTGAATCTACAGAATATACCGGCTCAGATCCGCGTTCGACGCCAGCGCCCCGATGCGCTCGCGCACATAGGCGCCGTCGATGGTCACGGTCTCACCGGAGCGATCCCCGGCGGTGAAGCTGATCTCTTCGACCACCTTCTCCAGCACGGTCTGAAGCCGCCGCGCGCCGATGTTTTCCACCGAGCCGTTCACCTGCACGGCGGCGTCGGCTAGGGCGTCGATGGCGTCCTCGGTGAAGGTCAGCGTCACGCCCTCGGTGGCCATCAGGGCCTGGTGCTGACGCAACAGATTGGCTTCCGGCTCAATGAGGATCCGGCGCATGTCGTCGCGGGTCAGGGCCTTCAGCTCCACCCGGATCGGCAGGCGGCCCTGAAGCTCGGGCAGCAGGTCGGAGGGCTTGGCCACATGGAAGGCGCCCGAGGCGATGAACAGCACATGGTCGGTCTTCACCGGCCCATACTTTGTCGAGACCGTCGTGCCCTCGATGAGCGGCAGCAGGTCGCGCTGCACGCCTTCGCGGCTGACGTCGGCGCCGGCGCGATCCGATCGGCTGGCCACCTTGTCGATCTCGTCGAGGAAGACGATGCCGCTGTTCTCGGCGAGTTCGATGGCCTCCTGGGTCAGCGCGTCCTGATCGACCAGCTTGTCGCCCTCCTCGGCGATCAGCGGCGTCCAGGCGGCGGCCACGGTGGTCTTATGGGTCTTGGTGCGCCCGCCGAAGGCCTTGGACATCATGTCCGACAGGTTCATCACGCCGATGGAGGCGCCGGGCTGGCCGGGAATGTCGAAGCCGCCGAGGGCGGCGCCGGTGTCGGCCACCGTCAGCTCGATCTCCTTGTCGTCCATCTCCCCGGCGCGGAGCTTCTTCCTGAAGCTGTCGCGGGTGGCGGGGCCGGAGCCGGGGCCGACCAGGGCGTCGAGGATGCGTTCCTCCGCCGCCGCTTCGGCCTTGGCGCGAACACCCGTGCGGCGCTTGTCGCGCACCATGCCGATGGCGCTCTCGACCAGGTCGCGCATGATCTGGTCGACGTCGCGGCCGACATAGCCGACCTCGGTGAACTTGGTGGCCTCCACCTTCAGGAAGGGCGCCTGGGCCAGCTTGGCCAGCCGGCGCGCGATCTCGGTCTTGCCGACGCCGGTGGGGCCGATCATCAGGATGTTCTTGGGCGTGATCTCGTCGCGCAGGTCGTCGGGCGTGCGACGGCGCCGCCAACGGTTGCGCAGGGCCACGGCCACGGCCTTCTTGGCCTCGGTGTGGCCGACGATGAAGCGGTCGAGTTCGGAGACGATCTCGCGGGGGGAAAATTCGGTCATCGCCTAGCCGAGGGTCTCGACGGTCAGCGAGCGGTTGGTGAAGACGCAGATGTCGGCGGCGATGCCCATCGCCTTGCGCGCCACCTCCTCGGCCGACAGCGGGCCGTCCATCAGCGCCAGCGCCGCGGCCAGGGCATAGTTGCCGCCCGAACCGATGGCGGCCACCGCATGTTCCGGCTCCAGCACGTCGCCCACGCCGGTGACGGTGTAGATCTCGTCCTTGTCGGCGACCAGCAGCATGGCCTCCAGCTTGCGCAGGTAGCGGTCGGTGCGCCAGTCCTTGGCCAGGTCGACGCAGGCCCGGGCCAACTGCTCGGGATATTGCTCCAGCTTGGTCTCAAGCCGTTCGATCAGGGTGAAGGCGTCGGCGGTGGCGCCGGCGAACCCGGCCAGCACCCGGCCCTCCGCCAGGGTGCGCACCTTGCGCGCATTGCCCTTGACCACCGTCTGGCCCATGGACACCTGCCCGTCGCCGGCGATGACCGTCTTGCCGTTCTTGCGCACCGCCAGGATGGTGGTGCCATGCCAGTCTGGAAAATTGCTCATGTCCTGGGATGTGGCGAGCGGGGTGGGTAAGGTCAAGCGATGACGTTTTCCGATGATGAGGTCGAACGCTACGCCCGCCACCTGGTGCTGCGCGAAGTGGGCGGCCCGGGGCAGCAGAAGCTTAAAGGCGCGCGCGTGCTGATCGTCGGCGCTGGGGGCCTGGGCGCGCCCGCCGCCCTCTACCTGGCCGCCGCTGGGGTGGGCCACATCACCCTGGCCGATCCCGACACGGTGTCGCTGTCCAACCTCCAGCGCCAGGTCCTCTACATCACCGGCGATATAGGGCGCGGCAAGGCCGAGACGGCGGCCCAGCGGCTGGGCGCGCTCAACCCGGAGATCGAGCTCGAGATCGCCGATGTCCAGTTGAACGACGACAATGCCGAGGCGCTGGTCGCCGGCCACGACCTGGTGCTCGACGGCACCGACAACTTCGAGACCCGCTTCATCGTCAACGCCGCCTGCGTGGCGGAGGGCGTGCCCCTGGTCAGCGGCGCGATCGGGCGCTGGACGGGCCAGGTCGGGATTTTCGAAGGCCGGCCCTGCTACCGCTGCCTGGTGCCGGAGATCCCGCCGGACGCCGAGACCTGCGTCGCCGTGGGCGTGGTCGGCGCCCTGGCCGGGATCATCGGCTCGATGATGGCGCTGGAAGCCGTTAAGCTGATCGCCGGGGCGGGCAAGCCCCTGACCGGGCGGCTGCTGGTCTATGACGGCCTGGCGGCGGAGAGCCGCACGCTGAAGGTCGGCGCCGACCCGTCCTGCCCCGTTTGCGGCCCCGATGCGGGGTGATTGCCAGACCTGAGGCAGGCGCCCCATCCTGTGCGCCGAAATCGGGGGCCGGCATGAAAATCCTGGGACGCATCCTGGCGGGACTATTGCTGGCGGTCATCGTCGTGGCGGTGGCCGGCTGGTTCGTCCTGCGCCGCGCCGACATCCCCTATGACGACCTGGAGGGCAAATACGCCAGCCAGGCGTCGCAGTTCATGGACCTGCCCGGCGGCTATCACGTCCACTACCGCGACGAGGGCCGCAAGGATGGCCCCGTCGTCGTGCTGGTCCATGGCTTCGGCGCCTCGCTGCAGGCCTGGGAGCCCTGGGTTACACGCCTGGGCACGGACTACCGGATCATCACCCTGGACCTGCCCGGCCACGGCCTGACCCGCGCGCCCAAGGATCTCGACCCGGCCAGCGTCGACTTCGTCTCCATCGTCGATCAGGTTGCTACCCGCCTCGGCGTGAAGACCTTCGTGCTTGGCGGCAATTCCATGGGCGGCGGCGTGGCCTGGAACTATGCGCTCGCCCATCCCGACCGGCTGGAAGGCTTGATCCTGGTGGACGCGGCGGGCTGGGACCATCCCCAGGGCAAGAACGGCGTGGCCCTGTTCAACCTGCTGAAGAACCCGCTCGCGCGGTTCCTGCTCAAGGACCTCGACAACACGGCCCTGATCAAACAGGGGCTCTATGCGGCCTATATCGACCCCAGGCTGGTGACGCCGGACCTGGTCGCCCGCTACGCCGACCTGTCGCGCGGCCCCGGCCACCGCGACATCCTGCTGGGCATGCAGAGCGGCAAGCACTCTCCCGCGACGCCGCAGCGCCTCTCGGCCATCCAGGTCCCGACCCTGGTCCTGCACGGCAAGGCCGACAGCGTCATCCCCTATGGCGACGGCGAGGCCTTCGCGCGCGCCATCCCGCACGCCACCCTGATCGGCTACGACGGCGTCGGCCACGTGCCCATGGAACAGATCCCCGACCGCTCCGCCGCCGACGTCTGCGCCTGGCTCAGCGACGAGGTCTGGCCCGAGAAGGGCAGCTGCGGGCTGCGCTAGATGTGTGCGGCCAGGAAGTCGCAGGTGGTAGTCAACACCGTCTTCCAGATATCCGGCTTGAAACCGAAATGGCCCTGGCGGGGCAGCTCCAGATAGACGCAGGACCTGTCGGCCGCCTTCAGCGCCTTCTGCATCATCTTGGACTGCTCGACCGGCACCACACCGTCCCATGCCCCATGGATCAGCTGCACGGGCGCCGCGATCTCGGCGGCGCGTAGGGCCGGACAGGCGGCCCGGATGCGCTCGGCTTCGGTATGCGGGTCGCCGATCACCGAGCGCCAGTAGGCATAGCTCTCTGAATCCGATCCATCGATGCGCTCATAGTCCAGCATCTTCATCAGGTCCGAGGGACCGGCCATGGAGACGATCGCCCGATAGAGGTCAGGCCTCAGGATACCGCCCATCAGGGCGGCATAGCCGCCGTAGCTTCCGCCGCAGATCGCCAGATGTTTCGGATCGGCCCGGCCGGCCGCCACGACCATGGCGACGGCGTCTTCCACATCCTGCTGCATGCGATCGCCCCAGCGCCGGTGACCAGCCTCGCGGAAACCGTTTCCATAGCCCGCTGATCCACGGAAATTGGGCTGCAGCACCACCCAGCCCCGCGCGGCCAGACTTTGGACCAGGAAGTCATAACCCAGATGATCGCGCGCTTCCGGGCCGCCGTGCGGCATCACCACCATCGGGCGCGCGCCCGTCGCGGCAATGATCGGCGTGGTCAGATAGGCGGTAATCTCCGCGTCGTCCCGCGTTCTGACCTTCAGCACCTCCATGGGCGCCAGGCGTTCGGGCGTCAGCCACGGATAGCATTCGCCAATGGGCTTCAACTGCCGCGCGGCGCGATCGTAGAGGTGCAGGCTTCCGGCATCGCGCGGGCCGCTGACGCCCAGGATCATGCGGTTGTGACGCACGTCGGCCTCCTGGATGGCCACGTTGCAGGCATTGCCGAAATAGCCGTTCACGCCTTTGTAGTGGGCCGCGAGCGTCGGATCGGCGAAGACGTAGTTCAGGCGATCATCGTAATAGCTCGCCCCGATCAGACCATGCAGCGGGTCCACGGCGGCGGCATCCACGTCGCGGCCGTTCACGCGGGCGACGACGTCTCCATATTCCCGGGTGCGGATGTTGAAGCGGCGCAGACAGTCGGTGTCGCTGCCCTCCGGCCGGGAGGTGACCAGCAGAATGCCCGGCTCCGGGGTGGCGCAGACGATGTTGAAATCGGGCGACTTGCGCACCTCGTTGAGGCGGATGTCGCGGTAGAACTGCCATTTCCCCGAAGCGTCGTCTCGCATCATCACGCGCAGCCGGGTGTCGAAGGCGTTGCGATCGTAGCGAACCAGGGAGATGCCGTCCTGCGATATCCACCCCAGCGTCGCGCGCAGGCCCCGTTCGAACAAGGTGGCTTCACCGGTATAGACATCGACCTTGTAAAGCGCCTGTACGCCCTCCATCGGCCCCCAGGCCTGCATGATCACCGTGCGTGGATCGCTCGGGACCATGTCGACGATGCTGCCCAGGTCGAACTCCTGGCCGATGGCCCGCTTGTCGTTGGCAAACAGCAGGACCCCGGAGCCGCCCTTCAGGTCCACCGACATGATCCGGCGCACCGGCTTGCTGACCCAGTATACGCTGGGCGGCAGTTGCCCGGCATGCGTTCCGATAACGGGGTCGGTGTCGAAGCTGAGCCAGAGCAGCAGACGCTCCTCGTTGGCCCACAGCACCTGCTCGACCTCATAGTCACCCAGCACCACCCGCTCGGGCGTGCCGCTCATGGTCTCGGCGTTCGCCAGCAGCAGATAGGCCAGGCGTTTGCCGCCCTCCCGCTGCTCGCGCAGGATGGCCAGCCGCTTGCCGTCGGGTGATAGCGAGGCGTCGCGCAGCACCGCTTTTTGCAGCAGCTCGTCGATTGTAGGTGGGATCGGCGTAGGCAGGATTGGAGTGGTCGGGCTCGGGGCAGGATCGCCTGCGCGCGCTATCCCGATGCCCGGCGCCGACAGGGCCAGCGAGCCACCAAAGCCCGCGGCCAGGACCGCTCGCCGCGAAACCATGGATCGCCCCCGAACCTTCAACTACGGCCTGAAGAGTGGCGATACTCCCCACCGCACGTCAAGCGTGCAGCCGTAGCCTTCAAGGCTGCTATCTACAGCATCGAAGGAATGACGCGGTCCGGCGGACGGTGGCCGTCCATGAAGGTCTTGATGTTGACGATGACCTTCTCGCCCATGTCGATGCGGCCCTCGACGGTGGCCGAGCCCATGTGCGGCAGCAGCACGACGTTGGGCAGCTTCAGCAGCTTGGGGTTCACCGCCGGCTCGTGCTCGTAGACGTCCAGGCCCGCGCCGGCCAGCTCGCCGCGCGCCAGCATGTTGGCCAGGGCGCCCTCGTCGATGATCTCGCCGCGCGCCGTGTTCACGACGATGGCGTGGGCCTGCATCAGCTTCAGCCGCCGGGCCGACAGCAGGTGGTAGGTGGCCGGGGTGTGGGGGCAGTTGACCGAGACGATGTCCATGCGGGCCAGCATCTGGTCGAGGCTTTCCCAGTAGGTCGCCTCCAGCTCATCGGCGATGCGGGCGCTGACCGGTTTGCGATTGTGATAGTGGATCGACAGGCCATAGGCCTTGGCGCGGCGCGCGACGGCCTGGCCGATGCGGCCCATGCCGATGATGCCGAGGCGCTTGCCCCAGATGCGGCGGCCCAGCATCCAGGTGGGGGACCAGCCGTGGAAGTCGCCGGCCTGGACCACGTTGGCGCCTTCGACCACGCGCCGGGCCGAGGCCATGATCAGGCCCATGGTCAGGTCGGCGGTATCCTCGGTCAGCACGCCGGGCGTGTTGGTGACGATGACGCCACGGGCGTTGGCGGTGGTGACGTCGATATTGTCGACCCCGGCCCCGAAGTTGGCGATCAGCTTCAGCCGATCCCCGGCCCGCGACAGGATACGCGAGTCCAACCGGTCGGTGATGGTGGGCACCAGGACGTCGCAGCGGCTCATGGCGTCGACGAGTTCATCGCCCGTCAACGGTTTGTCGTCGAGGTTCAATTCGGTGTCGAACAGCTCCCTCATCCGGGTCTCCACCGGATCGGGCAGTTTGCGCGTGACGATGACTTTCGGCTTCTGGGCGGCCATGACGGGTGTGATCGAAACCTCTAACCCCTGGGCGGGGCGCTCCACCCCCTGTAGCAAAGGGTCTGCGCAGGGGAAAGCGAACGGCGACATGCGGACGAAACCATTTCTCTCTCTGCTGCCACTATTGCTGATCGCGGGCATGGCCGCGAGCGGCTGCGGACCCTCCAAGAAGGACGGCCGGGTGACGCCGTCGGGCTATCCGGTGCCGCGTTATCTGTCGCTGAAGTTCGGCGAGGTGAACGCCCGCAATGGTCCCAGCGAAGACAGCCAGCTGAAATTCGTCTATCGCGCCAAGGGCTTACCGCTGCAGGTGGTGGCCGAGACGACCGAGTGGCGGCGCGTGTGCGATCCCGAGGGCAACCTGGTGTGGGTGCACAAACGCGGCGTCGACGGCGTGCGCACGGTGATGCGCGTCCAGGCATCCGCCCTGCCGCTGCTGACGGAGCCCAAGGCGGACGCCAAACCGGCGGCCTATCTGAATTCGCGCGCCATCGCCGAGTTTCAGGGCGAAAAAGACGGCTGGGTGAAGATCCGCGCCGGTGGAGTCAGCGGCTGGGTCCCCCGTGACGCGGTCTGGGGCGCGGCCCCCGGGCCCCAGTGCAAGGCCAACTAGGCCGCATGGTCCGAATAGGTTGAGACGGCCAGTGCGGAGTGCTACGCCCGGCTCATGAGCACGATCAAGGCGCAAAACAACTTCACCAAGGACGAGCTTCTCAGCTGCGCGCGCGGCGAGATGTATGGTCCGGGCAACGCCCAACTGCCGGCCCCGCCGATGCTGCTGTTCGACCGGATCACCCAGATCAACGACGACGGCGGCCCTCACGGCAAGGGTTATATCGAGGCCGAGTTCGACATCGACCCCAGCCTCTGGTTCTTCGACTGCCACTTCATCGGCGATCCGGTGATGCCCGGCAGCCTGGGCCTCGACGCCCTGTGGCAGATGGTGGGCTTCTACCTGGGCTGGATCGGCGGCAAGGGCCGCGGCCGGGCGCTTGGCTGCGGCGAAGTGAAATTCGGCGGCGAGGTGACGCCGGCCATAAAAAAGGTCACCTACAAGATCGAAATGAAGCGGGTCATCAACCGCCGCCTGGTCATGGGGATCGGCGACGGCGTGCTCGAAGCCGACGGAGTCCCTATCTATTGGGCGGCCGACCTTCGCGTCGGCCTCTATCAGCGCCCTTAAGGGCCGAGGGACCGGGAAGGAAACATGCGTCGCGTCGTCGTCACCGGGATGGGCATCGTATCGTCCATCGGCAACAACACCAATGAGGTGCTGGCCTCTCTGCGCGAGGCCAAATCCGGCATTTCAGCCGCGCCTGATTATGCGGAGCTCGGCTTCCGCTGCCAGGTCTATGGCAAGCCCGACATCGACTGGGAAAGCCTGGTCGACCGCCGCGCCGCGCGCTTCCTGGCCCAGGGCACGGGCTTCGGCCACATCGCCATGGAACAGGCCATCGCGGACGCCGGCCTGGAAGACGGCGAAATCTCCAATGAGCGCACCGGCCTGATCGTCGGCTCGGGCGGACCCTCCACCCACGCCATCGTGCTGGCCGCCGAGATCACCAGGGAAAAGGGCCCCAAGCGTATCGGCCCCTTCGCCGTGCCCAAGGCGATGAGCTCCGGCCCCTCGGCGGTGCTGGCCACCTGGTTCAAGATCAAGGGCCTCAACTTCTCCATTTCCTCCGCCTGCGCCACCTCCACCCACTGCATCGGCTCGGGCTATGAGCAGATCGCGCTGGGCAACCAGGACATCGTCTTCGCCGGCGGCGTGGAAGAGCTGGACTGGACGCTGTCCAACCTGTTCGACGCCATGGGCGCCATGTCCTCCAACTTCAACGACACGCCTGCGGTCGCCAGCCGCGCCTATGACCGCGACCGCGACGGCTTCGTGATCGCCGGCGGCGGCGGCATGGTGGTGCTGGAGGAATACGAACACGCCAAGGCGCGCGGCGCGAAGATCTACGGCGAGATCGTGGGCTATGCCGCCAATTCCGACGGCTTCGACATGGTCGCCCCCTCGGGCGAGGGCGCCCAGCGTTGCATGAAGCTGGCGATGCGCACGGTGAAGGCGCCGATCGACTATCTGAACCCGCACGGCACCGGCACGCCGGTCGGCGACGCCAAGGAAATGGAAGCCGTGCGCGCGGTGTTCGGCGACACCATGCCGGCCATCTCCTCGACCAAGTCCCTGACCGGCCACAGCCTGGGCGCCGCCGGCGCGCAGGAGGCGATCTATTGCCTGCTGATGCTCAACAACGGCTTCCTGGCCGAGAGCGCCCACATCGAAAACCTCGACCCCGCCTTCGAAGGCATGCCGATCCTGCGCAAGCGCGAGGACCGCCAGGTCGAGACTGTGATGTCCAACAGCTTCGGCTTCGGCGGGACGAACGGCTGCCTGGTGATGGCCCGGGTCTAGCCCCCGGCGTCAAACCCCTTTACCCAGGCTCCTCCAAGCGACCGGGAGGCTTCCATGGCCGACGAACCGAATTTCCCCAAGGGCGAGCTGATGCGAGGCAAGAAGGGCCTCGTGCTGGGTGTCGCCAACCACAACTCCATCGCCTATGGCATCGCCAGCCAGCTGGCCGCCCAGGGCGCGGACCTGGCCTTTGGCTACCTGCCCGACATGGAGCGCCGGGTGCGCCCGCTGGGTGAGGCGATCGGCGTGAAGCATTTCATTCCGGTGGAAGTCACCGACGACGCCTCTATGGACGCCGCCTTTGCCGAGCTGGAGAAGGCCTTCGGGACCATCGACTTCCTGGTCCACTCCATCGCCTTCGCCAACAAGGACGAGCTGAAGGGCTCCTTCGTGGAAAACACCACCCGCGAGGGCTTCCTCACGGCGATGAACGTCTCCGCCTTCAGCTTCGTGGACTGCTCCAAGCGCGCGGCCAGGCTGATGCCCACCGGCGGCGCGATGATCACCAGGACCTATCTCGGGTCGGAGCGGGTCATCCCCAACTACAACACCCTGGGCGTGGCCAAGGCGGCGCTGGAAGCCTCGACCCGCTACATCGCCCGCGACCTGGGCCCCAAGGGCATCCGCTGCAACGCCATCTCGGCGGGCGCCATGCGCACCCTGTCGTTGGCCGGCATCTCCGGCGGCCGCAGCATGGTCAGCCAGGGCCGCGCGTTTTCGGCCCTGAAGCAGGACACCACCATGGAAGGCGTCGCCGGCTGCGCGCTGTGGCTGCTGTCGGATCTGGGCTTTTCGACCACGGGCGAAGTGGTCCACGTGGACGCCGGCTTCCACATGATCGGCCTGCCCGAGGAAATCGCCGAAGGCTAGGGCGCGTAGGCCCGCAGGAACCGCCGCGCGGCTTCCCGCGCGGTGGCCTCGATCACCGCGTCGCTCAAGACTTCGCTCAGGCCCAGCATCGCCTGGGTCTGATGGTGGGCCACCACCATGCCGCCGAAGAACTCCGCCGCCTGCAGCGGGTCGGGAATGGCCAGCCGCCCGGCCTTGTCTTCGGCCTCCAGGAAGCCGGCCAACAGGCGTCGCGAGCGCAGCGCTCCCGTTTCGAACATCACCCGCGCCACATCGGGCATCTCCACGGCGCTGAGCATGGTCACCCGCATCAGGCTGTAGGTCTTGGTGGTGATCACCTTCAGCAGCGTGGCCGCATAGGCCGCCAGCGTGTCTTCCGGGTTGTCCACCGCGCCGGGCTCGCGCAGAGCCGCGGTGATGCTGTCGGAGCGCCGCGCCACCAGGGCGCGGACCAGCTCGGTCTTGGAGCCGTAGTGGTTATAGACCGTCTGTTTGGAGACCCCGGCGCGCCGGGCGATCTCCTCCATCGGGGCCGACAGCCCCCGCTCGGCCAGCACCTCGGAGGCGGCGTCGAGGATGGCTTCGGACTTGACCAGATCGATCTGGCCGGCGACGCGCGGCATTAGTGACCTCCCCCGCCAGCGCCCGGGGGCGGACCTTTGGCGGGTTTCGCAAACAGGCCCAGCACGGCGGCGAAGGCGCAGCCGAGGGCCAACCAGAAGAAGGCGTCGCCGAAGGCCATGGTCAGCGCCTTCTGGTGAAGGAAGCCGGAGAAGGCCTTGTAGGCCGCGCCTTGCGGATTGATCGAGTCGCCCATCATCTGGGTGAAGCCGGCCATCATCGCCTGGGCCTGGGGATTGGCGATGGTGATGGCGCTGGTCAGGTCGTTGTAGTGGACCGCCGACATCACCGCGAGGATGGTGGAGATGGCCGCCAGCCCGAAGGCGCCGCCCACGTTGCGGGTGACATTGACCAGGGCCGAGGCGTCCTTCATGAGCCGCTGCGGCACGGTGGAGACGGTCAGCTGCTGCGACGCGATCATGGCGATCATGGTGCCCACGCCGCGGATGCCCTGCAGCCAGGCGAATTGCCAGAAACCCCAGTTCTCGGTGACGCGGATGCCAAGGCCGATGCCGAAGGCGCCCAGGCCGAAGCCGAAGAACATCGGGATGCGCGGATCCATGGTCCGCACCAGCCGCCCGGCCAGCGGCCCGGTCAGGAACATCGACAGGCCGGACACCAGCATGGTGGTGCCGACCTCGGCGGCGGAGAAGTGGCGGATCTGGGCCAGGAACAGCGGCAGCACGAAGGTGCCGCCGAACAGGCTGATGCCGCTCACCAGCACCATGACGATGCCGAGCGAGAAGTTGCGGTCGGCGAAGGGCGCCAGGTTGAGCAGCGGCTTTGAGTAGGTCAGCTCGCGCCAGATGAAGGCGCCGCCCGCGATCACCCCCGCCACGGTCAGCCACAGGATGTAGTCGTCCTGGAACCAGCTGTTCTTGGTGCCCTCCTCCAGCACATACTGGATGGAGAGCAGGCAGACGGTGAGCGTTCCCAACCCCCACCAGTCCACGCCCTTGGCCAGGGCCGGGTCGCCCTTGTCGAAGTCGCCCCAGCGCCACACCAGGATCATCGACAGGATCCCCGGCGGCACATTGACGAAGAACAGCCAGCGCCAGCCGGCCAGGTCGCTCAGGTGGCCGCCCAGGGTCGGGCCGACCGTGGGGGCGAGGGTGACGATCAGGCCGATGATGACGTTGGCGGTGATGCGCTTTTCGGGCGGGAAGGCGGTGAAGGCGGTGGCGAACACCGCCGGGATCATGGCCCCGGCCGCCAGCCCCTGCAGGGCGCGGAAGGCGATCATCACCTCGATGCTGCTGGACAGCCCGGTCATGATCGAGGTGATCACGAAGGCGCCGCAGCAGGCCACGAAGGTGTTCCGCGTGCCCCACAGCCGGGTCATGTAGGCGGTCATCGGCATGATGACGACTTCGGCCAGGATGTAGGCCGTCTGCACCCAGCTCATCTCGTCGGCGGTGGCGCCCACGCCGGCCTGGATCTGGCTCAGCGAGGCGGCGACGATCTGGATGTCCAGGATGGCCATGAACTGGCCGATGACCATCCCGCCGAAGCCCAGGAACAGCTTGCCCCAATCGACGATGGTCGTGTCGGCGGGCCCGCCGCCGCCGAGGGCGGGAGCCTGATCCGGATTGATGGTGGCGTCGGTCATGGCCGCGACCCAGGGCTAGGCGCGGGGCCTAGTTCTGCGGGCCCCGGCTGGCGAACTGGGGGCCGGCTTGCCCTGACTCAGCGAAGGAGGGGCCGGTGTGGCCGGTGACGTCCACCTTCACCTCCACCGACAGGCCGGGGCGCAGGCCCGAGCCGGTGGGTGAACGGTCGACGACGATGCGCACGGGCACGCGCTGGGCGATCTTGGTGAAGTTGCCCACGGCATTCTCCACCGGGATCAGGGCGAACTGCTGGCCGGCGGCCGGCGAGAAGCTGTCCACATGGCCCTTCAGCTTGACCTTGCCGAAGGCATCGGCCCGGATCTCGACCGCCTGGCCGATGCGCAGGCGCGACACCTGGGTCTCCTTGAAGTTGGCGACCACATAGGTCTGGCCCAGGGGCACGACGACCATCAGGCTGGCGCCCGGCTGCACCAGCTGGCCGGTGCGCACGGCGCGCGCGCCGATGACCCCGGCGGCCGGGGCGCGGATGACGGTATGTTCCAGGTCGATGCGGGCCTGGGTGACGGACGCCTGGGCGGCGGCGGCCTGGGCGACCATCTGGTCGCGGGCCGAGCCCAGCGACTCCGAGGTGCGGCGCTCGGCCTCAAGCGCGGCGTTGGCCTGGCCCACGGCGGCGACGGCCTGTTCGGAAGCCGCGCGCTGGGTCTGGATCTTCTGGGGCGACACCCAGCCCTGGTTGGCGAGCGCGCCATAGCGGGCCTCGTCGGCCTTGGCCATGTTGGCGCCGGCCTGGGCGCTGGAGACGCCGGCGGCCTTCTGGGCGATCATCGCCTGTTCCAGGCTCTTCTTGTCGTCGACGCCGCGCACCGCCGCCTGCAGGGCGTTGGCGTTGGCGATCGCCTGGTCAAGCCGGGCCTGGAAGGGGGCGGGATCGATGCGGGCCAGCACCTGGCCGGGCTCGACGCGCTGGTTGTCGCTGACCAGGACCTCGGTGATGTAGCCGGAGACCTGCGGGCTCACCTGCACGGTGTCGGCCTGCACGAAGGCGTTGTCGGTCGCCTCATACTTCTGCTTGTTGGTCCACCACAGGACCCCGCCGATGATGACCGCCAGCGCCACGACGCTCGCGACCACGGCCGGAATGATCTTCTTTTGGTTGATGGCGGGCATGGCCCGGAAAACCCCTGAACAGCACGATGCGAAAAATGGACGTTACCGTCTGACTTTCACGGGCATTACCCTCGTGACTTCAGGCTGGCAAGCGTTAAATGGACGCATCGGTCCAAAGTTCAAGGCTAATGAAAATAAAATTGTGCGCTGCACACACGGCGCCGCGATACGGGCGTCAGGCGGCCTTGGAGGCCACGGCTCGCGGCCCATAGCCGGGACGCCAGGCGACGCAGCCGGGCGCCGACAGATCGACGTCGAACTGGCGCTCGTGGCTGCGTTCCACATTGGTCTTGATCGGCGCCAGGATGCGCATCGCCTTGGCTGCCGCCCAATAGGCGGGGCTCAGTACGGCCGGGGTGCCGCGCGAGGTGGGCTTCAGGCCCAGGCTCCGGCGTAGCCGGCCGTTGGTGTAGAAGACGCCGTTGGTCAGCATCGACCTGGGCGACGAAAACTCGATCGAGATCGACACGTTCAGGTCGTCGCCGTTGACCACCCGGTGGGGCGAATGCATCGGCCAGAAGGCTGCCTCGCCGGGAACCAGGGCCACGGCCTCCACGGTCTTTTCCATATCCGGATGATAGGGCAGGTCGGAGAGCGTTTCCTTTAGCAGGATCGCCTCCAGAGCGCGCTCGGTGACGTGCTCTTCCTTGGGCGGATAGACGTAGATCGTCTTTGTCCCGCGGATATGCCACAGCATGGTCTCGGCCGGGTCCACGTGGAAGAAGATGCCCATCTTCGGGCCCGACAGCAGCACGGCGGCGTCGGCGCTCAGCACCGAAATGCCGGTGGCCTTGGCGAACTCGCCCATCAGCCGGTCGAATACGGCCTTGTAGCGGGGGTTCTTGGTCATGGCGCTGCGCGGCGACACCCACAGCTTGCCGGTCTTGGCCGCATGCACGAGTTCGGCCCCGGACAGGTCCCTGCCCTCGCCGGCGATCCAGACCTGATCCGGCGGCGGGTTCTCGGCCATGGTGCAGACGGTCAGTTCCGAACGCGGATGCTCGTCGATCAGCCGCGCCAGCGCCTCGTCGGTGAACAGGCCCGTCTCGGCCAGCCGGTGGTTGAACTTGACGATTTCCCGGCCCGCGCGGCGGCGATGATCGCTGGTCCAGCCTTGCAGAAGAGCGTCGGTCATATGGCGAACCCCGTCCCGATGTGGCGCATTCGGCAGGGGCGGCAGCAAGAGTCGCGCCGGGCGCGTCAGTCGATCTGGTGCAGCCGGTGCAGCAGCACCAGCGCGCGGCCGTCCAGGCGCATCACGTCCTGCAGCACCGTCTCGCGGTGGCCGTAGAGGCAGTCCTCCGGCGGGTTCTCCTCGGGCGTGATCTCGATGCGTCCCCCGCTATCCACGGCCAGCTTAGGGTCGATGCAGCAGAACTGCCGCGCACGCAGCAGGCTATGGCGCGGCACGCTCAGCGCGGATTGCTTCCCGCCGGGGCTGTAGAGGGCAAGCCCTGGGCAAATCTCATCCGGGGAATGCTCGTCCACGGTGGAAATGTCGAAGGCGACCTTGGCCGGCGTGACGGCCAGGCAGCTGCCCCCGGGCAGCGCCACGGCCCCCTTCGGCGCCTTGAAGCCACAGGGCCGCGCCTTGAAGTCGCTCTCCACCATGGCGTCGAACTGCTCCTCCGCCCGCATCCAGGCGCAGGAAGCGTCGGGATAGTTGCCCTTGTCGGGATCGCAGAAGGGTTTGCAGAGCCCGAAATTATAGCGGATCGCCTTCTGCAAGGCTGGCGGCAGGGCCAGCATCTCCGGCGTCGGCCGCGCCCGCCCCGGCGAATAGGTCATCAGCATGCCCATGCACTCGCCGTCCGAGCCGGTGTGGTGCAGCGCCAGGGCGAAGTCGTTCTCCACCTGCGCCGTCAGCACGCCGTCCCGGCGCTGGTCGGCGAAGCACGTCCGCCACAGAGGATCGACGGCGTTGAGCGCGCCCGCATAGTCCTTGGCGGCGTAGGCCTTGGTGAAGGCGGCCCGTTGACGCGCGATGGCGCCGGTCGAGCAGTCGGCGGGCGCATCGTTCGCCACGGTCTGCGACCAGGCGAGCGGGGTGGCCGGCGCCAACCCCGTCACGGCCAGGCTCAGCGCCAGTATCCAGCGGCCGATGCGCATGTTCGCCCCCTCAGGCCAGATCAACCGTCAGCGTGGATGAGGGATAGCGCCCTTCGGCGATGTCGGCGAGCAGAGGCCCGCGCAGGATGGCCGGGAAGATGATCTCCTCACTGGCCGCGATCTCGGCGGGCGTCCACCAGCGCATCTCGCGGATCGTGCGTCGCTCGTCCTCGGTCCAGCCCGCGTCACTCAGCACCTCACTTGCCGCGCGCCCGACCACGAAGGTCTCGATGAAGCGGGTTGGCTCTCCGCGTAGGGTCAGAGCCTGCTCGCCGGTCCACACCACCGGACCTAGGTCGAGGTCGCTGAGGCCGGTCTCCTCGAATGCCTCGCGCTTGGCGGCGGCGACGAAGGTCTCCCCGGGCTCCATCTGCCCACCCACCGTCGCCCACCATCCGGTGGCCTCGGCGATGGCGTCATCCTCGAACTTCACCAGCAGCAGGCGGCCGGCGGGTGAGAACAGCAGCAGGCGGGCGGTCTTGCGGATGCGCATGGGTCAGTCGCCCACTTCAGGTGCAGCCAGTTCATTTGGGGTTCCCCAGGACTGGAGCCAACGCTTGACGGCCTGAGCTGAGACGACCCGGCCCGCATCAAGATCCGCGAGAGCTTCCAAATCAGCAGCATCCTCGGCGTCTTGTTCGATCTCGTACGGCATCACGAACCATTCCCTTGCCGTCCAGCATTCCACGAATGCTGGACCATCCTGAAGCCCATGGAGAGATTGCAGCTCCGGCTCTCGCCAGCGTCAAGGACCGGCCCGCTGGGCCGGCCGCGCGCGGCGACCCCGCAGGGGTCGTCCTTGACTAAGTCGATAGCCGGAGCACCCTTGCCTCCAAGGACTTAAGGGCGCTGTGCTTGAGGCGCCGGAAGAGGATGACAGTGGATTGGAAGTTTGATCAGGCGCCGAATGTTGCCTGCATAACCTGTCGTTCGGTGATCGATGGCTCACCCGTCTTGCTCGTCACTCACTACGAAGACGACCACTCCTGGGCCTTTTTGGATGGCGAGATTCACGACACGAGCGAGGCGCTGCTGGTGGCGATGGCAGAGGTCATAGGGGCTCATCCCGGTCTCGATGAGATTGCTGATCTTCCAGTGGGTTGGACTGCTTCGCGCGCCGCCCCTGATCGGCCTTGGATAAAGCAAGAAACTGGCTGGGACTCGGAGGACGCCTAAGGGGGAGTGCCCGGAACGCAAAACGGGCGGCCCATCGCTGGACCGCCCGTTCGCTAACGCATCGAAAGAAGGTGGAAAGGCTTACGCCTCCACGCCCTCTTCCTGCTTGGCGGACAGGTCTTCGCCGGTTTCCTGGTCGACGACCTTCATGCTCAGCTTGGTCTTGCCGCGATCGTCGAAGCCCATGAACTTCACCTTCACGATCTGGCCTTCGGTCAGCACGTCGCTGGGCTTGGAGACCCGGTCGCGGCTGATCTGGGACACGTGAACGAGACCGTCCTTGGCGCCGAAGAAGTTCACGAAGGCGCCGAAATCGACGAGCTTCACGACCTTGCCGTTGTAGATGGCGCCGGGCTCCGGCTCCGAAGCGATCGACTTGATCCACTCCTTGGCGGCATCGATCTTGGCTTGGTCGGAGGCGGCGATCTTGATGGTGCCGTCATCGCCGATGTCGACCTTGGCGCCGGTGGTGGCGACGATCTCGCGGATCACCTTGCCGCCGGTGCCGATCACTTCACGGATCTTGTCGAGCGGAACCTTGATGGTTTCGATCTTCGGCGCGAACTCACCCAGCTCTTCGCGGGGCGCGTCCATGGCCTTGTTCATCTCGCCGAGGATGTGGTTGCGGCCGTCCTTGGCCTGAGCCAGGGCCTTCTTCATGATCTCTTCGGTGATGCCGGCGATCTTGATGTCCATCTGCAGGCTGGTGAGGCCTTCCGACGTGCCGGCGACCTTGAAGTCCATGTCGCCCAGGTGGTCTTCGTCGCCCAGGATGTCGGACAGAACGGCAAAGCCGTCCTTTTCGAGGATCAGGCCCATCGCAATGCCCGAGACCGGACGGATCAGGGGCACGCCCGCGTCCATCATGGCCAGCGAGGCGCCGCAGACGGTGGCCATCGAGGAGGAGCCGTTCGACTCCAGGATCTCGGAGACCAGGCGGATGGTGTAGGGGAAGTCTTCCGTCGCCGGCAGCATGGGACGGATCGCCCGCCAGGCCAGCTTGCCGTGGCCGATTTCGCGGCGCCCGGGGCTGCCCATGCGCCCAGCTTCACCCACCGAGAAGGGAGGGAAGTTGTAGTGCAGCAGGAACTTCTCTTTGTAGGTGCCTTCCAGCGCGTCGATGAACTGCTCGTCGTCGCCGGTGCCGAGCGTGGCCACGACCAGCGCCTGGGTTTCCCCACGCGTGAACAGGGCCGAGCCGTGGGCGCGGGGCAGGATGCCGACTTCACCGAGGATCGGACGCACCTTGTCGACGGTGCGGCCGTCGATGCGGATGCCGGTGTCGAGGATGGAGCGACGAACGATGTCGGCTTCCAGTTCCTTGAACACGCCGATCAGCTTCAGCGCGTCGATGCCGGCCGGGTTGGTGTCGGACTTGGCGAAGGCGCTCACGGCCTTGGACTTGGCGGCCGATAGGGCCGACACGCGCTCGGACTTCTTGGTCAGCTTGTAGGCCGCCTTGAGGTCCTTGGAGATGGCCTTGGAGACTTCCTTCTTCAGGGCGTCGGTGTCGTCGGCCTTGAAGTCGAAGGGCTCCTTGGCGGAGTGTTCGGCCAGCTCGATGATCGCGTCGATCACGGGCTGCAGGCCGCGGTGGGCGAACATCACGCCGTCCAGCACGATCTCTTCGCTCAGTTCCTGGATTTCCGATTCCACCATCATCACGGCGTCGCTGGTGCCGGCGATGACCAGGTCCATGGTCGAGGTCTTCATCTCGTCCAGGGTCGGGTTGAGGACGTATTCACCGTCGATGTAGCCGACGCGGGCGCCGGCGATCGGGCCCATGAAGGGGGCGCCGGAGATCACCAGGGCGGCGGAGGCCGCGACCATGGCGACGATGTCGGGATCGTTCTCCAGGTCGTGGGCCAGCACGGTGCACACGACCTGCACTTCGTTCTTGAAGCCCTTGACGAATAGCGGGCGGATCGGACGGTCGATCAGGCGCGAAACCAGGGTTTCCTTTTCCGACGGACGGCCTTCACGCTTGAAGAAGCCGCCCGGGATCTTGCCGGCGGCATAGGTCTTTTCCTGATAGTTCACGGTCAGGGGGAAGAAGTCCTGACCCGGCTTGGGGCTCTTGGCAAAGACGGCGGTCGCCAGGACCACGGTCTCGCCGTAGGTCGCCAGCACGGCGCCGTCGGCCAGTCGGGCCATGCGGCCGGTTTCGAGCGTCAGGCGCTTGCCGCCCCACTCGATGCTCTTGCGTTTGATGTCGAACATTTTGGTCTTTCTTTCGTGTCCCGCGGCCGGATTGCTCGCGGGGGACGGACAGGTGCGCGGCCCCTCGGGGCGCGGGCGGTATCCTCTCCAATGTCAGGTCCGATGAGGATCCCTTTGAACCCTCGGCGAACGTCATGGCGCTTGTGGCGCCACACCGTCGTTCCTCAGGACCTGAGGAGGATCGACGGCTTAAATCTTAAATCCGCTCGCCCCCGCGTAGGCGGGGGTCCAAGCCGAATTGAGCCTACTTAGCGGACTCAGCTTGGGTCCCCGCCTGCGCGGGGATGAGCGGCGCTGAAAGCGCCTAGCGGCGCAGGCCCAGCTTTTCGATGATCGCCTGATAGCGGCCCACGTCGGACGCCTTCAGGTGGTCGAGCAGCGAACGGCGTTGAGACACCATCTGCAGCAGGCCGCGACGCGAGTGGTTGTCCTTTTTATGGGACTTGAAGTGCTCGGTCAGGTTGGCGATGCGCTCGGACAGGATGGCCACCTGGACTTCGGCGGAGCCGGTGTCGCCCTTGGTGCGGCCGTGTTCTTCGATGAGCGCGGTCTTGCGCTCGGCAGTGATCGACATCGGATTTTCTCCGCTCAGGTGAGATGAAAGACCCGCACGGGATTGAGCCGTCCCGCGCGCATCTCGCAGAGCGCCACCATCTTTCCGTCCTCCATGGCTGAAACCGTTCGGGCGTCGCCGGTTAAGCGCGCCTTCAAGGCTTCCACCTGTCGGGGAACCAGAACGAGGGGTCGTCCCTGCTTAAGTCGGAAGGCGTCTTCAGCGGTCAGGGCCAGGGCCGGGATGTCGTCCAGCGCGGTCTCGACCGGAAGCAGGGCCTCCGAGGATCGGGCCTTATGGCAAAAGTCTTCGAGATTTTCCAGTGTTATCGCGTTTGCCTCGGTGAAGGTCCCCACGCGGGTGCGGCGCAAAGCGCTCACATGGCCGCAGGCTCCGAGGGCTTGCGCCAGGTCGCGCACGATGGCGCGGATATAGGTGCCCTTGCCGCATTCGACCTCGATCTCGACGTGGTCGGCATCCGGCGCGTCACTGACCCGGGCGGAGAAGACGCGTACGATGCGCGACTTCATCTCCACCGCGATGCCCTCGCGGGCCAGATCATAGGCCCGCTCGCCGTCCACCTTGATGGCCGAATAGATGGGCGGGATCTGCTGGATATCGCCCACGAAGGCCGGCAGGGCGGCCTCGACCTGCGCGACGCTCGGCCGCACCTCCGATGTCGCCGTCGTCTCGCCCTCGCGGTCGAGGGTGTTGGTGGAGCGCCCCCACTCGATGCTGAAGCGGTAGGCCTTGTCGGCGTCGACGAGGAAGGGAACCGTCTTGGTCGCCTCACCCAGCGCGATCGGCAAAATCCCCGTGGCCAGCGGATCCAGCGTGCCCGCATGCCCGGCCTTCTGGGCATTGTAGGCCCGGCGCACCCGGCCCACCGCGCTGGTCGAGGTCAGCTCATAGGGCTTGTCGAGACAGATCCAGCCGGAAACCGCGTCGCCCTTCTTGCGCCGCGCCATCAGTCCTCGTCCCCAAGCCCACCATTTGCTTCGAGATCGGCCAGGGTGCGGGGCGCTTGGAGGTCGGCCTGCACGCGCGGATCATCGAACAGTCTGTCGATCTGGCGGGCCGCCTCGAAGCTCTCGTCGTGGAAGAACTTCAGGTCCGGCGTGAACTTCATGTCGATGGTCTTGCCCAGGCGCCCGCGCAGGAACTTGGAGCTCTTGTTCAGCGCCTTCACCACCGCCGCCGGCTGACGCTCGGGCGGCAGATCTTCGCCGGCGACGCCGGCGACGCCGGCGCCCAGGGGCTCCGCGAAGATGACGGCGTGTTTCAGGTCGGGGCTCATGCGCACTTCGGAGACGGTGATCGACACGCCCGCCAGCGCCGGATCGGCCAGCACCTCCTCGCGCAGGATGTCGACCAGCGCATGGCGGATCAGTTCGCCGGCGCGCAACTGGCGTTGGGTCGGCCCGGCGAGTTCGCCGCGGCGCGTTTGGGGGGCGTGTTTCTTGGACATGGCGACCTCGGGGCCGGGCGACGGTTCGGACGTCACCCCGGCGGAAAGCGGGCGCTTCTAGTCCCGGCCCCCTCGAATGTCCAGCGGAACGCCCATCCGCGCGGCGGGTTGTCCTCTCAACTCAAGGAGATACTCCATGGCCGACGAAGACCGCAGCTTCCACACCTCGACCCCCGAAGCCAACCGCGCCGCCGACCAGGGCCTGGGCGTCGGCGCCCGCGAGATCGCCGCCCAGCGCGACCCCGGCGAACCGGCTCCGGGCGAGGTTGATCAGCTGGCCCAGGACGCGGAAGACGACGCCGACGAGGAACTGGCGCTCGGCCGTTCGGAACGCCCCGATGAAGGCCAGGGCGCCAAGACCCGCCGCGCCAACAAGGACATCGTCAGCGGCCGCGAGCCGTAGGCGGCGCGCGGGAGCGTCAGGCCCCCGTCCGCGCCTTGAAGAACTCGATCACCCGGCGCTCGGCCTTCTTGGTCGGGCCGTCGGGGTCGTCGTCGTCCAGGTGGATGGTCAGCACCGAGTGGGGCTTCATGCCCGTGCCCTGGCGGGCGTCTTCCGGCTGCAGCTCGATGGCCTCGAACCGCTCGCCGAAGGTCCGCTTCAGCATGGCGAAACGCTCGTCGTCGATGAAGGGATCGCCGTAAAACCGCAGGCCCATCAGCGTCAGGTCCTCGTCCACCAGCCGCTTCTTCACGCAGGCGATCTCGTCGGGCGAGGCGTCGATGGCGCCCTTCTTGTCCTTGCCGAACACCGGATTGGACGGCTGGCTCAGCACCGGCGCCACCACGGCGGGCTCGGTCATCATGGCCAGGGCGAAGCCGCCGGTGAAGCACATGCCGACCACGCCCACGCCCTTGCCGCCGCAATCCTCGTGGGCCTGCCGCGCCAGCGCCCGCAGCCAGTCCACCACCGGGCTGGATTTATAGTTGGCCCAGACGTTGAACTCGCGCCGCACACAGATCGTGCCGATCATGGTGGTCAGCGCATAGGGCATGTCCACCGGCTTGCCGGCCACGCCGAACAGGCTGGGGCAATACACCGTCATTCCCGCCGCCGCGACCCGGTCGGCGAAGCGGATCACCAGGGGGTGCAGTCCCGGCATCTCGTGGATGATGATCGCCGCCGGCCCCGAGCCCTTGCGATAGACCGGATAGGTCTTGCCGCCGAATTTGTAGTCGATCCGCGTGTAGTCCTTCAGCGCCTCGGCGTCCGCCATCTCATCCCCCCGGTTGTCCGGCGAGACTAGGACCTAAGCGATTGCCGGCGCCAGCGTCAGTTCCCCGGCCGTCCGTAATCCGGCTGGAAGTTCGGGGCCACCGGGTCGGCCTGGTGACGGTTGGGAACCTTCCATTCGCCGTGCCAGGCGAAGTCCATCGTCGCGCACAGGTGCAGCCGGCCCGTCGCCGGATCGTCGCCCAGAGCATGCACCTTCAGGTCGCGCGCATGGTCCAGCTCGCCGATCACCAGCCAGACCTTGGTCGAGCCGGGGCAGAAGGCGCGGATCATCACCGGCCCCTGCTGGGCCTTGTCGTCGATGCGGTAGACGCCGCCGCGCCCGGCTTCGTCGCCCAGCGCCGTGTCCAGGTCCCTGATCACCCGCCCATCGCCCTCGGGCCGCACGATCACGCCCACCGGCACGCCGGTGGCCCGCACCTGCTCCACCCGCTGGGACAGCAGCCCCTTCCTGAAGGTGAAGGTCAGCCCCGCGCCGGTCAGCTGGCGCGCCTGCACCGACATGGCGTCATAGCTGTAGATCCGGCGGTCGGCCGCCTGGGCCGGGGCGGCCAGCGCCCCCGCCATGGCCACGCCCGCCAGCGCCGCGAATACCGTCCTGCCCATCATGGTCGTGAAACTCCGCACTACTTCTTCCTGGCCCCCAGCTCGGCCCGCACAAATCGATAGGTCTCGCGCTTCTCGCAGGCGCAGCCGCGCATGCGCCCCTCCTTGTCCCACCAGATCAGGGTCGGATAGCGCAGCGCGATGCCGTTGTCGGCCAGCAGGGGTTTAAGCTGGTCGATCATGTTGCGCCCCGCCTCCACCACCGCCGTGCGCGCGATATCCCCATCGGCTGGCGGAATGCCGGGCGCGGTCCAGGCGTCGATGGGCGTGTCGTCCCACTGTTGCGACAGGGTCCAGCTGCGGTTGATCCACAACTCCGCCACCGTCGAGCGCTCGGCGGGCTTGGACTTGGCGATGCCGTTGACGTCGCGCCGGGCGATCTCGATCAGCCGCGTATCGACCCCGGCCGCATGCAGGCCCGGCCATTCCTCGGTCTTGAAGCGGATGCAGTCGGGACAGCTGCGGAAGCTGATCATATAGAGCTTGGGCCCCGGCAGCCTGGGCGACACATAGCCCGACGCCTCCAGGATCTTGGTGATCTCCGCCTGGTGCTTGGTGATGGTCTTGGGCCGCCAGCGCAGGTCGAAGTTCCAATAGGCCCATAGGCCGGCGCCCACCGCCGCCACCACCAGGATGATCGAGAGCCAAAGCCCAAGCCTGCCCATCACGTGAATTCCCTCTCGGCGCGCGTCATGAGCCTCAGATATGGGCTTTTCTCGGGCGCCGCGACAGCTTGGCGCGTTAGACTCCGGTCCCAGACGCCATTTCCGAGTCCCATGAAGCGCCCTACCGTCGCCAGCCTGAAGAAGGTCACGCCCGAAAATCTCGCCGGCCTCGGCGCCGAGCGGCTGGCCGAGATCTTGGTCGCCGCCGCCGCCACGCGGCCGGACCTCAAGCGCCGCCTGCGCATGGAGCTGGCCGCCGAACAGGGCGCCGACCACCTGGCCGTGGAGATCGACAAGCGCCTGGCCTCCCTGGACACCAGCCGGGGCAAGATCTCCTGGCGCCAGCGTCCCTCCTTCGTGAAGGACCTCGAGGGCCTGCGCATCCTGATCAGCACCCGCCTGGCGCAACTCGACCACGCCCAGGCCCTGGACCGGCTGTGGCAGTTCCTGGACGTCGCGCGCCGGGTCAGCGGGCGCATGCGCGACAAGGACGGCGAACTGGCCGCCGTCTTCGCCCGCGCCGCCGCCGACCTCGCCCCCCTGCTCCAGGCCCAGGCGCCCGAGCGCGCCGCCGCAGCGCTGGCCGACGCCGTCACCCGCTACCTCGGCGGCTGGTCGCTGTGGCTTCCCACCGTGCTGGACGGCGCGCCGCCCGCCCTGGCCGCTGAAACCCTACGCCGTGTGGTCGAGCGCGGCGCGGCCGGCCCCGGCTGGGCGCCGCTGATCCGGCAACTTGCCGAGGCCGCCGGCGACCTTGCCGCCTTCCAGGCCACCTACAGTTCCGAGGCCCTGCGCAAACCCTCCATCGCCGCGGAGGTGGCCGAACGCCTGCTGGCCGCGGGCGACGTCGAGGCCGCCGGCCGCCTGCTGGAGACCGCCTTCCCGGAAAAATCCCGCAAGACCACCGCCCCCGACTTCGGCTGGGAAACCGCCTGGATCGACTACCTCGAGCGCGCCGGCCGCCCTGAGGACGCCCAGGCCGCCCGCTGGGCCTCCTTCGAACGCACCCTGTCGGCGCAGCGCGCCCGCGACTTCACGCGCCGCCTCGACGACTTCCAGGACGTGGAGGCCGAACACCGCGCCTTCGACCACGCGGCCAGACACCCCGACCCCGAACGCGCCCTGCAATTCCTGATGGACTGGCCCGCCCTGCCCGAAGCCGCCGCCTTCATCCAGCGCCGCGCCGACGACCTCGCGCTCAACCCCGAACAGGCCGAGACCTGGGCCGCCAAACTGCGCATCCGCCAGCCCGCCGCCGCCCACACCCTGCTGCGCAAGGCCGCTGCCGCCGCCTTCCGCCGCCGCGACTTCGCCACCTGCGATCGCCTCACCCAGGAAGCCGACGCCATCCCGATGGAGTGAAGACTGAGGCCGCCATTGCCATCCGCCCCCGCTTGCGGCATCTCAAATCCAGGGGAAACCCCCACCAAACACCACGCGACAGCCGGCGCGATCCGGCGGCGTCAGGCAGGGACGGAGACCACGATGTTCTCGCATATCATGATCGGCACCAACGACCTGGAACGCGCCAAGGGCTTCTACGACGCCCTGCTGGCCCCGCTCGGCGTCAAGCCCGCCCGCGTCGACGGCCACCGCATCTTCTACATCACCCCCACCGGCGTCTTCGCGGTCTCCAAGCCGATCAACGGCGAACCGGCCACCGCGCCGAACGGCGGCACCATCGGCTTCGCCTGCGCCTCGCCCGAACAGGCCGACGCCTGGCACGACGCGGGCGTCGCCGCCGGCGGAACCAGCTGTGAAGATCCGCCCGGCATCCGCGCCGGCGGCATGGGCCAGCTCTACCTCGCCTATCTGCGCGATCCCGACGGCAACAAACTCTGCGGCATGCACCGGGTCGCCTGACGCACTAGGTCACATACCCATAAACGGGATTCCCAAATCAGGGGGTCGCTGATTCAATCCTCCTAGGATGGAGGTTGAGATGGCGCGTTTTGATCTGACGGATTTCGAGTGGTCTGTGATCCAGCCTCTGC
>JAQGIP010000109.1 GCA_028291055.1 Caulobacter sp.
GGGGACGATCTCATCATCCCAAATCTTTTCCAGGAACGCGGCGGCTTTCGGAAAATCCATCTTACCTGTTGATGTCATAGGCCGCGATGACGGCGGCGTTGTAGATTTATCTCATCTTGGCACCCAGGGGCGCGATCTGCACCGATTTTTCCAGCCCTACGAGCATGGGACCCATGACACTGGCGCCGCCCATCTGCTGCAGCAGCTTGGTGGAGATCGACGCCGAGTGGATGGCCGGCATGATCAGGATGTTGGCCGGGCCGGTCAGGCGCATGAAGGGATAGTTGCCGCGCGCGGCGGGATCGAGCGCCAGTTCGGGCGGCATCTCGCCCTCGTATTCGAAATCCACGCCGTCCATCTCGTCCAGCATCACCACGGCCTCGCGCACCTTTTCCGAGCGCAGACCCATGGGGTTGCCGAAGGTCGAATAGCTCATGAAGGCCACGCGCGGGGTGAAGCCCAGGCGGCGCACGTCGCGGGCCGCCTCGCAGGCGATCTCCACCAGCTCCTCGGCCTCCGGCATCTCGGTGACGTTGGTGTCGGCGATGAACAGAGTGCGGTCCTTGGACAGCACGATGGACATGCCCATGACCCGGCCGTTGGGCTCCGGATCGATGACCCGCAGGACTTCTTCCAGCACCTGATCGTAGGCGCGGGTCACGCCGGTGACCATGCCGTCGGCGTCGCCCAGCGCCACCATGGAGGCGGCGAAGGAGTTGCGGTCCTGGTTGATCAGCCGCTGGACGTCGCGCTTCAGGTAGCCTTCGCGCTGCAGCCGCGAATAGAGGTAGTCGACGTAGTCGGGGTTACGGTCCGAGACGCGGGCATTGATGATCTTCAGGCCCGATTCCTTCGGGTCGAGGCCGGAGAGCTCCATGTTCTCGCGCACCAGCTCCTCGCGGCCGACCAGGATGGCCTCGCCGTAGCCCTGCTGCTGGAAGGCGTAGGCGGCACGGATCACCGACGGCTCCTCGCCCTCGGCGAAGACGATGCGGCGCTTGGCGCCGTTCATCACGGAGCCCGAAATCTTCTGCAGGAAGGCGGCGGCCGGATCGAGGCGTTGGGCGAGGCTAGCCCTGTAAGCATCCATGTCCTCGATCGGCCGGCGGGCGACGCCGGTGTCCATGGCGGCCTGGGCCACGAAGGGCGGCACATACCAGATCAGGCGCGGATCGAAGGGGGTGGGGATGATGTAGTCCGGGCCGAACTTCAGGCGGCGGCCATGGTAGGCGGCGGCCACTTCATCGGGCACGTCTTCGCGGGCCAGCTGGGCCAGGGCGTTGGCGCAGGCGATCTTCATCTCGTGGTTCACGCGCCGGGCGCGCACGTCGAGCGCGCCGCGGAAGATGTAGGGGAAGCCTAGGACGTTGTTGACCTGGTTCACATAATCCGACCGGCCGGTGCCGACGATGGCGTCGGAGCGGACCTCCAGCACCTCTTCCGGGGTGATCTCCGGGTCGGGGTTGGCCATGGCGAAGATCAGCGGATTGGGGGCCATGGTGGCCACCATCTCCTTGGTCAGGGCGCCCTTGGCGGACAGGCCGATGAAGACGTCGGCGCCGTTGATGGCCTCGGCCAGGGTGCGGTGGGGAGTGTCCACCGCATGGGCCGACTTCCACTGGTTCATGTCCTCGGTGCGGCCCCGGTAGAGGACGCCCTTGCGGTCGACGGCGATGACGTTGTCGGGCCGCACGCCCATGGCCTTGATCAGTTCCAGGGTGGCGATGCCCGCCGCGCCGGGGCCGTTCAGGACCACCTTGACCTCCGACATCTGGCGTCCGGTGATCTCGCAGGCGTTGATCAGGCCGGCGGCGCAGATGATGGCGGTGCCGTGCTGGTCGTCGTGGAAGACCGGGATATCCAGCAGTTCCTGCAGTTCCGTCTCGATGCGGAAGCACTCGGGGCTCTTGATGTCCTCGAGGTTGATGCCGCCGAAGGTGACGCCGATGTTCTTGACCACCGTGATGATCTCATCGGCGTCCTGGCTCATCAGCTCGATGTCGATGGCGTCGACGTCGGCGAAGCGCTTGAACAGCACCGCCTTGCCTTCCATCACCGGCTTGGACGCCAGGGCGCCGAGGTTGCCCAGCCCCAGGATGGCGGTGCCGTTGGAGATGATCCCCACCAGGTTGCCCTTGGAGGTGTAGTCGTAGGCCAGGTCCGGGTTCTCGGCGATGGCCAGCACCGGCACGGCGACGCCCGGCGAATAGGCCAGGCTGAGGTCGCGCTGGGTCGCCATCGGCTTGGTGGCCGCGATCGCGATCTTCCCAGGGGTCGGATATCTGTGGAACGCCAGCGCCTCTTCGTCGGTGAAGGTGCGCTTTTCAGAATCACTCATCGGGGCCTGCACAATCGGCCCGCATCGCCAGAGGCGGCGGGCAGGTCTTTTTGGGAAAGGCGCGGACCATAGCGGCGCAGGTTGCCGGGAACAACCGGGCAGGAACCCTCACAGCGCTCAGAGTGCGGACGGGTGATCAGACCCCGAATTGCCGGTCCCGAGGGTCAGGCTCTGGTCCTCAGCGCCACAAGCCCGCGCTGCATGTCCTCGATCACCGTCCTGGCGAAAGGATTCTCCTGGATGCCCGTCCAGTAGGCGTCGACCTTGGGGTGGTTCTTGATGATGTCAGGCTTGCCGAAGGTGCTCCCCATCAGCGCCACGAAGAACAGCACCGGGGCCAGCGAACAGTCGGCCGTGGTGAAGACCGGGCCGGCAGCATACTCGTCCCCCGACAGGAAGATGTTGAGGTGGGTGAGGCCGTGGTCGACCTTCTCCAGCGCCGCGTCGACCACCGTCTGGTCGCGGGTCTTGGGGTTCATCTGGCCGAACAGGACGCGCAGGTCCTCCATCACATAGAGCTCGGCCACGCGCGACACGAGGCGCACCTTCGCGCGACCTTCCGCGCTGGCCGGGCGCAGCGGGGTCTCGGGGAAGGCGTCTTCCAGATACTCCAGGATGGTCTCGGATTCCGGGATCACCGTGCCGTCGGCCAGGACCAGGGACGGCATCTTGCCCATGGGATTGATGGCCAGATATTCCGGCGACTTCAGGCTGCCGCCGGGCGGCAGGGCGTATTCGATCCCGGTGACGCCCTTGGCGGCGATGGCCATGCGTACGCGCGCGGCGAAGGGCGACAGGTCGGCGGTGTAGAGTTTCATGAGCGGCATCCTCCCGATGCATGGCCTGCCAGCTTGACCGGCGGCCGTTGGGCGGGAGAGTAGCGGAGTTGACGCGCGCGTCGGAACGCCGCGCGGCTGGTTTTTGGAGACGAGCTTGACCGTTGCCGATCACGCCTGCGTGAAGATCGCCGTCGCCGGCGCCCTGGGCCGCATGGGCCAGGCCGTGGAGGCCGTGGCCGCGACCAGCGACACCGTGGCGGTCGCCGCCCGTTTCGACCGCCCCGACGCGCAGGGCGAGGGGCTGGTGTCCGTGGACGCCGCGATGCAGGCCGCCGAGGTGATCATCGACTTCACCACCGGCGCCGCGTCGGCCGCCCTCGCCGAGCGTTGCGCCGGGCGCGGCGGCCCGGCCCTGGTGATCGGCGCCACCGGCATTTCACCCGACGAGCAGCGGCGGATCACCCAGGCGTCGCAGCGCATCGCCGTCGTGCAGTCGGGGAACTATTCCCTGGGCGTCAACATGCTGCTCGGGCTGGTGGAACAGGTGGCCGCCGCCCTGCCGGCCGAGGACTGGGACATCGAGGTGTTCGAGGCCCACCACCGCCGCAAGGTCGACGCGCCGTCGGGCACCGCCCTGATGTTGGGCCAGGCCGCCGCCGACGGGCGCGGGGTCGGGCTGGGCCAGGTCGGCAAGCGGGCCCGCGACGGGATCACGGGCGCCCGGCCCACGGGCGAGATCGGCTTTTCGGTGCAGCGCGGCGGCGGCGTCATCGGCGAACACAGCGTCACCTTCGCCGGACAGGAAGAGACCCTGACCATCTCCCATTCGGCGCTGGACCGGGGCCTCTTCGCTCGGGGCGCGCTGGCGGCGGCCCGGTGGGTCGCGGGCAAGCCGCCCGGCCTCTATGACATGCGCGACGTCCTGGGTTTCACCAAGAAGGGTTGAACGCATGCCCCACGCCCTCCTTGGTCTGGACGCCACCGGCCAGATCAACGCCCTGGCCAGCCGCCGGCTCAGCGCGCTGGAGCTGCTGACCGCGTCGGTGGCGCGCAATGCCGAGGTGAAGGGCCGCCTCAACGCCGTGGTCGAAATGGACCTGGATCGGGCGCGCGAGCGGGCCAAGGCCATCGACGACCTGCGGACCAAGGGCGAGGCGCTGGGGCCCCTGGCCGGCCTGCCGATGACCATCAAGGACACGCTCGACGTGGAGGGCATGCCGGCCTCCGCCGGGATCGAAGCGCTGCGCCACCGCATGGCCGCCGACGCGACCGCCGTGCGCGAGGTGCGCAAGGCCGGGGCGGTGATCTGGGGCAAGACCAATGTGCCGGTAATGGCCGGCGACTGGCAGAGCTATAATTCGGTCTACGGCGCCACCAACAACCCCTGGGACCAGGATCGCACGCCGGGTGGGTCATCCGGCGGGGCGGCGGCCGCGCTGGCGGCGGGGGTCACGGCGCTGGAGATCGGCTCCGACATCGGCGGCTCGCTGCGCGTGCCGGCCAGCTTCTGCGGCGTCTTCGCCCACAAGCCGACCTATGGGCTGGTGTCGCAGGTGGGGCATGTGCCGCCGATGCCGGGCAGCTTTTCCGAGCCGGACCTCAATGTGATCGGGCCGATGGCGCGCTCGGCCCGCGACCTGCGGCTGCTGCTGTCGGTGATCGAAAACGGCCCCCTGGCCGCCAAGGCCGAGCCCGCCGACCTGAAGACCCTGAAGGTGGGGCTGTGGCTGGAGGACCCGTCCTTCGTGCTGGACGCCGAGGTGCGCGCGGTGATCGAGGTGTTCGCCGGCCAGATGTCGGCCCAGGGCGCGCAGGTGAAGCAGATCTCTTCGCCCGTGAACATGCCCGAACTGTTCGACGCCTATCTGGTCCTGCTGATGTCGAACATGGGGGGCGGGCTTCCGGGCAAGGCGTATCGCGGCATGGAGCGGCTGAGAGGCCCCGCCAAGCTGGCGCGGGCGGCCGGCGCGGGGGCCCGCTCCTGGGCCGCCAATGTGCTGGCCATGACCGCCAGCCACGCCGAATGGATGGCCGCCGACGAGATCCGCAACCGGGCCGGCGCGGCGATCAAGGACGCCTTCGCCGCCTATGACGTGATCATCGCCCCCGTCGCCCCGGTGGTGGCCTTTCCGCACAATCACCGCCCGTTCCGGTCGCGCAAGCTCAACTGCTCCAACGGCCTGAAGATCCCCTACGCCTCGATGCTGCAGTGGATATCCCTGGCCACGGCGCTGGGCCTGCCGGCCACGGCCGTGCCGGCCGGGATCGCGGCCTCGGGCCTGCCGGTGGGGGTGCAGATCATCGGGCCGCGCGGGGCGGACGCGAGGACCCTGGCCGTGGCCCAGGCCATCGACGAGAACATCGGCGGCTTTGTCGCCCCGCCGCTGGATTTGTAGCGCAAGCCGGGGACATGTACGCTCTCAGATGCCGAAACGTCCCGGCGCAACGCCCGACCGTACGTGTCCCCTGACCTAGGCGCCGGTCTCGAGGGACACGTACGGTCAGGCCACTGCTTGAACGGTCGTGCGATTGAGAGCGTACATGTCCCCGGCGGGCGTTTCAGCCACCCCGGGCCACGAACCAGCCGTTGCGGAAGCCCTCGTCGGCCTTGCCGTACAGATAGGGCGCCCCTTCGGGCGTCAGCACCGAACCGCCGGCCGCTTCCAGCACGGCCTGGCCCGCGCAGGTGTCCCATTCCATGGTCGGGCCGTGGCGCGGATAGATGTCGGCGGCGCCCTCGGCGATGCGGCAGAACTTGATGGAGCTGTCCATCGGGCTGGTGTCGTGGAAGCCGTATTCGGCCTTCAGCTTGGCCGTCGTCTCGGGTTTCATGGTGTGGCTGATCAGGGCCAGGGCCGCGTCCTTGGGCCAGGCCCGCACCGCCACGCGTTCCGCCGCGCCGCCCTTGACCGAGCGCATGACGCCGCCGGGGACGGTCCACCACAGCTCTTCGGTCACCGGGGCGTAGACGGCGCCGGCCACCGGGCGGCGGTCCTGGACCAGGCCGATGTTGACCGTGAAGTTGGGATCGCCGCGCACGAAGGCCTTGGTGCCGTCCAGGGGGTCGACCAGGAAGAAGCGCGGGCCGATGGCGTCGGGCGTGCCGAATTCCGAGGCGTCCTCCTCCGAGATCACCGGGATGTCGGGGAAGACGGCCAGAAGGCGCTCAAGGATCAGCTTCTCGCCCAGCTGGTCAGCGACGGTGACCGGACTTTCATCAGCCTTGGTCATCACCGCCGTACCCGAACGCCAGTAGGGCAGGATCAGATGACCGGCCTCGACGCAGATCTCGGCGAGGGTTTGGCCCATCTCGGCGTCAGTCATCGTTTTAGGTCCCCGAAGGGTCTGATCGTGATCAGACCCGTCTTGCTAAAGTTAGCGCTCACGATGGCCGCCTTCGGCTATCGGGAGCGCGGGTCATCGCCCACGAAAATCAGTCTTATGACGCCAGCGTCGATGGTCTGTTTGCCGGCCTCTTCGAAATTGACGGTGACGCGGCGGCCGTCGACCGTCTGCACCTGTCCCAGGCCCCAATCCGCGCGATCCGGGTGGCGCACGAGGGCGCCGGGTTCGAGGAAGGGGTCCATGGCCGATGTACTAGGGCCGCCGTGGCGTTTGCCAAAGCGACAAATCAGGCCAAGAGTCAGCCCCATCATGACCGACGCCGCCCCCGCCCCCATTCCCGCATTCGACGCCCCCGAGCCCGAGACCGTTTCCGAGGCCGCCGCGGAGACCCCTCCCGCCCCGCCGGCGGCGGTGGATATGGCCGCCCTGCTGGCCGCGCGCCTGTGCCACGACTTCATCAGCCCGGCCTCGGCCATCGTCTCGGGCCTGGACCTGCTGGAAGACCCCACCGCCCAGGACATGCGCGAAGAGGCCATGAGCCTGATCGCCACCTCGGCCAAGAAGCTGGCCGACCTGCTGCAGTTCTCCCGCGTGGCCTTCGGCGCCTCGTCGCAGACGGAAGTGTTCGACGTACGCGCGCTGGAGTCGCTGGCCAAGGGCGTCTTCGCCCATGTGCGCGCCGAGATGGACTGGAAGATCGAGCCCGAGTCCCTCGGCCGGGGGCCTGCCCGCGCGTTGCTCAACATGGCCCAGATCGGCGCGGCGGCGTTGCCCATGGGCGGGATCGCCAAGATCCGCGCGGTGCAGACCGACGGCCAGGTGGTGATCAGCATCGAGTCGGAAGGCACGCGGCCACGCCTGAAACCCGAGGTCCTGGCCGGCCTGCGCGGCGAACCGTTCGGCGAGGGCCTGTCGGGCCAATGGATCCAGGGCGCCTATCTGCACGAGATGATCAAGAACGCCGGCGGCCGCTTGGCCGTGGAAGTAACGGAAACGGCCGTCACCCTGGCTGCGACCATTCCGGCCTGAGGTTCGAAAACTTCTTAACGCCACACCGGTCCTTAACGAACGCAGGCCAGACTCGGCGTTCGTGAATGGGAGCGCATGCGCTTGAAGACCTGCCTCGTGGTCGATGACAGCCGGGTGATCCGGAAAGTCGCCCGCCGCATCCTTGAGGAAATCGGCTACGAGGTGGCCGAGGCTGGCGACGGCGTCGACGCGCTGGCGTGGTGCCGCGCGGCCATGCCCGACGCCATCCTGCTGGACTGGAACATGCCGGCCATGAACGGCATCGATTTCCTGCGCGTGCTGCGCCAGGAGCCGGGCGGCCAGGCTCCCGTGGTGGTGTTCTGCACCGTCGAGAACGACATCGACCGCATCCGCGAGGCCCTGGACGCCGGGGCCAGCGAATACATCATGAAGCCCTTCGACGGCGACATCATCGAGGCGAAATTCGCCCAGGCGGGGCTGGCATGAGCACGCCGGAGAGCCACGCCCATCTGGAATTCCTGGCCGGCCTGTGCCGCGCCCGCGCCGGCCTGAAGGTCGACATCTCGCGCCCCCACCTGATCGAGAACCGCCTGTCGCCGGTGGCGCGGCGCGAGGGCTATCCCGACATCAACGAGCTGCTCGCCGCGGTGCAGGCGCGGCGCGACGACAAGCTGATCTGGCGGGTCGTCGAAGCCATGGCCCAGGGCGAGAGCACCTTCTTCCGCGACCGCGCGCCCTTCGAGCTGTTCGAGAGCGAGATGCTGCCCAACCTGGCGCGTCTTCGCGGCGACAGGCCCGTGAGGGTGTGGTCGGCCGGCTGCGGCACCGGCCAGGAGACCTATTCCCTGGCCATGCTGATCGACGAGACGCGCGGCCTGATGCCGGGGACGCAGGTCGAGCTGACCGGCTCCGACCTTTCCGAACGCTGCCTGGAGAAGGCCCAGAGCGGCCTCTTCACCCAGTTCGAGGTGCAGCGCGGTTTGGCCGCGCGGCGGCTGGTGCGCCATTTCGAAAAACGCGACGAGATGTGGGCGCTGACGCCCCGGCTGCGCCAGATGGTGCGCTGGCGGCGCGTGAACCTGATCGGCGATCTGACGCCTCTGGGGCGATTCGACATCATCTTCTGCCGCAACCTGATCGGCGGCATGGACACGCCCTATGGCGCCAAGGTGCTGGCCAGCCTGGCCATGGCGTTGGCCGACGACGGCTATCTGGTGCTGGGCGCGACCGAGACCGCGCCGATCGGCGGCATCGTGCGGCCCATGGCGGGCCGCCCGGGCGTCTACGCCCGCGACCCGGCCTTCCGCGCCGCCGCCTGAGCGGCCATCAGGGCGGCGATCTCGCGCGACCCCGGATCCTCGAGCGCGGCCATCCGACCCGCCGCCGCGGCCTGCGCCTCGGGCGTCTTGTTCCGTGACAGCTTCTCGATGCCCTCCAGGCGCTCCACACGCATGGAGAAGGAGGTGATGGCCCTCGCCATCGCCTCGAAGCGGCCCGGGGTCATCTTGCCCCGCGTCCACGGCGCCTTGGGCGCCAGGCGACCCTCGAATTCCGCGGAAAGATCATCGAGCAGCTGGGCCGAGCCGGCGTCGTCCAGCCGCGTCACCGGCCCCTCGGCCTCCACGGACAGGTAGTTCCAGGTCGGCACCTGGTCGGGTTCATCGTACCAGTCGGGGCTGACATAGGCGTCGGCGCCGCTGACCACGGCCAGGGCGATGTCGCCGTCTTCGAACACCAGCCGGTTGGCGCGCGACAGGTGGAAACGCAGCACGCCCTCCTTCATCAGCACCGGGGTATGGACGGCGGCCGGGCGGCCCTCGGCCGTGCGGCCGATGATCAGGGCAAAGCCGCGCGCGGCGACCAGGGCGGCGAGCTTCTCGGGATCGGTGACATGGTTGATGGAGGCGGGATGCATGGCCAAGCTTCTAGCCGCTTTCCTTACCCCGCGTCACGGCGGCATGATCGCGTTCGATAGCGCCGCGACAGACGGCGATCTCAGGAGGCGACCATGAGCGTTATGGATACCACGCCGGACCTCTCGGGGGATCACATCCCCGACGAGATCGCCATGAAGACCATCGATCCCAAATCCTATGCCGACGACAGCGTCCATGACGCCTTCCGCTGGCTGCGCGCCAACCAGCCGCTGGGCAAGGTGGAGCTGGAGGGGCTGTATCCGTTCTGGATGGTGACCAGGCACGCCGACATCCTGGAGATCAGCCGCCAGAACGACCTCTTCCATTCCGGCGACATGCCGACCACCTTCACCACCCGGGAGGCCGACGAGAAGGTGCGCCAGATGACCGGCGGCAGTCCGCATCTGGTGCGCACCCTGGTGCAGATGGACGCGCCCGATCACCCGAAATACCGGGTGATGACCCAGTCCTGGTTCCTGCCGCAAAACATCCGCAAGCTCGAGGACCGCATCCGCGCCATCGCGCGGGAGTATGTGGACCTGATGGCGTCGAAGGGCGGCGAATGCGACTTCGTCAACGACATCGCGCTGCACTATCCGCTGCATGTGATCATGGAAATCCTGGGCGTGCCGCGCGAGGACGAGCCGCGCATGCTGAAGCTGACCCAGGAGCTGTTCGGGGCCCAGGACCCGGAACTCAACCGCTCCAAGGGCGCCGTCGACGATTCCGCCGAGGCCCTGGCCATGCTGCAGGGCGTGCTGGCCGACTTCTTCATGTATTTCAACGCCATCACCGAGGCGCGCCGGGCCAACCCCACCGACGACCTGGCCACGGTGATCGCCAACGCCCAGATCGACGGCCAGCCGATCGGCGCCTTCGAGGCGATGAGCTACTACGTGATCGTCGCCACCGCCGGCCATGACACCACCTCCTCGTCCACGGCGGGCGCGGTCTGGGGCCTGATCGAGAATCCCGACCAGCTGGCGGCGCTGAAGGCCGATCCGTCGCTGATCTCCGGACTGGTGGACGAGGCGATCCGCTTCACCACGCCGGTGAAACACTTCATGCGCTCGGCCACCGCCGACGCCGAGGTGGGCGGCAAGACCATCAGGAAGGGCGACTGGCTGTGGCTGGCCTATCCCTCGGGCAACCGCGATGAAGCGGTGTTCGAAAGTCCCGACGCCTTCCGCGTCGACCGCAAGCCCAACAGGCACCTGGCCTTCGGCTATGGCGCCCACCTGTGCCTGGGCCAGCACCTCGCCAAGATGGAGATGCGGATATTGTTCGAGGAGCTGATCCCGCGCCTGATGTCGCTGGAAGCCGCGGGCCCCGCCCGGCGCTCGCACGGCAACTTCGTGGGCGGGCCCAAAAGCCTGCCGATCCGCTACAGCATGACCTGAGGCTATTTCGCCAAACCTACTCGGCGGGAACCACGATGTGGTCGATCTCCGGCGTCGGGAAGGTGAGCTTGGCGGTCAGCCCGCCCTTGGCGTTGGCCATGAAGGTGGCCTGGCCGCGCAGCTGGCGGGCGAAGGCGGTCATCAGGGTGCGGCCCAGGCCGCCGGTGGGGATGATCTCGCCGGTGCGTTCCACGCCGCCGCCGTCGTCGCTGATGGCCAGTTCGGCCTCTTCGCCGCGCACGGTGAACAGCACCTCCAGGAACCCGCCGCGCCCGGCCAGGGCGTGCTTCTGGGCATTGGAGATGGCCTCCACGGCGAACAGGGCGACGGGCGCCAGCTTGTCCGGGTCGATGACCAGCGGGTCGGCGTGCACCTCGGTGCGGATCGGCGAATGCTCGTCGGAGGAATTGAGCAGTTGGGCGGTCAGCTCCTCCAGGAAGGGGCGCAGGTCGACGCGCTTGAGGTCCGGCCCCTGGTAAAGGGCGCGGTAGACCTGGGCCAGGGCCACGATGCGCTGGCGGGTGTCGTTCATCACCGCGCGGGCGGCCGGGTCGGTCAGCACCCGTTGCTGCATGTTGAGCAGGGAGGAGATGACCTGCAGGTTGTTCTTCACCCGGTGATGGATCTCGCGCATCAGCGCGTCCTTCTCCGCCAGGGAGTCGCGCAGGGAGGCGTCGCGCGCGACGATGGCGCCGGCCATGCTGTCCAGGGTGTCGGCCAGAGCCTTGATTTCGAGCGGCGCGCGCTCGGCCTGGATCGGGCGTACGGTGAAGCGGCCCTTCTCATAGATGGCGGCGATGCGCTGCAGGTAGGTGATCCAGCGCACCACTCCGGTCTCGGCCACCGCCAGCACGGCCAGCAAGGCCAGGCCGAAGGACAGCAGCGGGAAGAGGATGCCGGAGATGGGGTTGAGGTAGGCCCAGGACAGCAGGCCCTGCTGGGGCGCCGACAGCACCACGAACAGATCGTCGCCGGTGAGCGGCGAGGCGGCATAGGTGCGGCTGTGGCCGGTGGCGTCGCGGCCGGTCCACAGCAGCGAGCCCTTGCGATCGACCTTGTGCAGCTGGTCGATACTGAGCGTTGCGGGGAAGGCGTCCTGGCGGGTGGCCTTGATGTAGTGGCCCTGGCCATCGACCGTGGCCACTTCCGCTTCCTTGGGGAAGGTGTGGTCGCGCTTGTCGGGGCGCAGGCTGTCGACCGTGACCACCGCCACCAGGGCGCCCCCGTCGGACGCGGGCACGGCGGCCAGGACGACCGGTTCGGCGCCATAGTTGACGCCGGGCTGGGCGGAGACCACCAGCCGGTCGCCCCGCTGCAGCGCCTTGAACCACGTTCGGTCCCGGCGGGTGGGGTCGGCGGGCACGTCGCCGGCCGAGCAGGACACGCGGCCGGCGGCGTCGAAGCGGATCAGGTTGGCGTAGCCGGGGCTGCGCGCCTTGATCTGGGCCAGGGTCTGGGAGCACTGGAAGCCCAGCGCCCCGCTGCCCAGGGTGTTGAGCAGGGCGCCGGCCGCGTCGATGTTGGCGCGCGCCGAGGCGGTGCTGCGCTCAGCCGCCAGCACCAGGCTGGACTGGCGCGCCTCCGCATCCTTCTTGAAGGCCACCACCGCTTGAACGGCGCCCAGGACCAGAACGGGCAAGAGCGCCACCACGAGGGCAGCGCCAAGCCGGAACCGGATTCCGGCCGCCGGACCCAGGTCCAGCCGGAGCCTGGCTGTCACCGCGCGGAGCTCAAGCGCTCCGCGTCGGAGAGGATCGAGCGCATGGCGTCCTGCGCCGAAGCGCCGTCACGGTCATACGATCCCTCTTCGAGGATCACCTGCAGCGCGCGCCGCGCGCGGCTGACGCGACTTTTGACCGTACCCACGGCGCAGCCGCAGATGTCGGCGGCCTCTTCGTAGGCAAAGCCGCCGGCGCCCACCAGGATCAGGGCTTCGCGCTGTTCGGGCGGAAGCATGCCTAAGCCCAGGCGCAGTTCGTCCAGGGCCACGGGGGCCTCGGGATCGTCCACCGCCACCAGGGTGCGCTCGGCCGCTTCCTGGTCGAGCTGGCTGGAGCGCCAGGAGCGGCGCTTGTCGGAATAGAACTGGTTGCGCAGGATCATGAAGGTCCAGGCCTTCATATTCGTGCCCATCTGGAAGCTGGCGCGGGCGTCCCAGGCCTTGATCAGGGCGTCCTGGGCCAGGTCGTCGGCCTGGGTCGGGTCGCCGGTCAGGCTGCGGGCGAAGGCGCGCAGGTGGGGGATGAGCGCCACCAGTTCGCGTTTGAAGGCGTTGTCGCGCGCCGGGTCGACGGCGCGCTCAGCCGTCTTCTCAATGGGGGCCGCGTCGGTCATCTCAGCCTTCACCCGCGGGTTTGGCGGACTTGTCGTCACCGCGCCGCAGGATATCCAGAAACTCGTCCGGAACCGGCTCGTTGACCACCTCGTCAAACATCTGACGCAGTTTCACGCCAATCGCCTGCTGGCGAAGGCGGGCTTCGTCCAGCGCGGGAGACGATCCCTTCCGGCGTTGGTCCATGGGTCTTTGCTCGATCATGCGTGCGACGCCGGGCGTAAGGCCCGTTCCTACTACGCGCCCCCGAATCGGCGCCGGTCAGGGGGGTCAACGCACCCGGCTATGTCGGGTTCCATGCAATGTTCCGCCTTGTGACGAAAAAGCGCAAGCGGCATGGAACCGCCCCCCAAAGGATGCGTTAGTGTTGCTGATCAGCGGTTACGCTTGGCCGCGAG
The DNA here is from genome assembly GCA_028291055.1 of Caulobacter sp. Lineage (GTDB taxonomy): Bacteria > Pseudomonadota > Alphaproteobacteria > Caulobacterales > Caulobacteraceae > Caulobacter. The sequence goes on from JAQGIP010000109.1 coordinate 13,499, forward strand.
GCCGTGCGCGCGCCGGCTGACCGAAGACCTTTTGAAACGGGAGGGGTCATGAGTCTTCTCGCCCGGCTTACGCCGCATCTGCCTTATGTTCGTCGCTACGCACGAGCTCTTACAGGCGACCAGACCAGTGGCGACCACTATGTGCGCGTCGCTCTGGAAGCGCTTGCCGCTGGGGAACGTTCCCTGGATGCGGCCATGCCGCCCCGCGTCGCCCTCTATCATGTGTTCCACGCCATCTGGTGCTCCACCGGGGCCCAGCTGGAGGATCGCACCGAATCCACATCCACCGCCGATGACGCCAGCCAACGCCTGATGCGGATCGCCCCGCGGTCCCGCCAGGCCTTCCTGCTGACGGCGCTCGAAGGCTTCACCCCGACCGAAGCGGCCCAGATCCTGGGTTGTGACTTCGACGCGGTGGAACGGCTGATCTCCGAAGCCCAGACCGAGATCGACGCGGAACTGGCCACCGACGTCCTTATCATCGAGGACGAGCCGGTGATCGCCGCCGACATCGAGGCCCTGGTCAAGGAGCTGGGTCACAACGTCACCGACATCGCCGCCACCCGCACGGAAGCCGCCGAAGCCGTCGCCCGCCATACCCCGGGCCTCGTCCTGGCCGACATCCAGCTGGCCGACGGCTCGTCGGGCATCGACGCGGTGAAGGACATCCTGGCCCGTCTCGACGTGCCGGTGATCTTCATCACCGCCTTCCCGGAACGCCTGCTGACCGGCGAGCGTCCTGAGCCCACCTTCCTGATCACCAAGCCCTTCCAGCCGGAAACGGTGAAGGCGGCGATCGGCCAGGCGCTGTTCTTCCATCCGCGCAACCAGAAGAAGGCCGCCGCTTAAGGCCTTCTACGACGCGGATTCGTCTATCCAGAACGCGGCCCGGTTCTCACGAACCGGGCCGTTTTCGCGTCTCGGAACAGGCGGCCGATGGCGGCGTTTCCTGTTGGACGGCCGCACCCCGTGGCCGCCTGGACAAGGAGATGGTCATGCTCGGTTGGGCAATCACATTCGCCGTCTTGGCCTTGCTGGCCGGCTTCCTCGGCTTCTTTAGCCTCGCGGGCGCCGCCGCCTCCATCGCCAAGCTTCTGTTCCTGGTTTTCCTGGTGCTGCTGGTGGTGGGCTTCGTCGTGCGCGCCCTGCGCGGACAGTCGGTCACCTAAAGCCGCCTGAAAGCCGATACGGCAAAGGCCGCCTCTCGCGAGGCGGCCTTTTCTTCATCCGCAATTGGGGGCCGCCTCTCGCGAGGCGGCCTTTTCCTTGTCCGAAATTTGGGGCCGTCGCTTTCGAGACGGCTCATTTGGAATGGGGTTAGGGGTTGGCGGGCGGCGCCGGGGCCGGCGTCGTGTCGCCCATGCGCTTAGCCTCGGCCGAGGTGGGGGCGGAGGCGTTTTGAGCGTGCTCCAGATCACCCCAATGCAGGCCCCAGGCGCCGAACAGGGCCAGGGCCGCAAGCACGGTGGACACCACCAGTATGATCAGGACGTGGCGGCCCCGAAGGCCCTGGCGGGCGGGGGTGGCGGCGATCTTGGGGGCGTGTTCGTGGTCGGAGGGGACGAAGGTCATGGAAGGCTCCTCATCTCATTCAGCCTGCCGACAGGAAGTGTCTGCTAGGGTCTGATGCATGGCGACGCGAACCCGCGCTCCCATATCGAGGATGAAACGCGCCGCGTGTCGTGGACGTTCCCCTCGGATAGGCAAGGCAAGGAGCCTTTGAAGAAATGATCCGTCTGATCCCCAGCCGCACGGCCGGCGCGATCGCGGCCGCGACGCTGGCCCTGGGCGCGGCCTTCGCCGCCGCCCCGATGGCGGCCATGGCCCAGCCCGTGCCCGCGGCGGCTCCCGCAGCCCTGGTGGGCAAGGTGGTGCGCGATGTGGACGGCAAGACCCTGGGCGTGATCGAAAAGGTCATCGCGGCCGGCGACGGCCGCATTCGCCAGGTTCAGGTGCGCACCCGCAAGGGCCCCATCACGGCGCTCCGCACCCTGCCCTTCAGCAGCCTGACCGCTGACGGCGACGCCTTCAAAAGCGTGCTGACCCAGGGCGAATTCGACGCCATCCCCACCGCGCCGGACCAGTAGCGGCGGTTCGCGCGAAAATAATTGCGCGGGGCCCGCACCGGCGAGTCCTTGAAAAACCGGAGGAATTTTGCGGCCACGCGGCGCCCGAAATGGATCGGCGAAAAAGATCGCGGTTTTTTCGCCCTCAGCGGGAACGAACTGCCGGTCCGTGGGTTTTTGGATTGCGGAGGCGGCGACGCCCCCCCCGACTTAGGACCATCCACAGATGGTCTGCCGTCTCCGCACCCCTTTCTCGATGATGCAAAACTTCAGGGCGGATCCCACAAGGATCCGCCCTTTTCTCTATGCGCCTCAGGGCTTCTTCACATGGAAGATGATGTCGGCGCGGCGGCGCAGGGGGGCCACGCCGCTGGCGTTGACGGCGCCCGCGTCGCCCACGGCCACGGCGGAGATGCTGACTTCGCGGAATCCGGAATGGGCCAGGGTCGCGGTCACGGCGCGGGCGCGGGCCTTGGACAGTTCCAGGTTGGCGTCCTGGGCGCCCACGGCGTCGGCCAGGCCGACCACCTCGACGCTGGAGACCTCACAGCCCTTGGTCTGGGCCCGGGCGCCCTTCAACACCTCCTTGGCCTCGCGGGTCACGGCGGCGGAGTTGCGCTCGAAATAGAGGCTGGCGGTGAAGTCGGCGCAGCTGGCCGCCGGCCGTTCGATCTGGGCCCGGGTCATGGGATTGCGCAGGTGGGAACAGGCCGCCGCGCTGAGCGCCAACCCGGCCACCGCCGCCCCTCGCGCGAATTGACCGATACGCATGGCCTGCTCTCCATCTGTCTTGCCGCAAGGGCGACATGAAACCGTCGATGACGCAATGCCCCACCGCCCTTACAGTCTGCAACGGCCACGCTTCAAGACAGGTTCCATATGAGGGTCCACCGGCGGAACCGGGACCGTCCCCTTCCGTTCCCTGCGTGACACAATCGCTACCGCAAGGAGACCGCCATGCGATTCGGAATGGCCAAGGCCCAAACGCATCACCCCGACACGGGTGACGTCCGCGCGGCCTACGAGCGCGGCCGCCGCGAGGAACGCGCGCGTCACCACCGTTCGCCGCTGGTCAGCCTGCTGGTCGGGGCCACCGCCCTGGTGGGCGGCGCGACCCTGGTGCTTTCCGCCCTTCACGGCTCCTTCGCCGGCGGCGGCGCCAGTGTCGACCAGGGCCTGTCGGCCGCCGTGCAGGGTGCGGGCCCGGCCTTGCGCAACGTCGCCGACGACGTGAAGACCAAGACCCGCTCCCTCGATCAGAAGGGCGGCTAGCGGTTGTTCGGCTGGGGGGAAGATAAGGCGCCGCCCATCAAGCGCATCGAGATGGTGGTCAACACCGCCTCCGGCAGCGTCGGCGCGGGCGCGCCCAAGGAGGCCGAGGCCCTGCTGGCCGAACTGGGCATCGGGGGCAAGATCCATGTGCCCGAGGCCGGCGACGTGATCGGCGCGGTCAAGGCCGCCTTCGAGGCCAAGCCCGACCTGGTGGCCATATTGGCCGGCGACGGCACCGCGCGCGCGGCGGCCGGCATGGCCGGACCGCACGGCCAGTTGATCGCCACCCTGCCCGGCGGCACGATGAACATGCTGCCCCACGCCCTCTATGGCCTGCGCGACTGGAAGACGGCGCTGAAGGACAGCGTCGAAAGGGGCGTGGTGCGTCACGTGGGCGGCGGCGAGATCAACGGCCAGACCTTCTATGTGGCCGCCATCCTGGGCTCGCCCGCCCTGTTCGCCGAAGCCCGCGAGGCCATCCGGGGCGGCGACCTGGTGCTGGCGGTCAAGCGCGTGCAGCGGGCCATGCGCCGCGTGCTGCGCGGGCGGTTGCGCTATGCCTTCGAGAAGGGGCGGCAGGGCAGGGCCGAGGCCATCACCTTCCTCTGCCCGCTGATCTCCACCGCCATCTCCGAGGACGAACGCGCGCTGGAGGCCGCCACCCTGGACGTGCGCACGGCGGCCGACGTCTTCCGGCTGGCCTACACCTCGGTGGTGCGCGACTGGCGCGACGACCCGGCGGTCAGCGTCGGCCTGTGCCGCAAGGGCGCGGTGCGGGCCTACGGACAGATCCCGGCCATTCTCGACGGCGAGCCGGTGGAGTTCGAGGATATCGCCCACATCCGCTATCATCCGCGGGCCTTCCGCGCCCTGGTCCCGGCGGACCAGCACCCGCTGCCCCCCACTCCGGCCGAGGTGGCGGGGGTCTGATACGATGCGCATAGCCCAGCTGACCGACATCCACTTCGGCGACGAAAACGCCCTGGCCGTGCGCGCCGCGCTCGAGCATCTGCAGGCCGATCCGCCGGACGCGGTGGTGCTGACCGGCGACCTGACCCGCCAGGGGTCGGAGACGGAATTCGCCGCCGCCAAGGCCTGGGCCGACGCCCTGCCCAAACCGGTGATCGTGGTGCCCGGCAACCACGACACGCCCTATTACGACCTCCACTGGCGGCTGATCGCGCCCTGGCGGCGGTATCGTAAGTGGTTCGGGCCCACGCGGCCGCGCCATGCCGGCGGCGACTTCTTCCTGGCCGGGGTCAATACCGCGCGCGGCATCCAGATGCGGACCAACTGGTCGAAGGGGGCGATCGCCGGACGCCAGGCCGAGGACGCCCTGGACGCGCTGAAAGCCGCCCCCGCCGGCCACCTGAAGATCGTGGCCCTGCACCACCCATTGATCGAGATGCTGGGCGGGCCGATGACCGGCAAGGTGCATGGCGGCGAGGCGGCGGCGAAGGCCTTCGCGGAGGGCGGCGTCGACCTGGTGCTGAGCGGCCACCTGCATGCGCCGTTCGCCCTGACCTACCCCTATGGGGACGGGCGCACCCTGGCGGTGGGCGGCTCAACGATGTCGATCCGCGAGCGCGGCGTGCCGCCAGGCTTCAACATGATCGAGTCGGACGGGGACTGTATCCGTGTGACGGCCCTGGGCTGGACCGGCTCCCATTTCGAAGCTTGGCGCACCTGGGCCTTCGACCGACGGCCGAAACACTAGGCGCAGCGAAAAAGGGCGGCGCCCCACGACGCCGCCCCTCTCGGTATCGGGTCCGTTGCCGGACCTATACCGATCCGCGTCTGGCCAGGTGCATGACCAGGGAAACCAGGAACAGCACCACGAACACGTAGAACAGCAGCTTGGCGATGCCGATCGCCGGGCCGACGATCGAGGTGAATCCCAGGACGCCGGCCAGCAAGGCCACGACCAGGAAGATGAGCGCCCATCTCAACATGTGAAGGTCTCCGAAACGGGCGCGGGTGCGCCCCAACTCAGAAGGCCGCCCCAGTTCAGAAGGCCGGGCGCCTCTCCTCATCCAACGCCTTGTCCGGCCCCGCGTTCCCGCCATTTGACGGCGCGGGATAACGCCAGCCGCGGCCCTCGCCATGGGCGGCGGCCCACTGCTGGGCGGCGAAGGCCCAGTTGGGCAGGTTGTCGAACCAGGCTTCCAGATAGGCCTTCCTGTCGTTCTGGTGATCCAGATAGTAGCTGTGCTCCCACAGGTCGCAGACCAGCAGGGGCGTGACGCCGGACTTCGGCACGAAATCGTCGGCGTCGTGGGTGGAGATGATCTTCAGGGCGCGCCCCTCGGCGACCAGCCACACCCAGCCCGAGCCGAAGTGTTCGGCGCCGGCCTTCACGAAGGCCGCCTTCAGGGCGTCGAGGTTGCCGAAGGCCTTGGTCAGGGCGCCGGACAGTTCGCCTTGGGGCGACTGGCCCTCGGGCGACATCGCGTTCCAGAAGAAGGCGTGGTTCCAGGCCTGGGCGGCGTTGTTGAACAGCTTGCGCGCCTTCGGGTCGTCGGCGGACCGCGCGATCACCTCTTCCAGGCTCGCGGGCGCCTCGCCGGCCTCGTCCAGAAGCTTGTTGAGGGTGTCGACGTAGGTCTTGTGATGCTTGTCGTGGTGGAAGTGCAGGGTGCGCGACGAGATCGTCGGCTGCAGGGCGTCATAGGCGTAGGGAAGATCGGGCAGGGAGAACATACGCAAAGCCTCTCTCGCTGGAACAAGGAGAGGTAACGCCCGGACCGCCGCGAAGGTCCGCCGGATGCGCGAATACCGCTCGCGCCTAGCGCTTGGGCGGTTGCTGGGTTTCCATGAAGCCCTTGACCAGGGCCGACAGGAAGGCCGGGTTGCGTAGGGCGAAGATGCCGGCGGCCAGGGCCGCGCCCGCCGACAGCATGGGCCGGTCGCGCACGATGTCGATGATCTTCTCGACCAGGGTGTGTTCCACCGGGCTGGCGTGGCCGCCGTGATGGCCGCCATGCGCCCTGTTGGCCGCGAGCAGGCCGGCGATGCCCACGAACAGGGCCGCGACCGCCGCGACGGCGGCGGAGGCGCCGGCGGGGCCGACCCACTGCAGCATCACCTGGTAGAAGGCGAAGGCCAGGGCGACGACGGCGACGGCCGCGGCCGCGGCGATTGCCGCCGCGGCCGCCAATGTCATCAGGGTCTTTTCGAACATCTAGTGGTTATTGCGCGCGGTCGACGACAGCAGCAGGCCGATCAGCACGCCCACGCCGAGCCCGGCCAGGGTCGCCGTCACGGGGCGTTCCTTGACCCGCTCGACCACATATTTCTGGGCCTCGTCGATATATTGGCCGGCGTTGTCGGTGTAGGCGCGGCTCTGGGCGCGCAGGGTGTCGATACCCTCGTGGATGGCCTTCTCGGCCTTGGTGGCCGCGTCGGTGATGCGGGCGCGCGCGGCGTCGGCGGCTTCGGTGAAGCTGCGTTCGGCGTGATCGATGGCGCTTTCGGCCGAGGCCTTCGCCTTGGCGGCTTCCTTGACGGAGGGGTTGAGAGCGTTGGCGGCCATGGTCTAGCTCCAGTGAGAGGTACGCGCGGAAACACGGTCCCAAAGCGAATGCCTGGACGCCGGGTCAACGCGGCCCAACAGCGACAGTTCCCGCCTATATAGGCCCAGCCTTAAAGCTTCACCACTGAGATCGCATTTTCCTCGCAAGGCGCCGCTCGCGTGCGGCATTGCGCCGCTCTATGCTCAGGCAATGGACGATGCTTCGACCACCAGCCCGGAGGAAGCGGCCCGCCTGCGTGCGGCCCACCGCCTGCGTCTGCTGGACACCGCCCCCGACCCTCGCTTCGACCGCTTCGTGCGCCTGGCCGCCCAGCTCTATGGGACCCAGCGGGCCGGGCTGCTTCTGGTGGACGAAGAGCGTCTGTGGATGAAGGCGTCGCTGGGCTTTGAGATCACACCGGGCACGCCCTGGGCCGCCAGCATGCCCGCCGCCGCCATCGACCTCGGCGGCCCGGTCGTGGCCGCCGACACCCGCAAGGACCCGCGCTTCCGCGGCCGGCCCGCCGCCGACGCGCCGGCCACCCGCTTCTATGCCGCGGCCCCCCTGATCGATCCCGACGGCGTGGTCGTGGGGGTGTTGTCGGTAGGCGACGACAAGCCCCGCCGGGGCGCGTCGGAACGCGACCTGGGCCCGCTGATCGACCTGGCGTCCCTCGCCATGGAGGAGTTGCAGCGCGACGCCGACGAGGCCCGCCACGCCGTGATGCGGCGTGAGGAGGAGGAACAGCGCGAGACGCTGATGGCCGAGCTGGACCACCGGGTGAAGAACGTCCTGGCCGCCGTCCAGTCCATGGCCGCCCAGTCGGCGCGCAAGACCGTCTCCCTCGACAGCTTCCTGAAGACCTTCGCGGGGCGGCTGAAGGCCATGGCCGCGGCCCAGGAGCTGCTGACCGCCACCCGCTGGCGCGGCGCCGCCATCGGCGACATCGTCACCGCCGAACTGTCCGGCCTGGGCTCGGGCCAGGCGCGGTGGGAAGGACCGGAGTGCTTCCTGTCGCCCCGCGCCGCCAATGCGCTGTCGCTGGCGCTGCATGAGCTGGCCACCAATGCCGTGAAATACGGGGCGCTGTCGGTGGAGAGCGGCCGGGTCGAGGTGGCCTGGCAGGTCGGGGACAATGGCGGTTTCGCCCTGGACTGGAAGGAGACCGGCGGCCCCTCCGTCAGCCCCCCCACGCGGCGGGGCTTCGGCTCGATCCTGCTGGAACAGGTGACCGGCCGCGAGCTGGGCGGCGAGGCGGTCGTGGATTTCCGCCGCGACGGGGTGCGCGCGCGCATCACCGCCGACGCCAACGCCTGCGTGGAAAAGCCGCCCGCCGCCGAGCCGGCCGACGCCGCGCCCGTGGACGCGCGCATCGTGGAAACCCTGACCGGCGCCTCGCATGGCGGACCGGAGGGCGGCGGCGGCGTGGCGGGCCTGCGGCTGCTGATCGTCGAGGACGCGGTATTGCTGGCGCTGGAGCTGGAGTCGGGGCTGGAGGACGCCGGCGCGGTGATCGTGGGCAATGCGGCGGACCTGGAAGAGGCGCTGGGCATGCTGCACCTGAGCATCGACGCGGCGGTGCTGGACGCCAACCTGAACGGCAAGTCGGTGGCCCCCGTGGCCGAGGCGCTGAAGGCGCGGGGCACGCCCTTCGTGTTCGCCACCGGCTATGGCGACGCCGCCGCGCCCAGCGGCTTCGACGCGCCGATCGTGCGCAAGCCCTACAACGTCAACCAGATCATCCGCGCGCTGTCGGACGTGATGGGCCGAAGCTAGATCAGGCCGCGCGCCTTCAGATCCGCGACGTCCTTCGCCGACAGTCCGACCACGCGGGTCAGCACGTCCTGTGTATGTTCGCCCAGCGCCGGGCCCGGCCAGCGGATCGATCCCGGATTGGCCGACAGCTTGGGGAAGGCGTTCTGCATCTTCACGCTGCCGAACACGGGATGGGGCACCTCGACGATGGCGTCGCGGGCCTTGAACTGCGGATCCTCGAACATGTCGCGGGTGCGGTAGACGCGGCCGGCGGCCACCTCCGCCGTCTGCATCAGGGCCAGTACCTCCTCGGCGGTGAGGGTGGAGGTCCAGTCGGCGATCAGGCCGTCCAGCTCCGTTTGATTGACGCCGCGCGCGGCGTGGCCGTTGAAGCGGGGATCATCCGCCAGTTCGGGCCGGCCCATGGTCTTGGTCAGACGGCCGAACAGGTTGTCGTTGTTGGCCCCGATCACCACCAGCTCGCCGCCCTTGGTGGGATAGGCGTTGGAGGGCGCGATGCCCGGCAGCACCGAGCCGGTGCGCTCGCGCTCGTAACCGGTCAGGGCGTATTCGGTGATCATGTTTTCCATCACCGTCAGCACGCTTTCATAGATGGCCGCATCGACCACCTGGCCCCTGCCCGAGCGTTCTCGGGCGTGCAGCGCCATGAGCACGCCCAGCGTCGCGTGGATGGCCGCCAGGCTGTCGCCGATGGAGATGCCGGCGCGGGACGGGGCGCGGTCGGGCTCGCCGGTGATGTAGCGCAGGCCGCCCATGGCCTCGCCCACCAGGGCATAGCCGGCGCGGGGCGCGTAGGGGCCGGTCTGGCCGAAACCGGAGACCCGGGCCATGATCAGCCGGGGGTTCTCGGCGGCCAGGCTCTCATAGGACAGGCCCCACTTCTCCAGGGTGCCCGGCCGGAAGTTCTCCACCACGATGTCGGCCGAGACGATCAGCTTGCGTGCGATCGCCTGGCCCTCCTTGGAGCGCAGGTCCAGCGTCACCGAATGCTTGTTGCGGCCGATCACCGGCCACCAGGGGGAGTGGCCCTGGGGCTGGCTGCGCCCCCACTGGCGCATCGGGTCGCCCTTGCCCGGATCCTCGAGCTTGATCACCTCGGCGCCGAAATCGCCGAGCATCTGGCCGCAGAAGGGACCGGCGATCAGCGAGCCCATTTCGATGACGCGCAGGTCCGCCAAAGGGCCCTTGGGCCCGTCTTGGCACGTGGCGCTCGGGCCTTTCGCGACGGTCATTTCAGCCTCGGAACCCATCACGTCCCCGTGAGTTTTTTGTGACACCAACGACCCGGCATGGGCCGGGCGCCCTACGTAAGTCAACGCCCAGGAGCTTCCCACATGACCCGCCACCTGCTGATCGCCGGTGTGTGCGCGCTAGCGCTCGCCGCCTGCAACAAGACCCCCACCGAGACCAAGGGCGCCGCGACCCCGGCCGAACAGGCCGCCACGCCGGACGCCAACCCGGCCGCGACGGTGCCGACGCCGTCCAATGAAGCCGCGGCCACCGACTTCGTGCCCAAGGCCGCCGCCAGCGACATGTTCGAAGTCGCCGCCGCCAAGGTGGCGCTGAAGCGCTCGACCAATCCGGAGGTGAAGAAGTTCGCCCAGATGATGATCGACGCCCACACCAAGAGCACGGCGGCGCTGAAGAAGGCCCTGGCCGATTCCAGCTCGACCGTCGCCCCGCCGGCCGCCCTGCCCCAGGACCTGCAGGACAAGCTCGACGACCTGACCAAGGCCGACGCCAAGGACTTCGACAAGAAGTACGCGGACGGCCAGGTCGACGCCCACCAGTCGGCGCTCAACCTGATGCAGCGCTACGCCCAGGACGGCGATGTGCCGGCCATCAAGGCCTTCGCCGCCTCCACCGCGCCCGTGGTCCAGGAACACCTGAACATGGCCGAGGGCCTGAAGAACGGCATGAAGTAGGCATGGCTCGGGGACATGCGCCGAGGGTGCATGTCCCCAAAGGCCGTCGCGCTATTTCGGCGTGAACAGGTTGTCGTCCGGATTGCGGTCGATGACGACGTTGTAGGGATCGACGCCGCCGATGACCGGCGCCTTGGCCGTGATGAAGGTCAGGGTCTGGCGGCCGCTGTGGATCGCGCGCCGCTCCAGCGCCAGCACCTTGGAGGCGTTGAAGCCCGCCTTGCCCGGCTCCGCCGTGAACAGGCCCACATCCATGGTCTCCGACAGGGGGCTCGGCGTTTCCTTGCCCTTGGCGTCGGCGTAGACCTTCCTGGCCTCCACCGTCAGGGTGACGTCATAGCGGCCGTCGGCGCGCTTCTTCGAGGTCATGCCCGTGGTCTTCAGGTCATAGAGGGTGATCCTGTCGAACAGGTCGTTGATCAACCTCTTCTGCTCGTCCGTGGCCCCCAGCTTCAGTTCCGCCATCAGGTCCAGCGAGGTCGGATAGGGCGCGCCCTTGTAGGCGAAGCGGGTCAGCAGGCGGCGCAGCGCCCGGTTGATCCAGTCCTCGCCCAGGTCCTCGGACAGCCGGTACATGACCAGCGAGCCCTTGCGGTAATAGATGTAGTCCTCGCGCTCGACGCGGTTGAGCGACTGCTCGCCGATAAGGTCCGTGCCGCGCCCGCGCAGATAGCGGTCCAGCTCGAACTTCAGGAACTTGCGGACCATGTCGGGCCCGTAGGCGTGCTTCATCACCATCAGCGCGGTGTATTGCGCCAGCGTCTCCGACAGGGCGGCCGATCCCTGCTCGTCCGCCCCCAGCAGCTGGTGGGCCCACCATTGGTGGCCGACCTCGTGGGCGCCGACATAGGTGATCATGTCGATCTTGTCGGGGTTGCGGTAGTCGGCGATGAAGAACAGCCCCTCCGACCAGGGCACCGTGCCGGCGAACGACTGGGCGAACCGCGCATAGTCCGGGAATTCCAGATAGCGCAGCTGATGGAAGGGATAGGGCGAGAAGTTGGCCTGGGCGTAGTCGAGGCTCAGCTTCTGGGCGCTCAGCATCCGGTCGATGTTCCAGGCGTGCTGCGGGTCGTAATAGACCGCCAGCTGGACCCCCTTGTAGGTCTCGCGCTTCACCGCATAGCGGGCCGACTGCACCGAGAAGAAGTCCAGGATCGGCCGTTCCGAGACGAAGCGCGCCGTGCGCCGGCCGCCCTGAAGCGTGTCGGACACCTGCTCGCCCGGCGCCATGGGCGTCTGGTCGGCGTCGGTGGTGATGGTGATGTCGGTGCTCACCCAGTCGCTGTCGTGGCGAAGGAAGTTGTAGGCGCGCGCGCCCGCCGTTCCCAGCAGCGGCATATGGACGTCCAGCGGGGTCAGTTTCTGGCGTTTGCGGGCGTCCCGATCGGTCAGCCGGTCGTTGCGGTCCACGCCCAGCATCGGCGCGAAGACGGCGTTGTTGATGAAGGTCCCGTTGTCGACCACGCTCGTCAGGTTGCCGCTGTTCCTGAACCCCCGCTGGCTGACCTCGGTGACGAAGGACATCAGCCGCTTCTCGCCCGGCTCCATGGGCACATAGAAGGAGAAGACCCGCAGGTTGAAGCGCGGCAGCGGCGCCAGCCACCGGCCCTCGCCCAGGTTCACCGCCAGAAGCTTGGTGTCGCGGTCGGCCAGGATGTGGACTTCCTTGATCGGCTGGCCGGTGCGGTTCTCGATCTCGTAGGTCCCCCGCGTGACCATGCGCGGCTTGTGGGGCTCCAGCTCGACCTTCAGCGTCACCGCGGTGATCGTGGGTTCGGGCTTGTCGGCATAGACGTCGATGACCGACCGTTCGAAATCGGCCTGCCATTTTTCGTTGTCGGTGCTCGAGCGGTACTCGTTCCACACATGGGTGTTGATGAAGATCCACACGCCCAGGCAGACGAAGGCGGTGAGCGCCAGGCCCGCCGCCACGCCCGCGCCGCTGAGCATCCGCCGGGGCAGGCGGCGCAGGCGCGGAGCCAGCCGTGATTCCGTGCCTCGCCGCCACAGGCCGTAGGACAGCACCACCAGCAGCGCCGCGAAGGCCGTCCAGTAGAGCCTGAACGCCCAGGCCCCGATCCAGAACCGCCCCATGTTGTTCATGTCGGACAGGCGCACGTCGGAGGCGAGGCCGTAGTGGTAGAGGTGGTCCTCCCATCCGACCCTGGGCAGCGCCCAGCGTGAGACGATCAGCAGCAGCATCAGGCCCCAGGTCCAGAACTTGTGGGGCGTCACCAGCTGCAGGAAGACCGCCAGCACCGCCAGCAGCGTCCATTCCACCGTCAGCGGCGCCATGTACCAGAGCAGGTATTTGCCGGGCTCGTAGTGGGTGTAGCCCAGCGCCGTCTGGATCAGCATGGCCGCCAGCACGCTGACCGCCACGGTGGAGATCATGACCAGGGCGATGGCCGCCACCTTCGGGGCCACGAAGGTCCAGTCGGAGGTGGGCGTCGATTCGATGATCTCGTGGGTGCGCCGGTCGCGCTCGCGCCAGACCAGTTCCCCGGCGTAGAAGACGGCGATGATGACCGGGATGATCCCGAACGAGCCGATCAGCGGGTCGATCAACACCCGGGTGACCGGATGGATGACGCCGCCATAGGGGGTGTCCTGGGTGGTGTACCACAGCCCCCCGACGGCGTTCAGCAGACCCAGCACCAGCAGCACCACATAGGCCGGGCTGCCGAACACCTGGGTCATGTCCAGCCGCGTGCGCGCGATCATCTGCGTCCAGCCGGTGAAGGCGTCGAAGCGCGGCGCCGGCCGCGGCGCCAGGGGACCGACCACGACGCCGACCGGCGCGGCCGCCTCTTCCAGCGCCGCCTGCTTGCGCGCCTTGGCCGGTGGGGTGGCGGTGGTGAAGCGGAACAGGAAGAAGGCCAGCGACAGGAAGGCGGCGGAGATCGCCAGCACCATCAGCCGGTTGAAGAGCATCGCGCCCTCGACCGCGGGGACCAGGCTGTTGCGCTCGCTGGGCGTCCAGTATTTGGTCACCAGGCTGTAGGCGGCCGTGCCGAAGGGCTCATAGAGGGCCGAGGCCTCGGCGTATTCGGGCTTGTCCAGCACGATGCCCGAGACGGTGTAGATCACCATCACGGCGATGACGCCCACATAGGTCCACATCAGCGACCGCGTCACCGTGGCCAGCGAGAAGAAGATCGCCGAGGTCAGCAGCAGGTTGGGCAGGGCCAGGACGAAGAAGCCGTGGGCCAGGGCCGCGAAGGCCGGCGGCCCCACCGTGTCGGCGCTCAGCCACGGCGCGAAGCCGCCCAGCAGGAAGCCCAGGGGCACGGCCAGGAAGGACGCCGCCACCGCCCCGAAGGCGCCGATGAAGCGGCCATAGAGATAGTCGAACTTGCCGATGCGGGTCGAGCGCAGGATCGGGCCATAGCCGGTCTCTTCGTCGCGCACGATGATGTTGGCCACGAAGGCCGTGGTCACGAACATGTAGAAGACCGACCAGATCAGGCAGACGTTGGCGATGGCGAAGGGGCCGTTGCGATGGTCGCTGGGGCCCAGGTCGCCCACACGCAGGTTCTGCACCGTCACCGAGGCGAAGGTCAGCAGGAAGAAGACGATCGCCACGATCCAGAACAGCGGCTGGCGCAGCTGATAGCGGAACTCGAAGCCGGCGACCTGGGCCAGCATGCTTTCGCGCCCCTCTGCCTTCCCACGCCCCATCGTCAGGCCTGGCGCCGGGCGTCTGTAAGGGTGGAGAAGTAGACGTCCTCCAGGTCGTTGGGCGACTGGGCGAAGCCCTCGCCGGGGTCGTTGTCGGAAAGGATGTCGATCACCGTGCGGCCCGCGAACAGCCGCCGCTGGATGATCTGGTAGCGGGCCTCATAGTCGCTGAGCGCCGCCTTCTCGATGACCTTGGTCCACACCCGCCCGGCCACCGCCTTGATCAGCTCGGCCGGCGCCCCCTGCTTGACGATCCGCCCGCCGGAGATGATCGCCATGGAGGGGCACAGCTCCGACACGTCGTCGACGATGTGGGTCGACAGGATGATGACGACGTTCTCGCCGATCTCGGCCAGCAGGTTCAGGAAGCGGTTGCGCTCCTCCGGGTCGAGGCCGGCCGTGGGCTCGTCGACGATGATCAGGCCCGGATTGCCGATCAGCGCCTGGGCGATGCCGAAGCGTTGGCGCATGCCGCCGGAAAAGCCCGACAGCGCCTTCTTGCGCACGTCCCACAGATTGACCTGCTGCAGCAGGGCCTCGACCGTCTCGCGCCGCTCGCCCGCCCGCGCGACACCCTTCAGCACCGCCATGTGGTCCAGCATGTCGTAGGCGGAGACGCGCGGATAGACGCCGAAATCCTGGGGCAGGTAGCCCAGGGTGCGCCGCAGCAGCTCGGGATCGCGCAGCACGTCGATCTCGCCGAAGCGGACGTGGCCGGAGGTGGGGGCCTGCAGCGTCGCCACGGTGCGCATCAGGGTGGACTTGCCGGCGCCGTTCGGGCCCAGCAGGCCGAACATGCCGCGCGGGATGGTCAGGGACACTTCGTCGAGCGCGCGCGTCCCGTTGGGATAGACGTGCGTCAGGTTTTCGATGATCAGCATCAGACAGTCCGCCCCCCGGATCCTAATACGCCAGCACTCCCCCTCCGCCAGATGACGCATGGGGTGGGGCCGGGGCAAGTGAAAGAACGGTAAGACGCTCGGATCGGGTCGTTTCGGGGGCGCAGGATTGCGGGGCCGGAACATTTGCCTGCGCCGGGTTTCGCGCTAACCCTGCGGCCATGAGCAATTCACAGACCGTCTTCACGCCCCCCGCCACGCCCCTGGTCCCCGTCGAGGGCCGAGCCGAGCAGTTCCCCGTGCGCCGCATCCTGTGCGTCGGGCGCAACTATGCCGCCCACCGGGCCGAGATGGGGGGCGATGAGCGCGATCCGCCCTTCTTCTTCACCAAGCCCGCCGACGCCGTCGTACCGCCGGGCGGGGCCGTGCCCTATCCGTCGCGGACCTCAGACCTCCACCATGAGATCGAACTCGTGGTGGCCCTGAAGAGCGGCGGCGCCGACATCCCCGTCGACAAGGCGCTGGACGCCATCTTCGGCTATGCGGTCGGCGTCGACCTGACCCGCCGCGACCTGCAGAACGCGGCCAAGGCCAAGGGCCAGCCCTGGGACGCCGGCAAGGCCTTCGATCACAGCGCGCCGATCTCCGCCATCCGTCCGGCGGCCCAGATTCCGGGGGGCCCGCCGCCCCAGGGCCGCATCCACATCACCGTCAACGGGGCGGTGCGCCAGGACGGCCAGGTCGCCGACATGATCTGGAACGTGCCCGAGATCGTGGCCGAGGCGTCGAAGCTGTGGACCCTGGCGGCCGGCGACCTGATCTTCACCGGCACCCCGGAAGGCGTCGCCGCCCTCCAGCGCGGCGACAAGGTCGAGGGCTTCGTCGAGGGCGTGGGGTCGCTGTCCTTCACGGTCGGCTGACATGAGCCTGGTCCTGCACGGCTACTGGCGCTCGGGCGCCGCCTACCGCACCCGCATCGCGCTCAACCTGAAGAACCTGGCCTATGAGGGCCGGACCTGGGACCTGCGCACCGGCGTGCAGCGGGGCGACGACTACCGCGCGCTGAACCCCCAGGGTCTGCTGCCGGCGCTTGAGGCCGACGGCGCCGTGCTGACCCAGAGCCTGGCCATCCTGGAATATCTGGAAGAGACCCACCCCGAGCCGCCGCTGCTGCCGCGCCACCCGATCGCGCGGGCCCGCATCCGCGCCATGTGCGCCACCGTCACCAGCGACATCCATCCGCTGGGCAACCTCCGCGTCCTGACCAGCCTGCGCAAGGACCTGGGCGCCGACGAGACCCAGGTCTCGGCCTGGATCGCGCGCTGGATCAGCGCCGGCTTCGACGCCCTGGAAACCACCATCGCCCAGCACGGCAAGGGCTGGGCCTACGGCGGCTCCGCCACCCTGGCCGACTGCTGCCTGATCCCGCAGGTCTACGGCGCGCGCCGCTTCGAGGTGGACATGACGCCCTGGCCCCGCATCCGGGCGGTGGCCGAGCGGGCCGCGGAGCATCCGGCCTTCGTGGAGGCCCATCCGGACAACCAGCCGGACGCGGACTAGGGCGGATCGACTTTCGGGTTTGCGCGGGTCACCGGCGCCGGTGCTGAATATCGATCGACCCTAAGGGTCGCCCCCGCCGGGGTCATCCGGCTCTCCGTCGTCTTCGTCCTCGAAATCGTCGTCGTCATCGTCCCAGAACTCGGGCTCCGGATCGGGCTCGTCGGGGGGCAGGTCAGGCCAGACCGCGTAGGGAGAGCCGGGCGGGCGTTCCGCAATCTCTGCCTGAGCCCAGGCTTCCTGCGCCATCGCCGTCCAGCGGGGCGACAGGTCCAGGTCGGCGCAGATCTGGGCCACCAGTGCGCCGATCGGACGGTTTTCCAGATCGCCGGTGATGTCGCGGTCGTAGAGCCGCTCGCGGGCCTGGCTGTCGAAGGCTTCGCGCACGTAGCGGTCGGTGTAGCGGACCTTGGCGATCCGCCCGACGATGCGCCGCACGC
>JAQGIP010000111.1 GCA_028291055.1 Caulobacter sp.
CGGGCGCCGTGGCGCCGGCGGCCAGGGCGGCGCGGCGGGCCAGGGCGGCAATCGCTCCGGTGGCGGCGGCGCCAACAGCGGCGGTGGCGGTGGCGGTGGAGGCGGCGGCGGACCGCCGGGTGGCGGCTAGCCGGCCCGCGACGCCATGAACCCCTCCCGCCCCTTCATCATGCGGCCCGTGGCCACCGCCCTGCTCATGGTGGCCATCGTTCTCGCCGGCCTGGTCGGCTTCAAGCTGCTGCCCCTGTCGGCCCTGCCGGAGGTGGACTACCCCACCATCCAGGTCCAGACCCTGTATCCGGGCGCCAGTCCCGAGGTCATGGCCCAGACGGTGACCGCGCCCCTTGAGCGCCAGTTCGGCCAGATGTCGGGGCTGGACAGGATGACCTCGGTCAGTTCGGCCGGCGCCTCCATCGTCACCCTGCAGTTCAACCTCGGCGAAACCCTCGACGTAGCCGAGCAGGAGGTCCAGGCGGCCATCAACGCCGGCGGCAACCTCCTGCCCGCCGACCTGCCCGCGCCGCCGGTCTATGCCAAGGTCAATCCGGCCGACGCCCCGGTGCTGACCCTGGCCATCACCTCCGACACCCTGCCCCTGACCGACGTGCAGAACCTGGTCAATACGCGCCTGGCCCAGAAGATCAGCCAGGTGTCGGGCGTGGGCCTGGTCACCCTGAGCGGCGGCCAGCGGCCGGCCATGCGCATCCAAGTGGATACCCGCGCCATGGCGGCGGCCGGCATCACCATCGACACGGTGCGCAGCGCCATCACCGCCGCCAACGCCAACAGCGCCAAGGGCAGCTTCGACGGGCCGACCCGCAGCTATTCCATCAACGCCAACGACCAGCTGCTGTCCGCCGACGACTACCGCTCCCTGATCATCGCCACCCGCAACGGCGCCTCGGTGCGGCTGTCGGACATCGCCACGGTGGTGGCGGGCGCGGAGAACACCAAGCTGGGCGCCTGGTCGGGCAAGACCCCCGCCATCATCCTCAACGTCCAGCGCCAGCCCGGCGCCAACGTCATCAAGACGGTGGACGCCATCAAGGCCCAGCTGAGCGATCTGACCGCCTCCATGCCCGGCTCGGTGAAGGTCACGGTGCTCTCCGACCGCACCACCGGCATCCGCGCCTCGGTGCATGACGTGGAGATCGAGCTGCTGCTGGCCGTGCTGCTGGTGGTGCTGGTGATCTTCATCTTCCTGCACAGCCTGCGGGCCACGGTGATCGCAGGCATCGCCGTGCCCATCTCGCTGATCGGCACCTGCGGCATCACCTATCTGCTGGGCTTCAGCCTCAACAACCTCAGCCTCATGGCCCTGACCATCGCCACCGGCTTCGTGGTCGACGACGCCATCGTCATGATCGAGAACATCCAGCGCCATATCGAGGACGGTGAAGAGCCCTTCGACGCCGCGCTGAAGGGTGCGCGTCAGATCGGCTTCACGATCATCTCCCTGACGGTGTCACTGATCGCGGTGCTGATCCCGCTGCTGTTCATGGGCGATGTGGTCGGGCGGCTGTTCCGCGAGTTCGCCATCACGCTCGCCATCACCATCCTGATCTCGGCGGTGGTGGCGCTGACGCTGACGCCGATGATGTCGGCGCGTTGGCTGAAGCGCGAGGACAAGGCCCAGGAGGGCGCCTTCGCGCGTCGCACCCAGGGGATGTTCGACTATGTGGTCGGCCGCTACGACGGCGCGCTGAACTGGGTCTTGGATCGTCAGATCGCCACCCTGATCGTGGCCGTGGTCACCTTCGTGCTGACCGTCGTCCTCTATCTGGCGATCCCCAAGGGCCTGTTTCCGATCCAGGACACCGGCCAGCTCCAGGCCCATACCCTGGCGGCGCGCACCATCGCCTATCCGCGCATGGCCGAGCTGCAGCAGCAGGCGGCCGCCGCCATCCTGGCCGACCCGGCGGTGGACAGCGTCTCCTCCTTCGTGGGCGTCGACGCGGCCAACAACTCCACGCTCCACACCGGCGAGATGCTGATCAACCTGAAGCCCCACCACGGCTCCCAGGAAAAGCTGATGCAGCGGCTGCATGACCGGGCAGCCAAGGTGGCCGGCATCGACCTCTATCTCCAGCCGACCCAGGACCTGACCGTGGACGCCGAGACCGGCCCCACCCAGTACCGTTTGTCCATCGAGGGCGCCGACACCAAGGCGGTCAACGACTGGGCCGGCAAGCTGGCCGCGAAGCTGGAGAACAGCCACAAGGTGCGCAACGTCATCGCCGACAGCGGCGACATGGGCCTGGCCGCCTTCGTGGACATCGACCGCGACACCGCCGCGCGCCTATCGATAACGCCCTCCACCATCGACGACGCCCTCTACAGCGCCTTCGGCCAGCGGATCATCTCGACCATCTTCACCGAGACCAACCAGTACCGCGTGATCCTGGAAGCCAAGCCGGACGACGCCACCCTGCAGGGCCTGGGCGGCGTGCAGCTCCAGGCCCAGGGCGGGCCGACGCCGCTCAACGCCGTGGCCACCATCCGCGAGCGCGAAGCCCCACTGCAGATCCGCCACGTGGCCCAGTTCCCGGCCGCCACCGTCGGCTTCGACACCCAGCCCGGCGTTTCCCTGGGCGCGGCGGTCGACGACATCCGCGCGGCGGCCAAGGCGATCGGCCAGCCCTCGGGCGTGTCGCTGACCTTCCTGGGCGCGGCGGGGGCCTATCAGAACTCGCTGACCAACCAGCTGTGGCTGATCCTGGCGGCGGTGGTCTGCGTCTACATCGTGCTGGGGGTGCTCTATGAGAGCTACATCCACCCCCTGACCATCCTCTCCACCCTGCCCTCGGCGGGGGTGGGCGCGCGGCTGGCGCTGCTGATCACCGGCAATGATCTGGGCGTGATCGGCATCATCGGCATCATCTTGCTGATCGGCATCGTGAAGAAGAACGCGATCATGATGATCGACTTCGCCATCGACGCCGAGCGCGAGCAGGGCAAGTCGCCGCGCGAGGCCATCCATCAGGCGGCCATGCTGCGCTTCCGCCCGATCCTGATGACCACCATGGCGGCCCTGTTTGCGGCCATCCCCCTGATGCTGAGCATGGGCCAGGGGGCGGAGCTGCGCCGGCCGCTCGGCATCGCCATCTTCGGCGGCCTGCTGGTCAGCCAGCTGCTGACCATGTTCACCACCCCGGTGGTCTATCTGGCCTTCGACCGCCTGGTCCCGCGCAAGAAGAAGACCGGCGCGGCGGAGGGTGAAGGCGCGCCACCCGGTCAGGCGGGGCCCGGCCAGGCAGATCCCGCGCCCGAGCCGGAGCCGGCGGGATGAACCTGTCGGCCCCCTTCATCCGGCGTCCGATCGCCACGGTGCTGCTGACCATCGGCCTGGCGCTGGCGGGGGTGGCCGCCTTCTTCCTGCTGCCGGTCGCGCCCCTGCCCCAGGTCGACTATCCGGCCATCTCGGTGTCGGCCAGCCTGCCGGGGGCCAGCCCCCAGACCATGGCCTCCAGCGTCGCCACGCCGCTCGAACGGCGGCTGGGGACCATCGCCGGAGTCAACGAGATCACCTCGTCCAGCTCCACCGGCTCGACGCGGATCAGCCTGCAGTTCGACCTGGACCGCAATATCGACGGCGCCGCGCGCGAGGTTCAGGCCGCGCTGAACGCCTCACGCGCCGACCTGCCCGCGACGCTGCGCAGCAACCCCACCTACCGCAAGCGCAACCCGGCCGATCAGCCGGTGATCATCGTGGCGCTGACCTCCGACACCAAGACGCCGGGCCAGATCTATGACGCCGTCTCCAACACCATCCAGCAGCGGCTGTCCCAGGTCGACGGCGTGGGCGAGGTGGAGATCGGCGGCGGCTCCCTGCCCGCCGTGCGGGTGGAGATCACGCCGTTTTCCCTGAACCGCTACGGCATCAGCCTGGAAGACGTGCGCGCCGCCATCGAGTCGGCCAACGCCAACCGCCCCAAGGGCGACGTCCTGCAGTCGGGCCAGCGCTTCCAGATCTATACCAATGCCGGGGGCCGCGCGGCGGACGACTATCGCGGCCTGGTCATCGCCTGGCGCAACAATTCCCCGGTGCGGCTGGGCGACGTGGCGGAGGTCACCGAAGGCGTACAGGACACCCGCACGCTGGGCCTGTTCAACGGCAAGCCCGCCATCATCGTGCTGGTTACCCAGCAGCCGGGCGCCAACGTGATCAAGACGGTGGACGCGGTGCGGGCCGAACTGCCGGGTCTGGCCGCCGCCCTGCCCTCCGACATCAAGGTGGAAGTGGCGTCGGACTCCACCAACAGCATCCGCGCCTCGCTGAAGGAGATCGAGATCACCCTGCTGATCGCCATCGTCCTGGTGGTGCTGGTGGTCTCGGCCTTCCTGCGCAGCGCACGGGCGACCATCATCCCGGCGGTCGCCACCATCGTCTCGCTGCTGGCCACCTTCGGGGCCATGTGGGCGTTCGGATTCAGCCTCAACAACCTCAGCCTGATGGCCCTGACCGTGGCCGCCGGATTCGTGGTCGATGACGCCATCGTCGTGCTGGAGAACACCAGCCGCCACCTGGAGGCGGGCATGGGCCGCTTCGAGGCCGCGCTAAAGGGCGCGCAGGAGGTGGGCTTCACCGTGCTGTCGATCAGCGTTTCCCTGGTGGCCGTCTTCATTCCGCTGCTGTTCATGGGCGGCCAGGTGGGGCGGCTGTTCCGCGAATTCGCCGTCACCCTGTCGTCGGCGGTGATGATCTCGCTGCTGATCTCGCTGACCACCACGCCGATGATGTGCGCCTTCCTGCTGCGGCGCGAAAACCCCGACAAGAAGCCCGGCCGCATCGCGCGCTGGTTCGAGGGCGGGTTCGAGCGCGTGCTGAAAGCCTATGAGGCCAGCCTGGACTGGGCGCTGTCGGCCAAGCCGCTGATGATGCTGATCCTCGTCGCGGTGATCGGGCTCAACGTCTATCTCTACATGGCCGTGCCCAAGGGCTTCTTCCCCACCCAGGACAGCGGCCGGCTGAACGGCGGCCTGCGCGCCGACCAGTCGATCTCTTCGGAAGAGTTGGGCAACAAGATGCGCCAGCTGGTCGCCATCATCGGCCGCGATCCGGCGGTCGCGACGGTGGTCGGCTTCACCGGCGGCGGCCGCGCCGGGGGCGGCTTCCTGTCGGTGGACTTGAAGCCGCGCGGCGAGCGCAAGGACAAGGGCTCCGACGTCATCGCGCGGCTTCGCCCCAAGCTGGCGCGGGTGACGGGGGTCAGCCTGTTCCTCAACCCGCAGCAGGATGTGCGCATGGGCGGGCGGCAATCCAACGCCACCTATCAGTACACGCTGAAGAGCGATAACGCCGCCGACCTGAAGACCTGGGCCCAGAAGCTGTCGGACCAGTTGGACGGCAATCCCAAGCTCACCGACGTCAACACCGACCAGCAGGAAAACGGGGTGGAGGCCTATGTGGACGTCGATCGCGACACCGCGGCCCGGCTGGGCGTCAGCATGCGCGACGTCGACAACGCCCTCTACAACAACTTCGGCCAGCGTACGGCGGCCACCATCTATGAGGATCTGAACCAGTACAGCGTGATCATGGAGGCCGCGCCCCTCTACACCCGGGGGCCGGAGGACCTGAAGAACGTCTTCGTGCCCGCCACCGGGGCCGGGGGGGCGACCTTCCCTTCCGGCGCGGCGACGCGGGCAGCGGCCGCCTCGGGCCAGACCACGGCGGCGACCGCGTCCGACACCACCACGACCACGACCACCCAGGTCGCCAATCCGTCCCTGCGCGACCCCTCCACCGGCAGCGCCCTGGTCACCTCCGCGCGCCGCATGGTGCCGCTCGACACCATCGCCACCTTCAAGGAGCGCGCGACGCCGTCGTCGGTGAACCACCAGGACACGGAACTGGCCACCACCGTCTCCTTCAACCTGGCGCCCGGCACGACGCTCTCCGACGCCCAGGCCGTCGTCGCCCAGGCCGAGGCCGACATCGGCATGCCGACCAATGTGCGCGGCAGCTTCCAGGGCACGGCGCGCAGCTTCCAGGACCAGCTGAAGCAGGAGCCGGTGCTGATCGCCGCCGCCCTGGTGGCCATCTATATCGTGCTGGGCGTGCTCTATGAGAGCCTGGTCCACCCGATCACGGTGCTCTCCACCCTGCCCTCCGCCGGCGTCGGCGCGGTGCTGGCGTTGATGATCTTCAAGATGGAGTTCTCGATCATCGCCCTGATCGGGGTCTTCCTGCTGATCGGCATCGTCAAGAAGAACGCCATATTGATCATCGACTTCGCGCTTGAGGCCGAGCGATCCCGGGGCCTGTCCGCCGTCGAGGCCGTGCGCGAGGCCTGTCTGCTGCGTTTCCGCCCGATCCTGATGACCACGCTCGCGGCGGGCCTGGGCGCCCTGCCCCTGGCCATCGGCTTCGGCGAGGGCTCGGAACTGCGCCAGCCGCTCGGGGTTGCGATCATCGGCGGGCTGATCGCCAGCCAGCTGCTGACCCTGCTGACCACCCCCGTCGTCTATGTCTATCTCGACCGCCTGCGCGGCCGGAAGGACGAGCGCCACCTGAGCCGCACGGGCGGCGCCCCGCCCGCTGCCGAAGGAGAGGCGCAACCCGCATGAAGGAGCCGATGATGCCCACCCGCCGCGCCACCCTGGCCTCCCTGCTCATGCTGGGCGCCGCCGGCTGCACCGTGGGCCCCGACTATGCACGCCCGAGCGCGATCATCTCGCCGACCTTCAAGGAGGCGGAAGGCTGGTCCCCCGCCGCGCCCGGCGACCTGCTGGACAAGGGTGACTGGTGGACGCTGTTCAACGATCCGATCCTGAGCGCGCTGGAGGCCCGGGTGCTGGTCTCCAACCAGACCCTGATCGCCGCCGAGGCCGCCTATCGCCAAGCCCGCGCCCTGGTTTCGGAGCAACGCGCCGCCCTGTTCCCGACGGTGAACCTGAACGCCGGCGCCACCCAGTCCGGCGGCGGCTCCAACAGCGGCGGCAATAACGGCAGCTACCGCGTCGAGATCGGCGGGACCTGGGAGCCCGACATCTGGGGCCGCATCCGGCGCACCATCGAGGCGGCCCGCGCCAACGCCCAGGCCAGCGAGGCAGACCTGGCCGCCGCGCGCCTGTCGGCCCAGGGTGAACTGGCCGCCGACTATTTCGGCCTGCGCGAGACCGACGCCGAGATGGCGCTCGATCAGGCCACCGTCGACGGCTACCGCCGCACGCTGCAGATCGCCACCAACCGCTTCAACGCCGGCATCATCCCCCATAGCGACGTGCTGCAGTTCCAGACCCAGCTCGACAATGCCCTGGCCGACCTGGCGGGGCTGAAGCAGCAGCGAGCGACCTACGAACACGCCATCGCCGTGCTGGTGGGCGAGGCGCCGGGCAACTTCACCCTGGCCGCAATCACCAACTGGGCGCCGACCCTGCCCGAGATTCCGGTCGGCGTGCCCTCCACCCTGCTGCAACGCCGCCCCGACATCGCCGCGGCCGAGCGCCGCATGGCCGCCGCCAACGCCCAGATCGGCATCCAGCGCGCCGCCTACTACCCCAACATCACCCTGACCGGCTCGGCGGGGTTCGCATCGTCCAGCCTCGGATCGCTGTTCAACGCCTCCAACTTCCTGTGGAGCCTCGGGTTGGCGGGGGTGCAGACCCTGTTCGACGCCGGGGCCCGCAAGGCCCGCGTGGAACAGGCCAAGGCCGCCTATGACCAGACCGTCGCCCAGTACCGCCAGACGGTGCTCACCGCGCTCCAGGACGTGGAGAACCAGCTGATCGCCAGCCGCGTGCTGGCCGAGCAGTATGTGTTGCGCCGCAGCGCTTCGGCCTCCGCCGACGCCGCCGAACGCATGGTCGACAACCGCTATCAGGCCGGCCAGGTCAGCTATCTCGAAGTGGTCACCGCCCAGGCCGCCGCCTATGCCGCCCGGCGCACCCTGGTGCAGACCCTGGCCCAGCGCGAAACCACCGCCGTGGCCCTGATCCAGTCGCTCGGCGGGGGCTGGCGCCAGCCCGCCGCCTGAGCGCCGGCCGAATAGGGTTGCGGATTTCAAACGAACGTATTGACGCGCGCCGCCCGAACGGGCCTTTCCCCGACAGCATTCAAGGAGAGCCCAGATGGAACAACGCCGCGTCGGTCAATTCGAAGTTTCCGCCATCGGCCTGGGCTGCATGAGCCTGTCCCACGCCTATGGCCCGCCGCCGCCGCGCGACCAGGCCGAACGGGTCCTGAAGGGCGCGCTCGACGCCGGCTACACCTTCTTCGACACGGCGGCCGTCTATGGCCTGGGCCACAACGAGCGGCTGGTGGGCGAGACCCTGCGCGACCGGCGCGACGAGTTCGTCCTGGCCTCCAAGTGCGGCATGACCGACGGCGAGCAGCGCGACCTGAACGGCGACCCGGCCCGGCTGAAGAAGACCTGTGACGAGAGCCTGGCGCGGCTGGGCGTGGACGTCATCGACCTCTACTACCTGCACCGCTGGGACAAGCGGGTGCCGATCGAAGACAGCGTCGGCGCCCTGGCCGAGCTGGTCGCCGAGGGCAAGATCAAGTCCATCGGCCTGTCGGAGGTCTCCGCCGATACCCTGCGCAAGGCCCAGGCCGTGCATCCCATCGCCGCCCTGCAGACCGAATATTCCCCCTGGACCCGCAATCCGGAGATCGCGGTGCTGGACGCCTGCCGCGAACTTGGCGTGGCCTTCGTGGCCTTCAGCCCGGTGGGCCGGGGTTTCCTGGCCGGCGGGGTGCGCGACCTGGCCAAGTTGCAGCCCGGCGACTTCCGCGCCCATATGCCCCGCTTCATCGGCGAGGACTTCGAGGCCAACCTGCGCCTGCTCGCCCAGTTCGAGGACCTGGCGCGCGAGGCCGGCTGCACCCCGGCCCAGCTGTGCTTGGCCTGGCTGATGGCCAAGGACCCGATCATCGTCTCCATTCCCGGCACCACCCGGCCCAAGCACATGTCGGAGAACGCCGGCGCCGCGTCGGTGAAATTGTCGGCGGAAACGGTCGCGGCGGTCGACGCCCTGGTCAACGAACACACCGTCGCCGGTCCGCGCTATGCCCCGATGATGCAGGCCACGGTGGATACGGAAGACTACGCGGCCGCCTGAGCCCTGCCCATCCTCATCGAAACCGCTTGACGAGAGGCGATGTCTCCGTATTTTACCACTTGGTAAAATACTAATCCGGAGCCGCTCCCGTGCAGACCGAGGCCACCCTCGACGCCGCCTTCGCCGCCCTGGCCGACCCGACCCGGCGCGCCATCCTCGCGCGGCTGGCGTCGGGCGGAGACGCCACGGTGCAGGAGTTGGCCCAGCCCTTCCCCGTCACCCTGCCCGCCATCACCAAGCATCTGAAGGTGCTGGAAAAGGCCGGCCTGATAACGCGCGGCCGCGACGCCCAGCGCCGCCCCTGCGCGCTGCGCCCCGAACCGCTCGCCGACGTGACCCAATGGGTCGACCACACCCGCCAGGCCTGGGAAGGCCGCTTCGACCGCCTGGAGGCCTTCGTGCGCACGCTCCAGGCCCAGACACCCGCGCCCAAGAAGGAAGCCGGCCATGAATGATCCCCTCGAAACCTGGGCCCTCGAGCGCGAGATTGTGCTGTCACGGGTCATCGACGCGCCGCGCGAGATGGTGTTCGACGCCTGGACCGACCCCGCCCAGTTGACCCAGTGGTTCGGTCCCGCCGGCTTCACCACCGAGACCCTGGAGATCGACATCCGCGTCGGCGGCCGCTGGCGGTTCATCTATACGGGGCCGGACGGGACGCGGTGGGAGAACCGCATCGTCTTCCGCCGGATCGAGCGACCCAGCTTCCTGGAATTCGACCATGGCTCGGACATCGACAACGATCCCGGCCGCTTCCGCTCCACCCTCACCTTCGACAGCCAGAGCGACGGCAAGACCGTCATCACCGCGCGCCAACTGCATCCGACCAAGGAACAGCGCGACGGCGGGATCGGCTTCGGCGCGGTGGCGATCGGCTACACGACCCTCGACAAGCTGGAGGCCTGGGTGGCGCCCCACGCGGCCCGGCCCTAACTCCAGCTGACGTCCTGCGTCCGGAACGGGGTCCGGCGCAGGCGCTTGCCGGTGGCGCTGAAGATGGCGTTGCCGACGGCGGGCCCGACCGGCGCCACGGGCGGCTCGCCCATCTCGGCGTATTTGTCGGTGTCGCTCAGGCCCTCGAAATAGACGTTGATCTTGGGACAGTCGGCCATGCGCAGCATCGGATAGGTGTCGAAGTTGCCCTCGACCATGCGGCCGTTCTCCACCGTCATCTCCTCGTTCATCGCCATGTTGAGGCCGAACATCGAGCCGCCCTCGATCAGGTTGGCGACGGAATCGCGGTTCATCACCCGGCCGCAGTCGAAGGCGACGTCGAGCTGATGGACCTTGATCACACCCTTCTTTGACACCTCCACGGTGGCGACCGTGGCCACGCATGTGCCGGCCTTGGGGCTGCCGTTCAGGCCCCAGGCGCCGATGGCGATCCCTTGGCCCATGCCCTTGGGCAGCTTCCTGCCCCAGCCCGCGCCCTTGGCGGCGGCGTTCAGCGACTTGGTCCAGCCGGGGTTGGGGAAGTTCGCCAACAGCTTCAGGCGGTATTCCAGCGGATCGATGCCCGCCGCCACCGCGCATTCGTCGATGAAGGTCTCCTGCATGAAGACGTAGGAGTTGTAGCCGGGGCCGCGATAGGGGCCGGGCGTCACATGCACGCTGGGCAGCTCACGCGCATCGACGCGGACGTTGGGGATCGGGCCCATGAAGTAGGCGGTGTCGGCGAAGCGCGGATAATGCCCGCGCGCGGCCTGGCGCGCGATGATGGCGGTGGGCAGGCCGGTGGTCTCGTCCAGGGACGCGGTCAGCTTGGCCGCCACCATCGGGCGGTACTTGCCCTGGCGCGTCATCTCCTCGCGCGACCAGATCAGGTGGACGGGGCGGCCCATGAACCGCTTGGCCACGGCCACCACCATGCGCACGTCGTCGCTCTCCAGCCGCCGCCCGAAGGCGCCACCGACATAGGTCTGGTGGAAGAAGACCCGGTCGGGCGACATGCCGCTCTCGTCGCTGGCCACCCAGTGGCCCTGCTGCGAATTCTGGGCCGGATGCCAGACCTCGACCTTTTCGGCCGTGACCAGGGCCGTGCCGTTCAGCGGCTCCAGCGGCGCCTGTTCGCACCAGGGGGTGAGGTAGATGCCCTCCACCACCTTGGACGCCTTGGCGATATTGGAGACGTCTCCGGTCAGCTTTTCGATGCGGACGTTGTCGTCGCTGTCGAGCGCCTTGATCGCATGGTCGTAGAGCTGTTGCGTGGATTTCCACTGGGCGCCGTGCCCATCTTCCCATTCGACCGGCAGGACATCGAGCGCCTTGCGCGCCTGCCAAGAGTGGTCGGCGATCACGGCGACGGCGGCGCGCGGCGCGGTCATCGCATAGCCGAGCGGCGCGGCGGACATCGCAGCCACGCCCCGGGCCTCGTCGGGGTCGACGGTGACCACCGCCAGCACGCCCGGCATGCCCATCACGGCCTTGGCGTCATAGCTCTTCAGCCGCCCGCCATGCACCGGCGACTGCAACAGCGCCGCATAGACCATGCCCGGCACGCGCACATCGATGCCGTACTGCAGCTGGCCGGTGACGATCTCAGCATTGTTGACCTTGCCCACTGGGACCTTGCCCAGGAAGGTCCATTGGTTGGGGCGCTTGATCACCGGCTGGCTGGTCAGCGACACGGTGGCGGCCTTGGCGGCCACCTCGCCATAGCGCAGCGTGCGGCCGGTGGGCGCGTGGGTCAGCACGCTGTCGGCCGCGGTGATCTCGGTCACCGGCACGGACCATTGCGCCGCCGCCGCCGTCTTCAGCCGTTCGCGCGCCTGGGCGCCCACCTGCTGCAGGGCGATGGTGCGGAAGCTGATGGTCGAACGCCCGCCGAAGAAGGCCGCCGCCGCCGGCACCGGCGAATAGACGCCGAAGTTGACCAGGTCGCGGTTGGTGGAGGCGAACTCGATCTTCACCTTGGCCCAGTCGCAGGCCAGTTCCTCGACCACCGCCTGGGCCTGTTGCGTCATCGCGCCGTTGCCGAACTCCGGGCACGGCAGGCGCAGGGTCACGGTGTCGTCGGGGCTGATCAGCAGCCAGGGCGTCAGTTCCGGCGTTGCGGCGTCGGCGGCCAGGGCCGCGCCAGGCCGGTAGCCAATGGCCAGGGCTCCGCCCAGCAGGGCGGCGCCGAGCAGGACGTCGCGGCGGTCTGCGGAAAGAGGGGCGGCGTCATCCATGCTCAGGCTTTCGCCTTCTTCGGCGCGGCCGGCGCCTGGCCCGCCGCCTGGTGGATGGCGGCGCGGATACGCTGGTAGGTCCCGCAGCGGCAGAGGTTGTCGACATAGGTGTCGATGTCGGCGTCGGTGGGCTTGGGCGTGGCTTTCAGCATGGCGGCGGCCGCCATGATCATGCCGGCCTGGCAATAGCCGCACTGGGGCACGTTCAGGTCCACCCAGGCCTTTTGCAGCGGATGCGACCCGTCGGGCGACAGGCCTTCGATGGTGGTGATCTCCAGCCCCGCCGCATCGGAGGCCGCCACTTGGCAAGAGCGCGCCGCCGTGCCGTCGAGATGCACGGTGCAGGCCCCGCACTGGGCGATGCCGCAGCCGAACTTGGTGCCCGTGAAACCCAGGTGGTCGCGCAGGATCCACAGCAGCGGCGTGGTCGGATCGGCATCGACCTCGTGAGTCTGGCCGTTGATCTTGAAGGTCAGCGCCATGGCTTGCTCCTAGCGCCCGAGGGTCTTCAGATAGGCGACGATATTGGACCGGGTCTTGGGGTCGGCGACACCGGCGAAGGCCATCTTCGTCCCTGGGACGAGGGCGTTGGGTCGCGCCAGCCAGGCGTCGAGGTTGCGGTCGTTCCAAGAGACGGCGGCGGTTTTCAACGCGGACGAATAGGCGAACTTCGCATCGTTGGTCCCGGCCTTCTTGCCGAACACCCCGGCCAGGTTGGGGCCCAGCCTGGCGGGCTCGCCGACCGCGCGCGAATGACAGGAGGCGCAGATGGCGAAGGCCCGTTGGCCGGCTTGTGCGTCACCCGCCGGTGCGGGCGCGGCGGCCAGAAGAGGGAAGCTGAGCGCCGAGGCGGCAAGGACTGTAATCGCCATAAGAACCGGCCTGCTCATACGCCTACTCCTGCCCCCGCATCGCCCTTGTGGTCCGGGACGTTACCCCATCTATAATCGCTATCATTATAAGTTCAACGCACCCGTTGGACATTCGGGGGCGGCCATGCGGCAATTGGCGGAACGGGTCGCGGTGATCACCGGCGCCGCCCACGGCATTGGCCTGGCGCTGGCCGAGGCGTTTGCCGCCGAGGGCTGCCGGCTGGTTCTGGCAGACCTGGAAGCGCATCCCCTGGAGGCCGCCGCCGGGCGCCTGCGGGCCGCCGGCGCCCAGGTGCTGGCCATGCCCACCGACGTGACCCGCGAAGGCGACCTCCAGGCTTTGTCCGCCATCACCATCGACACCTTCGGCGCCGCCCACATCCTCTGCGCCAACGCCGGCGTCACCCTGGCCGGGCGGCCCATCTCGGCCCTGGCCGCCGCCGACTGGCGCTGGATCCTCGACGTCAACGTCATGGGCGCGGTCCACGCCCTCAACGCCTTCCTGCCGATCCTCAAGGCCCAGGACGAGGCGCATGTGATGGTCACCGCCTCGGGCGTCGGCTCCTTCACCGGCTCGGCCTTCAACGCCCCCTACAGCGCCAGCAAGGCCGCCGTCCTGTCCCTCACCGAAAGCCTGTATCGCGAGCTCAGGACCGAAGCCCCGCACGTCGGCGTCACCGCGCTTTGCCCCGGCGCGGTCGCGACCACCCTGCGAGCCTCCGAAAGGCGCAGACCCGGCGCGGCCAGGCCCGCCGACGCCGCCACCGCCCGCGAACACGGTCTGCGCGCCTCAGCCGTCGCCGACATGGCCCTGGCCGCCATCCGCGAGACCCGCTTCTGGGCCATCACCCACCCCGAAGACGGCGACATCCTCGAACAACGCGGCCGCGACGCCCGCGCCGGCCGCGACCCGTCTTGAGCCTGTCGCGGCCCACACCTCCGCCCACCCTCGCCCAGGGCTATCCGGGAACCCAGGTCGGGTCGTCGGGCGCGTGGCTGGAAGCTCGCCAATAGGCCGCCATTCCGAGGTCACGCATCAGCACCTTGAAGCGCGGATCGGCTCGCAGCGGCGCCGTGGGCGGCGTGAACAGGATGTAGGTCTGGCGCCGTCCCGCCACGGCGAATCGGCCGGTGCTGAACCGGACATCGCCGATCGGAAATCCCTCGCCGAAGTACATCGCTCGCGCGATCGCGAAGGCTTCGTCCAGCCGGCCCAGGGCCGACAGCATGGTTACGGCGTTCTCGGCATAGCCGATGCCGCGCCTGGCCGCCGCCGCATTGGCTTCGATGGCGCCGGCCACATCCTTGGGAGACCGGGTCATCATCGCCTGCGCCACCCGCGTGCTCAGCGTGAGGTCGGATTCCGGGATGTTGCTCGGGCGGCCGGCGACGTCGCGGCCCATGGCCACGGCCTGGTCCGCGCGGCCGGTGTAGGTGAGCAGACTGAGGCGCAGGAACCACAGGGCATAGTGCCTGGGCCATCGCGCCAGCGCCTTGTCCAGCGTGTGCTCGGCTTCTTCCATCCGCCCGGCGGACCACAGCGCCAGCGCCAGCAGGTGACGATGCCACACCGCGAACTCGTCTCCCGAAACGGCGAGGTCCCCATGCGTGACGGCTTCGCGGATGCGGCCCACCCCTATCAGCAGCCGGCCGTAGGCGAAGTTCATCTGAGGGTCGCGGGCATGGCGGCCGAGCGCCCCCAGGTAGAGCCGTTCGGCCTCGGCCCAATTGCGATAGACCGGCGCCAGGAGGGCCAGGGTCGCCCACCCCTCCGGCTGGTCCCGGTCAAGGTCGAGAGCCCGCTGCGCCGCCGCCTTGGCCAGGGTGGTGACGCCCGCCTGATGGGCGGGATCGGTGAACAGCAGGCTCGCCTGGTATGCCCGCGAAAGGGCCCCCCAGGCCTCGGCATAGTTCGGCGCCACGGCCACGGCCTCCCGCAGAAAGCCCTGCGCCTGGGCGACATCCTCCGGCAGGCCCGATCCCAACGCCGTCTGCGCCTTGTCGTAGAGTCTCCGCGCGTCGGCGGGGATCCGGGGCCGGCGGGCCCACCACAGGCCCCCGGCGACGCCCCCCGCACCGACCGCCGCGGCCAGTCCGCCCACAAGCGCGCGCCGCCGGAGCGCCGGGCGGGCCCGGGCGGCGCCCTGCGGTCGCAAGGCAAACACGCCAAGGGTCTCGCCCATCTTGTCCAGCCGCATCTGGCCGAGGTCGACGAGGCGCTCGCCCACGGGTCCGCGCAGCGCCCGTCTCACATCGGCGGAGACCAGGACGGTCCCCGCCTCCGCCAGCGCTTCGAGGCGCGCCGCGACATTGACGCTATGGCCCAGCAGGTCGCCTGTTTCGGTGACGGTCACCTCCCCCAGGTGGACCCCCACGCGGACAGGAGGCCCTGCGCCCTGGGCCAAGGCTTCCGCGGCCGACAGCGCCGCGCTGACGGCGCCGAACTCCAGCATGAACCCATCGCCCGCGGTGTTGAACAGCCGGCCGTCGTGGGCCGCGCAGGCCGCCTCGATACCGGCGCGCAGAACCGCCACATCGGCGGCCGCCGATGCTTCATCGGCTTCGGTCCGGGCCGAGTAGCCGACGATGTCCACCGCCACGATCGTGGCCAGCCGCCGCAATTTGAGCCCCCCTGCCGGACAGGTCGGCGAGGGTTACCTTTGGAGGCGCGAAAATCAATGGCCGCAGGCGTAGGCGCCCCTAAACCTTCCACACCAGCGGCAGGCTGGTCACCGTGTTGACCATGCCCACCGCATAGGTCGGCCGCTTGCCCGGCTCGATCTCGAAATCGGGGATGCGCTTCAGCCACTCCTCCAGGAAGACCTTCAGTTCCCGCCGCGCCAGGATGGCGCCAGGGCAGGTGTGGGGGCCATTGCCGAAGGCCGCATGCTTGATCGGACGCTCGCGGTGGAAGTCCACGGTCAGCGGGTCATCGATCCGCCGCTCGTCCAGTCCGGCCAGGGCGTTGGGCAGCTGGATCTGGTCGCCCTTGCGCAGGGGCGCGCCCTTGAACTCGAAGTCCTGCGTGATCAGTCGGGTGGTGTTGACCAGCCCGTGGCGGCGGATCAACTCCTCCACCGCGTTGGAGATGTTGGCCGGCTCGTCGATGATCTGCCGGCGATGCGCGGGGTTCTCCGCCAGGAAGCGCGCCACGAAGCCGAGCATCGAGGCCACCGTGTCCAGGCCGCCGAACATCAGCAGCACGGCCATCGACATGGTCTCCTCGAAGGTCATCTGGCGGCCCTCGACCTCGCCCTTGCTGATGAAGCTGATCAGGTCGTCACCCGGGTTCTCGCGGCGCTCCTTCACATAGTTCATCACATACATGGCCATGCCCCCGCTGGCCTTGCGGCGCTCCGCGGGATCGGGGCTGCGGGTAGCGGCGTCGGCCAGCGGGCGGATGCGCTCGATGTCGGCGTGCGGCAGGTCCATCATGTCCATGAAGACGGTGATCGGCAGCTGCGTGGCGAAGTCGCCCACGAACTCGCAGCGGCCCAAGGGCGCCAAGGCCTCTGTCAGGCGGATGGCGGTGGCGCGCACGCCCTCCTCCAACCTGTCCACGGCGCGCGGCAGGAAGGCCGGCTGCAGCAGCTTGCGGAACGGCCAGTGATGCGGCGGATCCAGCGAGATGGGGATGGCCGGCGCGCCGCCCGCCATGTCGGTGCGCGGCAGGCTGAGCTGGGCCATCGAGAAGCGCTCGTGGTCGAGCTGGATGGCTTCGATGTCCTCGGCCCGGGTGGCGATCCAGTGGCCGCCGTTGCGCGGCGTCCAGAACACATCCGGCCCCGACTGCTGCAGGGCGCGCCAGGCCAGGTGAATGTCGGCGTCCGCGCCGGGCAGATTGAAGAAGTCCACGTCTCGGACGAGATCTTGGGGAATATGGTCCGGAACTGCCGACATCAACTGGCTCATATCGGCATCCATACGCGCTTCATCCCCGAGTGTTGTTTGCTATCGTGTCAATGATTGCCTGGATGAAGGACCGATGCAACGGTCCCGCCGCACCAGTGAGTCCCACCCATGACCGTCCATCCCGAGATCGCCGCCATCCTGGCCCGCCGCGCATCGCTCGGCCTGGCCCCCTACAGCGCGGGAACGCCCATTCAGGCGCGCGAGGCCTTCGCCGCCTCCCAGGCCGCCCTGCCGAAAGATCGCGGCGCGCCGATGCATGAGACGGTGGATCAGGCATTGGCCGTGAGGGACGGCTCCATCACCCTGCGCCGCCATCGCCCGACGCCCGCAACGCCGCCCGCTCGCATCGTCTATTTCCATGGCGGCGGCTGGGTGTTCGGCACCCTGGCCGCCTTCGATCCCGTCTGCCGCGACCTGGCCATGGCCACGGGCGTGGAGGTCGTCAGCGTCGACTATCGCATGGCGCCGGAGCACCCCTTCCCCGGCCCGGTGGAAGACGCCTATGCCGCACTGAAAGCCGTTGCCGCCGAAGACCCGAACATGCCGATCGCCATCATGGGCGACAGCGCCGGCGGCAATCTCGCCGCCGCCGTGGCGCTGAAGGCGAAGCAGGACGGCGGTCCGCGCATCGACCTGCAGGTGCTGGTCTATCCGATCACTGACGCCGACTTCGAGCGCGGCTCCTACACCGACTTCGGCGATGGACGCTTCCTGCTCTCGCGCGCCGACATGGAATGGTACTGGGGCCACTACGCCCCCGATCCGAAGACCCGCGCCGACCCCCTCGCCTCGCCCCTGCACGCGCCGGACTTGAGCGGCCTGCCCGCCGCCATCGTCATCGTCGCCGGTTGCGACCCCCTGCGCGACGAGGGGCTGGCCTATGCCGACGCGCTGAAGGCGGCGGGCGTGTCGGTCGATCTCGAGCTGCACCCGGACATGACCCACGGCTTCTTCACCATGGTCGGCATGCTGGGCCCGGCCGACGTAACGGTGCGCGCGGTGGGAGCGAAGATCAGAGCCGCATTGACCTAGACCGTCTCCACCTGCTCCGCCTGGGCTTCCTCCACGCTGCGCACGAAGTTGGCCAGCACCGGCGAGGGATTGTAGCGCCGCCAGATCATGCTGAGCGGCATGGGCACGTCGAAGTCCTCGATCTTGCGAAGGGCCACGTCGCTGGGCTCGCGGCCCGGGTGGGTGGTGATCACCACGCCCACGCCCATGCCCGCGGCGACCAGGCTGTAGGCCACGTCCACCGAGGCCACCTCCACCACGATGTCGGGCGTGAAGTCCCGCTCCTGGCAGATGGCCAGCATGCGGTTGAACAGGCGTGGCGACATCGAGCGCGACGGCCAGATGAACTTCTCATTGGCCAGGTCGGCCAGCCGGATCGAAGGCGCATTGGCCAGAGGGTGATCGAGCGGCAGCACCAGGACGAAATTGTGCATGCCCACATCGCGCAGCTCGAACTCCTCGCGGTCGCCGCCCTCCTCGAAGACGAAGCCGACCTCCAGTTCGCCCTGGCGCAGCTTCTCGCGCTGTTGCTCGGAAACCATGGGGGCGAAGCGCAGGTCCACGTCGGGCCACTCGCCCCTGAACCGGCGGATGGCGGCGGGCAGCAGCGGCCGGCGCACCATCCCCTCGGTGAAGCTGATCCTCAGCAGGCCCAGGCCGCCCTCGGCCACCCGGCGCGTGCGGCGCGCGGTCTGTTCCACGTCGGCCAGGATGCGGCGCACGTCCTGGGCCAGGGCCCGGCCGGCGGCGGTGGGGCGCACGCCCCTCGCCTGGCGTTCAAACAGGGTCACGCCCAGCTCAAGCTCCAGGTCGCCGATGCGGCGCGACAGGGCCGACTGGGCGATGTGCAGCCGGTCGGCCGCCTTGTGGAAACTCTGTTCCTCGACGGCTGCGAGGAAGAAGGGAAAATGCTTGGTGATCACACGTTTGGTCCCGGGTCAGCTATCCATCCCTGCGATCTATGAGCTGGGTTGCTTGCCCAAAACCGATCGCTTGCAGACCGCAATAGCATTTGTCGGAGGCGCGTGGCGAGGGGACTATCTCATAAAAGATATAGGGAAGAGGCGTCCATGCGTTTTTCACTGATTTTCGAGGCCCAGACCGTCGACGCCTCGCCGCGCGGCGAGCGTCAGGTGTTCGACGAACTGGTCGAACAGGCGCTGCTGGCCGAAGATCTGGGCTTCGACACCGTCTGGTGCGTCGAGCACACCTCGCTCACCCACTATGCCCATATGAGCGCGCCGGAGACCTTCCTGGCCTTCATCGCCGGCAAGACGCGGCGCATCGGCATCGGCCATGGCGTGGTCTGCCTGATGCCCAACATGAACCATCCCATCAAGGTGGCCGAGCGCATCGCCACCCTGGACCTGCTGTCCAAGGGCCGCGTCCACTTCGGCGTCGGCAAGGGCGGCAGCCAGCAGGAGGCCGGCGCCTATGGCTATGACCTGAAGGAGCTGCAGCCCCACATCGACGAGGCCATGTACCTGATCCCCAAGATGTTCGTGCAGGACGAGGTCTCCTCCGACGGCGAGCACATCAAGATCCCCTCGCGGCCGATCCACCCCAAGCCCTATCAGGACCCGCATCCGCCGATGTACCTGGCCTGCACCAACCCCGACACCCTGGTGCGCGCCGGCCAGCGCGGCTTGGGCGCCCTGGTGCTGGGCTTCGGCGGGCCTGAGGAAGTGGCCAAGAAGGCCAAGGCCTACAAGGACGCCTGGGACAGCCGCGACCCGGCCGACCAGGTCGGCTTCCGCCCCATCCGCCACCTGGCCGCGCTCTGCCCCACCATCGTGCTGGACCGCCCGGAGCTGGCCCGCACCATCGGCATCCATGGCCAGCGCTACTTCTATGAGAGCCTCAACTACTGGTACGGCGGCGGCCCGAAGCCGGACCCCGACACCTGGGGCGACGAGCTGGTCGAGGAAGGCACCGACACCATCATCACCACCAAGCTCGCCTCCGAGACCCTGACCATGGACCTGCGTCCCGACGAGGGCGGCCGCCGCCCGACCGCGGGCATCCTGTCTGCCAAGAACGCCTATGGCGATGTGGAGCAGTGCATCGACTATGTGCAGCAGCTGATCGACGCCGGCGCCGACGAGATCCTGTTCATGACCAACATGGGCACGGTGCCGCAATGGGCCCAGCTGGAAACCCTGCGCAACATCGGGACCCACGTCATCCCCCACTTCCGCTAGGCTGCCCGCATGGACGTTTCCGGGGCATCGCTGAAGCTTAAGGGCCGCACCTGCGTCGTCACCGGCGCGGGCAGCGGGATCGGCCGGGCGCTGGCGCTCAAGGCGGCCGCCGAGGGCATGAAGCTGGCGCTGTGCGACGTGAACACCCTGGGGCTGGCCGAGACCGTGCGGCTGGCCTTCGACGCCGGCGCGGCGATCACCTGGAACGTCGTCGACGTGCGCGACGCCGCCGCGCTTGAGGCCTTCGCGGCCACGGCCAATGGCGACGTGGCCCTGGTGTTCGCCAACGCGGGCGTGCTGCGCACCGGCGGGGTGGCCGACCAGCCGGGCGCCGACCTGAAACTGATGCTGGAGATCAACGTCCTGGGGGCGGTCAACACCATCCAGGCCTTCCTGCCCGGGATGCGGCGCCAGTCCGCGCCCACGCGCATCGTGGTCACCGGCTCGGAAGCCTCCTTCGCCCCCTTCCCCAACCTCGGCGGCTACTGCGCCACCAAGCATGCCCTGCTGGCCCTGACCGAGGCGCTGTCGATGGAACTGGCGGCGGAGGGCTCCAGCGTGGGCGTCTCCCTGCTCACTCCCGGCAGCGTCGACACCGCCATCTTCGGCGACCAGGGCGCGCCCAATCCGGCCCGGGCCATCACGCCGGACCAGGTGGCCGAGATCGCCTTCGCCGGCATCGCCGAGGGACGCGGCATCATCGCCACCCACGCCGATCTGCCGGACCGGCTTGACGCTCGGCTGGCGGCGGTCAAGACGGCGCTTGGCGCCTAGGGCGGCTTGCGACGCACCCGCGACGATTTGGCTTGCGCCGTTAACGGGATGCACGCGCTCGGCGAGTAGGCTCACGCCAAAGCGATAAGAGCCGACCGGAACGCCCATGCCGTCTCCCCCGTCCTCGAAAGCAGACGACCCGGCCATGACGGCCGCGGCTTCGCTCGGCTTCGACGCCCACGCCGCGCGCGAGATCGGCAACGCCAGCAAACCCGGCCGCCTGGCCTTCGCGACCATCTATGCCCTGTTCTCGCTGGGCATCCTTCCCGTGGCCGTCGCCGGCGCCTGGCTGGGCGCGGTCTTCGCCTGGGAGCTGGCCAGCAGCCCGATCCTCGACCGGGCCGTGGCGCGTCTCAGCAACGACCGCGCCATCTGGGTCTATGGCCTGATGAACTTCCTGGGGTCCTGCGTCTTCAACAGCCTGGCCCTGATGGCGCTGGCCGACGGCTCGCCGGTGGGGATCGCCATCGCCGCCACCTGGCTGGGCGGCGCCTTCATGAACCAGTTCATCTATTTCGGCGCCCACCGACGCCTGCTCTGGTCCGCTCTCACCCCCGGCATCGTCGTCGCCGCCGTCGGCCCCGCTCTGAGCCATGGGGTGGGCCTGACCTCCAGCCTGATCACCACCCTGATCCTGTCCGGGCTGCTGGCCGCGCAACGCTTCTCCCTCGACCATCGCGCCGTGCTGCGCCGCCTGGCGGACCGCCAGATCGCCCTGGTGGACCTGGAGCGCAAGCTGTCGGTCGCCGTCGAGGCAGCCGGCGACGGCCTGTTCGAATTCACCATCGGCGCGGACGAACTCCACGCCAACGCCAGCTGGGCGGCCATGCTGGGCTACGGACCCGACGAACTCGACATGCCGATCCGCGACTGGACCCGCTTCGTCCATCCGGACGAGCTGCCGGCCCTGCATCTGGAATCCCTGGCCCACTTCGCCGGGCGCACGCCCCACACCACCTCCGAGATGCGGCTGCGCTGCAAGGACGGAAGCTGGATCTGGGTGCTTTCCCGGTCGCGGATCGTCGCCCACGCGCCGGACGGCTCGCCGCTGAAGGTGGTCGGCACCACCGTCGACATTTCCGCGCGCAAGGCGCTGGAGCACCAGCTGGAGGCCGCCCGCGACGTGGCCGAAAGCGCCAACAACGCCAAGAGCGTCTTCGTCGCCAACATGAGCCACGAGATCCGCACGCCCCTGAACGGGGTGATCGGCGTGGCCGGGGCGCTGGCGCGCACCGACCTCTCGCCGGCCCAGAAGGAGATGGTCGCCCTGGTGCAGTCGTCCGGCCAGGTGCTGGAGCGATTGCTGTCCGACATCCTCGACCAGGCCAAGATCGAATCCGGCGCCTTCCAGCTGCAGATCGCGCCGTTCGACCTGCGCCTTGCCATCGAGTCGGCCGCGGAGCTGATGCGGGCCAAGGCGGACGAGAAGGGCGTGGCTTTCGAGGTCGCCTACGGGGCCGCCGCGCAGGGGTGCTTCGCCGGCGACGCGGTGCGGTTGAAGCAGATCGTCTCCAACCTGGCTTCCAACGCCATCAAGTTCACCGAGGCCGGTCAGGTGCGGATCGGCATCGACGTCGCCGATTCCGACGACGGCCCCAGCCTGCTGACCATCGAGGTCGCCGACACCGGCATCGGCTTCGACGCCGACGCGGCGCGGCGCCTCTTCACCCGCTTCGTCCAGGCCGATGGGTCCACCTCGCGCCAGTTCGGCGGCACCGGCCTGGGCCTGGCCATTTCCAAGACCCTCGTGGAGCTGATGGACGGCGACATCGTCGCGCGCTCGGAGCCGGGCGCCGGCAGCGTCTTCACGGTGCGCCTGCCGCTGGCCCGCGCCGAGATCGCGGCCGTCGAGGCGGCCCAGGGGCCCGCGCCGAACCTGGCCAGGCTGCGGGTCCTGCTGGCCGAGGACCATCCCACCAACCAGCGCGTGGTCCAGCTGATCCTCGGTCCCGCCGGGGTGGACCTGACCATCGTCGACAACGGACGCGAGGCCGTGGACATCTTCCGCCCCAACCTCTTCGACCTGATCCTCATGGACATGCAGATGCCCCTGATGGACGGGCTGGCGGCGACGCGCGAGATCCGCCGCATCGAGCGCGAGGCGGGCCATGCCCCGACCCCCATCGCCATGTTCACGGCCAACGCCATGGACGAGCACCGCGCCCAGGCCGTCGCGGCCGGCGCCGACCACCACATCCCCAAGCCGATCACGCCCGAAGCCCTGATGGCCGGCATCGCCTCGGCCCTTGCGGGCGAGGCGGACGACCGGGCCGTTAGAACCGGGACGGCCTAGGGCGGCTCAGCATTCGGGTTGGCGTGGGTCACCGGCGCCGGTCCTCCGGGGTCATCCGGCTCGTCGTCTCCATCCTCGAAATCGTCGTCAGAGTCCCAGAACTCGTCCGTCTCCGGATCGGCTTCGTCGGGGGGAAGATCGGGCCAGGCCGCGTAGGGCGAGCCCGCCGGGCGTTCGGTTATTTCTTCCTGGGCCCAGGCCTCCTGCGCCATCGCCGTCCAGCGCGGCGACAGGTCCAGGTCGGCGCAGATCTGGGCTACCAGCATGCCGATCGGGCGGTTTTCCAGATCGCCGGTGATGTCGCGGTCGTAGAGCCGCTCGCGGGCCTGGCTGTCGAAGGCTTCGCGCACGTAGCGGTCGGTGTAGCGGACCTTGGCGATCCGCCCGACGATGCGCCGCACGC
>JAQGIP010000129.1 GCA_028291055.1 Caulobacter sp.
GCCTCGCCCGTCGCCCAGTCGCGCACGTCGCCGCCGAGCCCCAGCGCCTGCCCGCCCTCGGCCTCGATGGCCCGCGCCGCCGCCAGCGCCGCCTCGCCGTTCAGGTCGCCGATCACCACCCCCGCCCCCGCCGCCGAGAACCGCCGGGCCACCGCCAGGCCGATGCCGGAGGCGGCGCCGGTGATCACCGCGGTCTTGCCCGAAAGGCCGGTGAGAGCGTT
The DNA here is from genome assembly GCA_028291055.1 of Caulobacter sp. Classification (GTDB taxonomy): domain Bacteria; phylum Pseudomonadota; class Alphaproteobacteria; order Caulobacterales; family Caulobacteraceae; genus Caulobacter. The sequence goes on from JAQGIP010000129.1 coordinate 222, forward strand.
GAAGTCGTCCATGCGGTTTCCCCTAAGGCATCTCAATTGGGCATCGCTCGCACCCAGGGTGCGGCGACATCTTGTGGCGGTGGCCTGCGCTGACTAAGCTGTCTTATATATCAAACATTGCAATGTATGAGGCCGTCGATGCTGGATACCCTGGAAGCGCCGCCCGCTTTTGGCCAGCCCATTCCGCTGCGCGGACCTTGCGTCAGCACGCTGGACCTGCTGGCCAACCGCCGCTCGACCTCGGCCATGCTGTTGAGCGCCCCGGCCCCCACCGCCCCGGAACTGGACCAGATCCTGACCCTGGCGGCCCGGGCTCCGGACCACGGCAAGCTCTTCCCCTGGCGCTTCATCATCATCGAAGGTCAGGCCAAGGTCAGCTTCGCCGAGCGGCTGGAAGTGATCGGCCAGGCGCGTCCCGACTGCAACAAGGCGGTCGCCGCGCTCGGCAAGCTGAAGACCCCGCCGCTGTGCGTGGCCGTCGTCTCGCGCGTCACCGAGGGCAAGATCCCCGAGTGGGAGCAGGTGCTGTCGTCGGGCGCGGTGTGCATGAACATGCTGCTGGCCGCCGCCGCCCTGGGCTACGGCGCCAACTGGATCACCGACTGGTACAGCTATGACCCGCAAGCCCTGGCCATGCTGGGCCTGGGTGAAGGCGAACGGGTCGCGGGCTATCTGCACATCGGCACGCCGATCGAGCCGCAGCTGGAACGCGCGCGCCCGGACATGGCCGCGATCGTCAGCCGGCTGGAAGCCGTTTGATCCGTCGTTCGGTCAGTCGTCCAGGGCCGCGGCGTTGATGATGGTGTCGTAGCCGAAGGCGTACTGGCGCTCGCCATGCTCGGCGCTGCCGCCGGTATAGTGGTCGCGCATGGCCTGCTCCACCCCACGCGCGTCGCCCTCGGCGATCAGGCGGTAGAGCCGCTCGTGCTCGTCTGCCATCGATTGGCGGACCGACTTGTCGGAGAAGGAGCCGTGCCGGTCGCGCGCCAGCGTGCTCACCTGGGCCGACCACAGGCTTTCCAGCGCGCCGACCACCAGGCTCATGGCTTCGTTGCCGCAGTTGGCGACCACCTCGATGTGGAATCGCCGCGCCGTGCCGATGAAGGCGTCGGCGTCGTCGATGATCTCCAGCCCGTGGTCGAGAACGGCGCGCAGCGCCGGCAGCACGGTCTGGTGACGGTCGGGCCGCAGCGCGCATTCGGCGGCGCAGGCCGGCTCCAGCTTGCGCATCGCATAGACCAGCACGCCCAGGGACACCTGACGCGACTGCAGGACCAGGCCCATCATATAGGCCGCCTTGGCCGCCTGGGGCCGGTGGACGACGGCGCCGCCCACATTGCCGCGCTGGACGGTGATCAGGCCCTCGGTCTCGAGGATACGCAGAGCTTCGCGGATCGACGGCGGGCTGACGCCGAACTCGGCCAGCAGCTCTTCCTGTTTCGGCAGCATGGCCCCGTCGTCGAGGTCGCCCGACAGGATGCGCTGACGAAGGCCGTCGGCGACGATTTCCGCGATGCGGGGCTGCTTCAATTGCCTCTTGAAGGCGGTCGACTTTGGCGTCACGGCGTTCCCGGTCACTTCAGTATTCGGCGGCGTCCATCGCGCGGTTTGCGGATGACGCAAGATCAATGGAGCGGTGGAATCGCCGGGGACGCAAGCCGGGCGCAAGCGCCTCCGCCGAATCGTCCCCGCCGACGACTGCCCCGCCTCGATGGTCCATTCGGTATATCTCACGGAAAACATTAGGTCACGTGGGCTGACATAAAGGCTTTCATGGCGCTCTATGATCTATATCATTGCATGGAAAGAAGAAGACCAGTCGCCACAGGGGAAACGTCATGACCGGCAAAACGGCCGCGCAGCTGCAGCGTCAGCGCGATCGGGCCCATACCTTCACCATCGCCATCACCCCCTTCACCGCTGATGGAAAGCTGGACGAGCCCGCGATGCGTCAGCACCTGCGCAAGCTGGGTGACGCGGGCATCGGCGTCTATGTGGGCGGCGGCGGCAGCGGCGAGGGCTATACCCTGTCCAAGGACGAGGCCAAGCGGCTGGTCCATGTGGCGGTTGAGGAACTCAAGGGCAAGACCCAGATCCGCGCCATGGGCGTGGAGCCGCGCACCGCGGAAGAGATGATCGCCTTCCTGGAGATGACCAAGTCGGCCGGCGTCGACGCCGCCCAGGTCTATTCCCTGGACGTGGGCCACGGCCACGCCCCCACGGCCGAAGAGTCCGCCGCCTATTTCAGCGAGGTGCTCAGCGCCATCGACATGCCGCTGGTGATGTCCACCCATCAGTCGGTCGGCTATGTGATCCCCACCGACGTGGTCATCGGCCTCTATCGGAAATTCCCCCAGTTGATCGCCCTCAACTGCAGCCACCAGGACCCCTTCTACCTGCGCGCCCTGTGCGACGGCCTGGCCGACACCACCGACATCTTCGTGGGCGGCGTGCATAACGCCCTCACCAACTTCGCCTTCGGCGGCCACGGCTTCCTGTCGTCGGAGGGCAACCTCGCGCCCAAGCTCTGCATGTCGGTGATCGACGCTTTCAAGGCCGACGACATGGACGCCCTGTTCGACCGTTGGGGCCAAGTCATGCGCTTGTTTTCCGCCCTCTACGGCAACGGCGGTATCCGGGTGACCAAGGCCGTGCTCAATGAACTGGGCCTGGCCGGCGGCTATCCGCGCAAACCCCGCCTGCCCGTCACCGACGAACGCCTGACCCGCGCCATGGCCGTGGTCGATTCGCTCGGGCTGAAGGCGATCGAAGGCTACTAGAGCGTTGTCCGCTCCGATAGAATCGGAGCGGCGCTCTAGCTATTTGTTTTGTCGCGCTTTTCGGCGGCGAACCGGTTTCCACTTCGCCGGAAAGCGCTCTAGGAGCCGGGCGCCGCGATCAGCGACCTGATCGCCTCCAACACCGCCGGATCGGTCGGGTTGTAGACCAGCATGGAAAGGTCCGGCCGCCCATCGACGGCGAAGACGGACATCTCCATTTCTATGGCTCCGAAGACCGGATGGTGGATGCGCTTTAGCCCCTCGCCATGGCCGCGCACATCGTTGTCGCGCCACATCCGTTCAAAGTCGGGGCTCAAGGCGCACATCTCCTCCACGAACCCGGCGACCTGAGCCGAGGCCCCCGCCCTGACGGTATCGGCGCGAAAGACGCCCACCACGAAGCGGGCCACGCTCTCCCAGTGTTCCTGGGCGGCGCGCACGCGGCTGTTGGAGAACATCATCCGCATCAGGTTGCGCTCGCGCGGCGGCAGGGCGGCGTAGTCGGTGAGGGTCGCCGCCGCGGCGTCGTTCCAGGCGACCACGTCCCACATGTGGGTCTTGATCATGGCCGGGGTCGGCGACAGCGCATCCAGCACTCGCTGCAGACGCGGACTCACGCCCTCGGCGGCCTGGTAACGCACCTCGGGTGGCCGGCCCAGGCCCAGCAGGAACAGGTGTTCGCGCTCCACGTCGGTGAGCATCAGGGCCCGCGCGATACGGTCCAGCACATCGGCCGAAGCCGCCCCGCCCCTGCCCTGCTCGAGCCAGGTGTACCAGGTGGCGCTGATGTTGGCCCGCTGCGCGACCTCCTCGCGGCGCAGGCCAGGCGTGCGGCGCCGTCCCGGCGCCAGCCCGAAGCTCGCCGGATCCAGCCGCGCGCGGCGGTCGCGCAGATAGGCGCCCAGGAGGTTCTCGGTGGCGGCGGCGAGGGTCATACTATTGGCCATTATACCTGGATAATATCACTACTTTTAACAGGATAACACGAGCCTAGATATCCGTCTCCCATCGAGGTTCGGAGAGTCCCCCATGCGTGTTTTCGTCACCGGCGCCACCGGCTTTGTCGGCTCCGCCGTCGTCCAGGAGCTGATTTCCGGCGGCCATGAGGTCCTGGGCCTGACCCGCTCCGACACGGGCGCGGCGGCCCTGAAGGCTGCGGGCGCGCAAATCCACCACGGGTCGCTGGAGGACCTCGACAGCCTGCGCGCCGGCGCCGCCCAGGCCGACGGCGTCATCCACCTGGCCTTCAACCACGACTTCTCCAGGTTCGCGGAGAACTGCGCAGAAGACCGCCGCGCCATCCTGGCCCTGGGCGAGGCGCTCGAGGGTTCGGACCGGCCGCTGCTGGTTACCGCCGGCGCGGCGCTCCAGCGCCAGGGCGCCATCGCCACCGAGGCGGATGCCCCCGCGCCCGGCTTTCCCCGCCTGACCGAAGCGGCGGCGGCCGAAGTCGCCGCGCGCGGCGTGCGCGTGGGGGTCGTGCGCCTGCCGCCCTCGACCCACGGCCGGGGCGACCACGGCTTCGTCCCCATCCTCATCGGCATCGCCCGGGAAAAGGGCGCCGCGGCCTACATCGGCGAGGGCGCCAACCACTGGCCCGCCGTCCACCGGCTCGACGCCGCCAAGGTCTACCGCCTGGCCCTGGAACGCGGCGCGCAGGGCGGCCCCTTCCACGCGGTCGCCGAGCAGGGCGTGCCCTTCAAGGCCATCGCCGAGGCGATCGGCCGGGGCCTCAACCTGCCGGTCATCTCCGTGACGCCCGAACAGGCCGCCGACCACTTCGGCTGGTTCGCCATGTTCGCGGGCATCGATGCGCCTAGCTCGGCCGTCCGCACCAGCGCATTGCTGGGCTGGGCGCCGACGCAGCCTGGGCTGATCGCCGACATCGAGAATGCGGGGTATTTCGAGGCGTGAGCCCAAAGGCAGGCGCGCCTATTTCGCGGCCTCCTCCACGAGCCGGTCGCCGGATTTCCGGCGCCCGGCCGTGGGCCCGTCGGGCGTTCATGAGCGCGCGCCCTCCCCTGCTCCCGTGGGCGCCTGTTCGTCCGCCCCTGCCTCACGGCGAACCTCGAGCAGGTCGCCGGGCTGGCAGTCGAGTGCGTCGCAGATCGCTTCGAGCGTCCCGAAGCGGATGCCCTTGGCCTTGCCGGTCTTGAGGATGGAGAGGTTTGCCAGTGTGATCCCCACCTTCGCGGCCAGTTCGGTGAGGGTCATGCGCCGCGTGTGAAGCATGTCGTCCAGTTTCACCAGGAGGGCCATGTCAGATCATCGCTTCCAGGTCGGTGCGGATGCGCGTGCCCTCCTCGAAGACGCGGGCGAGCACGAACAGCAGCGCCACCGCCGCCCAGCCGGTGAGGTTGAAATGCCAGTCGATGCGCGAGCCGGCGGCGTTCATGATCGCCGACATCGCCCCGCAGACGAGATCGAACCCCTGAACCGCCAGCAGGCACCAGGCGATCGTCTTCATCCGGCTCGCGTTCTCCGGCACGAACGGTGTGCCCGCCCCAACGGTATCGACGATGGCCAGCAGCCGCGTCAGCATGATGTGGACCGCCGCCAGCATCGGCAGGGCGAAGGCCATCCACACGCGCAGGGCCGCGATCAGCAGCCCGGGATTGGCCCGCGCCGGATATTTGGTGAAGAACTCCCGAAACACCGGCTCCACGACGAAGCTGGCCACGAACATGCCCACAAGGAGCACCGCGAAGAGGAGGTTGAGCACCCGCATGATCTGCAGGAGCAGCCGCGATGCTCCGAGCGCCCTGAAGTCGCTGTCTGACACGATGTTTTCTCCCAAAACTTATCGTCAGACGATAAGACGCATATTGTCTGGGAGCAAATTAATTATCGTAAGGCGATATGCGCGGGGTCGCTGCGGTCGAGAATTCAGCCCCGATCGACCAGCTGCAGGAACTCCTGCCGGGTCCGCGCGTCGTCGCGGATGACGCCCAGCAGGCGGCTGGTGGTCAGGGTCGCGCCCGGCACATGCACGCCGCGGATGGTCATGCAGTGGTGTTCGGCGCGGATCACAACGCCCACACCCTGTGGCTGAAGCACGTCCTGGATGGCTTCGGCCACCTGCGCGGTCATCTTCTCCTGGATCTGCAGGCGTTTGGCGAAGCCGTGGACCACGCGGGCCAGTTTGGAGATGCCGACCACGCGGTTGCTGGGCAGGTAGCCCACCGTCGCATAGCCCAGCACCGGCAGCATGTGGTGCTCGCAGAAGCTGGTGAAGCGGATGTCGCGCAGGACGACCAGTTCGTCATAGCCGGCGACGTCCTCGAAGGTGCGCTCCAGATAGGCGCGCGGGTCCTCATCGTAGCCTGAGAACAGCTCGCGATAGGAGCGCGCCACCCGTCCCGGCGTGTCGGCCAGGCCCTCGCGGTCCGGGTCGTCGCCGGCCCAGCGGATCAGGGTGCGCACGGCGGCCAACGCCTCTTCGGTCGAGGGGCGGTCTTCGTCGGGAGCCCGGACGGGCGTGGAATCGCTCATGGATTATTCGGCGGCCAGTTTGACGGCGTCCCGCTGGGCTGACTGTGCGCCTTCGCTCCAGATGTCCGACAGCTCCGTGCTGTCGGTCTCCACAACGTTGCGAATGCCGAACTTGATCCGCGCCTGCGCGGGCGTCAGGTCGAGGTAGTCCTCGTAGCGCGGCAGGAACAGCGGATCGGAGGTCTCGCCGATGTGCTGGCCCCGGGCCGCCATCTCCCACATGGCCGGCCAGCATTCCGGATAGTGCAGCAGGGTGCGGGTGAAGGTGGGCATGGTCAGCAGGGTGTTCTGGATGTTCAGCGCGCCCGCCAGTTCCGGACAGAAGTGCTTGAACAGGTTGCCGAACTTCATGAAGGCCGGAACCGTCTCGCCCAGATAGTCAAAGCCGATGCCGCCCAGGATGTGCATGAAGTCGTGGGTCTGCACCCCGCGCAGGAAGAAGTATTCGAAGCTGGTCTTGGGCTCGAAGCGGGTGACGATATCGATCTCAAGGCCTTGGGAGGTCAGGTAGTTGTAGAAGATGCCGCCGACGCTGTCGGGCGCACAGGACTTCACGTCGTCCTTGGTGAGCGTCGACATGTAGCGCTCATTCAGCCACTTATCGAGCTCGGGCCAGCCGCGCCGCGCCTCGTTGAACAGCTCTTCGATGCGCTCCTGGTCCTGCACCTCGCGCACGGCGGAGATCAGGGCCGGGATGCCATAGGTCATCGGATAGTCGCGGCCATTGCGGCGCAGGTTTTCCGAGGTGATCCAGTCGCGGATGCGCCCGTCGTTGAGGAATTTGGACGAGGAGATCAGGACGCTGCTCTCGGTCGAGACCGCCTTGCGGCCGCGCATCAGATAGGGAAGGTCGTCCATCCGTCTGTCCTCCATTGGGAACGGCTCCACGACCATTCCTCATCCTTGCAATCAGTATAAGGATGCCCCATCGAGGTGGCAATTCAGCGGGCGATCGGAATTGGGCATGGCACAGACAATCGGGGCAAGCGAGATCAAGCGTATCGACGTCAATCCGCGCCTCAGCATGGCGGTGGTCCACAACGGGGTCGCCTACCTCGCCGGCCAGGTGGCCATCGACACCGGCGGCGGGCCGGTGGCGGATCAGGTGCGCGAAGTGCTCAGCCGCATCGACGATCTGTTGGCCAAGGCCGGCAGCGATCGCACCCGCATGCTGACCGCCAACATCTATGTGGCCGACCTGGCCTCGATGCCGGAGATCAACGCCGCCTGGCACGAATGGCTGGGCGGGGCCGAGCCGCCGACGCGCACGACCATCGAATGCAAGCTGGCCAATCCGCGATACGCCCTGGAGATCCAGATCGTGGCGGCGGTGGCGTGACTACTCGGCCGCGACCGCCGTCTCGAGCATGGCGCTCAGCATTGTCCCCATTCGTTTAACGCCTTCACGGGCGGCCTCTTCGGTGGCCAGGGAGTAGCTGAGGCGCACGGTGTTGCGGACCGGATCGACCGGGTAGAAGGCCGCGCCGGAGATGACCGAGACGGCCTCCTCCATCAGCAGGCGTTCGGACAGCACCGCGCCGTCGATGTGCGCCGGCAGGGTCACCCAGATGTAGAGGCCGCCTTCGGGGCGGGTCCAGGTGACGCCCGGCGGCATGTGGGTTTCGAGCGCTTCCAGCATGGCGTCGCGGCGGCGCAGGTACAGCGCGCGGCCGGCGTCGGCGAGGCGGTCGAGGCTGGTCTGGGCGACGGCGAGCGCGATCATCTGGTTCAGGGCGCTGGTCGCCAGGTCGGCCGCCTGCTTGATCAGCACCAGCTTGCGGATCACGGCCGAAGGGCCCGCCACCCAGCCGACCCGCAGCGAGGGCGCGATGGTTTTGGACAGGGTGCCGGTGTGCAGCACGCCGACCTTTTCCACATCGCCGGCTTTCTGTACGGCCAGGGCGAAGACCGAGGGCACGGCCTGGCCCTCAAACCGCAGCTTCTCGTAGCAGCCGTCTTCCACCAGGGGCAGGCCGATGGCGGCGGCCTTGTCGATCATGGCTTCGCGCTCGGCCAGGGTCATGGCCGTGCCGGTGGGATTGCGGAAGTCCGAGCCCAGGTAGCCGAACTTGGCGCCCACCGGCAGCGGCGCCTCGGCCTCGTTGGGCAGGGCCACATAGCGCGGCTCATAGGTGTCGAAGGCGCGCAGGGCGCCGATGAAGCTCGGCATCTCGACCGCGACCGTGTCGCCGGGCGACAGGAACAGGCGGCCGCAGAAGTCGATGGCCTGCTGGGAGCCGTTGGTGATCATGATGTTGTCGACGCCGCAGGGGGCGCCGATGGAGGTCATGTAGCCGGCGATCCATTCGCGCAGCGGCATGTGGCCCTCGCTGGGGGCGTAGTGCAGCGCGGTCGTGGCGCGGGCGGGGTCGGCGAAGATGGCGGCGGTAGCGGCCGCGATCTCGGCCGCGGGGAAGAGAGACGGGTCAGGCAAGCCGCCGCCAAGCTGGATGATCTGGCGGGCGGCCAGGAGCTTCATGCGCTCGCGAATGTCGGAGGCCACCACCTTGCCCATGCGGGTCGCATAGAGGCTGTTCCAGTCCATAGGCCACTCCCCAGTAGCGCCTCTCCCGGGGGGACGACCCGGGGGCGACAATATTGGATCCGTACTAATCTATCTATCATTGATAGTATAGACGCGAGGTCCGGCGCGCGCGACGGCAGCGTCAGCCCCCCGGCTCGCCGCCCCCGGGGTCATACCGCTCATCTTCGTCCTCGATGTCGCCGTCGGAGTCCCAGGGATCATCGTCGCCTAGATCGGGCTCGTCGGGCGGCAACTCAGGCCAGGCCGCGTAGGGCGAGCCGGCCGGGCGTTCGGTGATTTCCGCCTGGGCCCAGGCCTCCTCGGCCAGTTCCAGCCAGCGGGGCGCAAGGCCGAGGTCGGCGCAGATCTGGGCCACCAGGGCGCCGATCGGACGATCCCCCAGCTCGCCCGAGATATCGGGGTCGAACAACCGCTCGCGAACCGCCTTATCCAGGAGCTCGCACACGGGGCCGTCATTCCAGAATCCCTTGGCGACCCGCCCCACGATGCGCCGCACGCGTCCGGCGCGCTCGGTGCGGGCGTTGTCGGCGGCGGCCCGCGTGGCCTGGACGCCGCCGGCGGCGTCCTTCACCACCCGCTCACGCAGGGCGATGGCCATGCGGGTGGCGCGCGAGGCCCGGTCAAAGGCGCGGGCCAGGTCGGCGCAGGCGCCGGCGGAGTCCGCGTCGGGCTCAGCCGCCGCCGTTTCGATGATCCGGGTCTTCAGAGCCAACGCGATCTCGAGGCCGGCTTCAGCCAGCTCGGAGAGGATGGCGAGCCGGCGTTCGCTCCACGCGCCGGCGTCATCCGCGCCCACCCGCCCGCCGGGGACCGGGGGCGGCGTCGGGGCGCGGGTGATGGCGGGGTCAACGGACATGCGCCTATCAAGCGCAAAGGGCAGGACCGTTGGAATAAGACGGTTTGGATTTTATAGGGCCGGGCGGAAGCGCGGCGCCGGGGCCGGGAGATGCGGGGCGGATTGCCGGGGAAGCCGGCGTCGAAAATGACTCTGACCCCTTTTTCTTTTCTCTCGCTCTCGGGAGCCGCTGGCACATCTCGATGCGACCTGTTTCCCGCCACGGCCTAGACGGTCGGCTTTTTCTCCTCATCCGACGTGCATCCCGCACGCGGCAACGAAGGAGGACTTATGACATGCAACGACATCACCACCCTGATTGGAGCCCTCGCCGCCATGTTCGCGGCCCTCGCCAAACTCGTTTGGTCGATCCGAAGGCCGCCTGGGTGAGGCGGTGCGCCGCGACGTCAAAATCCATCGGCGCGACCTTGCGCTCCGCACAACTAATGCTTTAGCTGCGCGCAACCGGAGGGGCCGCCGTGAACCCAGAAGAATTCGCCGCGAAACGACGTGAGGCTGCGTCCATGACGGCTGCACTGGTCGAGGCGGACCAACGCGCCGCCCGTGTTGCTACCGAGCTGAAGGGGTTCCGAGAGCAGGACCAGCTGCTTCGGCGAGCCGGCAACCTCTACCGCTATCTTATTAGCTACCGGCTCACCGAATCTGTTTCGCCCGCCCATGGGCCACGCGCTGAACGGTACGAAAATCTGACCGCGCTTTTGAAGGCTCTCAAACCCGTCGAGAAACACATCGCCACTTCCACCTATCTCGTCGAGTGCGGTTACGCGACCGCGAGGACGTTGCTGACGGAACTGATCAGGCCGTTGGATGCTGAGCGGGATTTTCTTAGCGTGGCGCAAATCTCAAAGGACTCGCCGGCCGTATTCGGCAAGACAAACCTTACAACCTAGCCGCCCAAGGAACCGCCGTGGCAATCCAACCGCCGCTCGACGACCGTTCTGTTCTACGCGCTTCCCTGGAGGCGCTCGCGCAATTCCATCCCGTCAGCGCGGCGCTGTCACGACTCTACCAGACCACACATCCTTCGCAGTTTGAGCAACGCGTGATCGCGTGGCGGGTAGAAATCACCGACGCCGCCAACGACTTGGAGGAACGGGTCGCCCAACTTGAACGGGATTTTCAGCCATCGTTGAATCTGTCCCCGTTGGGCGTCGATCTCGCGACGTGGCTGGTGAAAACTTCGCCCAAGGGGCTCACCGAGGGCGTGGACTTCGAGGCCATCCAGACCGCTTTTCTCAACGCCAAGGCCCGCGACCTCCAGGACGCTGCGGCCGAACTGAAACTGCTCGGCTTGGCAGAGATCAGTACCGACATGGAACATCCGGTTCGACAGGTCACGCCTCGCTACGAACTCTTCTGGCTGTTCGATCCGGTCGTCCTCGGCACCTCGCCCCAGGATGACGCCGTCGAAATCGCGCGCTTCGCGCTGAAGGACGATGGCTGCCATGTGCCCGAGTTGGAAACGGCCATGGGCTGGGACAAGCGGCGGCTGAACCCGGCTCTGGCGTTGGTGGTGGATCTCATCGGCGAAGGCCGTGTTCGCCAGGTGATCCAGGCGGACTACGTGACGCTTGGATTTTCAATGTCGCCGGAAGAGCGCGTCGCGTTGCGACGGCTGGTTGCCGCGGCGCGGCGGCCGCCAGATGTTTAGTCGGCGATATGATGAGTGTTTCTAAATCCCGCTTCCAACCCGTGGATCGTCCCAAAGTGACGTGGGACAGCCACATCGTTTGGCCATGGTAAAGACACCCCGCAAAAAGGAGCAGCTTGTCCTTTGGCCGCAGCCGACGACGGAGGCATTGCGCCTCGCCGAGAAGACGCTTGATCAATTGGCGCCGGGTTGGCGCGTAAAGATGGGCGAGGCCAATATGGGCCCGACCGAATTCGTCGATCTGCTGTGGGAGTGGAATCCACTCTTCGAAGGCATCGCCGAAGCTGCCCCGGACTCCGTCCATATCGACGAGGCGGACGCCGCCCTGGAGCGCCTGGCGCAAGGCGGCGTCCGCGTCTTCGCGGCGCTCAGCCCCGGCGCGCGCGGCGTCCTGAAGAGCCGGCATCTCAACTCTCTGTCCGGCGCGATCACGCGCATGCTGGAAGGTGATTTGGAACCGGTTTTGCGATTGCCACATGGCCTATCGCGGGATCAGCGCCGCCTCATTGCAACGATCACGTTCTTCTACGCGGCCCCGCTCGGAAATCGCTGACGCGCCGGCGCGACCTGCTAGGTTGCCGGTCCATCACGGAGGCCCTCATGGCTGGCGTCATTCACGAAGAGACTTACCTAGTCGTCTCCGGACACCTGCGGAAAACGTCCCAGCCGCTGTTCCTGGCCGATCATGGCTCGGGGGTCATTACACTCGAACCCGTCGCCCAGGCGCACCGCTTCGATGATGAAGCCACGGCGCGTCAGTGGATCGGCGTCTATCTGCAAACCACTCAGGCCCGCGATCTGGTGCCGGACAGCCTGCAAGTCCTGCGGCTGCACAGCAAAACCTGGCTGGAGAACCTGTAAGCCGACGTTGCCGAGTTGCCGAGCACGACCACGCGCGAGTAGGAAGCGCGAGTTGACCGGCCCAATCACTACGGCAGCCCAGCGGCCGATCCTAGGTGAGGGAGCGGCGCGCCGCTCAGATCCTCGCCCCGCCCCATCGAACACGCCAGCGGCGGATGGGGTTGGTCATCAGCACATAGGCGTGCAGCGCACAGCCGTAAACCTCAAGGGCGTCGCAGAGCATCGACAGGAAGACGCGCCGGTCGGCGTCCTCAAAGAAGAAGACCTGGCGGTTGTTGCCGCGCTGAATGATGTGGTGGGCCTCGCCGGCCAAGACAAGGCGAGAGCGGCGCGGCATCTGGGATTCCCGGCTCAGGGTGGCAGCAGGCTAAGGCGGGCGCACCAAGCGTCAATAAATGACTCTGACCCCTTTTTTTGACCCTTTTTTTGGTGCCGGCATCATCTGGGAGGATGATGGGCAGATTGAGGAGCTGCGCCTTCGCAAGGGGTATGACAAGGCAGACCCTCACGTCGATTTGACGATCACACGGCAGTCTTCCTAGAGAGAACGTCCTGAAGACGTAACTCAGCCTTGCGCGATAGAGCTCGGTTCACATTGTGTTGCGTCCGCTGCACCTCGGCATGCACGGCGAGCACCTTCAGCGCCTCCTCAAAGGTTAGCGGACCTTTGGCGCGACCAGCCTCCTGCTTCATCACTTCGTGCAGAAACTTGGGCACCGCGTTGATGGCATTCCGTATTGATTCTGGCGTCAGCTCGAACGTGAGGTCATGAGCGATCTTGTTCCGGAGGCCGTTGATCACTCGGATGGCGCTTATTACTTCATCAGCTAGCAAGGCCATCCCGTCCACTAGCTGAAGCTTCTGAGCGAAGCCCATCCGTCCGGTATCCATTGCGGCCGGCTTCGCCAGCGCATCCGATATCAAGAGGCTGATAGTGTGGTCTAGGTATAGGTGCGCTTGGATCAGTTGTTGCCAAGGTGGCCCGCCGGCTATGCGTTCATAAAACCGGTCGACGTCGAAACTCAATGGCTTGTGCCGCTAAGCGATCGTGTCGTCTGGCGTATTGAGGATCTCGCGTTCTTCCTCGGAGAGCGGCTGCGCCATCAATTTTCCTTTTAGCGGCTTAGTTACGGCGACACCTTACCTAATCACCTGTTCTACAAAGCCGCGACCTCGCCCAAGCCCCCGAGCTGCCGTTCAAGGCCGGGCGGCAGAGAGTGCGCCTGATGTCCGTCGCCACGCACTAAACCCTCGTGACCTTGGCAAACGGGAATTCGGTGACAGTGCACTTGTTCCAGGTCCGCCCGGATTGGCCACTTCCAGAGAAGCGCCCTGTCACCGAGACCGTCTCAGCAACCGGATCGCCGTTTCCGGGCAGGCCTCGACGCAAAGGCCGCATGCGTGACATTGGTCGGCGTGAACGACGAAGGCCTTCTTGTGCCCATGAGCCAGGGATTTTACCTGCGCGAGAAGGCCCAGGGACTTGCGCTCGGCGGACGTCGCGACCCGCACCTCGAATACGTCGTAGGGGCATACCCGAAGGCAGTCCGCCTTACCCTCGCAGCGGGCGAGATCGATAACGGGGGCAAGGTCACCACTGTCGGGCCTGCAGGTTTCGGGCAACTCGGTCATGACTGTCCTCCGATTGTGCGACTACGGCGACACCTTACCCAATCAGCTATTCTACGGCAGGGCGGGCCGACTAATCCCCCGGATCATTGCGTTTCGCCCTGGCGCGCGCCGAGCCGGTGGCCGGCCCGGGAACAAAGGGGGAATGTGTAATATGTAAGGTGTCACCGTATTCTAGAACCAAGTCCATTCGCATTGGACATGTCACCTCTCCCCACCCCGCTCATCCCGGCGAAAGCCGGGACCCATGGGGCCTTTCCGAACTGGCCCTTCGGGCCAAAGGCAGGTGCGGGCGGTCCATGAGGTCCGGGATGTTGCGGCGAGTCACTATGGGTCCCGGCTTTCGCCGGGATGAGCGGAGATTTTGGGAGGTTTCGAAGCATCGCAGCATGTGTGCATGCGCTAGCGCCCAGGCGGGGAGAAGCGGGCCTTGGATTAATCTAGGCGGACCCATTCTAGAACCACATCCCGCCCCGCAAGAACGCCATTGACCGCGCCGGCCCTGAAGGCAGATTGCGGCGAGCGGCGGAGGCGGGTTTGGCGGCGAGCGATGAGGAACACGGCGGGTTCGACCGCCGCCGCGTGATGGCCGGCCTGTCGTCGGCGGCGCTGCTGGCCCAGGCGGGCGCGGCCATGGCGCGCACGCGGCCGGCCCCGCCGATGATGCAGCCTTCGCCGCGCATCGAGACCCTGATCGCGGCGATGACGGTGGAGGAGAAGGCCGGCCAGCTGAGCCTGGTTCCCGATGTGCGCGGCGGGGCGGTGTTCGGGGTCAACCCGGTGCTGATCCAGCGCCAGCTGGAGCCCATCCGCGACCGCATCCGCGCGGGCCAGGTCAGCGGCACCTTCAACGGCATGGGGGTGGAGGAAGGCCGCAAGCTGCAGGACATCGCGGTCAAGGAAAGCCGGATGGGCATCCCGCTGATCTTCGCGGGCGACATCATCCATGGCCTGCACACCATCTTCCCGGTTCCCCTAGCCGAGTCGGCCGCCTTCGATCCGGCCTTGAGCGAGCGCACCGCGCGCGCCGCCGCCCAGGAGGCCACCGCCTGCGGCTTCCACTGGACCTTCGCGCCGATGGTCGATGTGGCCCGCGACCAGCGCTGGGGCCGGGTGGTCGAGGGTTCGGGCGAGGATGTCTATCTGGGCTCGATGCTGGCCGCCGCGCGGGTGCGCGGCTTCCAGGGCCGCCGGTTGAGCGATCCCGACAGCCTGCTGGCCTGCGCCAAGCATTTCGCGGCCTACGGCGCGGTGGGCGGCGGCATGGACTACAACGGCGTCGACATCTCCGAGGCGTCCCTGCGCGACATCCACCTGCCGCCGTTCAAGGCCGCCTTCGACGCCGGGGCGCTGTCGGTGATGAGCGCCTTCAACGACATCAACGGCATCCCCTCCACCGCCAACCCCCACCTGATGAAGGATATTCTCAGGGGCGAATGGGACTTCCGGGGCTTCGTGATCAGCGACTACACCGCCGACCAGGAGCTGGTGGCCCACGGCTATGCGGCCGACGACCGCCAGGCGGCCAAGTTGGCCTTCCTGGCCGGGGTCGACATGAGCATGGCCAGCGACCTCTACAACCTCTACCTGCCCGCCCTGGTGGCGGCCGGGGAGGTGCCGATGGCGACGCTGGACGCCTCGGTGCGCCGGGTGCTGATGGTCAAGCAGCTGCTGGGGCTGTTCGACGATCCCTATCGTTGCCTCGACGTGAACCGCGAGCGCACCCAGGTCCACACCCCCGCCGCCCACGCCCTGGCGCGAGAGGCCGGGCGGCGCTCCATCGTGCTGCTGAAGAACCAGGGCAATGTCCTGCCCCTGCCCAAGACCGGCAAGCGGCTGGCGCTGATCGGGCCGTTCGGCGCCGACGGCGGCAACCTCCATGGGCCCTGGTCGATGTTCGGCGATGGCGGGCCCATCAGCCTGGAGAAGGGTCTGCGCGAGGCGATGGGCGCCGGCGCCCAGCTGAGCGTGGTCAAGGGCTGTGAGGTCGAGAGCGCCATCGCCGGCGGCATCGAGGCCGCCGTGGCCGCCGCGCGCGACGCCGACGTCGTGCTGCTGGCCATCGGCGAGGACCAGACCATGTCCGGCGAGGCCCAGTCGCGCACCGCCGTCATCGTGCCGCCCGCCCAGCAGCGGCTGGCCGAGGCGGTGGCGGCGGTGGCAGCGGCGGGGGGCAAGCCGGTGGTCATCGTGCTGAAGAACGGCCGGGCGCTGGCGCTGAGCGGCGCGGTGCGTGACGCCCCGGCCCTGCTGGTCACCTGGTTCCTGGGCAGCGAATCCGGCCGCGCCATCGCCGACGTGCTGTTCGGCGACGTGAGCCCCTCGGGCCGTCTGCCCGTCAGCTTCCCCTTCGAGTCGGGCCAGGAGCCTTACGTCTACAGCCACCGCAGCACGGGCCGGCCCCAGCTCGACGGCGGCACGGCGGAGTTCAAGGCGCGCTACCGCGAGACCCCCACCGGCGCCCTCTATCCGTTCGGCGCCGGCCTGACCTATTCCAGCTTCCGCTATGACGCCGCCGCCTTCAGCGCCGATGTGATGGCCTGGAACGGGTCGCTGGTGGTCAAGACGCGGCTGACCAACACCGGGCCCCGCCGGGCGGAGGAACTGGTCCAGCTCTACATCCACCAGCGGGTGGCCAGCCTTGCGCCGCCCGTGCGTCTGCTGAAGGGTTTTCGAAAGGTGGGTCTGGACCCGGGCCAGAGCACGGACGTGGTCTTCACCCTCACCCGGCGCGACCTGGAATTCGTCGGCGCGGACCTCAAACCCGTTGTGGAGCCTGGGTTATTCGACGTGTGGGTCGGTCCTTCGGCGGCCGAGGGGATCGCGAAAACCTTCCGTTTGTCGGCGACTTAGCGGAAAACCAGCGTTCGCCTTCCGTCGTGGTATGCGGTATCGCAAACCGAATCCTCGGGAAGACCTCTTCATGACCGACGCCAAACCTCTCGCGCCCGCGATCGAAAAGCGCGTGATGGACAGTTTCGAACGCCAGGGGCTGATGAAGCACCTGGGCGCCACGCTTTCGCACCTGGAAGCCGGCAAGGCCGTCGTGCGCATGCCCTACCGCGAGGAGCTGACCCAGCAGCACGGCTTCTTCCACGCCGGCGGCACCACGGCCATCTGCGACGCGGCGGGCGGCTATGCGGCGTTGTCGATGTTTCCGGCCGACAGCTCCATCCTGACGGTGGAATTCAAGATCAACCTGCTGGCGCCGGCGCTCGGCGACTATCTTGAGGCCATCGGCAAGGTGGTGCGGGCCGGGCGCACGCTGACCGTCTGCCAGGTCGAGGTGTTCGGCGTGGCGCGCGAGGAGCGAACCCTGGTGGCCTTGGGCCAGCAGACGCTGATCCGCCTGGACGGGGCGTCGGACGGGCCGAAGCGGGATTAGGGGTAAAGCTTCTTACCCCCCAACACTCTCCGCTCATCCCGACGAAAGTCGGGACCCATGGGCCCCGTCAGAACTGGCCCAATGGGTCGATGGCGTGCGTGGACGTCCCACGGGGTCCAGGCTTTTGCGGAGTCAGCATGGGTCCCGACTTTCGTCGGGATGAGCGGAGTAAAAAATGGGTTCCCGCCCCCTACTGCACCTGGTTCCAGTCGAGCTGGGCCTTCACGCCGGCCTTGGCGGCGTCGGGGCCGAGGTTGAGCTTGGCCAGGTCGTCGGCGGTTTTCACCCCGTTCAGGCGGCTGAGCACCGCCGGATCGCCGCGCAGCATCAGGATGCCGTGGGCGCCCTTGCCGTTTTCGCAGACGTTGAGGACGAAGCTCTTGGCCTTGGCGATGGGGGTGAAGATGGGTTCGGTGCGGGCGGTGTAGCCCAGGCCCTTGGCGTCCAGGCTTTTC
Organism: Caulobacter sp.; assembly: GCA_028291055.1. Classification (GTDB taxonomy): domain Bacteria; phylum Pseudomonadota; class Alphaproteobacteria; order Caulobacterales; family Caulobacteraceae; genus Caulobacter. The sequence goes on from JAQGIP010000129.1 coordinate 17,876, forward strand.
TGCAGGGCGGCGTAGCCCTCGCGGCCCACGAACATCGTTTCCACGATCCCGTCGTGACCCAGGTGGATGACCGCGATGCTTTCGGTGGCGTCGGCGGGGAAGTCGGCGGCGACGGTGGCCATGCCGGCCGTCGGGCATTCCGAATAGGCGCCGATCTTGTAGGGCGAGCCGCGCGTGGTGAAGATGTGGACGGGCAGCGGGGTGTTCAGCTGACGCACGCTGTCCAGCGCCTTGCACAGACCCGCGTCGACCGGTTTGACGGCGTCGGCCTCGATCTTGTTGGCGCCGTAGCCGGCGGCGGCCAGCACCGTGTGGACCTGGTCCACGGCCTTGGCCGACGCGCCCGAGGCGCCGCCCAGCAGGATGTGGGCGTCATTGTAGACGGCGTCCGGCTGGCGGTTCACCAGCCACGAACAGTCCGCCGCCTGGATGGCGCGGGCCGAGACGATGTTCAGCGGTTCGCGGTTGGCCGAGGCATGGTTGGCGAACAGCATCCAGCCGACGGCGCCCGCCGCCACGACCACCACCGCGGCCAGCACCACCAGCCCGACCGGGAAGGATTTGCGCTTGGACTTGCGCACGTTGAAGTCGGTCATCTTGATGTCGTCCTTGCTGTTGGCAGCCGCCGCCCGTCGGAGCGGGCCGGCCCCCCTTGCCTATGCAGGGCGGAGTTGAAGGTGGCGACGATACCCGTTGTTCGCGACGGGGCAAGGGGGCGGGGACATGTACGCTCTCAGAAGATGAGAGGGTTCGTGGTGAGGGATGGCGTACGTGCCCCCTGGGGTGGGTGGGGACACGTACGGTTGGGCGGCGGCGCCGGGAGCGGTGGGCGCCTGAGAGCGTACATGTCCCCGGCTTCTAGCTGATCTCGACGATCTCGACTTCGCCGCCGCCGACCACGGCGACGTCGCCGAGGGTCTTGCCCAGCAGGGCGCGGGCCAGCGGGGAGATGTAGGAGACGGCGCCCTGGGCCGGGTCCGCCTCGTCCTCGCCGACGATGCGGAAGGTCTGGCGGCGGCCGTCGTCGCGGTCGATGGTCACCGAGCCGCCGAAGCGCACGATGTTTTCCGGACCCTCCGGTTGCGTCAGCTGGGCGCTGGCGCGGCGCGCGCCGTAGTAGCGCAGGTCGCGGGTGGCGCGGGCCATGGCGGTGCGGTCGGCGCTGACGTCGCCGTTGGACTGGGCGGCCGAATAGGCGGCGCGCGCCTCGGCCAGCGCCTGTTCCAGCAGGGCCAGGCCGGTGGCGGTGACCAGATTCGGATGCGGCGAAATCGGCCGGTCCGGCAGGTCGGCGGCGGCGGCCTCGCTGTCTTCTTCTCGGGTAAAGGCGACACTCATGGTCTCTATATGGGCGCGCACCGGGCTCGCGTCACCCGGCTAAGCCCTTGGAATTGCGATAATCGACGCCGCGTGGAGCCATGCGACCCGGTGTCGCCGGACGCGAATTCGCGTGACACTTCGGCAATTTAGGCGTCCAAGTCGGCTCATCTTCAGAGGCTCTGGCGCCGCATTCGCCAGCGGTCTCTTTTCGCATTTTCGGAGCTTGGTATTGGCCACTTCAGCCGCCGGTGTTTCGGGCTCTCTCGCCCGGCCGGTCCCCGCGGATGGCGACACCATCAAGACGGTGGTGGACAGCGTCGCGGCCAGTTTCGCCGCCGCCAATCCCATCGACGCGCCCTATCGCCACTGGCTGCTCGAGAATGTGCTGCCCGCCCAGACCTGGGCGGAGGTCTCCGACCTGCCCTTCCCCGCCCCCGATCCCGGCGACATTTCGGGCAGCCGTGAGGTCCACAACGAGACCCGCGTGTACTTCGACGCCGACAACAATTCCGCCTATCCGGTCTGTGGCCGCATCGCCGACGCGCTGCTGGACCCGGCCACCCTGGCGCTGGTCTCCAAGATCACCGGCGCGGATCTCGACGGCTGTTTCCTGCGGGTCGAATACGCCCAGGATATCGGCCATTTCTGGCTGCGTCCTCACACCGACCTGGGCGTCAAGCGCTTCACCATGCTGCTCTATCTGGCCGACAGCCAGGGCCAGGAAGACCTGGGCACCGACATCTATGCGGACGCCGACACCTGGGCCGCGCGGCCGGTGTTCAAGGCCAATACGGCGCTGGTGTTCAAGCCGTCCAACAACACCTGGCACGGCTTCGAGCCGCGCCCGATCCCCAGCGTGCGCAAGTCGATCATCATCAACTACGTCACCGACGAGTGGCGGGCGCGTGAACAGCTGGCCTATCCGAACCGGCCGATCCGGGTCTGATCCTCAAACTCCGCTCATCCCGACGAAAGTCGGGACCCATGGTGAGTTCGCTGACGATCCGACAGTTCGTGTGCGGGATGCGGACATGCCCCTTCCACAACGCGTAACCTTCCCATGCCCTATGGGTCCCGACTTTCGTCGGGATGAGCGGGGAGTTTAGGGAAAGCGCTCTCGAGCAGCGCCCGGACCGCCGCTTCGGCGTCTTCGCTGGCGTCGGGGGCGCGGGCGAGGATGGGGGCCAGGGTGTCGCCCGTGAACAGCCGCACATAACCACCTTCGACCAGCGGGCGCAGGAAGCGCTGGTGGCGCGGGGCGCCGGCGTCGAAGACTTCCACGGGCGCGCTGGCGGCCAGGGCCTCGGAGATCATCGACACGCTGTCGCCGGTGACGACCAGGCGGTCGGCCAGGGCCAGGATGCCGAAGTAGGGGTTTTCGCCCTGGCGGTTCCAGACCAGGGCGCCGGGGTCGCCGGCGCAGGCCTGGGTGACCAGGGCCAGCACCTCGTCGGGGGTGCGGCGCGAGGGGGTGATGGCCAGGCCCATGCCGGCCGCGCGCAGGGTCTTCAGGCCCTCCAGCAGGCGGCGCGCCTGGTCCATGGTGAAGATCTGCTGGTGGGTCGAGCCGCCGAGCAGGACGCCGACCAAGGGCTTGGGCAGGCCGCCGAGCCGTCCCTGCCAGTCCCTGGCCTCCCCCGTCAGCCGCGCGGCCGTCACGCCGTGCAGGGCGGTGGCGACGGACAGGACGTTGGGGCCGCGCGCCTGGTCGTGGACCATGCCGATGACCAGGTCGAACTCATGCAGGTTGGCGCGCGGGTCCTGGATGTGGACGGTGAGGGTGTGTCCCTTGCTGGCGCGGCGCACGCCGATGGCCAGGCTGGCGGCGCGGCGGCCGCAGCTGATCAGCAGGTCGGGCCAGGGCGGGGTCAGCACGTCCAGCGCGGGATCCTGGCCCTTCAGCGGCCAGGGCACGGCGCCCGGCGGCGCCCAGCGCCAGGGCGCGCGCAGGCCGACGGTCTTTTCGCTCACATGGCCGCCGACGCGGTTGGCCAGGCCCACCGCCTGGGTGCGCATGCCGGCCTCGCCCGTCGTCACCGCCCAGATTTCCAGGGGTTTAGCGGGGGCCTTGGCCTTGGGGGACGAAGCTCGCGCCAAGCGTCCAGGTCTCCATTTCGCCGCGCGACTCACGGCAGGGCAAGAGTGGCCGCTCGCGCGTCCCGCTCCAAGCCCGCGAACGGCAGAGATACCCCCGTTGAGGGCTGACCCGAGGCGGCGTATCTGGGGTAGGAGCGGGGGTGGACCGCATGGAGTAGCAGTCTTTGGCCGATGTTTCCGCCGCCGCCTCCCGCCCGGGCTTGCGCCTCGATGGCGCAGCCTTGGCCGCGGCCACCCTGGTCATCCTGCTGGCCCGGCTGATCCTGGGCGGGACAACGGCGCTGACGGAAGACGAGGCCTATTACCGGCTTTGGTCGATGCATCCGGCCTTCGGCTATTACGACCATCCGCCGATGATCGCCTGGTGGATCGCGGCCGGGCGTTTCCTGGTCGGCGACAATCCGCTGGGCGTGCGGCTGTTTCCGATCCTGGCCAATGCGGCCAGCGTCTTGCTGGTGTTCGATATCGCGCGGCAGGTGGGCGCCTCGGGGCGCACGGCGGCCCGCGCCGGGCTCTGGTACAACGCCACCCTGCTGATCGGCACCGGGGCCATGCTGGCCCTGCCCGACGTGCCGGCGGGGCTGTTCTGGCTGGCCGCCGTGTGGGCGGCGCTGAAGGCGCGCGACGGCAATCCGTTGCTGTGGTGGGCGCTGGCCGGGGTGGCGGCGGGGCTGGCCACGCTGTCGAAATACTCGGCCATCTTCCTGGCGCCGGGCATGGTCCTGTGGCTGCTGGCGACGCCGGAGGGGCGCGACGCGCTGAAGCGGCCGGGGCCGTGGATCGCGGCGGTGCTGGCGGTGGCCATCTTCTCGCTCAACGTGGCATGGAACGCCGATCACGGCTGGATCACCTTCACCAAGCAGTTCGGCCGGGTGGCCGGCTCGCGCTTCGCGCCCAAATACCTGGCCGAGTTCCTGGTGACCCAGTTCGTGTTGCTGAACCCGCTGATCGCGGTGTTCGCGGCGCAGGCGTTGTCGCCCAAACGCATGCGCCGGGCGGCCGCCGACCTGCTGCCCCTGCTGGCCGTCAGCGCGCCCTTCGTCGTCTATCTGCTGCTGCACAGCCTGCACGACAGGGTCCAGGCCCATTGGCCGGCGCCGGTCTATGGCGCGCTGGCCATCTGCGCGGCCGCCATCGCCGAGAGCGCCGTGGGCAAGGCCGCGCGCTGGACGCGCGCCGCGGCGCCGGTGGTGGGCTTCGTGCTGGTGGGCGTGGCCCTGATCCACTCGGCCTGGCCGGGAGCCGACGTGCCCATGCGGGCCGACCCGGCCCTGGCGCTGCGCCGCTGGCCGGGGCTGGCGGCCCAGCTGGAGCATATGCGCCTGCAGGAGAAGGCCGAGTGGGTGGGTACGCTGAGCTATGGGGTGCTGGCGCAGCTGTCGGCCACCAAGGTGATCAAGGCGCCGCTGACCGAGCTGGCCGAACGCGACCGCTATGCCTTCCAGCCCGCCTCCGAGACCCCTGACATCGACCGGCCGGGCATCGTCGTGGATATCGAGCGCCGCGCCGGCGGGGCCAATCTGAAGGGCTGTTTCCGCTCGGTGAAGGACCTGGGCGTACTGGACCGGGGCTCGGCCCAGGGGCCGGCCATCCTCTATCATGCCTATCGGGTGGAGAGCGCGTTGCGGCGCGAGAAGGGCGGCTGCTGGATCGGCGAGGATCTGGAGCGGTAGAGGGTTGGACTCAATAGGCCCACGCCTCCCCAAGCCATCCGCTCATCCTTGCGAACGCGCATAGGCGGGGATGACCGGAGGAGGTTGGCGCGACGCCTCCAATTGAGCAGAAAGCCTAGAAGCTGTGGACAGTTAGGCTTTCACCCCACCTGCCGTCATCGCCGGACTTGTTCCGGCGATCCATTGCCCGGTCAGAAGGTGGGAGCGTCGCGGCGCGGGGTTCCCGCGGGGCGCCGGCGACGTGGGCTCAAGGGCTCCGCTGGCGCTACGCCCCATCAAACGCGGTGTTCATGGGCCACCGGAACAAGTCCGGTGGTGACGGTGGGGAATTGGATGGCGACGGCCGGCAATCGCCGCAACTGTCCACAACCCCTAGGGCCTAGTTCGAGGGCGGCGGACCACCGCCGTCGCCACCGCCGCCACCGCCGGCCGCGCGGCGGGCTTCGGCGGCGGCCTGCATCTCGTCGCGGGTGACCGTGCCGTCGTGGTTGGTGTCCATCGTGGCGAAGCGGGCCTTGGTCTGGGCTTCGGCCTCGTCGAGGGTGACGACGCCGTCCTTGTCGGCGTCGGCGCGGGCCAGCATGCCGAAGCCGCCGCGTCCGCCACCGCCACCGCCACCGCCACCGCCGGCGGCTTCACGGGCGGCGCTGGCCGCGTCCATCTCCTCGGGCGTGATCTTCTTGTCGCCGTTGGTGTCGACCTTGGCGAAGCGCTCGCGGGTGCGGGTCAGCATGTCGTCCAGGGTCTGTTTTTCCGGCATGCGGTTGGCGCCCGCGCCGCCCTGAGCGCCCTGGGCGGCGGGGGCCGCGTCGGCGGCGGGCGCCGTCTCGGCAGGCTTGTTGCAGGCGGCCAGGCCCGTGAATATCAGGCCGGCGGCCAGAAGCGTGGTGGTGCGGATCATGGAAGGTCCTCGGAAGTGTCCCAGTCGGGCACTATGGCGAATTGCCGACGTCTCCTGATTACGCCCGCGACACACGTCCGCCCAGGAAGCGCCCCGATCCAGGGCTATCCGCCCCGCCGCCTGGCCGAGGCGGGTTAGATCCGCTTGACCAGCGCCTCCAGCTGGTCGGCGCAGATGCCCCACCCGACGTGGAAGCCCATGGCCTCGTGCGCCTGCTTGTCTTCCGCGCTCCAGTGGCGAGCCAGCGCGGTGTAGCGGGTCTTGCCGTCCTCGGGCTCGAAGGTGAGAATCACGGTCATGAAGGGCTTGGCCGACGGTTTCCAGCCCGCCGTATAGGCGTCGGTGAAGACGATCTTCCTGTCCTGAACCACCTCCAGATAGACGCCGGCGTTGGGCATGTCGGGGCCGTCGGGCCCGCGCATGACGATCAGGTTGCCGCCGCCGGGGCGCACGTCGAGCTGCGCCGAGGGGGTGGTGTAGGGCGCGGGCGCGAACCATTGCACCAGCAGCTCCGGCTCGGTCCAGGCGCGGAACAGCTTGGCGGCCGGGGCGTCGATCAGGCGGGTCAGGACCAGGTCGCGGTCGTTGTCGATTTCGGTGGTGGCGGCGGTCATCGGGGCGTCTCCTGATTGGGCGTTGTCGACCCAAGGACGGGCGGGCGGACGCCGATCCGACATGGCGGCTGGATTTTGGCGATTATGATGTCCGGGCCCTGGCTTGCAAGGTCAGCCGGGGGCCGTCCGCGACGCCCCCCGTGGGGCAGGTGACGCCGCGGTGGCGCGGCCCGTGCGGACCGTTCCGGCTTTCGCGGAGCGAGGCGGCCGGCGACCGGTCCAGGCGGACGGCCGCAACGCGAAAGCTCCGCCCTTCTAGGGGAACGCGGGCGGGCGCCCAGAGGCGCCAACGGGCGGCGGCGTGCACCGAGTTGCATCGCGAGGCGGGCGGGGCCGTTCAGGCGGGCGCGAGCACCTTGGCCGCCACCTCATCCAGGGCCGCTTCCAGGGCGTCGAACAGCACGGTGATCTGGGCCTCGGTGATGATCAGCGGGGGGCAGACGGCGACGATGTCGCGAATGGCGCGCAGGATGACGCCGCGCCCCAGGCAGGCGGCGACCACCGCCAGGGCCACGCCTTGCGAGGGTTCGAACAGGGTCTTGGTGGGCTTGTCCTTGACCAGTTCCAGGCCGCCGATCAGGGCCACCCCCCTCGCCTCGCCCACCAGCGGATGGGCGGCCAGCGCCTTCAGACGCCTCTGGAACAGGGGCGAGACGGCGCGCACATGACCCACGGTGTCGCGTTCCTCGTAGATTTTCAGGGTCTCCAGGGCGACGGCGGCGGAAGCCGGGTGGCCGGAGTAGGTGAAGCCGTGGGCGAAGGCGCCCAGCTTGCGGCTCTGAGAGATCAGCACCTCGTGGATGGGCCCGCTGATCAGGGTGGCGGAGATGGGCAGGAAGGAGGCCGACAGGGCCTTGGCAACCACCATCATGTCGGGCGCCAAGTCGTAGGTTTCGCAGGCGAACATGTTGCCGGTGCGCCCGAAGCCGGTGATCACCTCGTCGACCACGAACAGGATGTCGTGCTTCTTCAGCAGCGCCTGGACCTTGGCGAAATAGCCTTCCGGCGGGAGATAGACGCCCCCTGCCCCCATGATCGGCTCGGCCCAGAAGGCGGCGATGGTTTCGGGGCCCTCGGCCTCGATCATGGCCTCGAGGTTGCCGACGATGCGGTCGGTGAAGTCGGTCTCGGACTCGCCGGGTTGGCCATTCAGGTAGAAGCTCGGGCAGTCGGTGTGGAGGAACCCCGGCAGGGGCAGGTTGAAGTCGGTGTGGTTGGGCGGCAGGCCGGTCAGGCTGGCGCTGGCCACCGTGACCCCGTGATAGGCGCGGATGCGCGAGATGATCTTGCGCTTCTCGGGACGGCCGAGACCCTGGTTGTAGTACCAGACCAGTTTGATCGCCTGGTCGTTGGCCTCGGAGCCGGAGTTGGCGAACAGGGCGCGGGTCAGGCCCGGCGGGGCGATCGACATCAGCTTTTCGGCGAGCGCGATCATCGGCTCGTGGGAGCGGTGGTTGAAGGAATGGTAGAAGGGCAGCGTGGCCATCTGGCGCGCGGCGGCCTCGGCAAGCCGGGGCTCGGAGAAGCCCAGCGAGGCGCTCCACAGGCCGGCCATTCCCTCCAGGTATTTCACGCCGTTGTCGTCGGTGATGTAGCAGCCGTCGCCGGAGGCGGCGACGAAGGGGCCCACCGTCTGGTGGCGGTCCAGGTTTGTGTAGGGGTGCACCATCGAGGCGATGTCGCGCCCGGCCAGGGAATTGGGGAGATGGGTCATCGCGGCGCTCCGTCCTTGGAGCGTCAGCAGGCGATGGCGCGGGCGTGGCGTCAAGCACCGGTGGCGCGGTTTATCGCGACCGACGTGAAGCTACCTCAGGCCGAATTCCCCGCAGCGTCCCAGGGATTGATGAGCGTCACCCCCGTCGGCTCGAAATCCGCCACGTTGCGCGTCGCCACCGCCATGCCATGAACGATAGCGCAGGCCGCGATCATCGCGTCGCGCTCGGATCGCGGATCAGGCACGTGAAGGCGTGCGCAACATCTGGCGACAGCGGTATCCACCGCGATGATCCGGCCTTCGAACCGGCCCATGACATGATCCTCGAGCCAGGTTCGCAGCACCAAGCCCTGCCGAGCGTCGCGACGCTCGACCAGCAGCACGCCGAGTTCGATCTCCAGCACGCTGATCGCCGAGAGGAAGACCTGTGAGGACGGGATTGCCTCGGCCCAGGCAACCAGGTTCGGATCGGCCCGGTCCAGACGGCGAAGCGCCGAGACGACGTTCGTGTCGAGAAGGTACATCAGTCGAGGTCGGCCGGCCGGATCGATCCGGTTTCAAGGCGAGGGGGATCGAAGTCGAAGTCGCTAGGCTGGGCCAAGGCCCGCGCCAGGCTAAGCGGCTCGCCCGACAGCCGCCGATACTCCTCGATCGTCAGCAGGACATGGGCGGGCCGGCCGCGATCGGTGATGAACACCGGACCATCTTGCGCCGCCTTCTTGGCCCGGCTGGCATCCTGGTTGAATTGGCGGCTGGAAAGGGTGGTGATCGCCACAACGAACCTCACAATATGTAGATACGTTTCTACAATGAGTGCATGGTCCGCGCAACCCCTGCGTCGCCCTACCCCCCGTTGGCCTTGATCAGGGTGGCGTTGATCTCGACCTGGCGCTTGTCGAAGCCGGCCTCGTCGAACAGCCGCCAGCCCATCTTGACCTTGTAGCGGCCGCTGTCCTTGAACTCGCGGTTATACATGATGCCGCTCTTGGACGAGATGTGGCCGTGCCAGTTGGGGTGGCCGTTGGTCGGATAGAGGGTCTTATAGTAGCTGCCCGTCATCTTGCTGAGCGTCAGCTTGGTGTGGATGGTGCCGACCACGTCGTCCTTCACCGCCTGGATGATGAAGTTGATCAGGGCGCCGATGGTCAGCCCGATCAGGGTGCCGAGGCCCGGGATCGGGATGGCGGTGCCGATCGCCGCGCCCAGGCCCTCGGCCAGGGCCTCGCCGATGGCGTCCAACACAGCGGTCTTCACCGCGTCCCACAGGTCTTCCAGGAAGCCCGCGAAGCCGCCCCAGTCCAGCTCGCCCATGGAGATGCCGGCCTGGTAGTCGTGGGGCCAGGGGGCGGACTGGTTGACGTTGAGCCAGGCGAAGTGACGGCCGTTGATGTCGCCGTAGTCGCGGGCGCTGATCTCCGACTGCTGGTGGTTGGTCTGGCCGCCTTCCGACTTGGGGATGAAGTTTTCGGAGACGTTGAACTGGCTGACGTTGACGATGTGGCCGGTGGCGCCGATCACATAGCCGGCCAGCGCGATCTCGTCGTGGCCGCCCGGGTCGCCGGTGCCCTCGAAGCATTCGACGCGGCGGATGTAGAATTCCAGGTGCTTCAGCTTCTTGCCGGCGGCGGCGTCGGCGGCCTTCTCGTCGGCGGCCTTCTGCTTGGCGGCGGCGTCGGGATCGGTCTTGGGGATGATGATGCCGGAGAAGTCCGGCTGCTCGGTCATCACCACCGGGCCGAAGGTGGTTCCGAGCGTCGCCATGCTGAGCGACCCGCGCCGCACGGCCGGGCCGCCGAGACGCTGGGCCAGGGCCGGTCGGGTGAGGCGCGCGGCCTCGGCGGGTGCGATGGCGGCATAGCGGCCGAAGTGGCGCTGGCGGGTGGCCAGGGGCGCGGCCATCAGGGTGCGGGCCGCCCCCTCGAACTGGGCCCGGCGCGCGGCCGGGCGGGCGGCGATGAAGGTGCGCGAGGCGCGGCCCACGGGGTCGGCGCCGGTGTCCATCCCGGCGGCGGCGGCCACGAAGGTCAGCTTGGAGCGGGCCACCACGTCGTTGACGATGGCGGCGGCGGCCGGGTTGGCGGCGGACAGCCATTCCAGGGTGTCGCCCTCGACCGCGTCGGGGCCGTCGAAGTCGGCGTCGTCGTCGGGCGCCATGCGCATCTGGGCGGGCGCCATCCCGGCGACCGCCGCGAAGCCCTGGCTCCAGGGAGCGACGACGGCCAGGGCCGTGGTCCCGGCCAGGGCGGCCATCACGTGACGCCGCGAGGCGTTGCGAAGATGGTTGTTCAGGTCTTTATCCAGGACGCCCATGGTCTTCCCCCAAAAGTGCGGGGAGTAGCTGCTCAAGGCGCGGATCGGTCAATCTGTAATCGCATGCAGATATTCGTGCACAATCGTGCATGGAGTTGCGTTTTGGCTCACCTGGGCTGGACGAGTTCCTGGGAAATCTTGACGTCGCTCAGGCCCGCGGCCGGACCCCGGCCTTGAACACCCACCACCTGGCCGGCGGATAGGCCGTTGCCCCGCCGCGGGCGATGGGCGAGGCTGGGGGATGGGCCGCATGCCCGCCATGAGGGGCCGCCCGTGAAAGTCATCTCCATCCTCGGCGCGCTGGTGGCCGGCGGCGTCCTGGCGACAGCGGCGGCCGCAGATCCGCCGCCGCCCGCACCGCCCGCCGCCACTGTCCCCAACATCGCCGAACTGACCCGCAAGGCCGAGGCCGGCGACCCGGTGGCGATGTATCAGATCGGCGTCGCCTATTCGCGCGGACGCGGGGTGGCCAAGGACGAGCGCGAGGCCATCCGCTGGTTCACCATGGCTGCCGCCAAGGGCCATGCGCGCTCCATGAACAACCTCGGCGAGGACGCCGAGCGGGGCTGGGGACGCGATAAGGACCCGGTCGAGGCGGTGCACTGGTATCGCATGGCCGCTGAGCGTGGCGATGTGCCCGCCATGGTCAACCTGGCCTATGTCCTGGATGGCGGTCTGGGCGTGAAGGCCGATCCGGTGGAATCCACCCGCTGGTTCCGCGCCGCCGCCGACACGGGCGACGCCGAGGCCACGACTTTTCTGGCCGTCCGCTATGCCAACGGACAGGGTGTAAAGCAGGACGACGAGGAGGCGCTGCGCCTATTTCGCATCGCATCCGACAAGGGTGACCCGGTGGCCATGCGCGGCGCGGGCTCCATGCTGAGCGAAGGCCGAGGCGCACCGGCCGACTATGTCGAGGCCATGCGCCTGTTCCACAAGGGTGCGGACCTTGGCGACGCGCGTTCGATGTTCGACGTCGGCAACATGTACGCCAACGGCTTCAGCGTACCGACCGACCAGAAGGAGGCGTTCCGTTGGTACAGGATGGCGGCCGAGCACGGCGATACCGCCGCCATGTGGGCCGTGGGTCGGCGCTACATGATGGGCTTCGGTGTTGAGAAGGATATGGCCGAGGGCGTCCGCTGGCAGGACAAGGCTCTGGCTGAAGGCTACCAATCGCCCCCCGACTAGACCCGGTCAGGGTCACGTGCGCAGCCGATAACCCGTCTTGAAGATCCACCAGATGGCCAGCAGGCAGGCCACCATGAAGCCCAGGGTCATGCCGAGGCTCAAGCCGATGCTGACGTCGGCCTTGCCGTAGAAGGCCCAGCGGAAGCCGCTGACCAGATAGACCACCGGGTTGAACAGGGTGACCTTCTGCCAGAAGGGCGGCAGGACGCTGAGCGGATAGAAGCTGCCGCCCAGGAAGGTGAGCGGCGTGACGATCAGCATGGGCACGATGTTCAGCTTTTCCCAGCCGTCGGCCCAGATGCCGATGATGAAGCCGAACAGGCTGAAGGTGATCGAGGTCAGCAGCAGGAAGGCCAGCATCACGAACGGGTGGGCGACGTGGAAGTCCACGACCAGCCGCGCCGTCGCCAGGGTGATGAAACCGATGATCACCGACTTGGCCGCCGCCCCGCCGACGTAGCCGGTGACGATCTCGGCATAGGAGATCGG
>JAQGIP010000144.1 GCA_028291055.1 Caulobacter sp.
GAAGATGTACAAGCAGAAGGGCACCGGCGGCGCCCGTCACGGTTCGCGCCGTGCGGCCCAGTTCGTCGGCGGCGCCAAGGCCCACGGTCCCGTGGTCCGCAGCCACGCCTTCGACCTGCCCAAGAAGGTCCGCGCCATGGCCCTGCGCCACGCGCTGTCCTCCAAGGTCAAGTCGGGTTCGCTGGTGGTCCTGGATACGGCGGTCCTCGCCGAGCCCAAGACCGCCGCCCTGCGCGCCAACTTCGCCAGCCTCGGCTGGATGAACGCCCTGGTGATCGCGGGTCCGGAAGTGGACGCCAACTTCAAGCTGGCGGCCCGCAACATCCCCAACATCGATGTGCTGCCGGATGCCGGCCTCAACGTCTACGACGTCCTGCGCCGCCATACGCTGGTGCTGACCAAGTCGGCCGTTGAAGCCATCCAGGCTCGCTTCGCCGATGAGAAGGAAGCCGCCTGATGGCCGTTACCGCTCGCCAATACGACGTCATCCTGGCGCCCGTGATCACCGAAAAAGCCACCATGCTCTCCGAGCAGAACAAGGTGGTCTTCCAGGTGGCTCAGGACTCCACGAAGGACGAAATCGCCGCCGCAGTTGAAGCGCTGTTCAAAGTCACCGTGACCAAGGTCAACACCTTGAACGTCAAGGGCAAGACCAAGCGCTTCCGTGGCCGCGTCGGACGCCGTTCCGACGTCAAGAAAGCCATCGTGACCCTGGCCGAAGGCCAGTCGATCGACATTACGACGGGGCTCTAAAGACAATGGCTCTGAAGCATTACAACCCGACTTCGCCCGGCCGACGCAGCCTGGTGCTGATCGACCGGTCCGAGCTCCACAAGGGCCGGCCTGAAAAGTCGCTCGTCGAAGGCCTGACCAAGTCGGGCGGCCGGGGCGGCGGTGGCCGCATCGCGGTCCGCTTCCGCGGCGGCGGCGCCAAGCGCCTCTATCGCCTGGTCGACTTCAAGCGCCGCAAGTTCGATATGGCGGCCACGGTCGAGCGGATCGAATACGATCCCAACCGCACCGCCTTCATCGCCCTGGTGAAGTATACGGACGGCGAACTCTCCTACATCCTGGCGCCGCAGCGCCTGAAGGTGGGCGATGAGATCCTGGCGGCCGACAAGGTCGACGTGAAGCCCGGCAACGCCTCGCCGCTGCGCTCCATGCCGATCGGCACCATCATCCACAACGTCGAACTGAAGCCCGCCAAGGGCGGCCAGATCGCCCGTTCGGCCGGGGCCTACGCTCAGCTGGTCGGCCGTGACGCCGGCTACGCTCAGATCCGCCTCAACTCGGGCGAACTGCGCATGGTGCAGGATACCTGCATGGCCACCGTCGGCGCGGTTTCGAACCAAGACCACATGAACGAAGTGCTCGGCAAAGCCGGTCGCAATCGTCACAAGGGCCGCCGTCCGCACGTTCGCGGCGTGGCCATGAACCCGGTCGATCACCCCCACGGCGGCGGCGAAGGCCGCACCTCCGGCGGCCGCCACCCGGTGACCCCGGCGGGCAAGCCGACCAAGGGCGCCAAGACCCGCAGCAACAAGGCCACGGACAAGTTCATCATCCGTAGCCGCCACCTGAAGAAGGCCCGCTAAGCGATGACCCGTTCTGTTTGGAAGGGCCCGTTTGTCGATGGTTATCTGCTGACGAAGGCGGATACCGCGCACAATTCAGGCCGCAAGGACGTGATCAAGACCTGGTCGCGCCGCTCGACGATCATGCCGCAGTTCGTGGGCCTCACCTTTGGCGTCCACAACGGCCTGAAGCACGTCCCCGTGACGGTGTCGGAAGACATGGTCGGCATGAAGCTTGGTGAGTTCGCGCCGACGCGCAACTTCCCGGGCCACGCGGCCGACAAGAAGGCCAAGAGGAAGTAGTCATGGGAAAGCAAGCCAAAGCGCGTCGCGAGACGCCGGCGGAAGCCAAGTGCAAGGTTCGCACTCTGCGCACCTCCGCCCGTAAGCTGAACCTGGTGGCGCAATCGATCCGCGGCCTGAAGGTGCAACGTGCGCTGAACGAACTCGAGTTCAGCCACAAGCGCATCGCCAAGGACGTCCGCAAAGCCCTGTATTCGGCCATCTCCAACGCCGAGAACAACCACAGCCTCGACATCGACAGCCTGGTCGTCGCCGAAGCCTACGTGGGCAAGAACCTGATCATGAAGCGCTTTTCCGCCCGCGCCCGCGGCCGGTCTTCGCGCATTGAAAAGCCGTTCAGCGAGATCACCATCGTGGTCCGCGAGCTGGGTGAGGCCGCCTAATGGGTCAGAAGATCAATCCCGTCGGGCTTCGCCTCGGCATCAACCGCACCTGGGACAGCCGTTGGTTCGCCGACGGCGCCGAGTACGGCAAGCTGCTGCATGAGGACATCAAGGTCCGCCGCGCGCTGAAGAAGCGCCTCTACCAGGCGGGCGTGTCGCGGATCACCATCGAGCGTCCGCACAAGAAGTGCCGCATCACCATCTATGCCGCACGCCCCGGCGTGATCATCGGCAAGAAGGGCGCCGACATCGACAAGCTGCGCAAGGACATCGCGGCCATGACGGATGGCGAGGTTCACCTGAACATCGTCGAAATCCGCCAGCCCGAGACCGACGCCCAGCTGATCGCCGAGAACATCGCCCAGCAGCTCGAACGCCGCGTGGCCTTCCGCCGCGCCATGAAGCGCTCGATGCAGTCGGCCATGCGCCTCGGCGCCAAGGGCGTCCGCATCAACGTGGCGGGCCGCCTCGGCGGCGCGGAAATCGCGCGGATGGAATGGTATCGCGAAGGCCGCGTGCCGCTGCACACCCTGCGGGCGGACATCGACTACGGCTTCACCGAGGCCAAGACCACCTACGGCATCATCGGCGTGAAATGCTGGGTCTTCAAAGGTGAAGTCCTCGAGCACGACCCGATGGCGCTGGACAAGCGCCTGGCCGGCGAAAGCGGGCCCGCGGGTGAAGGCGGCGGTCGTGACCGCTCCGGCGATCGCCCCGACCGCGGCCCGCGCCGCGACCGGCGCGACCAGGCGAACGCTTAAGGGTCTGACTGATGCTGTCTCCGAAAAAGACCAAGTACCGCAAGCAGTTCAAGGGCAAGATCCACGGGATCGCCAAGAG
>JAQGIP010000149.1 GCA_028291055.1 Caulobacter sp.
GCCCGGGCTGGCGGCGGCGCCCGTCGTGGCGGCCCTCGGGCTCTGCGCGCTGGCGGTCTCGGTGGGAGCGGCCGGGCGCTCGGACGCGGCCCTCAGCGGCGCCTATCTGGCCAGCGTCTTCAGCCCCGGCATGCTGATCCAGGCCCATGACGACGCCGGGGTGTTCGCGCTGCGGGTCCTGAACGGCCGCGTGGTCGCCGCCTCGGTGGGGCCCGGCGGCGTTCCCGCGCGCATCGTCCAGCGCGGCCCCGCGGTGACCCTGATCGACCGCGCCGGCGGGCCGGCCGTGTCGGTGACGGTGACGCCCCAGGGGCGCATCCGCTGGGAGTCGCGCGCGCGCCAAACGCCCCTCCGCCGCGCGGGCCGGCCTGATTGACATACGATAGGCGTCGTATATTCGTTCTACGACAATCATCGTAGGAGACGGCGATGTCCTTGTTCTTGAAGTCCGGCGGCCTGGTCCTGGCGGCCCTCGTGGCCTTCGCCGCGCCGCCCGCCCTGGCCCGCGACGCCGCTTCCACCGCCTTCTCCTGGGCCAATGCCGACGCCCTGTTCGAGGACGCCCGGGTCATCTGCACCCGCGACAATGGGCGGCTATGGGGCCACACCCTGTGCGGGCCGATGATGCTGGTGGAGCCGGAGAGCCGCGCCGTGATCGCCAACCAGGCCGACGGGGAGGGCGTGCTGAAGGCCGATGGCGGCGCCTTCACCGGCGTCCTGCCGTTGGTGGTCAACCTGGCCAATACGCCCACGGAATGGGCCGGCGTGCGCTGGACCCAGATCCTGTGGCCGCTGATGGGCACGCACGAGGCGCGCCAGGTGATGATCGCCCACGAGCTGTTCCACCGCATCCAGCCGATGCTCGGCATGCTGCACGACGACGGCGACAACGGCCATCTCGACACCCTCGAAGGCCGCTACCTGCTGCAGCTGGAATGGCGCGCCCTGGCCGCCGCCCTGACCGCGCGCACCGAGGCCGCGCGCCGCCGCGCCGTCGACGACGCCCTGGCCTTCCGCGCCGAACGCTACCGGCTGTTCCCCGACGCCGCCGCCAACGAACGCGGCCTCGAACTGAACGAGGGGGTGGCCGAATATACCGGCGTGATGCTGGGCCTGAGGGACGAGCGCGCCCGCACCGCCTATGCCGTGCGCGACCTCACCTTCCACATCGGCGACCCCACCTTCGTGCGCTCCTTCGCCTACGCCACCGGCCCCGCCTACGGCCTGCTGCTCGACCGCTACGCCCCCGGCTGGCGCTCGAAAATGAAATCCAAGGACGCCCCCGCCCTCGACCGCCTGCTCCGCGCCGCCGTCCCGACCCGCGCCGCCCGCAACGTTCCGGAACGTTCCGCCGCCTACGCCCCAGCCCCCTTGCGCGCCTTCGAAACCGACCGCGACGCCAAACGCCAGGCCATGCTCTCAGCCCTCCACGCCCGCTTCGTGGACGGCCCGGTCCTCTGCGTGCCGTCCCAGAAAATCAACTACCAATTCAACCCCTCCGCCGCCCAGCCCCTCGCCGGAATCGGCACCGTCTACCCCCGCCTGCGGGTCACCGGCGCCTTCGGGATCCTGGAAACCACCAACGGCGGCCTGCTGGGCAAGAACGCCTGCAGCGTCTCGGTCCCCGCCGCCGGCGCGGACATGGACGCGCTGAAGGGCGACGGCTGGACCCTGACCCTGAACCCCGGCTGGAGCGTGAAGCCGGGCGCGCGGGCGGGCGACTGGGTCTTGGTCGGGCCCTAAGGGGCCTTCTTCGGAGCCGCCATTGTCGGAGGCGAGGCGGAGACCGGCGGCGCGGCCGGCGCCTGGGTCAGTTCAGTGTTCACGTGGAAGGCATTGACGAACCATTGCTGGCTGCCCTTCGGGCGGGTGACCACCACGTCGGCGGTGACCGTGCGGTCAGGGTAGCTGTAGGCGTAGGTGTAGCCCTGGTCGTCGCCTCGGTTGAGGTCGGTGTTGAAATGCCAGCCGGTCTGCTTGACCGAGGTGGGTTCTCCGGGCGGGATCATGGCGCGCATCTCGGCCAGCTGGGCCTTCAGCACCGGGGTGCGGTATTGCGGGGACATCTCGGCCTCGATGGCCGCGTCGTCGCCCTTGCGCAGCTGATCATAGACCCCCTTGGCCAGGGCCTCGGCCTTGGGATCGGCGGTCGGGAAGGCGCAACCGGCGAGGGCCGCGCTCAAGGCCCCCACGAGGGCCGTGCTCGTGATCGTGCGAACCCAGGACATGCGCGCCGCTCCCATCCATCCGATGCCCGCCCAGGGTCATCCACAGCATCGCGGTTGTCCAGCTTTCACGACCCCTAGCCGGAAGGCTCCGCCCGGCCTATGTGCGCCCCCATGTTGATGGTGATCTCTCCCGCCAAGTCGCTCGACTTCGCCGCGCCGCCGGTGAGCGCGCCCCTGACCACGCCCGAGCTGAAGGCCGACATCGCCGAGCTGGACAAGGCGACGCGCAAGCTGAGCGTGCGCGACCTGCGCAAGCTGATGTCGATTTCCGAGCGGCTGGGCACGCTGAATCGCGAGCGCTTCCAGGCCTTTGACCCGGCGGCGGACGACGGCCTGCAGGCCGCCTTCGCCTTCAACGGCGACGTCTACCTGGGCCTGGCGGCGCGCACGCTCGACAAGCCGGCGCTGGGCTGGGCGCAGGATCATCTGCGTATCCTGTCGGGCCTCTACGGCCTGTTGCGGCCCCTGGACGCCATCCAACCCTACCGGCTGGAGATGGGGGTTCGGCTGAAAACCAAGCGCGGCAAGAGCCTCTACGACTTCTGGGGCGCGCGGCTGTCGGAGGCGCTGAATACCGCCGGCCAGGACATGGCCGACCCGACCCTGGTCAACCTGGCCAGCCAGGAATATTTCGGCGCGGTGGACGCCAAGGCCCTGAAGCTGCCGGTGGTGACCTGCCACTTCCGCGAGGAGAAGGCGGGCGCGCTGCAACTGATCAGCTTCTACGCCAAGCGGGCGCGCGGAATGATGGCGCGCTACGCCATCGATCATCGGATCGAGACGGCGCAGGGCTTGAAGGGTTTCGACACCGCCGGCTATGGCTTCGCCAAGGATCAGTCCACCGAGACGGATTGGGTCTTCTCCCGCATCGCCGCATAATTTCGTCTTCGGGCTCGCCTGCGCCCCCTTGCCGCTCTATGTTGCGCCGCAACAAAGAACGACCGGGCGGCCGGTCCGCAAGAAAGACACGTCATGGATTACGGTCTGAAGGGCCAGGCGGCCATCGTCACCGGCTCCACCAGCGGCATCGGCCACGCCCTGGCCGAGGCGCTCGCCCACCAGGGGGTGGATGTGGTGCTGAACGGCCTGGGCGACCCGGGCGAAATCGAGAAGACGCGCGCCGCCCTCGAAGCCGCCAGCGGCGTGCGCGTGCGCTACCACGCCGCCGACATGACCAGGCCGGACGAGATCGCCGACATGGTGGCCTTCGCTGAGCGCGAGTTCGGCCGCCTCGACGTGCTGGTCAACAATGCCGGCGTCCAGTTCGTTTCGCCGATCGAGGACTTCCCCACCGCCAGGTGGGACCAGATCATCGCCATCAACCTGACCAGCGCCTTCCACGCCACCAAGGCGGCGATCCCGATCATGAAGGCGCAAGGCCGCGGCCGCATCGTCAACATCGCCTCCGCCCACGGCCTGGTCGCCTCGCCGTTCAAGGGGGCCTATGTGGCCGCCAAGCATGGCGTCGTGGGGCTGACCAAGACGGTGGCCCTGGAGATCGCCCAGGACGGGGTGACCTGCAACGCCATCTGCCCCGGCTATGTCCACACCCCCCTCGTCGACGGCCAGATCAAGGACCAGGCCAAGGCGCGCGGGCTGACCGAGGAACAGGTGGTCAAGGACGTGATCCTGGCCGCCCAGCCGACCAAGAAGTTCGTCACCTTCGAACAACTCGCGGGCCTGCTGCTCTACCTGGCCAGCGACATGGGCGCCTCGGTGAACGGCGCCTCCCTCTCCGTCGACGGCGGCTGGACGGCGGAATAGTGCCCACGCCCATCAGCCTGGCGCTGCAGGGCGGCGGCTCGCACGGCGCCTATGAGTGGGGCGTGCTCGACCGGCTGCTGGAAGAAGACAGCCTTCAGATCAAGGCGGTGACGGCCGCCTCGGCCGGCGCGATGAACGCCGTGTGCCTGGCGCACGGGTTCGAAGACGGCGGCCGCGACGGCGCCAAGGCCACCCTCAACAAGTTTTGGCGCGCGGTCAGCGACGCCGACGGCCGCAACATGTTCGGCGACACCAGCGTGTGGAGCAATGCGATCGGGGCCGACTGGCTGCGCGACACACCGGGCTGGCGGTGGGCGGAAACCATGGCCTCGTCCATGAGCCCCTATGAGTTCAATCCCCTGAACCTGAACCCGCTGCACGACGCGCTGGAGAAGGTGATCAACTTCAAGGCCATCCGCGAGCGCTCGCCGATCGCGCTCTATGTGGCCGCGACCCAGGTGCGCACCAGCCGCGCCAAGATCTTCCGCACGAACGAGCTGACCTCGCGCCACATCATGGCCTCGGCCTGCCTGCCCAACATGTTCCAGGCGGTGGAGATCGACGGAGAACCTTATTGGGACGGCGGCTATCTGGCCAACCCGCCCCTGTGGCCGCTGTTCTACGACCCGACGCCGGACGACATATTGGTGGTCAGCCTCAACCCCTTCGTGAGGAAGACCGTGCCCAAGACGCCGGTGGACATCATGGACCGGTTGAACGAGATCACCTTCAACGCCTCGCTGGTGGCGGAACTGAGGGCCATCGGCTTCGTGCACAAGCTGCTCGACGAAGACCTGCTGCGCGACCACGCCAAGGGCCGCTACCGCCACATGCTCGTGCATGGGATCAGCGCGGACGGGCGCCTCGACGACCTGTCGGCGGCCTCGAAGCTGAACACCGACCGGGCCTTCCTGGAGGACCTGCGCCAGCGCGGGCGCAAGGCGGCGGACGACTGGCTGGCGCAATCGCTGAGTGGGGTGGGCGTGCGCTCCACCCTGGCGCTGGAGGATTTCCAGTGAGCGGAACGCCGGTTCCGACCGTCGGCGTGGTCTGCCTGCGGGGGACCGAGGTGCTGCTGATCAAGCGGGGCAACCCCCCGCGCCAGGGTCAGTGGAGCATCCCGGGCGGACGCATCGAATGGGGCGAGACCAGCCCGGCGGCGGCGATGCGCGAACTGGTCGAGGAGACGGGCGTCGCGGCCGAACTTCTGGGCCTGATCGACGTGGTCGACGGGCTGTTCACCTCGCGCACCACGGGCGAGACGACGCGCCACTACATCATGATCGACTATGCGGCGCGGTGGATATCGGGCGAGCCCGTGGCCGGCGATGACGCGGCGGAGGCGGGGTTCTTCCCGTTGGACGACGCGCTGGCCCTGGTGGAGTGGGAGGAAACCCGGCGCGTGATCCGAGAGGCGGTCGAACGTTTCGGCTAGCGCAGCTCAGCTAGCGCAATGAGGTCGCTGCCCGGGCCGATCACGGCGATGGCTTTTAGACTCCGGTTGAGGCCCGCCCGGGAAACGCCGTCGATCCGAATCTGATGAAGCGCGTCCGTGCCGTAGACGCGCACCTCGGCGAGGTCGGCATTCGCGACGACGATCGTCGTGAAGATGCACGAAAAACGGATGCACTCGCTTCGATACAGCAGAGTCGCGCCGCCGAGGGGGCGTTCCGCGAAGCCGGTAACGGGTTGGACTACGATGTTGTCGCGCGCCATCAGATTGATGCTGGCGCCAGCCCGACGGATATCCACCGGATTCACGTGCAGTCTCCTGCCTCGCCGATCGGTTAGCACGATGATGCCGCCGGGGAGCCACACGCGCCCATAGGCAGGCGGCACGCAGTAGATGTCCGAAACGTCGAGGCAGATTGGCATAGGGTCGCTCCGCAATCACAGTCTCACGACCCGTTGGCCGTAGAAAGACACCCCCCTTGACGGACTTAGGGTCACTCGCGCCTTCTCCCTCCAAACAAACAAACGTTCGAGGAGACGCCCGATGGCCTACGCGCCGTTCAATCTGGCCGGCAAGGTCGCCCTGGTCACCGGCGGCAATGGCGGCATCGGCCTCGGCATGGCCGAGGCCATGGCCCAGGCGGGCGCCGACATCGTCATCTGGGGGTCGAACAAGGACAAGACCCTGGCCGCCGAGGGCAAGCTCACCAGCCATGGCGTGCGCGTGAAGGCCCAGATCGTCGACTGCGCCGATGAGGCCCAGGTGGTGGCCGGCATGCAGGAAGCCGTGGCGGCCATGGGCCGGGTGGACGCCGTCTTCGCCAACGCCGGCCGTGGTCGCGGCGCGGCCTCCTTCTCGGAGATGACCACGGAGACCTGGCGCTACAACATGGCCCTGAACCTGGACGGCGTCTTCTGGACCGCCCGCGAAGCCGCCAAGCACATGGTCGAACGCGCCAAGTCCGGCGACCCCGGCGGCTCCATCGTCGGCATCGCCTCGCTCGCCGCCATCGAGGGCGCGGCCCGCAACGAGGCCTATGCGGCCACCAAGGGCGCGGTGATCTCGATGATGAAGTCGATCGCCGTGGAGCATGCCCGCTATGGCGTGCGCGCCAACTCCATCCTGCCCGGCTGGATCGCCACCGACATGACCACCGGCGCCCAGGGCAGCGAGAAGTTCACCGAAAACGTCATCAGCCGGGTGCCCATGCGCCGGTGGGGCGAGCCGCAAGACTTCGGCGGCGTGGCCGTCTACCTGGCCTCCGACGCCTCGCGCTACCACTCCGGCGACAGCTTCATTGTCGACGGCGGCTATTCGATCTTCTAGCGGGAGCAGCACCCATGTCCCTCCACACCCCCCTTTGCGACCTGCTCGGCGTCGAGCATCCGATCATGCTGGCCGGGATGGGCGGCGTCTCCTATGCGGAGCTGGCCGCCGCCGTCTCCAATGCCGGCGGCTATGGCGTGCTGGGCATGGCCGGGCGCGGGCCGGACTTCATCCGCCAGCAGATGCGCCAGGTGAGGAGCCTCACCGACAAGCCGTTCGGCGTCGACCTGCTGGCCGCCAGCCCCGACAGCCTGACGGCCTCGGTGGACGTGATCATCG
>JAQGIP010000063.1 GCA_028291055.1 Caulobacter sp.
GAGCCGCCGCGCCGGCCGCCACCACCGCCGCCGCCCCCGCCACCGCCGGGCATGCCGCCGCCGCCGCCCTGCATCTGCACCCGGATCAGCAGGTCCGGCGCGGCGCTTCCGGCATCGGCCTGCGCGCCCGGGCCGGCCAGGATTTCCGGGACGATGCGCTGTTCGTAGAAGGTGATCTCCTCGCCCGCCACGACGCCGTCGTGGTCGCGGTCCAGCACCTGAAAGAAGAGGTCGGCGTCGGCGCGGAATTCGGCCCGGTCGAGCTTGCCGTCATGGTTGGTGTCGGCCGTCGCGAACCACAGGCCCACCGGATAGGCCTCGCCCGCCGCCGAGCGGTAGGGCCGCCCGCAGGGGCTGATGAACAGGGCCGCCGGGCGGGGGCCGCCCGGGCCGAACGCCCCCGGCGGGCCACCATGGCGGCCACCGCGCATGCCGTGATGCTCCGGCCGCTCGCCACCCGGCGACGCGCACCCGGCCAACGCCACCAGCACGAAACCCGCGCCGAACCACCGCTTCATTGGACAATCCCCTATCTTCGAATTGGGGGTGTAGCGACGCAATACGGTCAATTGGAGCCGTGCTTGTGGCCAAGCTGGGCCATTCGATGCGGCCGCGAAACAATGTGCCGGGCGGGGATCATGGCGCGTCACGCTTCAGGGACCAGCCGCCGTGGGCGATCAGGCTGACTAGGGAGCGGCCCGCCGGTAGGATAGGCCAGACCTCATCCAACCGCCGCCATCGAGGCTCAGCCATGCCAGCCACTCCAGGCTTCACTGTAAGGGCGGCCCGGCCCGGCGACGTCTCCGCCCTCGGGCGGCTCGGCGCGCTTCTGGTGCGCCTGCACCACGGTTTCGACCCTGAGCGCTTCATCGCGCCCGGTCCGGGCACTGAAGCCGGATACGGCGGCTTCCTGGGCTCGGAGCTGGAGCGGGCCGAGGCCATCATCCTGGTCGCCGAGCAGGGCGGCGATGTCATCGGCTACGTCTATGCCGGAATG
Organism: Caulobacter sp.; assembly: GCA_028291055.1. Taxonomy (GTDB): domain Bacteria; phylum Pseudomonadota; class Alphaproteobacteria; order Caulobacterales; family Caulobacteraceae; genus Caulobacter. The sequence goes on from JAQGIP010000063.1 coordinate 998, forward strand.
GAGGGCAACGACTGGATGGCCCTGCGCGGGCCGGCCGGGGCGATCTACGACATCGTGGTGGACCCGGAGCGTCGTGGCCAGGGCGCCGGCCGGCGGCTGCTGGACGCGGCGTTGGGTGAGCTTGCCGCCAGGGGCGCACCCCGGGTGGTGCTTTCGACGGCGACACCGAACGAGACGGCCCAGCGGCTGTTCGCTCAGGCCGGCTTCCGGCCCACCATGATCGAGATGACGCGGGAGACGCCCGGGCCTCTCAAGAAGGGGGCGCAGCTCAAGACGGAGGGCTAGGCGCCGCCCAGTCCGGCGAAAACCGGGTCGAGATGAGAAGCACCCAGGCAGCAAGGGTCGAGACGAAACCCGCCGCCGCGCCGAGCGCGGCGAAGAGGAGGACCAAGATCAGGAGTCCGGGAACTTCGCTCTCCCCACGCGTGATGGCCATGACAAGGCAGAACGCCAGCGCGAACACGCTGGAGACGACCGCGCCGGTCAGGGCGGCGGCCCACCGCCAGGCAGACCAGCGTACGCGCCCCACAAGCCAGCCGGATATCAGCCCGGTGACCAGGGCCGGCGCGCCACCGAGCAGATAGCCGAAGCCGATGACGACGCGCATGTTCACCGAGGAGAGGGCGTCCCCGAAAATGCTGTCGAGCAGAACCGGCGCCGTTCCCACGAGCGGCCCGACGACCAGGAAGACGGCCGCGACGGCGCATATCCATCGCAGCGGCAGTATGTGCGGGCCTGGCGGGGCGGCTTGCGGTTCCACCCGTCCAGAGTGCGGGCGCGCGCCCGGCAACACAACAACGATCCCGGCAACCGCAAAGCGCCCATGCATCGGGTCGGCCCTTCCCGGCCACGGCGAATGCGGCGCATGGTGCAGCTTGGCGCGGCGCGAGTTGCGGCGGCCTGGGCGATTGCGGAAGCAAGGGCGAGACGATGGCGAGACAGGCTGGGGCGAGACAGGCTGGAGCGAGACAGGCGGGGGCGAGACGGGCGGCGACCCCACCTGAAGCGGCCCCGGCCGCCGATCCCGCCCCCGCGCCACGGCACGGACCGGAGCGTGGTCTGCGCGAGACCCTGAGGGAGATCGGCATCGTCACTGTGGGGGTGATGATCGCCGTGGCCGTCGGTCAGGTGGTGGACGCCATCCATTGGGCGGGCGAGGTCAAGGCGGCGCGGGGGCAGTTGGCGAGGGAGATGGCGCACACCAACCTGAATCTGGCCTATCGGGTGGCGGCGCGGCCCTGCATCGATCGGCGGCTGGACGCGCTGGAGGATGTGGTGGAGCAGGTGGCGAAGGGCCGGCCGACGACCCGCCTGGGACCGGTGACCATAGAAATGGGCAATGCCTACAACACCAACGTCTGGGAAATTCACCGGGCGTCACAGACCCTGAGCCACTTCGGCGACCGGGAGCTGGCGGTGTTCAGCAACTACTATCGCCAGATCGACAATATACGGCCGATGATCCTGGCCGAGAGCATGACCTGGCAGACGCTGAATGTGCTGCAGGGCGACCCCTCGCGCCTCGGTCCCGCCGACATCGCCGGCCTGCGCGTCGCCATCCAGGATGCGCGGTTCGACAACTATCTGATCGCCGGCATCGCGGCCGATGAACTGGACTATGCGAAATCCCTGCACCAACCGCTTCCCGCCGCCGACGCCGAACGGCTGAAGGCGTCGTGTGGGCCCCTGCCGATCGCGCCGGACACGCCACTGTAAAACAATCGTTTGAACCGCTTGCCCCGCGCCATACCGTCGCTACGATAAGGCCAAATCAGACGGGAGCAGCGACCATGGCCGAGAGCGATCTGGAGACGTTTCGCGCCGAGACGCGGGCCTGGCTCGAGGCCAACTATCCGCCGTCGCTCCATGCGCCCATGGAAGAGGACGAGGCCCCTTGGGGCGGGCGGAAGTTCAATCCGACCAACACCGACGCCAAGGTCTGGCTGGATCGCATGGCCGCCAAGGGCTGGACGGCGCCGACCTGGCCCACGCAATACGGCGGCGGTGGCCTGAAGCCCGCCGAGGCGCGGGTGCTGCAGCAGGAGATGAACCGGCTGAAGCTGCGCCCGCCGCTGATGAGCTTCGGCATCTGGATGTTGGGGCCGGTGCTGCTGGAATACGCGACCGAAGAGCAGAAGCAGATGTTCATCCCGCCGATCGTGCGCGGCGAGATCCGCTGGTGCCAGGGCTATTCGGAGCCGGGCGCGGGGTCGGACCTCGCGAGCTTGGCCACCAAATGCGAAGATCGGGGCGACCACTGGCTGATCAACGGCCAGAAGGTATGGACCTCCTACGCCGACCAGGCGGACTGGATCTTCTGCCTGGTGCGCACCGATACGACGAAGAAGCACGAGGGCATTTCCTTCGTGCTGTTCGACATGACCACGCCGGGCGTGGAGGCGCGGCCGATCAAGCTGATTTCGGGCTCCTCGCCCTTCTGCGAGACCTTCTTCGACAATGTGAAGGTTCCCAAGGAACAGATGGTCGGAAAGCTCAATGGCGGTTGGGAGATCGCCAAGCGGCTGCTGCAATATGAGCGCCAGAACATCTCAGCCGGCGGGTTCGGCGGCGGCGGCGGGCTGGACCTGGTCGACGTGGCCAAGACCCATGTCGGGCTCGACGCCACGGGGCGGCTGGAGGACGGCGACCTGCGCGGGCGCATCACCCATCACCGCATGGAGCAGCACGCCTTCATGCTGACCGTGCGCCGGGCCGAGGCGGAGTCGAAGACGGGGTCGGGGCCTTCGGCCGCCACGTCGATCATCAAATACGCCGCCGCCCACAACAACCAGGAGCGCTTCGAGCTGATGGTCGAGGCCATGGGGTTGCAGGCCCTGGGCTGGGAGGGCGACGGCTTCGCCCATGACGAGTTGGCCGTGACGCGCGGTTGGCTGCGCTCGAAGGGCAACTCCATCGAGGGTGGCACTTCGGAAGTGAATTTGAACGTGGTGTCCAAGCGGGTGCTTGGGCTGCTGGATCACCAGTAGGAAGAGGGATGAACCGGGAAGAGCGGGAAGAGCGGGAAGAGGCCTTGCGAGCGGAGACGCCCGCGCGAAGCGCATTCCTTCTCCTTCCCGATCTTCCCGTTCTTCCCGGTTGAATAGATCGGCCTTCGGCCCGGCACGGCGCTGAAGGATAGGACCAGAGCAGCCGCCGGAAGAGCGGCGCAGCAAAGACGGTGGGAGATGAGGAATGGCTGATTTCGGCGGTGATGTGGAAGGCTTCCGGGACGAAGCGCGCGGCTGGCTGGAAGCCAATTTCCCGGCCTCGCTGAAGGGCAACAACCTGGCCGTGGCGGCGCTGCTGGGCGGCAAGACGACGCCGGACGCGGAGCTGTGGAAAGAACGGATGGGCGCGAAGGGTTGGGGCACGCCGACCTGGCCGACCGAATATGGCGGCGGCGGGTTGAGCCCCGCCCAGGCCAAGGTGCTGAACCAGGAGATGACCCGCCTGGGGGCCACCAACCCGATCGGCGGCATGGGCGTGATGATGTTCGGGCCGACGCTGCTGGAGCACGGCACCGAAGAGCAGAAGCAGCAGCATATTCCGCCGATCGTTCGCGGCGAGCTGCGCTGGTGCCAGGGCTATTCGGAGCCGAACGCCGGGTCCGATCTGGCGGCGCTGCAGACCAAATGCGAGGACAAGGGCGATCACTGGCTAGTCAACGGCTCCAAGATCTGGACGTCGGGCGCCAACCTGGCCGACTGGTGCTTCTGCCTGGTGCGCACGGACAACACCCGCAAGCACGAGGGCATCTCCTTCCTGCTGATCGACATGAAGAGCCCCGGCGTGGAAGTGCGCCCGATCCTGATGATCGCGGGGAGCTCGCCCTTCTGCGAGACCTTCTTCACCGACGTGAAGGTGCCCAAGGACAATCTGATGGGCCCGCTGAACGGCGGCTGGTCGATCGGCAAGCGGCTGTTGCAGTTCGAACGCCAGAACCTGTCGGGCGGCATGGCCGGGGGCGGCAACCAATATATCGCCGGCGGCTCGCTGGCCGACATGGCCAAGGCCTATATGGGCGCCGATGAGCTGGGCCGGGTGGCCGACGGCGACCTGCGCGGGCGTATCGCGGCCCATGAGATGGAGACGATGGCCTTCCGCCTGACGCTGATGCGCGCGGGGATGGAGGCCAAGGCCGGCATGGGGCCCAGCGCCACCACCTCGATAATGAAGAATGTGGGCGCCAAGATCACCCAGGATCGGGCCGAGCTGATGCTCGAGATCATGGGGCTGCAGGGGCTGGGCTGGGAGGGCGATCAGTTTTCTTCGAAGGAACTGGCCGCCGTCAGGGCTTGGCTGGGCGGCAAGGCCGTCACCATCTATGGCGGATCGAGCGAGATCCAGAACAACGTCATCGCCAAGCGCATCCTCGGGCTGTTGGACCATCAATAGTGACTGCTGACCAAGCCATCGCCGATCTGCGCGCCGCCGTGGCCGACACCCTGGGCCTGCTCAAGGCCCACGGGGATGACGCCGTGACCCCGCGTCTGGCCGACTATGAGCGCAGGCTGGCGACCGGGGATGTCGACGTCGTGGAGACCTTGATCGTCGAAGCGACCGGCGGCATGGGGTCGCTGCGCGACCGGCAGCTGTCCAGCGCGAATGGCGACCGGATCGGCGCCGACGAGGAATGGGCCGTCAATGCGCGCCTAGATAATCTGGTCCGGCAGGTGGAAGCCCGCGCGCGCATCGTGCAGAGTTTTTGTAAAGGTTCGTCCAAATGATTGAATTCTGGTACGAATTTGCCTCGACCTACAGTTATCCCGCCGCCATGCGGGTGGAGGCGATGGCCGCCGACGCGGGGGTCGCCATCGCCTGGCGGCCCTTCCTACTGGGCCCGCTGTTCAACGAGCAGCAGGGGCTGACCGACAGCCCGTTCAACGCCTTCCCGGTGAAGGGCGCGTACATGTGGCGCGACATGGCGCGAATCTGCGAGGAGGAGGGCCTGCCCCTGGTCCACCCCAGCGAGTTCCCGCGCAATACGTTGCTGGCGGCCCGGGTCGCCATCGCGGGTTTGGAAGACGGCTGGACGCCGGCCTTCAGCCGGGGGGTCTATGAGGCCAACTTCGCCCACGATCAGGACATTTCGAGCCCCGAGGTGCTGGCGCCGCTGATCGCGGCGGCCGGCGGCGCGCCGGACCATGCCTTGGCGGCGGCCCATTCGGCGCCGGTCAAGGCCCTGCTGAAGGAGCATGTGGAGATGGCGCGCGGGCGCGGCATCTTCGGCTCGCCCAGCTTCATCACCGCCGACGGCGAACTCTTCTGGGGCAACGACCGTCTCGAATCCGCCCTCGCCTGGGCCCAACACCATCAATCCCTGGAGCATGCCTGACATGGCCGTCCTGACCGAAGAACAGACCATGCTGCGCGACGCGGCCAAGAGCTGGTCGCAGGAGTCCTCGCCCGTCTCCAGCCTGCGCAAGCTGCGCGACGGCGGCTCCAAGGCCAGCTTCGACGCCGCCACCTGGGGCGAGATCGGCCAGCAGCTGGGCTGGGCCGGGGTCATCGTGCCGGAGGAGTATGGCGGTTCGGCCATGGGCTATCTGTCGCTAGGCCTGATCCTGGAAGAGACCGGCCGCACCCTGGTGGCCTCGCCCCTGCTGTCGACGGCGCTGGTGGGCGCCACGGCGTTGATGCTCGGCGGCAACGCGGCGCAGAAGGAGGAATGGCTCTCCAAGATCGCCACCGGCGAGGCGGTGGTCACCCTGGCCGTCGATGAGGGCCCCCACCACGCGCCGGACAAGACCGCGCTGGAGGCCGCCGAGGACGGCGGCAGCCAGATCGGCGACGGCTATACGCTGAACGGCAAGAAGACCTTTGTGCTCGACGGCGAGGCCGCCGACCTGCTGATCGTGGCCGCGCGCACCGGCGGCAAGCCCGGCGATACCGACGGCATCACCCTCTTCCTCGTGGCCGGCGATGCGCCGGGCGTCACCCGCACCCACCTGTCGCTGACCGATAGCCGGGGCGCGGCGGAGATCACCTTCAAGGACGTCAAGGTCGGCGCGGGCGATGTGCTGGGCGCCGTGGGCAAGGGCTGGGATATCCTCGAACCCACCCTGGACCGGGCCCGCGCGGGCCTGGCCGCCGAGATGCTGGGGTCCGCCAGCCAGGCCTTCGACATCACCCTCGACTACCTGAAGACCCGCGTGCAGTTCGGCCAGGTGATCGGGACCTTCCAGGCCCTGCAGCACCGCGCGGCCAAGATGTTCACCGACCTGGAGACCACGCGCTCGTGCGTGGAGGCGGCCCTGTCGTCCATCGACGACGGCTCCAACGACATCCGCGCCATGGCCAGCCTCGCCAAGGCCAAGGCCGGCGAGCTGCTGCATCTGGTGTCCAACGAGATGGTCCAGATGCACGGCGGCATCGGCATGACCGACGTGCACGACGCGGGCCTCTATATGAAACGCGCCCGGGTGGCGGAGGCCCTGTTCGGCAGCCCGAGCTATCACCGCGACCGCTATGCGCGCCTCAACGGATACTAGGGGCAGTCCGGACTTATCCACGGTCCGCTCGTCCCCGCGCAGGCGGGGATCCAAGCGGCCCGCGCGGTTGAACCCGGCGTCTCAGCGGGACGCCGCGCCTCGCGCCGTTGGCCGCGCCTTTCCACACCTTCAGTTTGGATCCCCGCCTGCGCGGGGACGAGCGGGGATTGAGGGGACGCGAGATCGGACGCGAACGGATTACGCACTAGCCTATTCAGGCGCCCCCCGTTCGAGGGCGTTGATCACCGTTCGACGAACCGTTACCACTGAGACATCATTTGTCAGTCTCAGGGGGGCGCTCATCATGCGCAAGTTCGCTACGGCCGCGGCCGGTATCAGCCTTCTCGTCGCCTCGATCGCGCCCACCGCGCCGGCCTATGCCCAGTACGGCATGGACAAGAAGGGCCCCTCCAAGGCGGCCACGCCGGAGCTGCCGCATTGTGACCGTCCGCTCGGCACGGCGGCGATCCAGGAGCCGGAGAACCGCTGGTGGGTGGGCCTGGGCCTGTCCAGCCCCGAGGCGCTGATCAAGCTGTTCGCGTCGCGCTCGGGCTGCTTCCGCATCGTCGACCGCAACGGCGGCCTGGCCATGCGCGACCAGGAAAAGGGCCTGTCGGAATCGGGCGATCTGCAGCGCGGTTCCAACCTCGGGCGCGGCCAGGTGAAGGCGGCGGACTTCTTCATCATCCCCGACATCGCCAACTCCAACTCCAACAGCGGCGGCAACAACATCGGCGCCGTGGCCGGCAGCTTCCTGCCCGGCGGCTTCGGCGCCCTGGCCGGCAGCCTGAAGACCAAGAAGATGGAAGCCCAGACCCTGCTGACCCTGGTCGACGCGCGCACCACCGAGCAGCTGTATGTGGCCGAGGGCGTGGCCCAGAAGACCGACATCAGCTTCGGCGCCGGCGCCGCGGCCTTCGGCACCACCGGCTTCGGCGGCCTGGCCGGCGGCGGTTACGGCAACACCGACATCGGCAAGGTGATCACGGCGGCCTACTTCAACGCCTTCGTGGACCTGGTGCATTACGTCCAGTCGGGCCAGGCGCCCAGCGGCGAACAGGCCAAGGCGGACGCCGGCCAGGCGGCCCAGAAGGTCAGCCGCGACGTGCAGCTGCGCTCGGGCCCCTCGACCAGCGCCAAGATCGTCTACACCCTGCATACGGGCGCGCTCGTCTATCCGACCGGCCAGCGCAACGGCGTGTGGATGGAGGTCGACGACGAGAACGGCAACCGCGGCTGGATGAGCAGCGCCTTCGCGACGCCGCGCTGATTTTGCAAACGCCCCTTCCCTCCCCTTTATGGGGAGGGACACGCGGCGAAGCCGCGAGGGTGGGGTAGCGGATATGCGGCTCCCCACACCATATGGGGAAGCGCCCGTTGGTGACGGGCCGTGCCTGATGCTGAGTCAGAAATTGGCCCCGCGCGGCATGAAGGGGCGCCTGACCTTTCGGCGCGGCGCACGCATAATCTAAACCCCACCCTCGGGCCTTCGGCCCTGCCCTCCCCATGAAGAGGAGGGAATGGCGGCCTATGCCGCCACCGCCAGCGCGTCGCGGGCCTGCGCCGCGATCTCCAGCGAGCGGATGCGTTTGGACTGGTCGAAGATCTGGGCGCTGACGATGACCTCGTCGGGCTGATAGCGGGCGATGAAGGCTTCGAGGCCGGCGCGCACCGTGTCAGGCCCGCCGACGACGGCCTTGGACAGCGGCGATCCCGGACCGCTCGTCGAATTTGCGAGCGCGCGGTCAGCATCCTCCACCGGCGGCGGCAACGGGCCGGGGCGGCCCTGGTGCAGGTTGAGGAAGGCCTGCTGCACGGAGGTGAACATCACCCGCGCCTCCTCGTCGCTGTCGGCGGCGACGAGGTTGAGGCCCAGCATCAGGTGCGGGCGGTCGCCATGCTCGGAGGGCCGGAACTGGGCGCGGTAGAGGGCGGCGGCCTGGTCCAGCATCTGGGGCGCGAAGTGGGAGGCAAACGCGAACGGCAGGCCGAGCGCGGCGGCCAGCTGGGCGCCGTAGGTGCTGGAGCCCAGCACCCAGACGGGGATCCTGGAGCCATAGCCGGGCACGGCGCGCACCGCCTGGCCCGGCTTGGGATCGTCGAAATAGGCCATCAGCTCCATGACATCGCGGGGGAAGTCGTCGATGTCGCCGCCGAGATTGCGCCGCAGCGCCCGGGCGGTGATCTGGTCGGTTCCCGGCGCGCGGCCGACGCCCAGGTCCACTCGGCCCGGATAGAGGGCCTCCAGGGTGCCGAACTGTTCGGCGATGATCAGCGGAGCGTGGTTGGGCAGCATCACCCCGCCCGCGCCCAGGCGGATGGTCGAGGTGCCGTCGCCCACATAGGCGAGCGCGACGGCGGTGGCCGCGCTGGCGATGCCGGTCATGTTGTGGTGCTCGGCCAGCCAGTAGCGGATGTAGCCCAGCCGCTCGGCGGCCTGGGCCAGCTCGCGGCTGGCGCGCAGGGATTGCCCGGGGCTGCCCCCCTGGACGATGGGCGAGAGGTCGAGGACGGAAAGAGGAACCATGCCGTCTATGTAGGGCCTCGCGCGCGCGATCAAACCGCGCGGGGCCAGGAAGTTTCCCGACCGGATCGCGACGGCCTCAGGCGGCCTTGTCCTTCAGCATCACTTCGCTGTGGGCGTGGCATTCCCAGCCGTCGTCGCCGCGCACCCAGGTCGAGCTGTCGGCGGCGTGCATCTCCTGGGACTTGCCGCCCATCTTCACCGTCTGGCGCACCGTATAGGCGATGATGGCCACATCGGGAGCGGGCGTTGAAACCTCCACGTCGTCAAAGGCATAGCACTCCAGCGTCCACTCGCCCTCCTCGGTCATCTTGCCCATCCTGCTCCTGGGGATGCTCATCACCCCCTGGGCGCCGGTAACCAGGCTGGTCTTGCCGGACAACTCGGCGGCGCGCGCCCCGTCCTTGGCCTTCATCGCATCCCAGTAGGCTGTCTCCAGGGCGACGATCTCGTCCTTGGAAGGCTTGGTGTGGGCGGTCATGGCGGTTTCCTTCGCTCGATACCGTCAAGACAACATGGGGGGCGGCCGGGGGTTCCAACGCCTCGCGCCCGCCGGACGTCGGGCCCTCGATGATTCAATAACGGTCAGCATCGGCGGCGGCCGCAGGTTGTTGATAACCTGTCTCAACGGCTCCGCGGCCGCGCCGCGAAATGTTCGCCTAGAACTGGAGGGGTCGACAAGCCGACAAATCATGGCCACGCAGGTTTCGCAGGCGGTTTTGATCCACCCTCGATTTTGTCAAAACCCTGGCGTCACTGTGTCGACTACCTGACAGCGCCGATTTTTGACGGCCTATAGCTTGCAACCTCCGCCGTATGACGGCGTTTCGATTCGCCATGACAGGCCTGTTGCACCCTTTGAAAAACCGCTTGCTTGCCTCCCTCGCGCCCGATGACCTGGCGTTGCTGAACGTCGCCATCACCGAGGTGGAGCTGGAGAAGGGCCGCCTGCTGTTGGATCCCGGCGACCCGATCGAGACGGTCTATTTCCCGCACGACTGCGTCATCTCGCTGATGACCTTGATGGAAAGCGGCGCGGCCATCGAATCCGCCACCATCGGCCGCGAGGGCGCGCTGGGCCTGATGGCCGCCATCGCGCCGCGCCAGTCGCTGTCGCGGGCCATCGTCCAGGTAGCCGGCCGCGCGGGCAGGATCAGCGCGATCCAGCTGGCCGACGCGGCCCAGCGCAGCATCGCGTTGCGCGGCCTGATCGACCGCCACAACGACGCCCTGTTCGGCCACGCCGCCCAGTCGGTGGCCTGCAACGCCCTGCATTCGGTGGAGGCGCGGTTCTGCCGCTGGCTGCTGTCGTGCCACGACCGCATCGACAGCGACACCGTGGGCCTGACCCAGGAGTTCCTGGCCGACATGCTGGGGGTGCAGCGCACCACGGTGACCGCCGTGGCCGGCGCCCTGCAGGCGCGCGGACTGATCCGTTACCGCCGGGGCGTCGTCGACATCCTCGACCGGCCGGGCCTGGAGGCCATGGCCTGCGAATGCTACGGCGCGGTGCGGCGCATCTATGAGCGGTTGTTGCCGATCTCGTTCGACTGAGGACGCGGCGGGGGCGGAGATGGGGGCGCGGCGGCCGCGGCCTGGGCGGCGGCGGCCACCCGCAGCGGTTCCAGCGTATAGAGCTGGACCGCCATCCACCCCAGCAGGCCGAAGAACAATGTGGCCAGGCCGCCCAGGATCCACCCCAGCTTCTCGTTGATGCCCCGGTAGCGCTCGGCGCACAGCCGTTCGTGATCGGCGACGGCTTGGTAGGCTCCGGCCACGGTCTGACGGGGTTGCGCCATGTCCTTCTCCTGTTGCGGTCGCGGGCCATGGTCCCGCGTCGATTGGTGGGGGTTCATCGCCTGTCCCAGGCCGCCTGCTGGGCCCTGACCCACCCCTGCAGCCCGATCAGTTGCTCGCGGGTGGCGTTGCAGCTTCCGTAGTTGTCGATGACCGTCCCGGCGACGGCAGCGAGCGTAACGGCGGAGGCGGCGTCATCAGCGACCCCGGCGGCGTCGGGAAGGGCCGCTCCGCCGGCCGCGGCGTCGTGCAGGCGCACAAAGCCAACAGGGACGAACTGAGCAGGATGTTGCGCATCTTCACGGACATAGACGGGGTTCTCCTGCGCCTGGCTGGCGAAGTTGGCCGACGGCGCATAGCGCAGCCGAAACAGCACCGAGGTCACCGCATAGAGGTATTCCTTGACCGCCTGCGGCCACTCCTCGCCCGCCCGGTCGCCGGTGGCGTGGCCCAGCGTCAGCTCATGCCAACGCTCGTTCCGGGGCGTCAGCATGCTCTCCATGGCGGCGGCGAACTTTTCCAGCGCCAGCGGGGCGGTGGAGTCGAACACCTTGTCGGACAGCTTCTCGCCGCCGGCCCGCTTGGCGCCCTGGAAATCCCGCTGGCGCGGCAGCACCCGTTCGGCGGCCTCCGCCCAATGGCTCTCCCAGTTGGCGCGCTCGCTCTCCAGCCGCGACTGGCGGCGCAGGACCTCGTCGGCGCGGTCGTCGCAAGAGGAGCCGCTCAACCGCCCTGCCCCAGCAGCATCTTCGAAGCCACGCCGCCGCTCTGGCGGCCCGCGTCGCTGGAGACATAGGTGGCCGCCGCGCCCTTGCGGCGGCGCATCAGGTCGGCCTGTTCGGCCTGGTTGCGCGCATCGTCGATGGTGGGCGGCGGCGGCGGGGTGACGATATGCGGCTGACTGCCGAGCATGGGCTTCTCCTGCGGCGCTGGATCAAGACGCGCAGGGTGGGCTTCGGCAAAAGGTGTTGGAATAAGCTTGGCGCCGACTCTTTCCCTCCCCCGATTGGGGGAGGGTGACGAGGCGAAGCCGAGGCGGGTGGGCGGGCGCCCCCTAAACTCGATAGGTCAGTGCTGAATAGATTTGGGTCGGTGCTTCACATGCGCCGCTTAGCGGGCGCCCGCCCACCCGGCTGCCGCTCTCGCGGCAGCCCCCCTCCCCCAATCGGGGGAGGGAAAGAGAGTCTCGCCGCCTACTTGATCTTGCCGTCCTTCACCAGCTCCATATAGGCCTCGCGCGCGACCATCAGGTCGCCCATCGACGGCGAGTCGGCGCCGATGCTGGAGGGGTTGCAGGCGATGGCCAGCAGCTTCTCCTGGCCGCCGTCGGCCTTGGCCACCGGCGCCGAACTGGCGTCGAAGCTGGACAGCACGCCGCCGCCCGCATCCAGGGTGCGCATGTGCAGCGGATGCCAGGTCTGGGCCGAGCAGTCGAAGCTGCTGCGGGTCAGCAGGGCCGAATAGGCGCCGCCCTTGCTGTCCTGCGGGGCGTTGAACAGGATCGCGACCCACATCCGGGCCTCGCTGCCGTGACGCTCGGCGCCTTCGCTGTCGGCCATGATCAGCGCCGTGGCGTCGACGCTGACCGCGTGCCAGCCCCCGTCCTTCATCGGCGGCTCGCCCTGCCAGGCCGAGGTCGGCGCGGCCTGGGCCATGCCCGCCGTAACCGCCATCGCCGCGGCGGCGCCCAGCGCCGCGAGACGTTTCGAAATACGCATAATGTCTACCTTCCCCGATTGCGCCGGCGCCGCGCGCCCGCGTTCAATGCATCCCGTCCGATCGGATTCCTAAGCGAATACGGTCGGTTGCGCGCCCCCAGAACGGGGGCGCCCCATTGCGGGGAGGCGGCGGCCCGGACAAGGGCCCACGCGTCGGCCGGCCACCCCTTGGGGAAAGGTCGAGGACCCTCTAGCGGATCAGGTCGCCCAGCCTCAGCCGGCGCAGGCAGTCGGCGAAGGCCTGGGGCGCGCCGGGGTCTCGCTCGCCGGTGACGCGGCGCTTCATGGTCAGGTCGATGGTCACGGCCGCGAGCGGCCCGCCGTCCTTCAGGGCATAGGCCAGGGTGAAGCGCCCCTCCGACGCGATCTGGCGCAGCGTCGCCTCGGTCACCGGCCCCATGCCGTAGACATAGAGCGGCCCGCCGTCCTCATCGGTCTGCTGGGGATAGCGTTCAGCGGAATTGTCGCGCTCACCGTCCTTCAGCATCAGCACGATCGGCGTCACCCCGTCCGCATCGGCGGCGTCGTCGGGGGCGTGCACCACCAGCTGCAGCAGCACCCCGGCCGCCTTGCCGCCCGGCGTGATCACCGACAGCTTGCCCTCGACCCGCATCCGCCGCCCGCCCGAATATTCCGGATCGGAGCGCACCGCCTCGAACGGGGCCTGGCAGCCGGTCAGCCGCCCCTGCTCGTTCATCGGCACGATGCCCGAACGCAGGGTCAGCCCCTCGTCGGCCCGCGCCGCGAAACCACAGGCGCCCACGCTCAGCGCGGCCACGACCGCCAACAGATATCGAGTCACCAAGGCCTCCGATCGCGCCCCCGCGCCGGTCGCCTCTAGCACGGTTCGTCCCGGCGTGGGCGGCTAGTGGATGAAGCCCAGCAGCGCCAGCAGCACCATGATGGTGCCCACCAGCCCGATCGCCCAGGCCAGCGGCCGGATCATCGGAATGCCGGTCAGATAGATCACCGCATGCGCCAGTCGCGACCAGAAGAACAGCTGCGCCCCCAGCACCGTCCAACTGTTGTGGGTCCCCACCACGGCGGCGGCCAGCACCACCGGCGCGAACATCACCAACCCCTCGCGGTGATTGTCCACCACCCTAAGGCAGCGGGCATGGAAGCCCTCGGCCGGCGTCAGTCCGTCACGATTGTTGGCCAGCGGGACCAGCCCCTTGGACCGGATCCCGGCATTGGCCTGGATCAGCACCAGCACGATCAGCAACGCCACCGAATAGGCGAGCATGGTCAGTTCAACGGTCAGATGCATGGATTTCCTCCCCCGAGGATTCTGTTTGTGCCGCCATTGGGCGCCGCGCTTCGGGCACGGTCAAGCTTGCGGCCGGCGAAGCCTACTGCCCCGCCGCCATCCAGGCGCTGCGGGCCGTCAGCAAATCCGGCCAGGCGGGTGTCGCGGCCAGGGGGCGCTTGCCGCAGGCCACGTCTATCAACGTCGCCAGGTTGGAGCCCGCCGGCGGGGTCTGCATGGGCGGGACGGCCGGGCCGCCGTCGTAGCGCGCCAGGCCCAGCTCATCGAAGCCCCAGCTGTGGACGATCCGCGCGCCGCCGGTCTTGCAGTCCATCTCATAGGTGTTGACCAGCACATAGGCCTGGCCGTCCGGGACCTTGACCGGTGCCCGCAGGGTCACCGCCAGCATCAGCTGGGCGCCGTCGCCCTTGCGCTTGACGCTGCCGGCCTCGACCAGCCCCATGGTGTCGTGGTCGCGGGTCAGCTGGCGCCATGATCCCACGGGCAGCGAGGTCATCGTCACCGGCGCGGGCTTGGGCGCGGGCTTGGGCGCGGGCTTGGGCGCGGGCGCCGTCTTGGGGGCCGCCTTTGGAGCGGCTTTGGGCGCCGCCATCGCTGGTCCCGCCGCCAGGGCCAGAACCGCCACCGCCGCCAATGTCCGGCTGATCATCCGCATCTGCATCCTCAAGCGGCCGTCTTGAACACCTTGGCCATGCAGGCCTTGAAGGCGACCACGGCCTTGGGGTCGATCACCGTGTTGTCGGAGTGCATCATGTCGCGCTTGGCCACCGTCACGTCGGCCGCGAACCGCGCCATCGGCCCGTCGGCGCGCATGGCATAGCTGACCCGGAAGCGCCCGTTGCGGCCTACCCCGTCCAGCACCCGGCGCGTCTCCGCCCCCGGATTGAACAGGAAGACCCCGAACCCCTTGTCGCTGGGCGAGAAGCCGAGCGCGTCGGCGCCGTTGTCGACCTTGGGGTCGCCGCCGTCCTCGACCAGCACCGCCTTGACCGGCGAGGCGGCCTTCATCTCGCCGCCGGTCATCACCGTCTCGCTGGCTTCCGGATCCAATATCCCGATCTTCAGCGCCACCCGGGGCTGGCCGTCCACGCTCATCAGCACCAGGGTGCCCACCGCCAGGATCGACTGGCCCGCGCCATATTCGGCATCGTGCCGCGCCACCCCGAACGAGGCCTGGCAGCCGACCACCTCGCCGGCCGCGCCGGTCATCGGGTCCACCGAGCCCTGCAGGGTCTGGCCCTCGTCGGCCCGCGCCGCGCCCGCGCCCGCCATCATCAGCGCCATCGTCACACCGGGCAGAGCCCGCCGAAATCCCGTCATAAGCCTGTCGTGTCCTGGTTACCGGCCCCCATGATGCGGCAGCCCGTCCTCTAAGGCCAGCGGCGCCGCGCCGCGCGCGCTCGCCTTGCATCGTCTGAAACCTTGACGCCCGCCGCCCCGCCGCCGAACCTTGAAGCCTTATCCTGATCGGAGCGTCCCATGATCCGCCGCCTCGCCACCCTGGCCGCCGCCGCCCTCGCGGCGCTCACCTTGATGTCCGCCGCCCCCGCCCTGGCCGCGCCCGCGCCGGCCGACAGGAGCGCCGCCTGCCTGTGGAACGGCCTGCCCGCCCCCATCCGCGACAGCTTCTACGCCGACTATCCCGCCAAGGGCGGCGCGGCGCTGACCGGCCTGTCGACCCTGACCGATCCCCAGGCCGTCGCCATGATGAGCGGCTGTGGCCTGGAGAAGACCGATCCCACCCTGGTGGGCCAGCTGCTGGCCGCCTATGGCCTGAAGACCGGATCGGCGGCCCTGCTCAAGTCGAAGTGGAATATCGACGCCGCCAAGGTCGACAAGGCCTGGGCCGCCCTGCCCGCCGCCCAGCGCCAGCCCCTGCTCGACGGCGCCAAGACCTTCAGCCCGCTGGGCGCGCCGGCCCATGCGGCCATCGACGCGGTCTGCGACCAGTTGAAGATCACCGACCCCACCACCCGCAGCCAGGTGGCTATCTACCTGATGGGCACGGCCATCATCGTCACCCATCCGGTCTGAGCCGGGCCCTGGAGCCGCCAGACATGATCCGCCGCCTCGCCCTTCCCGCCTTCGCGCTCATGCTGCTGCTGGCCGGTGCGCCGGCCGTCCAGGCCGCGCCGGCCGCCTCGCAGGCCGCCGCCGACCGGCTGGCGGAGTGCCTGTGGAACGGCCTGCCCAGCGCGTTGCGCGACGCCTACGTCGCCGACTATCCCACCAAGGGGCCCAAGGCGCTGGATGTATTGTCGTCGGTGGAAGACGCCACCGGCGCCAAGATCATGGCCGCCTGCGGCATTCCCAACGACAACCTCAGCCGGGTCGGCCACCTGCTGGCCGCCCATGGCCTGAAGACCGGCGCGGGCGCCGTGCTGAAGTCGCGCTGGAACATCGACACCGCCCGCCTCGACGCCGCCTGGGCGGCCATTCCCCTGGCGCGCCGCCAACCCCTGATCGACGCGGCCCGCACCTTCGCCCCGCTCTCAGACGATCAGCGCGCGCCCATCCAGGACATCTACAAGCAACTCGCCATCACCGACCCCGACGCCCAGGGCCAGGTCACCATCTACCTGATGGGCGAAGCGGTCATCGCGGCGAACACGCCGTAGCCCGCCGGGGCCCGCCGGGGACATGTACGCTCTCAGGCGCATCCCGCTCCGCGCGGGTGCTCGACCGTACGTGTCCCCATCCTCCGGCATCAGGGGACACGTACGGTTCAGCTCATCACGACGCCCTGGGGCTTCTGAGAGCGTACATGTCCCCGACAGCAAAAGGGGCCGCGGGCGGACCCGCGACCCCTTCCGGTGTCGATACAGACTAAGTCCTCAGCGCCGAGGGAGCGGCGCCTAGGGCCTTAGAACTTGCGGACGTAGCCGACGCCGAAGGCGTTCACGCCGCTGCCGTCGAAGTCGTAGCGGGTGTATTCGACGCGCACGCCGTTGGCGCCGCCTTGCGGGAACCACTTCACGCCGGCGCCGATGCCCCAGCCGCTGTTGGTGTCGTCGGCGCTGACCGCGCCCGACTTGGCTTCGATCTTGGCGCTGGCCACGCCGACGCGGGCGAACACCGAGACGTTCTCGTTGACGGGGTAGGAGCCGACCACGAAGGCGCCGACCAGGTAGTTCATCTTCACATCAACGTTCACGCCACCGACGTTTTCCTTGTCGGAGCCCAGGCTGGTGGCGGCTTCGGCTTCGACGCCCCAGTTCTGGTTGAACTGCGCGCCGAGGCGGGCGTGGATGGTGTTGAGGCCGACCGAGGGGGTCGAATCCTGGAATTCGGCGCGGGTGTAACCCAGCTCGCCGGTGTAGGTGACGCCGGAATCGGCGGCATTGGCGACGCCGGCCACGGCCATGGGCAGAGCAATGGCGGCAGCAGCCGCCAGCATACGGATGTTCATTACGGTATCCCCGTCTTTGACTTTAAGAGTTCTTGTTCTTCACCCCGGTAACGCACCGGGGTTGGGCTGAATATAGGGACGCCTTTAGCGAAACAATGCCTCAAGGCATGAAATTTTCGTCATGGAGGTTAACCCCGGTTCCTGACTAGCCTTCTCCGCCGGACACGAGAGCGATCGCCCCGATCCAGCCGGATCGCCGATATAGGAACCGCCGGCCCGACCGCAAGGATCGGCCGCCATCCTGTTTGCGGGCGTGATGTTTTTGGCGCCCCCGTCTCGACCCGGGGGCCTGGCGACACTGGCCTTTGACGACATGCCGCCGCCATGGTCGGATTGGAGAATCCTGAGGCGCGCGGCGATCTGGACGGCTATGTCTCGCTTCTCGCCAACGAAATGATTTTCTGAAGGCCCCGCATGACCCAGACCCCGACCCAAGTCCGCCGCCCCGCCCGCCTGCTGCCCGCCCTGGCGCTGGCGCTCGGCCTCGGCCTGCTCGCCGCCCCCGGCCACGCCCTGGCGGGCACGGCGCTTTGCATGTGGAAGGCGATGCCCGACACCCAGCGCACCGCCTTCCTGAACGCCTACGCCACCGGCGGCTACCAGGCCGCGGGCGGGGTCTTCACCAGCGACGAACTGGGCAATTCGGCCAAGGCCTGCAACGTCTCGGACGCCGACAACAACACCGCCATCGCCAAGCTGGCCGCCTATTCCCTGCGCCAGGCCGCCGCCAACAACCTGCAGCTCAAGAAGGGCGTGGACCCCAAGAAGCTGGCCGCCGCGTGGAAGGCCGTGCCCGCCGACACCCGCACCGCCTTCGCCGCCGCCACCGCCGCCGGCCACCAGCGCACCCCCGAAGAGCAGGACATGGTGACCAAGACCGTCGCCGGCATCTGCGCCAAGCTGGGCCTGGACGCCACCGACACCCCCACGGCCACCGACGTCGTCCTGTTCATCCTGGGCGACATCATGAGCGGAGAATCCTGAGCATGTCGCGTCCCGCAACCTTCTTCGCCGCCGCCGCCCTGGCGCTCAGCGCCCTGGCCTTCAGCGCCGCCCCCGCCGCCGCCGACCCCATGAAGGATGCGACCTGCATCTGGAACAAGCTGCCCGCGGCGGTGCATGACGCCACCCTGGCCGGCTACAAGGCCGGCGGCCCCGGCCCGATGGTCGATGCGCTGAAGGCCGACGCGGCGGGCATGGACGCCGCCTCCGCCGCCTGCAAGGTCACCGGCGACGCCACCGAACCGGCCGCGCGCACCCTGATGCTGCATGTACTGAAGGTCTCGGCCGGGCGCGTGCTGAAGGACCAATACAAGGTCGATCCCGCCGCCATCGACAAGGGCTGGGCCGGCCTGCCCGCCGCCGACCGCCAGCGCTTCATCAATGTGGCGCTGAAGCCCGACGACGCCACCAAGGAGGACTTCGCCTTCTCCGCCGGCCTGGTGAACACCCTGCCCGGCGCCGCCTCCCTGCCCGACGAGGAGGCCCGCCGCCACCTCGCCTACTACATGTTCGCCGTGGCCCGGCTGTCGGTTCCCGCGGCCTGACCGCCCGCCTCGCCGCCGGTGATCGAAGCCCAGTCCTGATATGCGGGCCATACTGAGATGAGGGCCGCGATCGGCCTGGGCCTTGCGCTGGCCTTGTTGGCATCCGCCGCCACGGCCGCCGACCCGCCCGCCGGCGACCGCGACACCGCCGACGCGGTCACCTCCGCGCGCCCGGCCGACCGGGTCCAGGCGGTGCTGGACCGCGCCGACAAGGCCCTGGAAGACCCCCATGCCGACGCCGACGAGGCCATCGCGGGCTTGAGCGGCCTGCTCGACCGCGATGCGCTGTCGCCCAAGGGCCGCGCCCGCGTGCTGATCGCGCGCAGCATGCTCTATTCCAACCGCAGGTTCGACAGCCGCGCCGCCCTGGCCGACGTCGACCAGGCACTCGCGCTCCAGGGCCCCGACCCCGCCGCGCTCAGCCTGCGCGCCGGCTACCACGATGAGCTGGATGAGCCGGCCCTGGCCCTGGCCGACTACAATGCCGTGCTCAAGCTGGCGCCCGGCGCCGCCGCCTCGCTGAACGGCCGCGCCCTGGTCGAATGGCGTCTCGGCGACTTCGCCGCCGCCGCCGGCGACCTGAAGGCCGTGCTCGCCGCCGATCCCCAGCGGCCCTATGCGGTGATCGCCCTGCATCTGATGCGCGTCAACCTGAAGGCCGAGGACGGCCCCGAACTGGCCGCCAACATCGCCGCGTCCGGCGCCGGCGCCACCTGGCCCGCGCCCCTGTTCGCCTACTTCCAGGGCCGGGCGGACCTGCCCCAGGTGCTGGCCGCCGCCGGCGTGCCCGGCGACGACATGGACGCCACCTCCAGCCAGCGCCGCACCCGCTCGGGGCGCCTGTGCGAAGCGCGCTACTACACCGCCGCCGCCCTGCTGGTCCACGGCCATGCCGACGAGGCCAGACCCCTGCTGCAACAGGCCGCCGCCGAATGCCCCTACGGCTACGTCGAACGCTTCAACGCCATCGCCGACCTGCGCCGGATGGGGCCCAAATAGCAAAACCCCCACGGCCGGAGGGGATGGCCGCGGGGGTTGGTCTTGCTAGAGCCGATCGACCGACCCCAACTCGGGAGGGGCTGGGGGGGCTGTTCAGGATCCCCGAGGCGGGAGCGATCAACCGACGCCCTCACCATCGCGGCCCATCACGTTCGCATCGGGGCCCGACCAAGGCCATTTCTGGGCGGCGAAATCGGTGCGCTCCGCTGCCTGATGAGGACGGTATCCGTCGCCGCGGCCCACCAGCATCCAGACACAGAAACCCCCGCGGTCGGAGGGGACTGGCCGCGGGGGAAGTCGTCTGTGCGTCTGTCTTGCCGGCCGACCGTTCGCCCGGGAGGGGCTGGGGGGGATGTTCAGGGTCCCGGAAGAACCGTTGATCAACCGACGGCCTCACGTTCGCCCCCGCCCGTGGCCGCAAGGTGGTCATGGCGCGGTCATTTCATGGCGCCGGCGTTTTTCCGCCGGGGCGTGGCCCGGGAAGCTCAGCCACGGCCATCAAGACCCGCCTCGACGCCCTGGCCCAGACACGGAAACCCCCGCGGCCGGGAGGGGGGTGACCGCGGGGGAGTTCAGTCTGTGCGTCTGTCTGTCGGCCGACCGTTCGCCCGGGAGGGGGCTGGGGGGCTGTTCAGGATCCCGGAAGAACCGTTGATCAGCCGACAACTTCACTCTCGCCCACGCATGTGGCGGCAAGTTGGTCGCGGCGTGGTCATTTCAAGGCGGACGCGTTTTTCCCGGCCGGCGTTGCCGTGACGCCGCGCCTTCTAGTAGGCCGGGACGACGCCCTGATCCTCCCCGTGTGGCTCGTCTATCTCGCCGTCCTGGCGATGAAGCCGTCCTTTTCCCTCCCGCGAAGTCGGGAGGGTGGTCGTAGCGAAGCGAAGACCGGGTGGGAGACACCCGAGGGCGGGTAAACCACCGCCCAAAAAACGCCCAAGCGACCCCAGAACATATTGGCAACATCAGACCATCTGCTATCGTCCCCTCATGTCGCAGATCACCCGTGCCCGCGAACTGCGCAGCGCCATGACCGAGCCCGAGATCATCCTCTGGTCGCGGCTCAAGCGCCTGCGCCGACGGCTACCACTTCCGCCGCCAGGCGCCCTTTCGTGGCTATTTTCTGGATTTCGTCTGCTTCAGCCGGCGGCTGGTCATCGAACTGGACGGCGCCCAGCACGAGGAGGGCCAGCAGGCGCTAAGTGATCACATTCGCGATGGCGTGATCGAGCGCGAGGGGTTCACCGTGCTGCGGTTCCGCAATGTGCAGGTGCGCCTTCGGCTGCGCGGGGTGATGGCCGTGGTTCTGGCGCATCTTGAGGGGCGCGGGGCGGAACCCGACGGGGTCTAGGGGCGGTGGTTTACCCGCCCCTTGGCGTCTCCCACCCGTCTGCCGCTTCGCGGCAGCCACCCTCCCGACTTCGCGGGAGGGAAACGCGCCGACGCGCGGCTAACACTTCTGTCATGACCCAGACTTAACTGGCCCCCGCCAAGGCCACGCTCTACCCACCGGTCCGGGAGCCGGGGCTGGCTCCGGACGGGCCGACCTCAGATGACCGATACCTCTCCCACCCTGCGTCTCGAGGGCGTCACGCGGCGCTACGGCAGGAAGGTCGTGCTCGACGGGATCAGCCACAGCTTCACCAAAGGCCTGACCCTGCTCACCGGTCCCAGCGGCGCGGGCAAGTCGACCCTGCTGCGCCTGATCGCCACCGCCGAAAAGCCCACCGCCGGGCGCCTACACTGGAACGGCGAGCCCCTGCCCGCCGCCCGAAGCGCCCTGCGCCGCGAACTGGGTTACGCCCCCCAGGCGGTGGAGCTGCCCATGGAGCTGACCGCCCGCGAATTCGGTCTGCACATGGCCGCGCTCAAGGGCCTTCGCGCCAACGAGGCCGACGCCCAGTTCCGCCTGCTGCTGGAAGGCGTGGGCCTGGCCGCCGACGCCAACGGCCGCATCGCCACCTATTCCGGCGGCATGCGCCGGCGCCTGATCTTCGCCCAGGCCCTGCTGGGCGCCCCGCGCCTGCTGGCCCTGGACGAGCCCACCGCCGAGCTCGACTCCGAATCCCGCGAGCGCATCCACGCCCTGATCAACCGCGCCGCCCAATCCGCCATCGTCATCATGACCACCCACCTCAGCGACGGCGTCGCCGCCGCCGCCACGGCGGTGCTGCGGGTCGAAGCCGGGGCGCTGACCCCCGCCCGCGCCGGCCTGGCCGCCTGAGCCGGCCATGAGCGCCGTCGCCCTCTCCTGCGCCCGCACCTCCCTGACCCGCTACGGCCGCAGCGCGGGCCTGTGGATCCTGCTGCTGGTCGCCCCCGTCGCCGCGCGCTTCATGATCGCCGGGCGCGGCGCCCACAACTCCGTCATCTCGGTCAGCGGACAGGTGCCCTGGCTCACCTCTCCCGTGCTCGGCATGGAGCTGGGCGTGGTCATCGCCACCCTGCTGCTGCCGCTGGCCTTCATCTACCTGCGCTCCAACATCACGCGCCGCCAGCCGTGGCAGGTGGAGGAGCCCAGCCCCGGTTCGCGCATCGCCATCGCCTATGGCCGCTGGCTGGCCGACCTGGCGTTGCTGGCCGGGGTGCTGGCCGCCACGACCGTGGCCGGCGTCTTCCTGGCCATGCTGATGATGCCGCTGCGCGAAGTCGATCCCCTGTGGATCACCCTCACGCTTTGGGCCATCGCCGCGCCGCCCCTGGCCATGGTCGCCTCCTTGCGCATCCTGTTCGACGCACGCCGCTGGACCCGCGGCGCCCTGGGCGAAGTGCTGTTCTTCGTCTTCTGGATGGGCTCGCTGGTCCTGGTCATGGCCGGCGACCACGCCCAGGGCTACGCCGCCGCCATGGCCGACCTCGACGGCTTCATGTCGCCCCTGGCCCACGGCCTGCACGGAGATTCCAACTTCACCATCGGCGGCGGCGAGATCACGGCCGGCGCCCCGGCCATCCACCTCGACGTCATCGGCGGGGTGCTCAACGACGGCTACCTGGCCGCGCGCCTGACCTGGCTGGCCATCGCCGCCCTGGTCCCGCTGGCCGCCGGCCTGGTCCACCTGCCCCACGTGGTGGGCAAGACCCGCAAAACCCCCGGCTGGCTGAAGTTCCTGGAGCCCGGCGCGGCGAAACCGGCCGACCCCAAGGCCCGCGAGGCCCGGCCCGGCGCCCTGCCCTGGCTCACCCTGCTGGCCTGCGAAATCCGGCTGATCGCGTCCGGACGCCTGACCCGCCTGGCCATGCTGGCCGTCGCCATCGCCGGCTGGTTCCTGCCCTACGCCAAGGCCACCGGCCCCGCCGCCATGCTGCTGCTGGTCTTCGCCGCCACCGCCCACGCCGGGCGCACCGAACAGGGCGGCCTGCTGGCCCTGACCCGCACCGGCTTCTTAAGCCCCTGGGCGCGGCGCATCGCCTTCGTCGCCGCCGGAACCCTCCTGGCCCTGGCCATGAGCGGGGCGGGCATCGGCCACGCCCTGATGGCCGGCGACACCGCGCCCCTCATCCAGGCCCTGGCCATGGGCGCGGGCACGTCGCTCGCCGCCATCACGCTGGCCGCCCTGACGCGCGGCGCCACCACGCCGCGCCTGGTCCTGCTGATCGCCTGGTACTTCTACCTGAGCTGGGGCGGCGGGCCGTAAGCGCCTCTCCTTCCCTGCCTCTTCATGGGGGTCGGGAGGGAGGCAAGGAGACCGCCCTAGACCCGCGCCTCATACTCCGGCGCGGCGTCGTCCGGCGCGGCGTCGTCGTCCGGCGAGATCACCGCCACCTGCCGGTCGTCGTCGAACAGCTCCGCCCGAAACGCATTGACGTGTTCGGCCAGCAGCCGTCCCGAATGCCGTCTGGCCTCGTCCAAGGTCCGGCTCTTGAGGACCTCCATGTGAGGCACCTCCGAGCGCGGTGAATAGATGTAGCAGAAGTAGCTCATCCTCACGCTCCCGAGTTCTAGTCGGCGCCGTTGTCCAGACGGCGGTCTCGAATAGGAAACCACCAGTCCCCGACCCTGTCCGTCCGGAAGCCGACATAGCAGCGCTAGCAACGCACTGATGGCGAGATTTGTTGCGGGCGGCTGGAAACCCGCTGTTTCGACACATCTTATGTCGAAATTCGACCCTCTCGGCGGCTTAATCCCGGCCCTCTGAAACCCGCCCCCGGATCGTGCGTTTGGGAAACCGCCGCACAGCCTGGCAGAGAGGGAGATCGGACATGAGCAGACGCGACACGGCCAGCCGCATCACACCCGAAAACCTGGCGCTCGGGATCGACATGGCCGATCGCGGCCCGCCCGTGGCGCGCACCATGGCCGGGCCGGTCAGGCTGGAGGCCCGGCTGGGCCGCGACGCCCTGTGGATCGTCGCGCGCTGGAGCGACGGCCGCGAGGACACCGGCCTGGCGCTGCGCACCGCCTGGACGCCGGGCCAGGGCCTGTGCATCCCCACGGTGGAACCCCGTCCCGACGGCCTGACCTTCAAGACCCGCTCGCCCATGGGCCTCTTCCAGGTCGACCTGATCGCGCCCGATCCCGACCGGCCGCTGTGGCGCTGCATCACCCGGCTCACCCCTGACGACGACCTGTCCATCCCCTACTGGCCGCGCGACCTCTATCCGCTCGACGCCCACGGCGACCCGGCCGGGGCCGACGCCGAGGTGCTGGCCGCCCAGCGGGGGCTGAACGCGGGGGTGCTGTTCCTGGCCTTGAAGGCGCCGGTGGCGTCCTCGGTCCTCTATTTCCAGAACTTCAGCGCGCTGAACGACTATTTCCGGCTGACCAAGACCAAGCCCGATGGCGTGGTCGGCGGCGTCGTGCCCGAACTGGGCTACCAGCCGCCCACCTCCGGCACGGCCGAGGATGCGCCCCGCGGCCTGTTGCCGGCCGGCCGCGCGGTGACCATCAGCGACGCCCTGATCGCGCTGGACGGCGCCCCGCCCGCCGACGAGCGCGCCTCGGCGCTGACCTTCCTGACCCTGCTGGCCGACATCTACCGCCAGGTCGAGCGGCCCGCGACCGTCTTCCGCGACTGGCGCGGGCGCGCGCGGCGCACCCTGCTGGCGCTGGAGCGTTCGCCCAAGATCACCGGGCGCCACTATGGCCACACCTACATCCGCCCCTATGTGAACGCCGAAAATCCCGACAGCATGGTCCAGCTGGCCGTGGCCCTGCCCCTGGCCGACTACGCCCGCTGGCGCGGCAAGCCGCTGCAAACCGAGCGCGCGCTGCGCGCCGGCGTGCCCAAATTCTTCGATCCGGAACTGGGGACCATCCGCCGCTACCTGCCCGACGTGGCCAAGGACAAGGACAAGAACGAGGTCGACAGCTGGTACCTCTACCACCCTCTGGCCAACCTCGGCCGCTATGCCGACCAGGGCGACGAGGAGGCCAAGCAGTTGTTCTTCGGCTCCCTCGACTACGCCATCAAGGTGGCGCGCCACTTCAAATACGACTGGCCCGTCCTGTTCAACGTCGAGACCCTGGAGGTCAACACCGCCACCCGCGGCCCGGGCATGCCGGGCCAGTCCGACGTGGGCGGCCTCTATGCCTATGTGATGCTGCAGGCCTACGAGCTCAGCGGCGGCGAGGCGCGCTATCTCGCCGAGGCGAAGAAGGCCGTGCAGGCCATGAAGGGCATGCGCTTCGACCTCCTCTACCAGACCAACCTGACGGCCTGGGGCGCCATGGCCTGCCTGAAGCTCCATCAGCTCACGGGCGAGGAGGTCTTCCTGGGCGAAAGCTACGTGCTGTTCGCCGGCTTCTTCCACAACACCATCTTCTGGGAATCCGACATCGAGCGGGCCGCCCACTACCAGACCTTCCTGGGCGCCACCTGCCTGCACGACGGCCCCTACATGGCCATCTACGAATGCTTCGAAAGCTTCGACGCCTTCCGCGACTATCTGCACCTGGCCGGCGACGCCGCGCCCGAGCCGCTGCGCCTGCTGATCTGTGAATACGGCCGCTATGCGCTGAGCCGCGCCTGGGGCTTCTATCCGGACGCCCTGCCCGCCGACATCCTGGCCACCAAGATCCGCAACGGCGAGATCGACCGCAACATCTCCATCCCCGTGGAAGACCTCTACGCCGACGGCCAGCCCGTGGGCCAGGTGGGCCAGGAGGTCTATGGATGCGGGGCGGCGTTCGTCTTCGCCATGCGCTCCTTCCACCGGCTCGGCCGAGCGCCCTTCCAGCTGTTTTGCGACTACCCGCTGAACGATGTCGACGAGGGTGAACCGGGCGTGGTGACCTTCCGCCCCGACGGCGCGCGCGGCTTCACCTGCCGCATGCGCCTGATCCCCCCGCGCGGCGGCGCCCTGCCCGCCGTCAAGGCCAGCGTCGACGGCAAGGCCCTGCGGCTGCGCAAGATCGACGGCATGCTGGAGGCGACGCTCCCCGCCCAGGGAGAGGTCAGGCTGACGTTCGAGCCGTGAACGGCGCCCTCTCTTTCCCTCCCCCGATTGGGGGAGGGTGTCGCAGCGCAGCGAAGACCGGGTGGGCGGGCGCCCGTTGAGCGGCGCGCGTGAAGCACGGGCCCAAGAGTCAGCATCGACCTATCCAAGTTAGCGGGCGCCCGCCCACCCGCCTCGGCTTCGCCTCGTCACCCTCCCCATAAAGAGGGAGGGAGAGAGAGGCCCGGAACGCCCGCCCCACAGCCGCGTTTGCCCGGCGATGGAAAAGCTCTTCGCCAAATTCGCCAATGCCACGGCCAAGGCCACCGGCAGCCCGATCGCCTTCCTGCTGTGCGTGGCCATGGTGCTGGTCTGGGCCCTGAGCGGGCCATTGTTCAAGTTCTCCGAGACCTGGCAGCTGGTCATCAACACCGGCACCACCATCATCACCTTCCTGATGGTGTTCCTGATCCAGAACACCCAGAACCGCGACGGCGCCGCCCTGCAGACCAAGCTCGACGAACTGATCCGCGCCTCCGACGCCGAGGATGAGTTCATGGGCATCGAGACCCTGACCGACACCGAGCTCAGCAGGCTGCACGCCAAATGCACCAAGGCCGCCGAGACCAGCGACCGGCTGCTGAAGCGGGCCGAGGCCGAGCGCAAGTCACGCACCGACAAGGGCGCGACCAAGACCGGAGCCAAGCCCGCCCCCCGCCGCAAGACCCCCGTCAAGGCCTGATCCCCCGTGGCCGCCCCGCAACCGGACGGCATGGCCGAGCACGAGGCCCGCACGGTGGAAGACGTGGCCCGCGTCCACCGCGAACACTATGCCGCCGCCTCGGGCCTGCAACGCGCCGCCGACCGCGCCACCAGCCTGATCGGCCGGCCCATCTTCGGCATCCTGTTGGTTGTGGCCGTCGCCGCCTGGGCCGCCATCGCCCTGCTGCACGGCGGCGGCGTCACCTCCGCCGTGTTCGGCTGGCTCGAGCTGTCCGCCACCCTCCTGTCGCTGATGGTGGCCGTGCTGATCCTGTCCACCCAGCGCCGCGAAGACGAACTGTCCGAACGCCGCGACCAGCTGACCCTGGAGCTGGGCCTGCTGGCCGACCAGCGCAGCGCCAAGATCATCAGCCTGCTGGAGGAACTGCGCCGCGATGCGCCCGGCCTGGCCGACCGCGCCGACCCGCAGTCCGACGCGATGCAGACCCCCGCCGACCCCGACAAGATCCTCAAGGCCATCGATGCCCGCAGGGGCGACAAGCGGTGAGCGCGTCCGAACCGCTCGACGCGCCCCCCGACGCCCCCCTGGACGCCCTCGTCATCGGCGCCGGCCCCGGCGGCCTGACCGCGGCCATCTACCTGGCCCGCTTCAAACGCCGCTTCCTGGTCGTCCACGACGGCGAGAGCCGGGCGGGCTGGATCCCGCTCAGCCGCAACCACCCGGGCTT
This sequence comes from Caulobacter sp., assembly GCA_028291055.1. Lineage (GTDB taxonomy): Bacteria > Pseudomonadota > Alphaproteobacteria > Caulobacterales > Caulobacteraceae > Caulobacter. Next base: position 28,579 of record JAQGIP010000063.1, read on the forward strand.
TCCCGACGGCATTGCCGGGTCCGAGCTGCTCGAGCGTATGACCGCCCAGGCGCAGCGTTATGGCGCGCGCATCGAGGCGGGCCGCGTCGAGGCCCTGGCCCTCGCGGACGGCCTGTTCACCGCCACCCTGGAGGACGGCCGCAGCATCACCGCCCGCGCCGTGCTGATGGCCATGGGCGTGCTCGACAACGCGCCGGACCTGCCCGGCGTGGAGACCGCCATCCGCGAGAGCCTGGTGCGCATCTGCCCGATCTGCGACGGCTATGAGGTCGAGGGCCAGGCGGTGGCCGTCATCGGGCGCGACACCGGCGGCGCGCGCGAGGCCCTGTTCCTGACCACCTACACCCCGCGCGTGACCCTGGTGCATGTGGGCCCGCCGCACGACCTGCCCGCCGAAGAACGCGCCAGGCTGGAGCGCGCCGGCATCGCCGTCATCGAGACGCCGATCACCTCCGTGGTCCTCGACAACCGCCGCATCGACGCCCTGGTCTTCGACGGCGGCGAGCCCAGCCGCTTCGACGCCGTCTATTCGGCCCTCGGCGTCACCCCGCGCTGCACGCTGGCCGTGGAGGCGGGCGCCACGCTGGGCGAAGACGGCCGCCTGGTGGTCGGGCCCCACCAGCAGACCACCGTGCCCGGCCTCTACGCCGCCGGCGACATGGTGCGGGGCCTGAACCAGATCAGCACGGCGGAGGGCGAGGCCGCCATAGCCGCCACTGCCATCCACAACCGCCTGCGCGAAGCCGATGGCGAGGCCGGATGAAACTAGCAACCTACAACGTCAACGGCGTCAACGGCCGCCTGCCCGTCCTGCTGCGCTGGCTGGAGGAGGCCGCGCCCGACGTGGTCTGCCTCCAGGAGCTGAAGGCGCCGCAGGAGAAGTTTCCCGCCCAAGCCCTTGAGAAGGCCGGATATGGCGCCATCTGGCTGGGCCAGAAGGCCTGGAACGGGGTCGCCATCCTGGCGCGCGGTTGTGAGCCGATCGAGACCCGGCGCGGCCTGCCGGGCGAGGCGCTCGATCCGTTCGGCGACGTGCAGAGCCGCTACCTCGAAGCCGCCGTCGGCGGCGTGCTGGTCGGCTGCCTCTACGCCCCCAACGGCAACCCCCGCCCCGGCCCGAAATACGACTACAAGCTCAGATGGCTCGCCAGTTTCGCCGCCCACGCCGCCCGCCTCCAGCCCCTGGACGAGCCCGTGGTCCTGGCCGGCGACTACAACATCATCCCCGAGGACATCGACGTCTATGTGCCCGAACGCTGGCGCGAGGACGCGCTGTTCCACACCGACGTGCGCGACGCCTACCGCGCCCTGGTCGCCTCCGGCTGGATGGACGCCCTGCGCGACACCCATCCGGACCAGCCCATCTACACCTTCTGGAAGTATTTAAGGAACGCCTTCAATAGGGACGCCGGCCTGCGCATCGACCACCTGCTGCTCAATCCCGCCGCCGCCAAACGCCTCAAGAGCGCCGAGGTCGATAAAGCCCCCCGCGCGTGGGAAAAAACCAGCGATCACGCGCCGGTCTGGGTGGAACTGTCCTAGCCGCCGGACGTATTGTCCCGATGTCCGGGGAGCGCAGACGCGCGCCTAGCCTCCAGGGAGATCGACATCATGGCCAACAGCAACGAAATCAACGGCGGCGCCGCCCAGGCCGCCGGTAAGGTCGAGCGCGCGGCCGGCCGCGCTTTGAAGTCGGTTGCCGACAAGGGCGCCGAGCTGCAGGCCGACGGCGCCGAACGCGAGATTGACGGCGCGGTCCAGAAGACCACCGGCAAGGTCCAGGACGTGGCCGCCCATGTGCGCGACGCGGTGGCCAAGGTCTCCGACCACGCCACCCACACCATCGGCAAGATCACCGAACGCGCCCAGGGCCTCTACAGCCAGGCCGCCGACCAGGCCCGCAAGGCCAACGACCAGGTCGCCCCCTTCGTGCGCGAACGCCCCTATCCGGCCCTGGCCATCGCCGGCGCGGCGGGCTTCGTGCTCGGCGTCATCCTGGTGGGCGCCCTGGCCGCGCCCAGCACGAGCTACATGCGCCGCCGAGGCTAGGCGCGAGCCTCTTTCCCTCCACTGAGGGCTAAGGGATGCACACGAGTGCGCCCTTGCCGTGTGCCACCAAAATACCGCTCGTCCCCGCGAAGGCGGGGATCCAAGCGGCTTGTCAGAATGCGCGCGTTCCTGCGATGGCGTGCGCGGCCGCCCATCGAACCAATGCTCATCCGGGGAGTCAGCTTGGATCCCCGCCTTCGCGGGGACGAGCGGACTGTGGGGGGAACGGGGCGCTCAGAGATGTGTGCAGACCCGAGCGCCTGAAGGGGAGGCAAAGAGTCAGCCCCGCGCATAGAGCCCCGTCAGCTTGCCGCGCCCGACCACATGGCCGCGCATCAGCTGGGCCAGCACGCCGCGTCCCGGCGGCTTGTCCAGGTCCAGCCGGTAGTCCAGCGCGAAGATCTGGAACACATAGCGGTGCGCCCCGTGGCCCGGCGGCGGATCGGGGGCCAGCCAGCCGGTCTTGAAGAAGCTGTTGCGGCCCATGGCCGGGTCCGCCTCGCCCCCCTGGCCGCTGGGCAGCGCCCCCTCCTCCAGCCCGCCGTCCACGGCCGGCAGGTCATGCACGATGGCATGGACCAGGGGATTGAGGGTCGGGCTGTCGGCGTCCTCGACCACGATCACCAGGCTGGCCGCGCGGCCCGGCGCGCCGCGCCACGACAGCGGCGGCGACAGGCCCGACCCGTCGGCGGTGTAGCGCACGGGAATGATCCCGCCGTCCACGAAGGCCGGGCTTCGCAGCGAGATGATCTCCGGCGCCGCCTGGGACGCCTCTTCCTGGTAGAGGATCTTGGTGATGCCCGCCCGCACGTCCTCGAGGGCATGGCCGACGGCCTTGGGGAGCTTCTCCAGCATGGCGTCCTCCTGTGGCGATTCAATTCTCCAGCCGCTCAGGGGTTGCCGAAAACGTCACAATGCCAAGACGTGGCGGCCCAAACCCCAATTCTAATCTCTATTTGTCGGCCACTCGCCACATCCCCGGCGCGCCCCTTCTGTAGAGGCCTACGCGCAATCAGCAGTCGCGAGGGCGTCACTTGCCCCATGAGCGCCACCATATTGGCGAACGTGCGTTGAGCCTCGATGGAACACAGATTCTCCGATTCGCCTCCCATCCTGACCACCGGGCGCGTGGCCGAACTCATCGTCGAACACGCCCGCGACTACGCCATCTTCGCCCTCGACCGGGACGGGCGGATCACCAGCTGGGGCAAGGGCGCCGAGCGGATCCTGGGCTACAGCGCCGAAGAGGCCCTGGGGCTCGATTTCGCGGTGCTGTTCACCGACTCCGACCGCTCGACCGGCCAGCCCCGGACAGAGGTGGAGCGGGCCTGGCGCGAGGGCCGCGCGGAGGACACACGCTGGCACCTGCGCAAGAACGGCGAGCGGTTCTGGGCCAACGGCGTGACCACCGCCTTCAGGGACGGCGCGGCGGAGGGCCTGATCAAGGTCGTGCGCGACGAGACGCCCAGCCGGATGGCCGACGAGCGGCGCATCCTGCTGCTGAACGAACTGAACCACCGCATCAACAACACCCTGGTGACGGTCCAGTCGCTGGTCGAACAGACCCTGCGCGCCAGCGACGTCGACGGCTCGGTGCGCGAGAACCTGACCTCGCGCCTGATGGCCCTGTCGGAGGCCCACAAGGTCCTGGTCCAGCAGAACTGGGCCGGCGCCGATCTCCTCGCCATCATCGAGCGCGCGCTGGCCCCCTATCAACAGGCCGGCGCGCGGCGCTTCGCGACGGACGGGGCGCAAGTGCGGCTCAGCCCGCAGCAGGCGGTCTCGATGTCGCTGATCCTGCATGAGCTCGCCACCAACGCGGTCAAATACGGCGCCCTGTCGACGCCCGCGGGGTCGGTGGAGATCTCCTGGAACCTTCACCTCGACGCGCTGGGCGGCCGCCACCTCACCTTCCTGTGGGCCGAACGGGACGGCCCGCCCGTCGTCGCCCCGGTCCGGCGGGGCTTCGGCTCGCGGCTGATCGCGCGCAGCTTCGGCGAGGACGCCGGCCACGCGGACGTCGCCTATGCCGCCGAGGGAGTCCGCTGCACCATCCACCTGATGCTGTCGGCGGCCGAAGAGGCGCTGATGATGGAGGTCGGATCGAACGGCGAGCCGTCCCCAGCCTGAGCCGGGCAAAGCAACTCGACACATCCAAAGTCACGCCGCCTGCCGCTCGAACAGGCGGCCGAGGGCTACAAGATGTTCAAGGACAAGCAGGACGAGGTCGCCAAGGTGGTGCTGCGTCCCCGCTGATCGCCGGCCGGTATCCGTCTCCCCTCGCGGGCGTGCTGGCCGAACAGCACCGCAAGAGGGCCGAACCGGGCAGCGGCAAGCTGGACTAGAAGCTGGCCGCAAGCCCTTGAAAACCTTGGCGCGGGGGCGGGAACCAAACCCGTGATTCGTGGATTCCTCCCTGCATCAACCTACCGGAGCCACCCCATGTCCAAGCGCGAAGAAATCTCCCCCAACGGCGACAAGCGCTACGTCCGCCGCGACGAGAAGGGCCAGTTCAAGACCGAGGTCGACGAAGGCAGATCCCTCTCCGCCGACGCCCGCCACAAGGCCAAGCACGACGCCAAGCCCGGCCAGGGCGATCGCGGCGACCACCACGCGAAGTAGGGGCCCGGCGCGATCCGGCAGGGGGAGCGCAGACCGGCCACTCCTGCCCCAAACTTCACCGTGAAATCAGTAGCTTAGCCGTTGATATTCACGCCGGTTTCCGGAACCGGATTCCCCGACGGAAGTTTGAACGCCGTCAGCCCCATCACAAGGATGTCTCCCATGACCCAAACCATCACCCGCCTGTTCGACACCCGCGCCCAGGCCGAGACCGCCGTCCAGGAGCTGGAAGCCCTGGGCATATCCAACGACGCCATCAGCATCGTGGCCCACGGCGGCGAGCGCGCCGCCGGCGAGCCCCGCAGCTTCTCCGGCCATGACCGCGACGGCGATGGCCGCGACGACACCGCGGAAGGCGCCGGCAAGGGCGCGGGCGCCGGCGCGGTGGTCGGCGGCGCGGGCGGCCTGCTGGCGGGCCTCGGCCTGCTGGCCATTCCGGGCGTGGGCCCGGTGGTCGCCGGCGGCTGGCTGGTCGCCA
>JAQGIP010000090.1 GCA_028291055.1 Caulobacter sp.
GAGCCGATGCCGGTGACGGCCGCGATCGACGAGGTCATCACCACGGCGCCCGGCTGGGGCGCGGCCTCCAGCAGCGTGCGGCAGGCGCGCACCATCTGGTAGGCGCCGATCACATTGACCCGATAGAGGTTCATGAAATCGTCCGCCGACACCGCGTCCAGGTCGGCGTGGTTGGGGGCGAACTTGGTCATGCCGGCATTGTTGAACAGGGCGTCGATACGGCCCGAGCCGGCGGCGGCCTGCGCGATCTTGCGGCAATCGGCGTCCTCGCCGACGTCACCCTGGACCAGCACGGCCTTGGCGCCCTGCGCCTCCACCAGCCGCGCAGTCTCCTTGGCCTCCTCGGCGCTGCTCGCATAGTTGACCACCACCAGGGCCGCGCCGCGCGAGGCGGTCTCCACCGCGATGGCCCGGCCCAGGCCCGTCGAGGCGCCCGTGACCACCACCGTGAACCCGGCGAAATCGGTAGCTGACATGGCGCGCTTCTCCCCAATGGTTGTTTTGACGCGGTTTAGCCCAGCGCCGCTCTGTTGTCCCCACCGCCCTGGCGGTCTAAATCGCCCGCATGACGCAGACCACCCTGACCCAGCTGGGCAAGCTCTCCGAAACCCCGGCCAGCCCCGAGGCGGCGGTACTGGAGCATGTGCCCAACCCGCAAGCCGGCGAGACCTATCTGGTCCGCTTCACCGCGCCCGAATTCACCTCGCTCTGTCCGGTGACCGGCCAGCCCGACTTCGCCCACCTGGTCATCGACTATGTGCCGGCCGAGCGGCTGGTGGAATCCAAGTCGCTGAAGCTCTACCTGGCCTCCTTCCGCAACCACGGCGCCTTCCACGAGGATTGCACCGTGGCCGTGGGCAAGAAGATCGTCGACGCCATCAAGCCCCAATGGCTGCGCATCGGCGGCTATTGGTACCCGCGCGGCGGCATCCCCATCGACGTCTTCTGGCAGAGCGGCAAGGCGCCGGAAGGCCTGTGGCTGCCCGACCAGGGCGTGGCGACCTACCGAGGACGGGGTTAGCCGCCCCAGGTCGTGGTCAGCGTGCTCACATCCGGCCGCACCCGTTCCAGGGGCGGTTCGGCGGTGGCGCCCACGAACACGAAGCCCGCGACCTTCTCGCCGGCCTTGAGGCCCAGGATGGCGGTGGCCTCGGCGTCATAGGCATACCAGTCGGTGATCCAGTTGGCGCCGTACCCCATGGCGCCGGCCGCATAGAGCAGGTTGGTGCAGACCACCCCGGCCGACAGGATCTGCTCCCACTCCGGGATGTCGCTCTGGATCGGCGAGGAGATCACCGCCACGCCCCAGGGCGGGGTCTTCAGCTTGACCAGCTTGGCCGCCGCCTTCGCATCGCCACGGCTCTCCGCCAGCGCCTGCAGCTTACCGGCGAAGGCCGCCTTGGCCTCGGTCGGCAGCAGGATGAAGCGCCACGGGGTCAGCTTGCCGTGATCGGGCGCCCGCGCCGCGACCCGCAGCAGGTCGGCCACCTCGATATCGCTCGGCCCCGGGCCCGTCAGCGTCACCGCCGAGGCCGAGCGTCTCAAGGCCAGGAAGGTCAGCACGTCGGCGAACGGTTGGATGGGCAGGGCGTCGCCCATATGGGAGGGCAGGGGAAGGAGGCTCACGGGGGGCTCTGCTTTCGCGAAGGGTGAGGCTTGGAAGGTCGGGAGTCGGCGCCCGTCATGGGCCCCGTCATATGGATTGCTCGCTGCTGTCGCTCTCGAGCAGCGGGCGCAGCCGCACACGGGCGCCCGCGGGCAGGCGGCGATAGATCGAATCCAGCTCCGGCGCCGCGCCGCCGTCGATGGTGGTAGTCGACTTGATGACGCCCGTGGCGTCGTCCCGGCGGAAGCTCTCGCAGGCGCGGCGGCCGTCATAGGCCGCCAGGGACACCTTCAAGGCGTCCAGAAAATGGCCGGCGAGTTCATTGTCGGACGGTTCGCCGTCCATCAGCATGACCGTGTGCTGGGGGCCGAAATCGACGGTCGCGCAGACCGCGCCGCCCTCCAGCGTCACCGGGTTGCGGATGGCCACCGCCACGTCGGGCTCGTCGGCGATCTGCAGCCGGTCGGTCTCGGTCAGGGTCTGGCCGTCCTGGGTGTCGAGGAACAGCACGCTCTGGCAGCTCTCGTCGACGTCGCGCCAGCCTTCGCACAGGATGACGTGCTCGCCCGCCATCTTCATCACCTCCGCCTTGCCCAGCGAACGCTCCGCCGCCATGGCCGGCGCGGGCGAGGCCAGGATCATGAGCAGTAGGGCCAGCAGCGCCAAGCCGCCGCCGCTTAGGTCGTCCCGTCCGGCAAAGCGCAAGACACTGTCGCGCAACTGGCTGGTCCCCGTTAAAGCCTGACCTCTGATCTAGGCCCGGCATCGGGCGGCCACAACAGCGGCGATGGCGGATGGCGAAAAAACCCGACTGGCTGAAGCCCCATGGAACGCCCTGGACCCGGGGTCCTGGCCGGCTGGTCTATGACAATCCGTGGCTGTCGGTGCAGGAGTTCGACGCCGTCGCCCCCACCGGCGCGCCGGCCCTCTACGGCCTGGTCCACCAGAAGAACTTCGGCATCGCGGTCGTGCCGCTGCACGAGGACGCGACCATCACCCTGGTCGGCCAGAACCGTTTTCCCCTGGGCTACAGCTGGGAAGTGCCCGAGGGCGGCGGCAGGCTGGACGTCGATCCGCTGGAGAGCGCCAGGCGGGAGCTGAAGGAAGAGACCGGGTTGGTGGCGGCCGACTGGCGCCAGATCCTGACCATGCAGCTGTCCAACTCCGTCACCGATGAGCGCGCCTTCGCCTTTCTGGCCATGGACTTTACCCAATCGCAAACCGATCCCGACGATACTGAGGATATCGCGGTCGCCCGCGTTGCCTTCCCTGAAGCGCTGCAGGCGGCGGTGGACGGCTATATTGAAGACGCGCTGACAGTGGCGAGCCTGCTGAGGCTTCACCATATGGCGGTGCAGGGTGAACTGCCGGGCGGTCTAGCGCGTCTTATGCTAGGATCGCCGGCATGAGACGGGAGAAGTTCATGGGCAAGCCGCTGGAAGTGGTGTCCGCGCTCGGCGCGCCGCCGGTCTGGGCCGCATTGCGCCACGAGGCCGAACGCGCCGCCGCCGCCGAGCCGGCGCTGGCCTCGCTGCTCAACGCCGTGATCCTGTCGCACGACCGGCTGGGCGACGCGCTCAGCTACCAGATCGCGCGCAAGATCGGCGACCAGGAGCTGCGGGCCATGAGCGCGCGGGAATTCGCCGACGAGGCCTATGAAGCCGACCCCAGCCTGATCGCGGCGGCCGAGGCCGATCTGAAGGCGGTGTTCGAACGCGACCCCGCCTGCAAGGGCTATGTCCAGCCCTTCCTGTTCTTCAAGGGCTTCCTGGCGCTGCAGACCCATCGCGTCGCCCACTGGATGTGGAGCCACAGCCGCGAGACCCTGGCCCTCTATCTCCAGAGCCGGATCAGCGAAAACTTCCAGGTCGACATCCACCCGGCCGCGCGCATGGGCTCGGGCATCTTCATCGACCACGGCACCGGCGTGGTGATCGGCGAGACGGCCAGCGTGGCCGACGACGTCTCCATGCTGCATGGCGTCACCCTGGGCGGCACCGGCGCCGAACGCGGCGACCGCCACCCCAAGATCGGCAAGGGCGTCCTGCTGGGCGCCGGCGCCAAGGTGCTGGGCAACATCCACATCGGCGACTACGCCAAGGTGGCGTCCGGCTCTGTGGTGCTGCGCGACGTTCCGGCCGGCTGCACGGCGGCCGGCGTTCCGGCCCGCCTGGTCAACTGCCCGACCTGCGAAGAACCGGCCCGCAGCATGGACCACACCCTGGCCGACGAGATCTACGACTACCAGATCTAGCCGCCCATCGGCCGCCGCACGGCTTTCGTGACTTGAACGGTGCGCATAGGCCGCTAGGTATGCGCGCCAACTCTAATACCTGCTCGGAGCGCCCCCGTGGACGACAGCGACTGCAAGAAACTCGAAGCCCACCTGAAGCGCACCTTCGGCAACCCCCACGTGGCCGTCAAAGCCCGTCCCAAGCAGAAGGACAGCGCCGAGGTCGAGATGGCCGGTGAGTTCATCGGCGTCATCTACCAGGACGAAGACGAAGACGGCTCCTTCCTGTTCGAGATGGCCATCCTGGCCGAAGACCTCGACTAACCCTGATCCGGGGGACTAGCCGCTCGGCAGTTCCCCGGAATAGGTGGCGTGCGGGCGCACCAGGTCGCGCTCGTGGTACTGCTCCATGGCGTGCGCGATCCAGCCCACCACCCGGGCCACGCGCACCAGCGCCCGGTGATCCTGGCGCAGGCCGATGCGGCGGCCCAGCATCAGCGCCGGCAGCACGAAGTCCGGCCGTGCGCCGGTCGCCTCCAACACCGTCCTGGCGGCGATATCGACCTTGCCGAGCCTGATCGGCGACATGCACGGGGGGCAGCAGTTCGTCCCGCTGATGGATATAGAGATCGCATGACCGACCCCATCGACGGATCGCCCAGCCTGCAGACCGACGCGGGCGGCGAGGCCCTGGTCCGCGCCGCGGACGCGCCGAACGTGGCGGCGCGGCTGGACCGGCTGCCGGCCACCCGGTCGATCTGGACGCTGGTGGCGCTGCTGTCGTTCGGGGCCTTCTTCGAGATCTACGACCTGGGCCTGTCGGGGCCGCTGAGCCTGGGCCTGCTCCATGCGGGCATCTTCCACAAGGGGTCGGCCGGGCTGATGGGCCTCTCCGACCAGGCCACCTTCATCGCGGTGACGTTTGCCGGCCTCTATGCGGGCACCCTGGGCTTCGCCTCGGTGGCGGACCGCTTCGGGCGGCGGCCGATCTTCACCTTCGCCCTGGTCTGGTATGCGCTCGGCACGGTGATCATGGGGCTGCAGACGACGCCGCTCGGCCTCGATATCTGGCGCTTCATCTCCAGCATCGGCGTGGGGCTCGAACTGGTGGCCATCGACTGCTACCTGGCCGAGCTGACGCCCAAGAATATCCGCGGCCGCGCCTTCGCGGTGGCCACCTCCATCCAGTTCCTGGCCGCGCCGGTGGGGGCGATCCTGGCCTGGCGGCTGATCCCGACCGAGGTGTGGGGTGTGGCCGGCTGGCGCTGGGTGACCTTCGTGCCGGCCATCGGCGCGGTGCTGGTCTGGTGGGTGCGCCGGGCCCTGCCGGAATCGCCCCGCTGGCTGGAGGCGCACGGCCGGCCGGCCGAGGCCGAGGCGGTGATCAGCCTGATCGAGCGCCGGGTGGCGCGCGACCTGGGCGGCCCGCTGCCGCCGGTGGAAGCGCCGGCGCGGGTGGTGGCCGGGCCTACGGCGGCCATCTCCATGTGGCAGCCGCCCTATCGGCGCCGGACGGTGGTAATGATCGTCTTCCACCTCTTCCAGACCATCGGCTACTACGGCTTCAGCAACTGGCTGCCGACGCTGCTGGTCTCGCAAGGGATCACCCTCAGCAAGTCCCTGGCCTATGGCGCGGTGCTGGCCCTGGTGCCGCCCGTCGCGCCTCTGGTCTTCGGCCTCTTCGCCGACCGGGTGGAGCGCAAGTGGCTGGTGGTGGCGGGCGCCCTGCTGGCGGCCGGCGCGGGGTTGGCGCTGTCCCAGGCGACCCAGCATTCCAACTTCGCCCTCTATACGGTGATCGGCGGGCTGGTCGGGGTGGGCACGTCGCTGATGTCGCTGTCCTACCACACCTATCAGAGCGAGCTCTTCCCCACCCAGATCCGGGCCCGGGCCGTGGGCTTCGTCTATTCCTTCAGCCGCCTGTCGGCGATCTTCACCAGCTACCTGATCGCCGCCACCCTGGAGCGGTCGGGCAGCCTGGGGGTGTTCGCGCTGATCTCCGGCGCCATGGCCGTGGTGGCGATCACCATCGGCGGCTTCGGCCCCCGCACACGGGGGCTGGCCCTGGAGCAGATCTGAGTCTTCGGGCCGGAGGCGTTCCTCCGGCCCGGGTCTCTCGGGATCAGGCCTTGAAGAAGGCCAGCAGGTCGGCGTTGATGACGTCGGCATGGGTGGTGCACATGCCGTGCGGGAAGCCCGGATGGACCTTCAGGGTCCCGTGCTTCAGCAGCTTGATCGACAGCAGGGCGGCATCGGCGATGGGCACGATCTGGTCGTCGTCGCCGTGCAGCACCAGGACCGGGACGTCGATCGCCTTCAGGTCGTCGGTGAAGTCGGTCTCCGAGAAGGCCTTGATGCAGTCGTAGTGGGCCTTGGCGCCGCCCATCATCCCCTGGCGCCACCAGTTGTCGATCACGCCGGGGTAGATGGTCGCGCCCGGCCGGTTGAAGCCGTAGAAGGGGCCGGTCGGCACGTCGCGATAGAACTGGGCGCGGTTGGCGGCCAGCGCCGCACGGAAGCCGTCGAACACCTCGATGGGCAGGCCGCCGGGGTTGTTGTCGGACTTGACCATGATCGGCGGCACCGCGCTGATCAGCACGGCCTTGGCCACCCGGCCCTTTTCGGCGCGCGCCACATAGTGGGCGACCTCGCCGCCGCCGGTGGAGTGGCCGACGTGGATGGCGTCCTTCAGGTCGAGGTGGGCGGCCAGCGCGATGACGTCGGCGGCATAGGTGTCCATGTCGTTGCCGGTGTCGGTCTGGGTGGAGCGGCCGTGGCCGCGCCGGTCGTGGGCGATGACCCGGTAGCCCTTCGACAGGAAGAACATCATCTGGGCGTCCCAGTCGTCGGCGCTCAGCGGCCAGCCGTGATGGAAGACGACCGGCTGGCCCTTGCCCCAGTCTTTGTAGAAGATATGCGTTCCGTCCTTGGTGGCGATCGAGGGCATGGCCTGTCCTTCTCGGAAAGGGCGGCGTCGGCCGCCGCGGTTTTGCTGGAAGCGGACGCCGGGGTGGAGGCCGCCGCGGCGGTGAGCCCCGCCGCGAGGGCGGCCGCGCCGGCCATCACATCCCGGCGGGACGCGGTATTCGACGCTGCACCGCTGGGTGGCATGATGTGACTCTCGACACCGATGTCCGACGATGTCGCAATAGCTATGCCCGGCCATGGTGACGGTACAGCCCTTAGCCGCCCGATCACGCACTCATGAAGGCCGCCGCCCGGCGAAGTGGCGTCGGACAAGCGCCCGCGCCGCGCTATGGTGATCCACCGCCTGGGCGGTCCGGAGGGGTCATGAGGATCGTCAAGCGGTTTGCGGTGCTGGCGGTCTTCGCCGTCGCCCCCGGGTTGGCTCATGCCGCCCCGCCCGCGCCGGTTTCATACGTGCTCGTCGGCCCCGACGGCGCGCGTCTCGCCCGCACCCTGACCGCCGCGCCCGACTGCCCCGCGATCGTCCTGGACGGGCGGCCGGCGCCGATGACGGTCCGCGCCGTGGCCAGGACTTCGCCCCTGCGAAAGAGCGTGTTCAATCCCGAGACCAAGCCTTCGGTTTTCTCCGAAACGGTCTGCGAGGCGCCAGTCCCAGCCTCCGTCCGCCGCGCCAGCATCGCGGGCGCCAGGCTGCCTTTGCCGCCCGCCCGTATCACCCGCATCGTGGTCATCGGCGACACCGGCTGCCGGCTGAAGGCAAACCCGGCCGGCGGCGGTGAATTCCAGGCCTGCAACAGCAAGGACGCCTACCCCTTCGCCCGGGTCGCCGCCTCGGCCGCCGCCTGGAAACCCCAGCTCGTCGTCCATGTGGGCGACTACCACTACCGCGAGAACGCCTGTCCGGCGGACAATGCCGGCTGCGCGGGCAGCGTCTGGGGCTATGGCGGCGACGCCTGGATGGCCGACTTCTTCGAACCTGGCGCACCCCTGCTGCGCGCCGCGCCCCTGGCCCTGGTGCGGGGCAACCACGAATCCTGCAGCCGGGGCGGCCAGGGCTGGATGCGCTATCTGGACGTCGCGCCCTTCTCCGCCGCGCGCTCCTGCGACGACCCGGCCAACGACGCCGTCGCCGACTACAGCGATCCCTTCGCCGTCCCGCTGGGCGGCGGCGCCCAGCTGATCATGTTCGATTCGTCCAACGCCCCGGCCGGCGTCATGCCGGCGGGCGATATCCGCCTGAAGCACTACAGCGACAACTTCGTCGCCATGCGGGCGCTGGCGGCCCACGCGCCCTACAGCATCCTGGTCGATCACCATCCGCTGCTGAACCTGGGCGCCTATGCCGGGCCGGACGGCAAGGTCTCGGTGGTCGGCGGCAACGCAGGGCTGCAACAGGCATTTGGGCCGTTCAGCCCGACCTTCGTCCCGTCGGGCGTGAAGCTGGTCCTCTCCGGCCATGTCCACCTGTGGGAAGCGACCAGCTTCAACGGCGCCTTCCCCGGCCAGTTCGTGGCCGGCTTCTCCGGCACCCAGGAAGAGGCCGTGCCCCTGCCGCGCGCCGTCCCGCCGGGCTTCATGACCGCACCGGGCGCGCTCGTCGACACCTTCAGCTCCTGGTCGGTGGGCTTCGGCTTCATGACCATGACCCGCGCGGGCCCCGACCGCTGGCGGGTGGAGGTGCGCGACCTCGACGGCAAGGTCGTCAACCGCTGCCGCGTCGCCGGCTCGGAGATCAGCTGCCGTATCGGCTATGTGCCGCCCTATGCCGCCAAGGCGCCGGCGGACGACTAGGTCGGCTCAGGCGGCAGCGTGGCCGACATCCTCCCGCGCTTCACCAGCGTGGTTCTGGAGCGCTTTCCGGCGAAGTGGATACCGGTTCGCCGTCGAAAAGCGCGACAAAACAAATAGCTGGAGCGCCGCTCCGATTCTATCGGAGCGGACAACGCTCTAGCCGAACGGACGGCGCCGAGGGATGCGCATCGCCGACATCCGGGGGCAAAGGTCCCCGTCGCCGGCCAAGACCGCGTGAGGACGACCCGCGACTATCTGAACGTCTCGATGTGAGGTTGATCCGGCACGGGGCCGCTGGGCAGCGACAGCGCTCTCGCGCGGGTCCAGATGTAGAGGCCGCCCACCATGACCACGAAGCCGATCAAGCCCGCCCAGGTGGCCAGGCCCGCGATGGGCAGGCCCTTGAACGGGTCCTCGCCCAGGAAGGCCAGCGGCGAGGGGTTGTTGCGCCCGACGATCAGCCCGGCCAGCAGGACGTTGAACAGGCTCTCGCCGACGATCAGGCCGGAGGCGCTGAGTACGCCGAGGCGGATGGCGGCGGCGCCGTTGCGGCCCTTGCCGACCCACTTGTTGTAGACCCAGCCGATCACCGCGCCGCAGACGGTCGGGATGATCAGGCTGCTGGGCAGGTAGATGGCCATGCCGACGGCCAGCGGCGGCAGGCTGTAGCGCTTGGTGCGGCGAAGCAGGCGGTCGACGACCACAAGGGCGATGCCGATGGCGGCGCCCAGGCCGATCAGGCCCCAGTCGAGATTGCGCTCCAGCACGCCCCGGGCCAGCGTCGAGATCAGCGTGGCCTGCGGCGCCTCCAGGGGATTGGCGGCGATGCCGTGGACGCCGGGCGCGCCGGCGAAGCCATAGGCCTTGTTGAGCAGGTCGAGGATCGGCGGGATCATCAGGGAACCGGCGATGGAGCCGATGATCAGCGCGACCTGCTGTTTCCAGGGTGTGGCGCCGACCAGCTGGCCGGTCTTCAGATCCTGCAGGTTGTCGTTGGCGACCACGGCCACGGCGATCAGCAGCGAGGTGATGAACAGCGCGAATGCGACCAGGGCGCGGGTGACGTCGCCCGTCGCGCCGCCGACGATCAGCGACAGCAGCAGCGAGGCGCCCAGCACGCCCAGGATGGCCAGGCCCGACACCGGGCTGGTGGACGAGCCCACCAGGCCGGCCATGTAGCCGCATACCGCCGAAATCATGAAGCCGGCGACGGTGACATAGACCACGGTCAGCAGGACCAGCGGCACGGTCAGGTGGTCCAGCAGGCCGCCGGCCAGGAACTTCCAGGTCAGGAAGGCGATGGGGATCATCAGGGCGATGCTGACCCCCGCCACCCAGCTGATCGGCAGGTCGCGGTCGGTCAGCGGCACCTCGCCGCCGCCGCCGGCCTTCACCTTGGCCTGGGTGGCCATGGCCGAGCGCAGGCCGCCGACCACCGGGCCGATCAGGCTGAACAGGGTCCACAGCGCGGCCGCGCCGATGGCGCCCGCGCCGATCATGCGGATCTGGCCGTGGAAGACGCCCTGGACCCAGTCGCCGGTCGGGCCGGCCGCCGGGTGCATGGCGGTGAACATCGGCACCAGGATGCACCAGGCGATGATCACGCCCACCAGCTGGGCCATGCCCACGGCGATGCCCATCAGGTGGCCCGCGCCGATCAGGGCCATGGACAGCGAGCCGCCGAAGCCGGTCGCCCCGGCGCCCACCTTGAAGTATTTGGCCACGTCGCCCACGAAGAGGCGCATGCCGACGACCGCCGGGAAGATGGCCGAAACCACTGAGCCGGCGACGATGGCGGCGAGACCCGCCTTGCCTTCGCCCGCCGCTTCCGCGCCCGCGCCGCCGCCGGAGCCGACCTTCAGCACTTCCGCCGCGGCCACGCCTTCAGGGTAGGGCAGGTCGGAGTTGGTCACCAGGGCCCGGCGCAGCGGGATGGAGTACATGACCCCCAGCGTGCCGCCGATGGCGCAGATGCCGAAGCACATCCAGAAGGGGAAGCCCGTCCACCAGCCGACCATGATCAGGCCCGGCAGCACGAAGATCACCGACGCCAGCGCCCCGGCGGCCGAGGCCACCGTCTGGACGATGTTGTTCTCCTGGATGGTGACGCCCTTGAACATCCGCAGGATGGCCATGGAGATGACCGCCGCGGGGATCGAGGTGGCGAAGGTCGAGCCGACCTTGAGGCCCAGGTAGACGTTGGCCGCCGTGAAGACGAGGGTGATGATGGCGCCGAGAATCAGGCCCCGAAGGGTCAGCTCGGCGGTCTTGCCCAGGGCGACGGGCTCGGTTGCGGACAAGGCGGTATTCCCCCCAGGGATCATTGGTCTGCGGGGATTTGCTCAGGTAATGGCGCGGGCCTCAAGCCCCCGCCCGTCGCGGCTACTTCTTTTGCAGATCGGGCCGCGAGGCCAGGAAGGCGGCCTTCTCGGCCGCGGTGAGCACCTTGGCCGTCTTGGCGCGCGACACCTTGGGCGTCGGGCGCGCGAAGGTGTCCGGCTGCGGGGCGGGCCCACGTCCGGCCCGCTGGCCCGGCTTGCTGCTGATCGGCGGCTTCATGCGATTCCCCTGGGTCGACGAGCGCACCCTAACATGGAAGCGGCGGCGAGATCGCTCCCGCCGCCGTCCACGACTAGAGGACGTGCAACATTTCCGCCACCAGCGGATGGCGCACGATGTCCTGCTCGGCCAGGCGGACCACGGCGATGTTGGGCACCGCCTCGAAACGGTCGGCGACGTCGGCGAGGCCGGAGACGCCGGGCAGCAGGTCGGACTGGTTGGGGTCGCCGGTGACCACCATGGTCGAGTGCCAGCCGAGGCGGGTCAGCAGCATCTTGAGTTGCATGAACGTACAGTTCTGGGCTTCGTCGATGACCACGAAGGCGTTGTTGAGGGTGCGGCCTCGCATGTAGCCGACGGGGGCGATCTCGATGGCGCCCTCGGCGATCAGGGCCCGGACCCGCTTCATGGACAGCCGGTCGGACAGCGCGTCGTAGAGGGGGCGCAGGTAGGGCGCGAGCTTGTCTTCCATGTCGCCGGGCAGGTAGCCGATCGACTCGCCGGCCTCGACGGCGGGGCGCGACAGCACGATGCGGCCCACCTTCCCCGCTTCGAGGGCTTCGACGGCCTTGGCGATGGCCAGGTAGGTCTTGCCGGTGCCGGCGGGGCCGAGCGCCATGACGAGGTTCTTGGCGTCGATGGCCGCCATCAGCTCGGTCTGGCCTGGCGACTTGGCCTTTATTGTTTTGAGATACCCCTGCTCGCGATCCTCGCCCTGGTGACCGAGCGGAGACCACGCGCCCTGGACGTGCAGGCGGCGGATCTTGCCGTCGTCCGGGGCATGGGTGGCTTCAAATCCGCCTTCGCGAACCATCCGCTTCAGAGCACGCTTGGTCATGCAGGCCTCCTGGGGGGCATGAAAAAAGGCGCATCCGCAACGGAAGCGCCTTTGGGGGTAAACGGGGTGGAGAAGACGGGACGGCATGCGCGTCGCCGAAGCAGGCCTGGCGGCCCTGCGGCAGTGCGGACAAGAGGCGGTGGCAACCGCCCGGACGCCAAACGCGACACCCTGTGCTCCGTCTTGATGGCGATCCGAAACGGCTCTCGAATCGCCTGATCAATGTGATCTAACGTGGTTTCGAAACCGTTAAGCAAGCGTACGGTTCCAAGAAAACGGGGTGAACGGATGAGTGTCTATAGTTTGGGCGAGGTAAGTCCCACCCTTCCCGCCATAGGCGAATACTGGATCGCCCCGAGCGCGAGCGTGATGGGCAACGTCATCCTGAAGAAGAACGCCAGTGTCTGGTGGGGGGCGACGCTGCGCGGAGACAATGAACCCATGGAAGTGGGCGAAAACAGCAATGTGCAGGACGGTTCTGTACTGCATACGGACCATGGCGTGCCCCTGACCATCGGGGCCAACGTGACCATCGGTCACATGGTGATGCTTCACGGCTGCACGATCGGCGACAACACCTTGATCGGCATCGGCTCGGTGATCCTGAACGGCGCGCGCATCGGGAAGAACTGCCTAATCGGGGCCAACTGCCTGATCACCGAGGGCAAGGATATTCCGGATAACAGCCTAGTGATGGGCGCGCCGGGCAAGGTGGTGAAGGAGGTCACCGACCAGCAGGTGATGGTGCTGAAGGGCTCGGCGCTGCACTACGTGGAGAATTGGAAGCGTTATGAGCGGGAGCTCAGGCAGATCGGTTGATTGACGGACGTGACGGAAGGGGGCGCGGATGGGACACGAAACCCATTTCCCCTCAAGCCCGAGGCGGACGTGGCGCAGCAACAAGGGGGAAATGGGTATCATGTCCCAGTATGAATTCATCACGGTTGAGCGGGACGGGCCCGTCACCGTCTTCACCCTGAACCGGCCGGAGGTGATGAATGCGCTGCATTCGCCGATGCACTTCGAGCTGGACCAGGCGTTCAACGAATTCGCCGCCGACCCGGAGCAGTGGGTCGGCATCGTCACCGGCGCGGGCGAACGCGCCTTCAGCGCCGGCAATGACCTGAAGCACCAGGCGAGCGGCGGCAAGATGGGCAGCCCGCCGTCGGGCTTCGCCGGGCTGACCAGCCGGTTCGACCTGGACAAACCCCTCATCGCCGCCGTGAACGGGGTGGCCATGGGCGGGGGCTTTGAGATCGCGCTGGCCTGCGACCTGATCATCGCGGCGGACGGGGCGATCTTCGCCCTGCCGGAGCCGAAGGTGGGCCTGGCCGCGCTGGCCGGCGGCCTGCACCGGCTGCCGCGCCAGATCGGGCTGAAGCGGGCCATGGGCATGATCCTGACCGCGCGCCGCGTCTCGGCGGCGGAGGGCAAGGAACTCGGCTTCGTCAACGAGGTGGTCCCGGCGGCCGAGCTGCTGGCCACGGCGAAGAAGTGGGCCGGGCTGATCGGGGAGTGTTCGCCGATGAGCATCCGCGCCTCCAAGCAGGCGGTGCTGCGCGGGCTGGACGAGCCGACGCTGGAGGCGGCCATCCGGGGGCAGGGGAAGTATCCGGCCATCGCGGCGCTGTTCACCTCCGAGGACTTCAAGGAAGGCCCGATGGCGTTCGCCCAGAAGCGCGCGCCGGAGTGGAAGGGGCGCTAAGGCTTCGTGAGTACGCCGCCGCCCCTCGGGCTTTCCACGCCTCCCAACAAGCCGGACGATCAGGAGTGCTGCCATCGGGGCTGCTGCCCCTGCATCTTCGACTACTATTGGGATGCGCTGGAGCGGTGGGAGGACCGGGTGCGCGAGCGCGGGTTCGATCCGGCCGAGGTGTTGAAGGGCATGGGGCGGGAGCGGTAGCGGCAACCCCCAAAATACCCGCTCATCCCGACGAAAGTCGGGATCCATAGGGCGGGTCACGGATGAGTGCGGAGCAGCCTACCGCACATGCCTTTCTCCCCCGTTCGAGACCAATCCTGCGAGTCACTATGGGTCCCGACTTTCGTCGGGATGAGCGGATTTTGGGTGGGGTCGGAGAAGGGAAGGCGCTTAGCCTTAAACCCTTGCGCCAAACTGACGCCCGCGTCATCTTCGGCTTAACAACGATAACCTACCGGGAAACGCCGCCATGTCGGACCGCTACGACTACATCATCATCGGCGCGGGCTCGGCCGGCTGCGTGCTGGCGGCGCGGCTGACGGAAGACGCCAATGCCAAGGTGCTGCTGCTGGAGGCCGGCCCCAAGGACAACTCCATCCTGGTCAAGATGCCGGCCGGTGTGGGCGAGCTGATCAAGGCCAAGGGCGACTACAATTGGGGCTTCTGGACCGAAGCCGAGCCCCACCTGAACGACCGCAAGCTGTGGTGGCCGCGCGGCAAGGGCCTGGGCGGCTCGTCGTCGATCAACGGCATGATCTATATCCGCGGCCACGCCAGCGACTATGACCAGTGGCGCCAGATGGGCCTCACCGGCTGGTCCTATGCCGAGGCGCTGCCCTATTTCAAACGCTCCGAAAGCCTGGAGGGCGGCGGCGACGCCTATCACGGCGCCGACGGGCCGCTGCACGTCTCCAAGGCCAGCTCGAAGAACCCCATCTACGGCAGCGTGATCAAGGCCGGCGCCCAGGCCGGCTACCTGACCACCCAGGATTTCAACGGCTTCCAGCAGGAAGGCTTCGGCCCCTATCAGATGACCATCAAGGACGGCCAGCGCTGGAGCGCCGCGGCCGCCTATCTGCGCCCCGCGCTCGCCCGGCCCAACCTGACCGTGGAGACGGGCGCGCGCACCAGCCGCATCGTCATCGAAAACGGCCGCGCCACGGGCGTGGACTATGTGGTCGACGGCGTGGCCAAGACGGCGCACGCGGACGCCGAGGTGCTGCTCAGCGCCGGCGCCGTGCAATCGCCCCACGTGCTGCAACTCTCCGGCATCGGCAATGGCGACGACCTCGCCGCCCACGGCATCAAGACGGTGCATGAGCTGAAGGGCGTGGGCGAAAACCTCCAGGACCACCTGGACGTGACGCTGAGCTGGCTGACCAAGAACGTCCAGACCGCCTATAGCTATAACAAGGGGCTGAAGAAGCTGGTCACGGGCTTGAGCTACATGCTGTTCGGCCAGGGCGTGGGCCGCCAGCAGTTCCTGGAATCCGGCGCCTTCCTGCGCTCGCGCGAAGGCCTCGACCGCCCCGACCTGCAGATCCACACCGTGCTGGCCATCATGCAGGATCACGGCAAGACGGTGATCGAGAAGGACGGCTTCACCCTCCACGTCTGTCAGCTGCGCCCCGAAAGCCGCGGCAAGGTCGGCCTGCGCTCGGCCGACCCGAGCGCCGACCCCACCATATCCGCCAACTACCTGGCCGCCGAGGAAGACCGCCGCGCGATCCGCGAGGGTGTGCGCATCGCCCGCGACGTGGCCGCCCAGGCCGCGCTCGACCCCTACCGCGAGAGCGAGTTCGCGCCGGGCGCCGACATCCAGAGCGACGCCGACATCGACGCCTGGATCCGCGCCAAGGCCGAAACCATCTACCACCCGGTCGGCACCTGCCGCATGGGCGTGCACGGCGACGCCATGGCCGTGGTCGACGACCAGCTGCGGGTCCAGGGGATCGCGGGGCTGCGGGTGATCGATGCGTCCGTGATGCCGACGCTGGTGGGGGGCAACACCAACGCGCCGACCATCATGATCGCGGAACGGGCGAGCGACCTGATCCGGGGGCGGGCGACGTTGGCGCCGGTGGAGGTGCCGGTGTTCAGCGGGGTTGGCGGGAAGGTGGCGGCTTAGGGGACGTTATCCCCCGCTTGCGGGGGAGGGACTTAGCTGGGAGCCTCTGGCGCGTTCCCGTCGACCGCCGCAACTAACTCAGCTTCAGCGACAGGGTACTGAATTCCTCGAACATCTTTGTAGCGCTTTCGTGCGCGGAGGACAGCTTGCTTGCTTGGGGGGGCGAGGTGCACCTCCAGCAAGTCGTCCAGAAGCTCTACGTTCTCCTTACCCCCGATCATTCCCCCTGTGGCGGGATTGAAAACGGCACTCCATGGCGCCTCTTTGATTTTCCAAGGAAGCTTGCTCAGTCTTTCGAGGGCCTGCTCCCATGTCAGAACGCGGCGGGTCACGAGAAGAGAGGCGGCTCTTACGACGGCTTTCTGGATTACTGGGCGCATGAACGCATGTCCCTCACCTTGGGCATCCTTAGGAGCCCGCAGTTCCTTTGCGCTGGCTACCGCACCGTACGCTTCGGGTACGGGTCCAGCCCGGTTTCCGTGTCTAGGATAAGGCGGCCGATGTAGGTTGCCTCCAGAACGCTGCCGACATCTGTCAAAATCTCTGCTGCCACGGCCCAATGACGCATAGCGATTGCCATGTTCCGCCCGACCCCAAACATAGCAATAGCTGATGGTTCTTGAAATGTTCTTTTTGGCGCGCCATTATGGGCGGCGTCGAAAGCCTTTTTCAGCCACAGCAAGCGGAGCGGAAATGTTTCGTGTCCGGCGAACTGAAGTTTGACCCTGGAATCGGCGAGCGTGTCCCTCATGACGACAAGTTAGCTTGCTACTGGCGGGTGCGTCCAGTGCGAACGGCGAGGCGAAAAGTCGCTTCCGCGATCATGCCTGCGGCTAGTTCGATTTCCGAAAGTGTATTGTATCGGCCGCAATATATTCTCACGATGCTATCGACAAGGCTGGGTGAAATCTTCATGGATTTGAGTACATGGGACGAGGTTATTTGACCTGATGAGCATGCGGAGCCGGATGAGAGGCATACGGCCGGGCTCAGGCTCGCGATAAGCTCGTCAGCATCAACTCCCTCGAAGGCTAAGCATAAACTCCCCGGTACGCGTGCGTGATGATTGCCAACTTCGACAAACCGCACTTGAGATTGGTTCAGTTGTTCGAGTAGCCGCTTCGCAAGGATGTGGCAGTGATCGCCACTTCCAACCATATCCGCGCGCGACACGGCGGCTGCGGACCCGAAACCACCAATAAGGGGACCCGGCAAAGTTCCTGGACGCAGTCCGCCTTCCTGACCTCCGCCAAAGAAAAGTGGATGAGGGCGTAAGGGGGAAGTGGCGGATACGAACAACGCGCCTACGCCTGCCGGTCCATACATCTTGTGAGCCGATATGCTCGCTAAATCGACATCGAGATCCAAAAGATCGACGGGTATTCTGCCGCATGCCTGAGCGGCGTCGGTATGCATCACGGCTCCGGCCGCGCGCGCTATGGTGGCGATCTCTTTGACCGGCTGGATGATCCCGGTCTCGTTGTTCACCAGCATGGCGGATACGATCAATGTGTCAGGCCCGATTGCCAGTTTGGCCTCATCAAGATCGACCACGCCGGACGAGCCCGCAGGGATAGACACAACTTCAAAACCCAGCCGGACGAGTTCGT
Organism: Caulobacter sp.; assembly: GCA_028291055.1. Classification (GTDB taxonomy): domain Bacteria; phylum Pseudomonadota; class Alphaproteobacteria; order Caulobacterales; family Caulobacteraceae; genus Caulobacter. The sequence continues at coordinate 17,396 of JAQGIP010000090.1, forward strand.
CACCGACGGCTAGGATGCTTTTGTGTTCGATAGCCGAGATCACAACGCGTTTACGTTGGCTGCCGATTGCCATCGCGGCCTTTGCTACGCCGAGAAGAGCCAGGTTGTTTGCTTCGGTAGCTCCCGAGGTAAATACAATCTCCTGCGGATCGCACCCAGTTAGAAGCGCGACGTCCCTGCGGGCGCGTTCGACGACCGAGGCCATTCTGACCCCCATCGCGTGGGGGGAATCGACGTTGGCGGCGGCGGATCTCCAAAGGGGAGCCATAGCCGCTTCAGCCTCCGGGGCGAGCGGCGTGGTAGAATGACCATCGAGATAGATTTGTGACGACGACACGGTTCTCCTGGGTCAATGAGGTTGGCAACGCCATAGCCCGAAGGCGGTATGGTGGTTTGTATCTTACTAGCGAACCCACAGTTAGGCGCGCAGACGGCGCAATCCCATCCCCCTGCGCGTGCGCCCCTTCACTATCGGAGGGCTACGCCCCTATTCCAACGCCGACACCCCATCCCCTACGCCAGTCATTCCCGCGACACACGTCGCCTCACGGAGTGAACCCCTATGGATGCGTCGGACGGCACCCGCGCCCTCAGCCTTAAACCCGTCTTCACCGCGCAGGAGGCCGATGCCGGGCTGGCGGCCGGGGCGCTGATGGCGCCCGCCGAGGTGCGGCCGGCGACGCGGCCGAAGCGGCATGTCGGGGACCTCGCTTTGAAGCCGATGAGTGCGCGCGAGCGGCTGTTCGTGGACGAGTATCTGATCGACCTGAACGGCACGCTGGCGGCGGGGCGTGCGGGCTATCACTTGCCCGGGGGGACGGCGTTTCGGCTGCTGCGCCGCCCGCACGTGGCTGCGGCGATCCAGGCGGCGATGGCGGCGCGCGGGGCGCGCACGGGGGTGACGGCCGACCGGGTGGTGGCCGAGCTCGCGGCGGTGGCCTTCACGCGGCTGGATCAGGTGATGGACTGGGGCGAGCGCGACGGGGAGAGCTATGTGGAGGCCAGGCCCGCCTCGCACCTGGGGCCCAGCGCGGCGGCGGCGATTGCGGACATCAAGCTGATCGGCGGGTCGGTGCGGGTGAGGCTGCACGACAAGATCGAGGCGCTGTCGCTGCTGGCGCGGCATATGGGCATGCTGGTGGACCGGCTGGAGGTGAGCCGGGACGAGGGGGTGACGCTGACGCAGATCGTGCGGGGCCTGTCGGAGGTGCCGGAGGATATCCGTGACCGGATGCAGGAGCTGCTGCTCGAATCGCGTGCGCGCGCCCGGGGTGTCGAGATCGGGCCGCGTGATCTGGATTAGGAAGGACGCCCCCTCCGGTCCTGCGGACCACCTCCCCCCGTCGCTGCGCGCGGGGGGAGGACTGGGACCGCGCCTATTTTGGCGCGCGCCTACTCACGGGGCGCTGTGTTCGCATATAGGTTACCCCACCCGTCCGGGCGCTTCGCGCCGGACACCCTCCCCATGAAGGGGAGGGAAGGGCTCTCTGGTTTGGGGTTTTCGTGATGGATAAGCGTCCGCTCGGCCGGTCCGGGATTTCGATTTCGCCCCTGGTGCTGGGGGGCAATGTGTTCGGATGGACGGCGGACCAGGCGACGTCGTTCGCCCTGCTGGACGCCTTCGTGGACGAGGGGTTCGACTGCATCGACACCGCCGACGTCTATTCGGCCTGGGTTCCGGGGCATGTGGGCGGCGAGAGCGAGACGGTTATCGGGGCCTGGCTGAAGCGGCGCGGGCGGCGCGACGACGTGGTGATCGCCACCAAGGTGGCCATGTGGGCCAGGCATCCGGGGCTGCGCGCGGCCAATATCGTGGCGGCGGTGGAAGACAGCCTGGGGCGGCTGCAGACCGACTACATCGACCTTTACCAGAGCCACCAGGACGATGCGGACGCGCCGCAGGAGGAGACGGCGCGCGCGTTCGGCGACCTGATCGCGGCGGGCAAGGTTCGCGCCATCGGCGCGTCGAATTTCGAGGCGGGGCGGCTGTCGTCGGCCCTGGCGGTGGCGGCGGCGCTGGGCCTGCCGCGCTATGAGACGCTGCAGCCGCTCTACAACCTGATGGACCGCGCGGGGTTCGAGGGCGAGCTGGCCAAGGTCTGCGCCGACAATGAGGTGGCGGTGATCCCCTTCTATGGGCTGGCCAGCGGGTTTTTGACGGGCAAGTACCGCTCGGAGGCGGATTTCGGCAAGAGCCCGCGCGGGCGGGGGATGGGCAAGTATCTGACCGAGCGGGGGCTGCGGGTGCTGGGGGCGCTGGATGAGGTGTCCGGGGGCCTGGGCGCCACCAACGCCCAGGTGGCGCTGGCCTGGCTGATGACGAAGATCACGGCGCCGATCGCCAGTGCGACCTCGGTGGAACAGCTTAAGGATATCGCGGGGTCGGCGCGGTTGTCGCTGTCGGCGCAAGCAGTGGCTAAGCTGGACGCGGCCAGCGCGGGAGCGAACGGATGAGCATTACGGGGATCACGGGCGGCAAGGGCATCAAGCCGCCGGGCGCGGGGACGGTGCGGTTGCTGATGATCATCGGCGTGGTGGTGGCGCTGCTGCTGCTGGGGACCTGCACGGTGCGCGCGGTCGGCACGGTGATCCAGCCGGGCGACGTGGGGGTGAAGATCCGCACGCTCGGGCCCGACGCGGGGGTGGACGAGAGCCGGTCGTATCCGTCGGGGTGGAACATCAAAGGGCTGGGCGAGCGGTTCGTGGAGTTCCCGGTGATCGAGCGCACCTATGCCTATACGCACGAGAAGAATGTCGACGGCATCGAGAACGAGGAGGTGCAGTTCGCCGATTCCAACGCGCTGCAGATGACGGGCGACGTGCAGCTGGTCATCGCGGTGGATCCGAACAAGGCGCCGGCCCTGTACAAGCGCTGGCGGCTGACCTTCGACCAGCTGCTGGAGACGCCGATCAGGAACGACGTGCGCACGGCGATCAGCGCGGAGACCGAGAAGGTGCCGGTGACCTTCCTCTATTCGGGCGGCCGCCAGGAGGTGATCCATCGCGCGCTGTCGCGCGTGCAGGCCAAGTGGGAGCCGCAGGGGGTGCATATCACCCAGCTCGATTGGATCGGGCCGATCCGCTATCCGGACGTGGTCACCCAGGCCATCCAGGCCACCACCAAGGCCAATGCCGACAAGACGGCGGCTGAGGCGGGCGTGGCGGTGGCCAACGCCAATGCCGACAAGCGCATCGCCGAGGCGCGCGGCCTGGCCGAGAGCACGCGGCTTCAGGGCGAGGCCTTGCGGGCCAACCCCGAGGTGCTGCGCCAGAAGGAGATCGAGCGCTGGAACGGCATCTGTCCGCTGAACACCCGCACCTGCATCGTGGGCGGGGGCGTGACGCCGCAGATCCAGGTGCCGGCGGAGGACGGGGCCAACTAGAGGCCGATCCGCTCACATTCATTCAAAGTCCGCTCGTCCCCGCGCAGGCGCTGGGAGATACAGACAAGTCGCGTCCTTGCCGTCGACCTCCAAAAATCCGCTCGTCCCCGCGAAGGCGGGGATCCAAGCGGCCTGTCAGAACGCGCGCGTCGCTGAGGTGGCGTGCGCGGACCGCCCAACAGAGCAACGCCCTTCCGGAGAGTCAGCTTGGATCCCCGCCTTCGCGGGGACGAGCGGAGTGGAGGGAAAAGCCCCCGAAAAGCCGTCACGGGAACGGGCCACAGACTTAACCGTTGCGTGATCACGCGACGGGGAGCGGATGGACGCACGTGAGTACATCGGTGGGCCGGCTTCGCTCGGGGCGGGGTGGCCCAGGACCTATCGGATGACGGCCGCGCGGCTGGTCCGAAAGGGCTGGGTCGCGCTCGCCGGGCTGGCGTTCGTGCCCTGGTCGACCTGGTATTTCGTGCCGAGATTGCCGGACCGCGCCTGGGCGCCGTGGGCCGTGGCGGTGGCCGTGGTGGTGACGGGGCTGGCGTTGATCTGGATCGTGGCGCTGCTGCGCTGGCGCGCGGTGCTGGAGGCCGACGCCATCCGCATGCGTGGGCTGGGCGGCGAACGGGTGCTGGCGCGCGGCGAGATCGCGGGCCTGAGGCGCGGCAAGCTGGAGGGCGAGCCGTGGCTGATGCTGGAGCCGCGCGACGCCGCCCTGAGCGTGATGTCGGTGGAGGCGCTGGCGGACGAGCCGGGTTTCGCGCGGTGGCTGGCCGGGATCGCCGACCTGGACGGGCGCGGCGGGCCCCGCGCGGTGGCCGTGGCGCTGGCCCAGCCGGTGCTGGGCGAGGTGGCCGACGAGGGGCAATCCAATCTCACGCATCAGGGACAGGCGGACCGCTGGCTGATGCTCGGCGGGTCGCTGCTGACGGCGTGGGTGGTGTTCTGGCCGGCGCCCTACCGGGCGGCGATCGCGGCGGCGGCGGCGGTGCTGCCGCTGCTGGCCATGGGGGCGGTGGCCTGGCGGCTGCAGGGCTGGCGCTGGAGGATCGAGGGCGAGGGCAGCGGGGGGCTGGTGATCGCCACCGTGGCGCCGGCCGTGGCGCTTGCGATGCGGGCCAGCGTCGACCTGGACCTGGTGTGGCCCTGGACGCCGGCGCCGATCGCGCTGGCGGCCGGGTTCGTGGCGGGGGTGCTGACGCTGATGGCGATGGCGCCGGGCCGCTTGCGGCGGCGCAGACGCGGCGCGCGGCTGGCCCCGGTGGCGGGCGCGGCCGTCGCGGTGGCGGTGGCCATGGGGTGCTGGACCTACGGGGCGCTGATCTATGAAAACGCCTGGGGGCCGGGACAGTCCCCCACCGAGGCGGTGCCGTTGACGGTAACGGCGCATGAGGCGGCGCAGGACGGCGCACGCCACACCCTGGCCGTGGAGGCCTGGCAGGCGCTGGACACGCCCCAGGCGGCCAAGCGGTTGTCGCTGGCCAGCCGGCCGGCCCAGGACGAGGTGGCGGTGACGGCCGACACCTGGGCGGCGGCGGCGCGGGGCCAGGCGGTCTGCGCCTATGTGCGCGAGGGCGCGCGGGGCTGGCCGATCATCGACTATGGCGCCTGCCCGCCGCCGAAGCCCTGGCGGAAGTATGAGGGGCCGCTGATCCTGCCCTGAGGCTAGGCGATCAGGCGGCCGTCGATCGCGGCCAGGCGCAGCGCCGGGCGCTCGGGGCCTGCCGCGGGCGCCATGGCGCGGATGGCCAGGGTCTGGGCCGGGCGGCCCTGCAGGCGGCTGATCATCGACAGGGGCTGATAGAGGCCCAGGATGCGGTCGGTCTCGCCGCTGGGGCCGAGCAGGGGGGCGAAGAGGACCTCCAGGCCCACGGTGGGCACGCCTTCGGCATGGATGTCGGCCTCGACCACGAAGGGCTCGGCGCGGCGGCGCGCGATCTCGATGCCGCTTTGCAGGCGCGCGCGGTCGGCGTGGGACCACAGGGTCACCAGGTTCTCGGCGCGCAGGTCGCGGCCGTGCAGCTCGGTGACGAAACCGCCTGACAACCTAAGCGGGTAATTACCGAGGGAAGCAACTCCCGCTATGAAGATTTGCGGCAACAGATCCGTGAAATGGGTCGGGTCGATAGAGGCCCGCGTCGGCGCTTCACGCGCTCCTCTGCGCTGGCGCCAATAGTCTATCAATCTGTCCGTGTTGGGATGGGCCATTGTCGTCGCCTTCCCAGTCCTCGATTCGTGACCCCCTACGGGTCGCACCGGGGTTGCAGGCAGGATGCGGGCCCGCCCGAATCCGAGCCGAAATGGGACAGGAAGACGCCGATGGGGCGACCCTTGGCGCGGTTTTTGCACGCCGATGGGGAAAATTAAGGGAGCTTGCCATGCAGGCGCGCGTGTCCACTCTGGCGGCTTGGTTTGCCGGCCTAGGGTTCCTGTTGCTGATCGTGTTCGCCGCCAGTCCGGCCGCCGCCCAGTGCTGCGCGCCGCCGACGCCGCCGAACCCCTGCAACTGCACGCCGCCGCCGTGCTGCACCCCGCCGACACCGCCTCCGCCGCCGACGACCAACTGCTGCACGCCCAGCCACAATGTCTTCGTGCCGGGGGTGAATGTCTATGTCGGGGCCCAGGTGAATGTTGTGGTTAAGGCCCAAGCCCAGGCCCAGGCCGGCGCGGCCGCGGGCGGCACCGTCTTCGTGGGCGGTGGCGGTGGTGGGGGCGGCTATGTCGGCGCCGGAGCCACGGGCGTCATCCAGGGATTGAATGTCGAGGGCGCCATGCGCGCGCGCCAGGTTTCGTATCAGGCCACCCGCAGCCGCTATCTGAAGGTGGTGATCCAGGCCTTCTGCCTCGACGACCGCGACGTGCCCCACCCGGCCAGCCAGGTCAGCCCCGACCGCGAGATCGACGACGCCTATGACGGCGAACTCTACCGCTGCATCGCCGGCACGCGGATGCAGTACACTTGGTCGGAATATAAGGGCCAGATCGACTTCACCGGCGGACGCACGGTCGTCTGCGGCAAGGGCGAGGCGCTTTATCACGCCTATGGCGCGGCCGCCTTGGCCGGCGGCCCCAATGGCGGGCAGGGCGGCGCTCAGCTGGTCTGCAAGCCCCAGAAGCCGGCCCGCGACTGCAACGAACGTTCGCTGCTGCGCCGGTTCGGCGCGGGGGTGAAGGTGCTGACCATCGTGATCGTGGAGACCTATACGGCCTATCGCGAGGAGCGGACGCAGGAGTCCAGCTCCAGCATGACGACGATGAGCCTCGACGGCGGCGTGGGCGGGATCGTCTACTAGACCGACCCCGCCCGGCGACGGCTACTTCGCCGCCGGCTTCACCACCAGCTTCCAGGCCTTGTCGTCCTTCAGGTAGAGCTTCGCGGCGGCCTGGATGTCGGCGGGGGTGATGCGCTGGATGCCGGCTTCGACGGTGCGCACGGCGTCGAGGCGGCGGGGGTCGGTCTGGGCGCCGGAGAGTTCGGACAGCCAGTATTCGTTGGTCTGGCGCGCCTTGGAGAGCTGTTCCAGGCGGGGCTTCTTGGCGCGGTCCAGTTCGTCCTGGGTGACGGGCTTGTCGCGCAGGTCGCCGGCGATGCGCAACGTGTCGGCGAAGAAGCCGTCCAGCTTGGCGGGAGGCACCTCGACGCTGGCGGAGATGTAGCCCCAGTGGGTCCAGGTGAAGCTGGCGGTGTAGCCGACGGAGGGAGAGTAGGTGGCCCCCTGCTTCTCGCGCAGCTCGTCGGTCAAACGCAGCTCCATCACCTCGCCCAGCAGGGTCACGTTGCGCGCGCGCTGGGGGTTGGTGAAGAAGTCGTCGGTGGGCCAGGCCATGAAGGCCATGGCCTGATCCTCGCGGCCCTTGTGGGTCAGGACGAGGGGCTGGGCGACCGGGTCGGGGAAGCCCATGTCGCTGGCCGAGGCGGGCGACGGCGCGGTGGGCGGCCGCGGCGGCAGGGCGCCGAAGGTTTCGGCCACGGCCTGGGTGGCCTTTTCCACGGTGATATCGCCGACGATGATGACCTCGATCTGGCCGGTGGCGAGGCCAGGCCCTACCTGGGCCTTCAGGTCGTCCAGCCTGGCGGAGGCGATTTCCGGGCGCGTGGGGAAGGTCCAGCGGCGGTCGCCCCTGTGTAGCAGGGCGGGCAGGTCGCGGGCGATGACGCCGCCGTCGGTGGCGTCATACTGGTCGTTCAAGGTGGCGCCATAGGTGCGCATGCGGGCGAAGGCCTCGGGCCGCCAACCGGGTTCGCTGGCATAGGCGGCCAGGACCTGGAGCTGGGTGGACAGGTCGTCGCGGCGGGTGCCGCCCGACAGCACGAAGGCCTCATCCTCGATGCCGAAGTTGGCGCCGTAGATCTTGCTGGCCAGCACGCGGTCCATGTCGCTTGAGTTGATCTTGGCCAGGCCGCCCTCGGTGAAGGCCGAGCCGGCCCAGGACAGGGTCTGGCGGTCGGCGGGCAGCACGAGGCGGCCGCCGCCGATGCGCACCTTCACCAGCACCTGGTCGTCGCGGAACTTGGTCGGCTTGATGGTCAGGCGCACGCCGTTCTTGAAGCGCACGAAGACGGTGTCGAGATCGGGCACGTCCTTCTGCTCGGCGACCACGCCGGGCGTGCCGAAGCCGTCATAGGGCCAGGCCACCTGGGTGGGGGCGGCGGGCGCGGCGACGGCCAGCTTGCGCGAGTCGGCCAGGGCGGCGGTCACGGCGGCTTCATTGCCGGGGACGTCCACGGGCGAGGCCATGAAGACCAGGGGACCGGCGCCGTTGAAGGCGGCCTTCAGCGCGGCGGAGACGGTGTCGGCCTTGAGGTCCTTCACGGTGGCCTCGAACAGCTCGAGGTCCTGGGCCGGGCTGGTCACCACGTCGTCGTCGCTGAGCGAGCCTTCGATGTCGCCGGCGATGTCGGGGGTGCGGCGGGTGGCCGAGGCGGTGACGCGGGCCTTCAGCACCACGCGGATCTCCTCGACTTCGCGGTCGAGCTCATCCTGGCGCACGCCGAATTCGGCGGCGCGGCGCTGTTCCTGGTCGATGGCGGCCAGGGCGGGCTGCCAGGCGCCGGGCTGCATGGTCACCGCGAAGGTGGTCAGCTCGGCGGCCTTGAATTGCGTGCCCTTGAAGGCGGCGGCGGCGATGAAGGGCGGGGTTTCACTGCGCGCCAGCCGTTCCAGGCGGCGGTTGACCACGGAAAAGCCCAGGCGCTCGATCCACTGGCGCTTGCGTTTGGCGATGCTATCGGGGGCCAGGTCGGGCTGGCCGACCCAGATCAGCTGGGCGGTGGCCGGCGCGCCGGGCTCGATCACCAGACGCACGTCGGGGCCGCGCTTGGCGACGGCGCCCATGTTGGGCTCGGGCGGGGCAGAGGCGGTGGCCGGCTTCCAGTCGCCGAACTGGGCGCGGACCTTGGCTTCCATGGCGTCGGGATCGAAGTCGCCGACGGCCACCAGCACGGCGCGGTCGGGGCGGTACCAGGCGCGGTAGTAGTCGCCGATCAGGCTGGCGGGGGCGTTGGTGAGGACGTCGACCTTGCCGATCGGGTGGCGGGTCGGGGGACGCTGGCCCTGGAAGACATAGGCCATGCGGGATTTGTAGATGCGGTAGGACGGGCTGTCGCGGGTGCGTTCCTCCGACATCACCACGCCGCGCTCACGGTCCACGGCGTCGGGGGCGATGGTCAGCTCCGAGGCGACCTCGCGCAGGATGTGCAGAGAGGTGTCGACGGTGTCGTCGTCGGTGTGGGGCAGGTCGAGCTTGTAGACCGTCTCGTCATAGTTGGTGGAGGCGTTGGTGTCGGCGCCGAAGGCCAGGCCGTGGCGCTCCAGCGTCTTGACCATCTCACCCTCGGGAATGGTCTTGGAGCCGTTGAAGGCCATGTGTTCGAGGAAGTGGGCCAAGCCGGCCTGAGCGTCGGTTTCGTTCAGCGAGCCGGCGTCGAACCTCAGGCGCAGCGCCGCCTGGCCGCTCGGCGTGGCGTTGCGGCGGATGGCGTAGCGCATGCCGTTGGGCAGGACGCCGAAGCGCACGTCCGGGTCGGCGGCGATGTCGCTGACGCTTTGCGGCCATTGACCGGGCTTGAGCCGGGGGATGGCGGGCGCTTCGGCCCGGGCCTGTTCGCCGGCGGGATGTCTGGGTGGGGCCGGCGCGGCGGCGTCGCCGGCCTTGGAGCCGCCGATTTGCGGCATCTTGGGGGCCTGCCAGTTGGCGCAGGCCGCGAGGCTGAGCGTCGCGGCCAGGACGAGGGCCGCGCGAAGGGGTCGGAACATGTAGCCTCGGAGGATGATGCGGGGTCGTGTTTGATTTTGGCGCGCACCATCGCGGCGGATGGTGGCGGACGCAAGGCGCGGTGGTGACGCGATGGCAATACCCCGCGCTGTGTCAGGCCCAGGCGGTGCGCGGGGCGTCGAGTTGGGCGATGACGGCGGCGTCGCGGCCGTAGACGTCGGGGCGCGGCGACAGGCGGCCGGCCTCGTCCGGGCCGAGGGTCAGGTAGGTGATGTAGACGGGCGCGGGGCGGGGCAGGGCGACGGCCACGTCGATGCCGGCGGGCGGGTGGTCCATGGCGCCGCCGGGGCCGAACAGCCAGCGGCCGAAGCGACGGGCGTCTTCCAGGCGCACGCAGCCGGAGCTGCGGGTGCGGCGGGGTTCGGCGAAGAGGGCGCGTTCGGGAGTGTCGTGGAGATAGATGCCCAGGCGGTTGGGGAAGGTGAACTTGACCGCGCCCAGCATATTGCCGGCCCCGGAGCGTTGGCGGACGCGCACGAACTGTTGGCCGGAGGCGGCGGCGCGCCAGTCGACGGCGGCGGGATCGATGACCTGGGCCCGGGGTGTCCAGTCGGAGAGGACCTCGAGGTTCTTGGCGGTGAGCACGCCCGTTCCGTCGCGCAGAACATCGGGGGCGAGATGGCGGCGCACCAGGTCCACGGGGACGTTCCAGTAGGGCTGGAAGACGGCCTGGCGGATCAGGCCGCAGAGCGCGGGGGTCGGGTCGCTGAGCTTGCCGACCACGACCTTCATGCTGTCGATGGGCCGACCGTCTTCGTACATCCACAGGCGCGCGGCGGCGGCGTCGACCAGGACGAAGCGGCGGCCGGGGTCGGCGGGCAGAGCGCGGGCGCGCTCCAGATTGGTCAGGATCAGGCGGCGGCCGGGATCGTCGGCGGGCTCGTCGGCGAGGCCCTGTTGCAGAGCGCGGTAGAGGGGATGGCCGGGCGCCAGGGCCGCGACATAGGCCGCCAGGCCGCCGGGTGTGGCGGCCCCGCGGGCGGCGGCGTCGAGGACGGCCGCCGGGGTGGGGCGGGTCGGACGCACGGCGCTGTCGGCGAACACCATGTCGGCGGCGGGGGCGGGGCGGTGGAGGTCGGCGCCGTAGCCGGCGAGGGCCTGGGACAGGGCGAACTCGGCGCGGGCGGCGGCGGCCGGGCCGGCGGCGGCGGCGTTCAGCAGGCGCGCGGTGTCTTCGGGGCGGTAGTCGGCGGGGCGCAGGCCGTGGGCGGCGGCGGCATTGAGGGCTGTGACGAGCGCCTGGCCGTCCCGCAGGCCGGACGCGGGGCCATTCGCGAACCACAGCGGCCGAAAGCCGCGCGCGCGGTAGAAGGCGAGGACAGCCGACGGGTTGGCCGTGGCCGCCAGGCCGGCGAGGGCGTCGCCGACCGGCCCCCGGGGGGCGAGCGCGCCGACGCGGCCGCAGCCGGCGGCGGACGCGACGAGGCCGGCCAGGATGCCTGTCCCGACCAGCCTGCGCGTAGGGGTGGGTGTTCTCGCCGCCGGTCCTTCAGCAGGGCCGGCGAGGGGAGCGTCCGCCTCCGGACCTTGCCCGCTCAGCCGCGTTCCCCGGCCATGCCGGCGCTCATCGAACCCGAGCTGGAGGCGCCGGTGGAGGTGTCGGGGACGGTGGCCGCCGTATCGGTCCCGTAGGTTCCGGCGGACGTCGAGCCCGCGCTCGAGGAGGTGGTGTTGCTCATGCCGGGGGCGCTGGTCGTGGTCGAGGTGGTTGTCGACGAGGGCTGGGCGCCGCCCGGCAGGCCGGCATTGTTGGCCGGATCCTCCGCGCGCTGCATGGTCGAGGTGCCGGGGTTGCTGAGGGTGGTCTGCTCGGTCTGGGCGATGGCCGCCGCGCCGAGGACGAGGCTGAGCGCCGCGCCGGTGATGATGATAGTGCGTTTCATGGGAGGATACTCCTTTGCCTGTCCTGCCCTAACCGCCCCCATGCGCCTTGCGTTCCTAGGGCGGAGCTTGGGAAGGCGGCGCGGTTGATGCGCGGGCGCGCCCGCAACGCTGCTGGAGGCTGTAGCGGCGCGTCCTGTGGCCCCGCCTGAAGGCAGGGTGGTCGCCGCCCAGGGTTCGGAGGTGGCAAATGCGGCGCAAACGATGCGACCGCTCCGATCGCCCAGGCCGCCTACTGAAGCCGGGCTTTCGGCTCGACGTGGTCCAGATAGGCCGTGAGCTGGGCCAGCCATTCGCGTGAGACCACGTCGTCGCCATCCTCGCCGGCCTGCTCAAGGCCCGCGCCAATCTCGGTGATGGGTTGGAAGCCGAAGCCGCCGCCGGAGCCACGCAGGTTGTGGCCGAGGATGGTGACGGGCTGGAAGTCGGCGCGGTCCAGGGCGGCGCTCATCAGCGCCACGTTTTCGCGGCAGGCCTTGAGATAGGCGGGCGTCAGTTCGGCGATCCGGCGGGCGGCCCGCGCGGCCCTTTGCAGCGCGGCGTCGTCGGCGATCGGCGCGGACGGCGCGCGCGCGGCGGTATAGTCGCGGATCGCCTGCAGAAGGACGTCCTGCTTGATGGGCTTGGTCAGGTAGGCGGTGCAGCCGGCGGCGAGGCAGGTCTCGCGGTCGCCCTTCAGGGCGGAGGCGGTGAGCGCGATGATCGGCGTCTGCGGCCGGCCCTGGGCCTGTTCCCAGGCGCGGATGGTGCGGGTGGCGGCGAGGCCGTCCATGCCCGGCATCTGGCGGTCCATCAGCACCAGGTCGTAATGGCCGGCCATGAATTTGCGGCAGGCGATGTCGCCGGTCTCGGCGATGTCGATCCGGTAGGGGGTGTCTTCCAGATAGGCGAGGGCAATGGTGCAGTTGTCGGCGGAGTCCTCGGCCATGAGGATGTTCAGGGCCGGCAGGGGCGCCTGGGGGCCGGCGTGATCCGGCGCGGCGACGGCGCGGTTGGCTGTGGGCCAGATCTCGAAGGGGGTGGCGAAGGCGAACAGGCTGCCCTTGCCGACTTCGCTCTCGACCCAGATGCGCCCGCCCATCAGTTCGACCAGGCGCTTGGAAATGGTCAGGCCCAGGCCCGTGCCGCCGAACCGGCGGGTGGTGGAGCTGTCGGCCTGGATGAAGCGTTCGAAGACCCGCTCCAGCTTTTCGGCCGCGATGCCGATACCGGTGTCGGAGACGCTGAAGCGCAGGGCGGTGGGGACGGCGGCGTCGCCGTCGCGCTCGACCTTCAGCGAGACGCTGCCCGTCTCGGTGAACTTGATGGCGTTGCCCAGCAGGTTGAGCAGCACCTGGCGCAGGCGGGTGGGGTCGCCGACCAGGTCGGTGGTGATGTCGGGGGCGATCTCGCAGACCAGCACCAGGCCCTTTTCGCGCGCCCGGGGGGCGACCATCTCGATCACCTTCTCCAGGTGGTCGCTGAGGGAGAAGCCTGTCCGCTCCAGGTCGAGCTGGGAGGCCTCCACCTTGGAGAGGTCGAGGATGTCGTTGATCAGGTTGAGCAGGTTGTCGCCGGAGCGGCGGAAGATCTGGACGAACTTGTCCTGCTCGGGCGTCAGTTCGGTCTGGGCCAGCAGGTCGGCGATGCCCATGATGGCGTTCATCGGCGTGCGGATCTCGTGGCTCATGGAGGCCAGGAAGTCGGACTTGGTGCGGTTGGCGCTCTCGGCGGCGGCCTTGGCCAGCTGCAGCTCCACCTCGACCCGCTTGCGCTCGGTGACGTCGCGGGCGGCGGCGAAGACGCCCTGGAGCTTGCGGTTGCGGTCGTAGAAGGTGGTGGCGTTGTAGGAGACGACGGTCTGGGCGTCGTCGCGGGCGCGCACGGTGAGTTCATAGTCTGTGACGGATTTTTCACCGAGCACCCGGCGGATGCCGGCCTCGGCGCGGGCCGGGTCGGTGAAGCAGTCCTTGAAGGGGGCGCCGATCAGTTCGTCGCGGGTGGAGCCGGTCAGCGCCTCCATCTGCTTGTTGACGTCGGTGATGATGCCGAAGGGGTCGGTGGTGGCCAGGGCGTCGATGTTCGATTCGATCAGCGAGCGGGTGTAGAACTGCTGGT
>JAQGIP010000102.1 GCA_028291055.1 Caulobacter sp.
CTATGTCGCGCCGCTGCGAACTCACCGGGATCGGTCCGATGGTCGGCCACAACGTGAGCCACTCGAACATCAAGACCAAGCGCCGCTTCCTGCCGGCCCTGGCGCCCGCCTCCCTGCAGTCGGACCTGCTGGGTCAGACCTTCAAGCTGCGTATCTCCAACGCCGCGCGCCGCACGCTCGACTTCCGTGGCGGTCTGGACGTCTTCCTGCTGAAGGCCAAGGACGAGCAGCTCTCGCCCCGCGCCCTGAAGATCAAGCGCCAGCTGAAGGCCAAGAACGCCGCCGCCGCTCCCGTGGCCGCCTAGGCTTCTCGCCGCCCAAGACCTCTTCTCTATCGACCGATAGAATCGAAACGGCCCGCGGATCGCTCCGCGGGCCGTTTTCTTTGTAGCTTCGAGCATGGTGGCTGGAAGCGGCCCCGCCTGAGCGACGCCGCCGCCGTCAGCCCTTAGCGGCCCGCGTAGACCGCGCTGTGATCGCCCTTGTAGGCGGCCAGCTTGGCGTCGCCGGTCTGGGCAATGGCCTTGTTCACCGCGTCGGTGACGCAGGACGGATAGACGTAGACGAACAGCTGCTCGCCCCGCGTCGCCTTGAAGCAGACCGCGCTGGCGGCCTTGACGATGGCCGCATGGGCCTCGGCGGTGCTCTTACCGGCGAGCGACACGCGCACGGTGGGCTCTGCGGGTTGGACGGGAGCGGCGAAGGCGGCGGCGGAGAACAGCAGCGAGGCGGTGACGCCGGCGGCGATGGTGCGGATCATGATCTAGTTTCCCGGAAGGGGGTTGTTGGACAACCTCATCCCGGGGCGTTTCCCTGGTCGCCCAAACCTCTCGTGTCGGTCCGGATCGGTAATTCACCTGATGGCGAATAGCTTGGGTTACCAATGATCATGTTGCGATGCAACATCGCAATATGTGCGTTGCGGCATTGCTGGGCGGTCATGAGCCGGCCGTGCCCGGCAAGTGGGCACGGGCCCTTGGGGTCAACGCGTTGCGAGGGCGCGGTGATAGGCGGAGAGCTTCGAATCGCCGAGCTGGGCCACGGCCCTGGAGACGCTCTGGCTGACGCAGGCGGCGTAGACATAGGTGAACAGGGGCTCGTGCAGGGTGTCGGCGTAGCAGACCTTGCTGGCCGCCTTGACGATCTCGGCATGGACCTGGGCGGGCGACTTGCCGGCCGTCGAAATATGGACTGTTTCAGACGCGAAGGCCGGCGCGGCCAGGGCGAAAGCGGCCGCGAGCGCGGCGACGGCGGTGCGGATCATGGTGGTGCTCCCCGAAAGATGACCGTGGAGCCGTCCGAGATGGACGGGCGTCAGTCAGTTTCTGAAAGAAACCTACCGGCGGGCGCGCCGCACCGCACGGCAATCCTTCTGAGCGTGGCCGCAGGATTTCTGGGGTTCGTATTTTATAGAAACGGACGGGTTTTACCCCGCAAGCAATTGACGCCCCGCGTCCTTCACGTCCGTGCAGCCGGTCAGCGCCATGGCCATGGTCATCTCCTGGCGCAGGATCTGCAGCACATGGGCGACCCCCGGACCGCCGCGCGCGGCCACCGCATAGGCCCAGGCGCGGCCGACGAAGCAGGCCTTCGCGCCCAGAGCCAACGCCTTGACCACATCGAGGCCCGAACGGACCCCGCCGTCCATGATCACGGTCAGGTCGTCGCCCACGGCGTCGGCGATCGGCGGCAGGGCGCGCACGCCCGACAGCACCCCGTCCAGCTGGCGGCCGCCATGGTTGGAGACGACGATGCCGTCGGCCCCGGCCTTCACCGCCTCGCGCGCATCCTCCGGATCGAGGATGCCCTTGATGACCAGGGGCCCCTTCCAATGCTGGCGGATCCAGGCCACGTCGGCCCAGGTCAGGGTCGGGTCGAAGTTCTTGGTCACCCAGGGCCAGAATTCCATCACCCCTCGGGCCTCGGGAATGGCCGGGGCGATGTTGCCGAAGGTGTGGGGCCCGCCGTGCAGCATCACGTCGATCAGCCAGTCCGGGTGGGTGATGCCGTCCCAGGCCCGCTTGAAGGGCGTGGCCATCCCGCCCCCGCCGAACAGGCCCGACCTCACATCGCGATACCGCATCCCCGGCATCGGCAGGTCGACGGTCAGCGCCAGAACCGGGCAGCCCAGCTCGGCCAGCCGGTGCAGCAGGTTTTCGGTGAAGCCCCGGTCCTTGATCACATAGAGCTGGTACCAGGGCGGCGCCCCGGCCGCCTTGGCCACCTCGGCGGCGTCACAGATGGCCAGGCTGGACAGGCACATGGCGATGCCGGCGTCGCGCGCCGCCTTGGCCGCCTGGGCCTCGCCGCGCCGGGCGTACATCCCGGCCATGCCGATCGGCGACAGCACCACCGGCATCGACAGCTTCTGGCCGAACAGCTCGGTCCCCAGCTGGATCTGGGAGACGTCCTTCAGCACCCGCTGGCGCAGGGCCAGGTCCTCGAAGTCGGCGATGTTGCGGGCCAGGGTGGCCTCCGCATAGGAGCCGCCGTCCACATAGTCGAACAGCACCTTGGGGATGCGCCGCCGGGCCAGTTCGCGGTAGTCCATGATGCTGGCGGGGGTCATAGGGCGGCTCCGGCCGGGCTGGGGGGACGGTCGAAGGCCATCAGCAGGGTCCGCTCGGTGGCCTGGAAGTTGTCGTCGACGATCAGATAGAGGCGAAGCACGCCGCCGGGCCGCATCACGGCCGCGACGCCCTCGAAGTTGTCGGTGGTCATGGGCGGGGCGAGCACCAGGGTGTCGATCACGGCCGGATGGTCGGAACCCGGCTGAGCGATGATGGAAACCCGGCAGCGCGCCCCGGTCAGCGCCGCCCAACTGTCGTGCAGGATGACCAGCTGGCCGTCCGGCGTCTCGGTCATTGAGGCCAGCCGATAGGTGTCCGGCGGACGCGGCAGCGACGCCTTGCGCTCGCAGGCCTTGGCCACGCGGCACAGGAAGATGTCGCCATTCTCCACGCCCACCCAATAGGCGTCCGGCCCCTGGGAGGGGGCCAGGGCCAGGCCCTCCATACCCTCGTTGCCGGTCATCTTCGGATCGACGGGGATGGGCATGGCCACGGGCGGCCCGCCAGCCGCCGGATAGCGCCAGATGCGATGATCGCGCTCGAAACTGACCATGACATCGCCATTGGGCCAGACGGCCACACCCTCGGCGTCGCTCTCCTCCTTGCTGGACAGAGGCTTGCCGTCGAGACCGGTCAAGGGTGTGAGCGTCCCGTGGCTCAAGCCCACCAGCCGGCCGGCGCCGTCCAGCACCAACTGGGCGCGGAACAGCCGCCCCTCGTCGCTTTCGGATACCAGCCGACCGTCGGCGGTAATGACCAGGTCCGACAGGCCATGCAGCAGGCCGGTGTCGGAACTGGTGACGTCGACGCCGCCCGCATAGAGGAAGTCGCCCGAGCGATCCTGCTTCGGATCCTTGTCGTTGAGGGCCACCGGCTTGGCGTTCAGGGTGATCGACGGCCCCGCCGCCGTCCTGCCACCGTGCAGCCCCGTCGCCGTCTGCACAACCGCGCAGGCCACCACAGCGGTCAGGACCAGCCCGGCGCTCAGCGCGCCCACCACCCAGCGTTTCATAAACCCGCCTCCCCAGGCGCACCTTCGCGCCGGCCGGGGAGGTGGCCCGAAGGGCCGGAGGGGCTTACCGTGCCGAAGGAAAAGTCGAGCGCCGCATGCCGCGCGCCATGAGGCGTCCGAGCCAGCCGCCAGACTCGGTAAGCCCCTCCGTCGCTTCGCGACACCTCCCCGGCCGGCGCGCTCGCGCGCGCCCGGGGAGGCGGCTTGTGGGCCACTTTCAACGCACCGCCTCGCGCACCTGGCGGAAGCTGGTGGACTTCATGCCCTTCAGCGGACTGGGCCCGCCCGTCACCGTGGGCGGCGGGGCCAGCAGGCCGCGCGCCTTGGCCACGCGCTTGGGTTCGTTCTCGAACAGCTCGGCCAGCTGTTCGGTGATGGTGCCGCCCAACTGCTCCACGTCGACGATGGTCACGGCGCGGCGGTAGTAGCGGGTCACGTCGTGGCCGATGCCCACGGCGATCAGCTCCACCGGACTGCGCCCCTCGATCTCGGCGATGACCGCGCGCAGGTGGCGCTCCAGATAGTTGCCGCTGTTGACGCTCAAGGTGGAGTCGTCCACCGGCGCCCCGTCGGAAATCACCATCAGGATGCGCCGCGCTTCCGGCCGGCCGATCAGCCGCTGGTGGGCCCACATCAGCGCCTCACCGTCGATATTCTCCTTCAGCAGCCCTTCGCGCATCATCAGGCCGAGGTTCTTGCGCGCCCGGCGCCAGGGGCTGTCGGCGCTCTTGTAGACGATGTGGCGCAGGTCGTTGAGGCGGCCCGGGGCCGGCGGCTTGCCCGCCTTGATCCATTCGTCGCGCGACAGCCCGCCCTTCCAGGCCCGGGTCGTAAAGCCAAGGATCTCCACCTTCACGCCGCAGCGCTCCAGGGTGCGGGCCAGGATGTCGGCGCAGACGGCGGCCACCATGATCGGCCGCCCGCGCATGGAGCCGGAATTGTCGATCAGCAGGGTGACCACCGTGTCGCGGAACTCGGTGTCCTCTTCCCATTTGAACGACAGCGGCGCGGTCGGATCGACGATCACCCGGGTGAGGCGCGCCACGTCGAGCACCCCCTCCTCCAGATCGAAGGTCCAGGAGCGGTTCTGTTGCGCCATCAGCTTGCGCTGGAGCTTGTTGGCCAGGCGCGAGACCACGCTGGAAAGCGCGGTCAGCTGCTGGTCGAGATAGGCGCGCAGCCGCGTCAGCTCCTCGGCGTCGCAGAGGTCCTCGGCCTGGACCACCTCGTCGTGCTGGGTGGTGAAGACCTTGTAGGGCGGCTCGACCGCGCCGTTGTCCTTGATCTCGGGCCGGGCCGGCTTGGCGCCGTCACCCATCTCCGGGCTGTCGTCCGAAAGTTCCGCGTCGTCGTCCTCTTCGGTCTGGACCATGGACTCGTCGCCGTCCTCGCTCTCGCGGTCGGACGATTCCGTCTCCTGCATGGACGACCCCTCGGGGGATTCGCCTTCGCCCTCACCCTCGTCGTCGTCGCTCTGCTCGCCCTTGTCCTCTTCGCCTTCCTCGTCGTCGCCCTCCTCCGTGTCGTCGCTATCGTCCATGTCGCCCATGTCGAGGTCGCGCAGCAGGACGCGCGACAGCTTCTGGAAGGCGGCCTGGTTGTCGATATTGTCGATCAGCTTATCGAGGGTCTTGCCGGCCTTGCCCTCCACCTCGGCACGGAAGAAGTCGACCATGCCCTTGGCGCCGTCCGGCGGCGCATCGCCGGTCAGCCGCTCGCGCACCAGCAGGCCGACCACGTCGGCCATGGGGGCGTTGGCCCGCTCGGTGATGCGGTTGAGGCCCCGCCGCTCGATGTTGGATTCCAGCACCTGGGCCAGGTTCTGGCGCACGCCGCCGAGCGCATTGGCGCCGATCGCCTCGATGCGCGCCTGTTCGACCGCCTCATAGATGGCCTGGGCCTGGGGCGATTGCGGACGGCTCTTGGCGTGCTGGACATTGTCGTGGTGGCTGAGCCGCAGCGCCATCTGGTCGGCCAGGCCCCGGATGCGGGCGGCCTCCTTCGGGCTCATGTCACGCGGCGGATGCGGCAGCACCGCGCGGTTGCCCGACAGCGACGGCCCGTCCCCCGAAAACACCACCTCCAGGTCCGGCATCTCGGCCAGCGAGCGCGCGGCGTGCGCCAGCGCGCGCTTGAAGGGTTCGGTGGGGCTCTCGGGTTTGTTGGCCATCGCAATCAACGTTTACGGAACCTCGCCGATCACGTCGAGCCAATGACGACGCCTCAGTCGAAGTCCTTTTGCAGGTCGAGATGCACCTTGCCGGGCAAGACGCCGCTGAAGGTGATCACCTCCGTGCGGCGCAGGATGATCACCGGCTTGCCCGCCGCGTTCAGCAGCTTCAGCGTCTCGCCCTTGCGGGTCCATTTGACCAGGCCGCGCCCGGCCCAGGCCGGCTTGCATCCGGGCCGCGCCTTCAGCGTGCCGGCGGTCCCCGCTCCATTCGACTTGATGTCGTAGATGCAGACCTTGTCCAGGTCGGCGTTCATCACCCACTTGCCGGCCATCTGCTGGCCGGGGCTCAGCTCCGGCGCGACGTCGATAGCGGTCAATGTCCAGGTCTTGCCGTTCTTGCGCGCCGAGTCATAGGTCGCGCCCTCCTGTTCGGGGAAGAAGGCGATGCGGTGGCGCAGGGTGTCGCTGAGCGCGATGCCGCCGTTGTCCAGGCTCCAGACCGCCCCGTCGCCCAACTCGGGAAAGGCCTTCAGGCAGGCCGCCGGGACCTTGGCCTCGTAGCCGCCGATGCTCCCCTCGGTGGTCAAGGTCAGCACGCACGATGCCTTGCCGTCGCTCAACTTATAGCGCCCGGCGGTATCCTTAAGGATCTCGTCGCTGACCTGGGCCGAGGCGCCGGATGCGGCCCCTCCCAGGGCGAAAATCCCGAACAGCAGAATCAAGGCGAACCGGCGCATCAGTAAAAGCTCCACGGTGCAGGGAACGGCGTGGTGAAAGCCGCGTTGAATATGGCGACACTACTCGGCTTCAAAGGACAACTTCCATGCTGAAATGGGCGCTTATCTTCGCCGTGGTCGCTCTCATCGCGGGCGCCCTAGGCTTCACGGGCATGGCCGGCGCGGCCGCCGGCATCGCCAAGCTGCTGTTCATCCTGTTCGCCATCGGCTTCGTGCTGTTTCTGGCACTGGGGCTCACTGTCTTTCGGGCTGCCACAGGTCCCAAATAGGTGGCTGCTTAGAACCCGCTAAATCGAGAGCGCCCTCCCTGGACCGGGAGGGCGTTTTTCGTTGTGGCTGGCGGCGCGCCGCGACACGGCGCAGGCTTCCCCGACAATGGGGAGCGGAACATGACCAAGATCATCCGGCCGCAGGATCTGCCCAAGGCATTCCAGGCCGCCTGGAATATCCACGACATGGAGGCTTTCGGCGCGCTGTTCCACGGCGACGCGACCTTCGTGAACCGGTTCGCGACCTTCACCCGGGGCGTGGACGAGATCGTCGCCCTCCATCGGGGCATCCACGAGGCCATCTACCGGGACTCAACCCTCGACAACGACCTGATCGCGGCGGACCCGATCGCGCCCGGCGTGGCGGTGGTGCACTTCTGGAGCCGCCTGACCACCGGCCCCGCCCATCCCGCCGGCCCGCACCAGGTCGACACCCTGATCCTGGCCGTTGTCACCGAGCGCGACGGCGCCTGGCGCATCCAGGCCGCCGAGAACACCACGCTGGCCGATCCCCGGACGGGTGAGGCGGTCCTGAGGACCTGAGGCCGAGCTTCTGCCCGTCCCCTACCTGCGAGCCTTCAGCCACGCCGCGCTCTGCAGCCCGACGTCCTCGAGCACATTGCCCATGGCGATGTTGACGTCGACGAGGTGCAGGCCCCAGCCCTTCTGGATCTGGCCGCCGACCATCACGTCGCCGGCCAGGGTGTCGGTGCGCGGGTCGGCGGGGTCGGCGTTGATGTGGATCGACAGGTAGACATAGCCGTCCGGGGTCGTCTTGCATTCAGCGGTGAGCAGGCCCGGCGTGCTGACGAAGGGCGTGGTGATGGTCTTGCCCTGCGTCCAGGTGGTGGTGCGGCCGGGCAGGTTGGTCAGGTAGGAATGCAGCTGGCCCACGCCGCCGCCCAAGGCCGCCGGGTTGACGCAGGCGCCGAGCGTGCCCGGCTGCGGCGGGAAGGGCTTGCCGAACAGCGCGCCGGCCGACGGCGGGCTGGTGTCGCGGAAGGAGGGATAGGCCACCACGCAGCCGGTCTGGCTGGTGGAATGGCACAGGGGCACGGACTTGAAGGCCCCGCCCACGTCCTTGCCCTGCGCCACCGGGACGCTGGCGCCCATCAGCCAGGCCGAGATCACCTGCTTCTGGACCGGCTTGCCGTCGATCTCCTCGGCGATCAGCCGCGTCAGCACGCCCGAGCCCTGGGAGTGGCCCAGCAGCACCACGCCGCGCCCGTGGTTCTCGTGGGCCAGATACCAGCGCCAGGCGTCGCGCACGTCGTCATAGCCGACCTCGCGCACCCACGGCTCCATCGAGCCGGGCATCGGCTTGCCGCTCATGAAGGCGGTCAGGGCCGGCAGGGTCACCTGGCGATAGAGGGGCGCGAAGACCCGGCATTTGATCCCCAGGCGCGCGGCCTGCTGCTGGACGACGAACACCTCCTCGGCGTTGGCGGTCATGTCGCTGACCAGGCTCGGGTCCCTGGAGACGGTGGGATAGACGTAGAAGCAGTCCACCGGCGCCTTCGGGTCGGCCTTCCAGGTCTCGACCGTGGTGGAGCCGTCGGCCTTGACCACGGTGGTCGTGTTGTCGTTGGCGCAGGCGTCGGCGCGGCCGGGCAGGCACAGCCAGTTGGCCTTGTCGTTGTAGTCGTTGGGCGTGGCCGCGGCCTTTACCGGCGGCGCGGGGGGCGGTGTCTGCGCCTGGGCCGACCCGGCCAGAGCCGCCAAGGCGACAACGCCCGCCGCCAACAATCCACGCATCCCGACCTCCGCCCCGATATTTCGTTGGCGCCACCATGGCCGCGCGGCGCGGGGCGGTCCAGGGGCGGCGCGTTCAGCGTTTCGGACCGAGGGGCTCCAACTGATCATCGACCAGCCCGGTCAGCACCCCGAGGTCGAGCAGGGTCTCGGCCGGCACGCGGTTGATCTGCGCGGGGCCGAGCCGCCGCGCGGTTTCCATCAGGCTCGGGGGCGCCGCGTCCTGGGGCCAGGAGTTGAAGCTGTAGGGCCCGACCTTCCCTCCGCCGCCGCCACCAACTCGCGGATGTCGCCGGCCTGGCGCAGTTCGATGGCCGACAGGATGGGGGCGGCCGCCGCAATGGCGCTTGACGCGGGCGCCGGGCCGGTGACGCTTGGCGCGGAAAATCAGGGAGACGGCCATGCGGTGGACCGCGATAGCGCTGGCGGCGAGCGCCGTGTTGATGTCGTCGCCGGCCCGGGCCGACGACGATCCCGGCAAGGTGCTGCGGCTGGTCGGCTATACCACCGGCCCCGGCCCCAAGACCTTCGTCATCGACGCGCGCATCGTGGCCGGCGACTCGGCCTTCGACAGCCAGGTCACCGGCTGGGCCACCTCCCTCGACCCCGAGGGCGGCTATGGCGAGGTGTCCGGCCGATGTGTCGAGACCCGCTGCGCGCTGAGCATCCGCATGGGCGACGCGGGCATGGAGGCCGTGGCCGACGTCGGCGCGGGCGGCAGCGACGGGCGCTATACCTACGAGCGCCAGGACGACGAGAAGACGTCGGCGGGCACGCTGCATCTGGCGCCGCTGACCGGACCCCTGCCGGGCGGCCTGGGCCCGCTGGCCGACCCCGACGCCATCCACGCGCCCGAACTGGCCGACCTGCTGATGTGGAACGGCGCCGAGGCCGGCTTCCGCTACAAGGATCCGAACGAGCTGCCGGACGCCTCCCTGCGCGACCGGCTGGGCGGCTGGCAGGCCGGCCATCAGCGCCCCTCCACCGGCCTGATCACCGACGCCGACCTGCAGCTGTTGCGCACCGGGGCGGAGGAGACGCGCAAGACGCTCGGCTGGACGCCGCTGGGCGACAAGGCGGGGACCTGGCGCACGGGCTATCCCGCCGCCCTGCTGCCCAAAGCCACCACCGTCGGGCGCGAGCAGCATTTCGCCGGCGCCGACGGCAAGGCGGAACTGATCGTGGCCCTGGATCCGCCGATGAGCGACGAAGCCTTCGACGCCCTGGTGGACAAGGAAACCGCCGACAGCGAGACCCGCTCAAGCGTCAACTACAACCGCTCCGGCGGCGACATGGAACTGCGCTACGAGGAGAACAGCGTGGTCACCGTGGCCAGCTGGCATAACCGCGAGGGCGGCATGGCCCGCCAGGTGCTGCGCTATCCCGCCGACCAGAATGACACCTATGTGGTGGTGGCCGATATCCTGCCGGCGGTCTTCGCGGCGAGCGACGACTTCAAGGCGCCGTAGCCGGCCCGGGCCATGGCCAGCCGGCTCTTGGCCAGGTCGTAGAAGGGCACGGGCAGCGACCAGGCGGGCCAGCGGAACGCCGGCCGGGCCGCCGGGATGCAGGCCTCCAGCACCGACAGCAGCACGTCCACCGGACCGTCGTTGAGGAAGTGGTTGGCGCCCTCCACTCGCTGGAACCGCAGGGCGCCGCCCAGGGTGTGGGTCTCGGCGACCAGCTCCTCCGCCGCCTCGATGGGCGCGAAGTCGTCGGCGTCGCCGTGGATCACATGCACCGGCACCTTCAGCCGCGTCAGCGCCTCCTTCATCAGCGCGATCTGGCCGGGCTGGCCGCTGACTTCAAGCACGGCGTTGCGCAGGTCGCGGGGGATGACGGTGAGCACCTTCAGGCCCGCCTCGACCAGCCACCGGGCGGTGGGGCCGGGGCTGGACAGGTAGCTGGACAGCAGCACCACCCCGGCCACCTTGCCGGGCTGGGCCTCGGCCATCAGGGTGGCGATCGCCGCGCCGTAGGACTGGCCGACCAGCAGGATCTTCTGGCCCGGCGCGGCGGTCAGCAGCGGGGCCAGCGCCTGCGCCTGGACCTTGATGTCCGGGATGCAGTCGTGCGGTTCGGAGCAGGCGAAGCCGGGGCGGTCGACCACCACCATCTCACGGTCGCCGGGCAGGGCCGCCAGCGCCGGGGACCAGTATTCCGCCCACGACGGCGCGCCGGTGACGACGACGATCTTCCACGGCGCGGGCTTGTCGCGCGGCGTGGTCAGGGCCGACAGCGTCCAGCCGTGCCCGCCGCCGGCCGTGAAGCTGATGCGCTTGACGACGGTCTCGGGGTATTCGACCGAGGGCGGCACATGCTCATGGCGCCCCGTCATGGCGCTCTCCAGGCAGGCCCAGCCCAGTCCCAACACCCCTTTCGGCCTCGTCTTCAACACAGTGGATACTCCGTCGTGCAGACACGCACGCATCATCCAACGTCGGGATTGAAGACCGGTTTCTCAAGGATCGGCGGTATGTAAACTTCGTCACCTGTGTTGCCGCCGCGCACCATCGCCTGAGACGGGAAAACCGACATGATCGTGGTCCGAGGCGCCGTCGTCGGCACGCCCGAAAACCTCTCCGAACTGATGCGGATCAGCCTTGAGCACGTGGCCCGCTCAAGACTCGAACCCGGCTGCATCAGCCACGAAGTCTCCATCGACGCCGAAAACCCCCTGCGCCTAGTCTTCTTCGAACGCTGGGAGGACGAGGCGGCGCTGAAGGCCCACTTCGCCGTGCCCGACTCCATCACCTTCTCCAAGGCCCTGCGCGCCATGTCCGCCGGCCCGGGCGAGATGGCGCTCTATGCGGCCGAGCGGGTGCGGCTCTAGCCAACCCATCCTCCCCCGTGAGCGGCCGCGAACGGGGGAGGTGTCCGCGCATGCGGACGGAGGGGGCAAACAGACGTGAACCTTCCGCGGCCGTATCCCGTTGATCCGCCACAAGCCCCCTCCGTCGGCATTCGCCGGCACCTCCCCCGCTCATTGCCATTCACGGTGGAGGATGGGGCCTTGTGTGGCCCATCCGCCACACCTACATCGGCCTAGGCTTCGTTTGTGCTTGTTGAAGGCAAGCGTGGCCTAATCCGCCTACGCAGGGGACATCATGAACATCGACCTCTATTCCGACCGCGCCAAGCAGGCCGTTCAATCGGCCCAATCCCTGGCCCTCGCCCGCCGCCACCAGCAGCTGGCCCCCGAACATCTGCTCAAGGTCCTTCTGGAAGAGAAGGACGGGCTGAGCCGCGCCCTCATTCAATCCGCCGGCGGCCGCCCCGACGCCGCCAATACCGCCGTCGAGGCCCTGCTGGCCAAGGTCCCCAAGGTCGAGGGCGGATCCGGCCAGCTCTATATGAAGCCCGAGGCCGCCCGCGTCTTCGCCGAGGCCGAGGAGGGCGCCAAGAAGGCCGGCGACGCCTTCGTCACCACCGAGCGCCTGCTGATCGCGCTCGCCAAGGAGGGCGGCGACGCCGCCAAGGCCCTTAAAGACGCCGGCGCCACCGCCGCGGCGTTGGAGAAGGCCGCCCAGGAGGTCCGAAAGGGCCGCACCGCCGATAGCGCCTCCGCCGAGGAAGGCTATGATGCGCTGAAGCGCTACGCCCGCGACCTGACCCAGGCCGCCCGCGACGGCAAGCTCGACCCGGTGATCGGCCGCGACGAGGAGATTCGCCGCACCATCCAGATCCTCGCTCGTCGCACCAAGAACAACCCGGTGCTGATCGGCGAACCGGGCGTCGGCAAGACCGCGATCGCGGAAGGCCTCGCCCTGCGCATCGCCAATGGCGACGTGCCCGATACGCTGAAGGGCCGCACCCTCATGGCGCTCGACATGGGCAGCCTGATCGCGGGCGCAAAATATCGCGGCGAGTTCGAAGAACGCCTGAAGGGCGTGCTTGACGAAGTGAAGGGCGCGGAAGGCCAGA
>JAQGIP010000105.1 GCA_028291055.1 Caulobacter sp.
CGTCCGCGTGCAACGGTCTAGCCTGGCCAAGGGTTCGCAAGGCCGATCAACTCAGCAGTTTGCTCAAGAATTCGGAATGCAGCGCCCTGCCCATGAACCCGGCCAGGCCCATGACAACTCCGACGCCGCCGATCGCCCACGAGGCGATCAAGACCCAGGTGGTCTCGGCCAGGGCGGCGACGGCGGCGCTGGATATGGCGATCGACATCAGGGCGTCGCAGGCGTCGAACTGATCGTCGTGCACGTTCAGGGCGTCGTATCGGGCCTCCAGGCCCTTGGCCTTTTTGGCCAGATCACCGGCCTCGGTCGTATATTTGGCGATGGAGGCCTTGAGCCGCGCTTCCTGCGGCCGGGCCACGCCCGCGGCGGCCGGATTGACCGCTTCCATGACCAGGCTCTGGTTCAGGGCGTTCTCGGTGATGTGCAGCTTGGTCTTGGTCGCCTGGTATTCGCCCCAGGTGTCGACCGCGTCGGCCTTGGCCACCTGCATGGCCTGGACCAGGTTGCCGTCCTTGATGTTGGAGACGCCCATGAACACCGACAGGGCGACGACGGTGACCGCCACCATGCGGTTCAACAGCTTGCCCTTGGCCTCGGCCGTGACTTCGACTTCCATGGTCCGCGCCCCCGATTGTGATCGGCCGCCAGAATGACGGGCTTGGCGGCGTTTCCAAGGCGCCGTTCCTCTTCCCCCTGAGGCGGCAATCGCAACGGACGGCGCCATGCGCTACATCGGAGACGGCCCGCGCCGGAGCGGCGGGGGCCGCAGTGGTGCCGGGGGATGGATGAGCCGCAATTTCGTGATCGCCGTGGCGATCTTCATGGGGGCCTGCGCGGCTCTGGCGTCGGGCTCGCAGTGGCCGCGGCTGGCGATCGGCGTGCTCACCTTCGTGGCGGTCGGGGCCGGCTGGGTGGTGGCGCTGTGCCTGCATGAGTTCGGCCATGCTTATGTGGCCTGGCGGGGCGGCGACTACACCGTGCCGGGGCAAGGGTATCTGACCCTCGATCCGGTGAAATACGCCCACCCGGTCCTCAGCATCATCATTCCCCTGGCCTTCTTCGCCATGGGCGGCTTCGGCTTTCCGGGCGCGGCGGTGTCGGTGCGGCTGGACCTTCTGAAGAGCCGCCGTTGGCGCAGCTTCACCGCCCTGGCCGGGCCGGCCGGGACCCTGATCTTCCTGCTGGCGCTGGCCGCCCCCTTCTGGCTGGGGCTGGACCGGCGCTTCCCGGAGGCCATCTGGCTGTGGTGCGCGCTGGCCGTGCTGGCCTTCATGCAGGCCACCGCCCTGATCCTGAACCTCATGCCGCTGCCCGGCCTGGACGGCTACGCGGCCATCCGTCCCCATGTGCGCGGCGGGTTCGGACAGTGGCTGGGCCGGATCGACGCGGCGCCGGCGGCGGGCTTCTTGCCCATCGTGCTGCTGCTCATGGTCCCGGGCGTCTCCAGCCTGCTGATCCGCGCCGGCGCCCTGCTCACCGGCCTGCTGGGCTTTGATCTGATGCATGTGATGGTGGGCCTGAGCGCCTTCCAGTTCTGGAAGGGAGGCGGCCTTGGCGGCTGACGGCTTCGACGCCCTCAAGGACAGGCTGAGCGCGCTGATGAAGGGGCGCGGCGGCGGGCATGTCGGTGCTGTCGGAGGGGCCGGACGGGCTGCAGATGAAGGCGCCGATCGCCAACCCCATTCACCCGAAACAACCCCTGTGGTTCGGCGCGGTGCGGCTGGGCAAGGCCTATGTCAGCTACCACCTGATGGCGGTCTATACGCATCCGGCGCTGGCGGCGCAGATCTCGCCGGCGCTGAAGAAGCGAATGCAGGGCAAGAGCTGCTTCAACTTCAAGACGGCCGATCCGGCCCTGTTCGAGGAGCTGGCGGCGCTGACCGCGGAGGCCGCCAGGCTCTATTCGACGCCCTGGACGATGCCGGGGCGCTAGCCGCCTACTGGCAGGTCGAATGGTAGGTGTCGGCCATCTTGGCGGCGATGGGGTTCAAGGTCTCCTGCTGCTGATGGATCCAGCTCATGGTCCGCTCGCGGTCGTCGGCGCCGTAGCCACCGGCCGGATCGTTGACCATCTGGTCCATGGCCTGCATGTCGCGGTAGGCCTGCTCATAGTGGACGCGGGCCTGCTCCATCAGGGCGCAGCCCTCGCGCGGATTGCCGTCACGGAACTGCCAGTCCGCGTCCTTCAGCCGGTTGGCCCCGGCCTCGGCCTCCTGGACGGCATCATCATAGCGGCTGCTCACGCTGTCGGCGGCGGCCGGCGAGGCGGCCAGGAGGGCCAGCGCGAGGCCCATCAACAGTCGTTTCATGCGTCCCCCAAACCGGCGCCCTGGGTGTTGTCACCGGCCTGGGCGGCGCGCGCAAGTCCGACCCCGCCGCCGGCGGCCCTAGCTTGAGCGGCGCAATTCGCTATAAGGCGCCATGAAAGCAGAACAGAAAGCCATCGCTGTCGTTCGACAGCTTACCGAAGAATACGATCGCGCCGTGGGCGCCCTGAGGGGGGCCTTGAAGGCCTATCTCGACACCGGGCAGCGCCCGGACCCCACCAGCCGGCTGGACGGGACCTTCGCCTATCCCGAGCTGCGCATCACCTATGAACCCACCGAACTGCCGCCCCGGCTGGCGCGCTCCTATGCGCGGTTGAGCCGTCCGGGCGTCTATACGACCACCATCACCAAGCCGGATATCTTCAAGGACTATCTGGTCGAGCAGCTGACCCTGATCATCGCCGACTACCAGGCCGAGATCACCGTGGAGCGCTCGCGCCAGGAAATCCCCTTCCCCTATGTGCTGGACGCCAGCATCGATCTGAACGCCGCCGACGTGCGCGCCGACGACCTGGCGCGCTTCTTCCCGATCACCGAGCTGGCCTTCATCGGCGACGAGATCGCCGACGGGGTGTGGACGCCGCAGTTCGAGGACGAGCGGCCCCTAGCCCTGTTCGACGGCCTGCGCACCGACTTCTCCCTGGCCCGGTTGCGCCACTATACCGGCACCCCGCCGGAGCACTGCCAGCAGTACATCCTGTTCACCAACTACCACCGCTATGTGGATGAGTTCGTGCGCTGGGGCTGCGCCCAGCTGGCCCAGGAGGGCGGCCGCTACGAGGGACTGTCTTGCGCCGGCGGCCTGGTGGTGACCTCCGCCGATCCGGAGCCGGAACAGGCCATCGCCGACTCGGCCTGGCGCAAGCACCAGATGCCGGCCTACCACCTGATGGCGCCGGGGCGCTCGGGCATCACTCTGATCAACATCGGGGTCGGCCCCTCCAACGCCAAGACCATCTGCGACCACCTGGCCGTGCTGCGTCCGCAGGCCTGGCTGATGATCGGCCACTGCGGCGGCCTGCGCGACACCCAGACCATCGGCGACTATGTGCTGGCCCACGCCTACCTGCGCGACGACCACGTGCTGGACGATGTGCTGCCCCCGGAAATCCCGATCCCCTCGATCGCCGAGGTCCAGCGCGCCCTCTATGACGCCGCCAAGCTGATCAGCGGCGAGACCGGCGACCAGCTGAAGCGGCGCCTGCGTACCGGCACCGTGGTCACCACAGACGACCGCAACTGGGAACTGCGCCACACCCTGTCGGCCCTGCGCTTCAACCAGAGCCGGGCGGTGGGCATCGACATGGAATCGGCGACCATCTCGGCCCAGGGCTACCGCTTCCGGGTGCCCTACGGCACGCTGCTCTGCGTCTCCGACAAGCCGCTGCACGGCGAGATCAAGCTGCCGGGGCAGGCCAACGCCTTCTACGAGCGCGCCATCAGCCAGCACCTGCAGATCGGCATCGCCACGACAGACCTGCTGCGTGGGGAGGGGAGCAACCTCCACTCCCGCAAGCTCAGGGCCTTCGACGAGCCGCCGTTCCGCTAGAAAGCCGTCCTCCCCGGGCGAGCCTGCAGCGAGCCGGTTGGGGAGGTGTCGCGAAGCGACGGAGGGGCTTACCGAGTCTCCGGTTCGCCACGTTCTGGCATCCAAGTTGGATGACGGCACAAACCCAGGCGCCAGAACACGCCCACCCTTTGACTCGGTAAGCCCCACCCCGGCTTCGCCGTACCTCCCCGGCCGGGTCGCTTGGGCGACCCTGGGGAGGATGCGCGTTGGCTAGCCCAAAAACCCGACGATGGCTTCGGCCAGCGCCGGCTCGGCCACCGCACTCAGATGATTGCCGGGGACGCGTTTGGCAACCGCGTCCCGCATCAAGGCCGCCAAGCCTTCCGCCGAGCCGTTGTCGTCGTCGTCGCGGCCGCCGACCACCAGGGTCGGCGTGGGAATAGCCTTCAGCTCGGCCTCGGTCGTCAACACGAACGACGCCAGCACGCCCAGCATGGCTTCGGCCTTCAGGCCGCGCTGGGCCATGGCGGCCTGGATGTATTTGCCGGCCAAGGGATCGCGGGCATTGGCGCCGTGGCGGATCGAGTCCTCGAACATCGCCGCCCGGGCGCCGGCCTGCAGGACGCCGCTGTCGCCCATGCCGCCCAGCACGCAGCGGGCGGGACGCGCGCCGCGCACCAGGGTCCGCACGGCCGTGCGCGCGCCGAGCGAATAGCCGACCAGGTCGTAGTCGGTGAGGCCCAGGTAGGCGATCAGCGCCTCCTGGTCGGAGGCAAGAACGTCGCCCGGCCACATCGCCGGATCGGCGGGAGCGTCGGATTGTCCGTGGCCACGCAGGTCAGGCATGATCACCTTGCGGCCCGCGGCGGCGACCTTGGCCGCGATGCCGGGCATCACCCAGTTCAACTCCGCGTTGGCCAGGAAGCCGTGCAGCATCAGGGTCGGCCGACCTTCGCCCAGGGTGTGGACGGCGATCTGGACGCCGTCGGGCGCGGCGAAGCGGAAGGTGTCGGTCATGGCCACAAAGGTGGCGCGGCGCCTCGCCTTTGTCACGCAAGGCCGCTAACAGGCTGGCCATGACCCGCATGATCCCCCTCGAAGGCATCGAGAACCTCCGCGATTTCGGCGACTACGGCGCCGGCCAACGCCGCCTCAAGCGCGGGCGGCTCTACCGCTCGGCCCACCACGCCAACGCCACCGACAAGGACCTTGAGGCCATGGCGGCCCTGGGCCTCAGCGTCATCGTCGATCTGCGCCGGCCCAATGAGCGTGAGGTCGCCCCCAGCCGCCGCTGGCCGGGCTTTTCCGCCGAGGTGATCTCCAACGACATCGGCCAGGTCGATGAGGATCCCTGGCACAGCTTCATCAAGAGCTCGGACCTAAGCGCCGACGCCTTCCGGGGCTATATGGTCGAATACTACCGGGCCGGCCCCTATGTGGACCGCCACATCGACCTGTTCAGCCGCTACTTCCAGGCCCTGGCTCGCGCGGACGGCCCGGTGCTGATCCACTGCGCGGCGGGCAAGGATCGCACCGGCATGCTGGCGGCGCTGACCCACCACATCGGCGGCGTCAGCGACGAGGACATCGTCGCCGACTTCCTGTTGACCAACGACGAGGCGCGCTTCGAGCGGCGCATGCCCTTGATGATCGCCCACATCGCCGACCTGACCGGCCGCGCCCCGTCGCCAGAGGCCGCCCGCATGGCCATGGGGGTCGAGGCGCAATATCTGGAAACCGCCATCGCGGCCATGAAGGCTTCGAGCGGTTCGCTCGACGCCTATCTGGAAAAGGTGCTGGGGGTCGACGCCAGGACCCGCGCGGCCATCGAGACCAACATCCTGGTCTGACCCGTCTCTTAGGGCGGGCCCCAGAGCACGTCCGCCGTCGCCCGGCGTGGGTCCCGGCGGACGCGACCTGGATTTGTGGGACCGCATCCGAGGCAAGCCTGCGCTCCGCCCAGACGCCTCGCGAATCACTTGGGCGTGAGACGGCTCAACTTCCCGGCTTCGTGTTTTCGCGGTGACAAACAGTTGTTTGGCGTCCAGGCTGAGGATGGGGCGCAAGCGGCCGCGCGTGATGACGGCCGTCTCCGGGAGGTTGCATGACTGAGAGTACCGGCGCGAGCGACGCGCCCTCCGGCGATGGTTCATTGGCCGCCACCGGATCGGCCCTGCCCGGAAGCCTCGACCCCGTCGCCGAAGCCGGCGCGGACGCCGCCGGCCTCGCCCAGTCCACCGGCAGGATGAGCGTCGCCAAGCTCAACAAGGGCGCGCTGAGCTGGGCCCTCTACGAGGGTGGCCGCGACCCCTATGTGATCCTCATCACCATCTACATCTTCGGCCCCTATTTCGCGCACACCATGGTCGACAAGGGCGTGGTCGGGGCGGTGGGCGGCCAGGAACTGGTGGCCACCATCGGCACCATCTACGGCCTGTTCGTCGCCCTCACCGGCCCGCTGCTGGGCGCCTCCATCGACCGCTTCGGCGCGCGCAAACCCATGCTGTTTGGCCTCACCGCCCTGATGGTGCCGCTGATCGCGGCCCTGTGGTGGGCCAAGCCCGACGGCTCCGGCCTGTCGGTCACCGCCGTGGCCGTCATCCTGGGCGTTATGGGCGCGCTGTTCGCCTATACCGAGGTGATCCACAACTCGCTGCTGACCCGCACGGCCAATTCCCGCGAGGCCCCGCACGCCTCAGGCCTGGCGCTGTCGGCCGGCAACTTCTTTTCGGTATTCAGCCTGATCTTCGTGCTCTGGGCCTTCGCCCTTCCCGGCTCGGTGCCGTGGAGCTGGGTGCCCAAGGCGCCGCTGTTCGGCCTCAGCAAGATCCTGCACGAGCCCGACCGGGTGGTCGGCCTGATCGCGGCCGGTCTGCTGCTATTGGGCTCCATTCCGCTATTCCTGTTCACCCCCGACGCGCCGGGCACCGGCGTGTCGCTGGGCAAGGGCGTTCGCGAAGGGTTCAGCCAGCTGATCGCCACGCTGAAAAGCCTCAAGGGCCAGCGCGACGTGTCCATCTATCTCGGCTCGCGCATGCTGTTCACCGACGGCATGACGGCGCTGCTGATGTTCGGCGGCATCTATGCGTCGGGCGTCATGGGCTGGGGCGTGCTGGAAATGCTGGCCTACGGCATCCTGCTGTCGATCTTCGCGGTGCTCGGCGGCTTCATCGGCGCCGGGCTGGACGCGGCGGTCGGCCCCAAGCGCGCGGTGCAGATCGAGGTCGGCGGGGCCTTCCTTTGCCTGCTGGGCAGCCTCGGCATGGCGCGCGACAAGATCCTGTTCCTCTGGGCCTTCGATCCCCACGCCCATGCGCCGCTGTGGAACGGACCGATGTTCCGCACCGCGCCGGAGGTGATCTATCTGGTGATCGCCTTCGGGACGGCCATCTTCGTCACCGCCCACTACGCCTCCAGCCGCACGCTGCTGACGCGACTGACGCCGCCGGGACAGACCGCCTCCTTCTTCGGCCTCTATGCGCTGTCGGGCACGGTGACGGTGTGGCTGGGCTCGCTGCTGGTGAAGATCTTTACCTCCACCTTCCACACGCTCCAGGCTGGCTTCGCGCCCATCGCGGGGCTGCTGGTGCTCGGGTTCCTGGGCATGCTGTTCGTGCAAGGCGGCAATCGGGAGGCCTGAACCGTCCCGCTCTAGCCAAGGCCGCGAACGCGAGGCTATCTCGCGTCCAATGGTCAAGCCCGTGATCCTCGAGGCGCCGTGGCGTGAGCCGCTGGCGGTGCTGTCGGCCTTCGCCGACGAGCCGTGGACCTGCGCCTTCCTGTCGGGCGGTGGGGGCGAGCGCGCCCGGTGGTCCTATGTGCTGCGCGACCCCGAGGCGGTGACCACCCTTCAACCCGGCAACCCGCGCGACGCCTTCGCGACCCTGGCCGCCATGATCGGGGCGCCCGCCGAGGCCGACCCGGACGGGCCGCCCTTCCAGGGCGGCGTGGCGGGGCTGGCCGCCTATGAGCTGGGCGACCGGGTCGAGGCGCTGGGGCTGGCGCGGCATGCGGACTGGCCGGACCTGTCGCTGGGCCTCTATCCGCGGCTGCTGGCCTTCGATCATCTTCAACGCCGTGTTCTGGCCATCGGGCCCGACGCCGCTCAGGCCCGGGCCTGCGCCCACTGGCTGACCAGGCGGGGCCGCGAGGGTTTCGACGGCGTGCTGACGGAGGACTTCGCGTCCGACACCCCGGCGGACGCCTATGAGGCGGCGGTGGCCGATGTGGTAGGCCGCATCGAGGCCGGCGAGATTTTCCAGGCCAATATCGCGCGCACCTGGAGCGGGCGGCTGGCGGCCGGCGCCGGACCCTTCGACGTGCTGGCCAGGCTGGCCGGATCGAGCCCCGCGCCCTTCGCCGCCTATCTGCGCCTGCCGCAGCGCGCGGTGGTGTCCAACTCGCCGGAGCGGTTCGTCTCGGTGACGGCGGGGGCCGGGTTCCGGGTCGAGACGCGGCCGATCAAGGGCACGCGGCCGCGCGGGGCCACGGCGGCGGATGACGCGGCGCTCGCCGCCGAGCTGTCGGCCAGCGCCAAGGACCGGGCTGAGAATCTGATGATCGTCGATCTGATGCGCAACGATCTCGCCCGGGTGTCGCCGCCGGGCAGCGTGGTGACGCCGGAACTGTTCAAGGTCGAGAGCTTCGTCAATGTGCACCACCTGGTGTCCACGGTGACCTCGCGGCTGGCGCCCGGCATGACGGCGGCGGACCTGCTGCGCGCGGCCTTCCCGCCGGGCTCGATCACCGGCGCGCCCAAGGTCCAGGCGATGAAGGTCATCGCCGGGCTGGAGGGGCCGCGCGGCCCCTATTGCGGCTCGCTGTTCTGGGCCGGGTTCGACGGGGCCTTCGATTCCAGCGTGCTGATCCGCACCCTGGCCCTGGTGCAGGACGAGGCCGGCTGGCGGTTCGAGGCCAAGGCCGGGGCCGGCATCGTCGCCGACAGCGACCCCCGCGCGGAACGGCTTGAGACCGAGGACAAGATCGCCGCCATCCGCCGGGCGCTGACGGAGGCGCCGGCATGATCCCCCATGATGATCGCGGCCTGACCCTGGGCGACGGCCTGTTCGAGACGCTGCTGGCGGTGGCCGGCTCGCTGGTGGATTTCGAGCCGCATCTGGCGCGGATGACGGCGGGCTGCGCGGCGCTGGGCCTGCCCGCGCCGGATTGGGATGAGGCGCGCCGGCTGTGCGAGGCGGCGCTGGGAAGCCGGGGTGGTCCCATGGCCGTACGCCTGACCTTGACGGCGGGATCCGGCGGACGTGGCCTGGACCGGCCAGCCAAGCCGCAGCCGCGCCTGTTCGCCACCGCCGCCGACGCGCCTGTTCGCGCCGGGCCCGCGCGGCTGATCACCGCGGCCGTGCGCCGCAACGCCGGCTCGCCGGCCTCGCGCTGGAAGACGCTGGCCTATCTGGACAATGTGCTGGCGCGGCGCGAGGCCCAGGCGGCCGGGGGCGATGAAGCCTTGATGCTGAACACAGCAGGTGAGGTGGCCTGCGCCGCCGTGGCCAATGTCTTCTGGCTCGACGATGGGCGGCTGCGCACGCCGGCCCTTGAATGCGGAATCCTGGAAGGCGTCATGCGCGCCCGGGTGATCGCTCGCGCGAGGGCGATGGGCCTTGAGGTCGCCGAGGTTCGCGTGGGACGCTCGGACCTGGACGGTGTGGAGACGATCTTCCTGACCAACAGCCTGATCGGCATGCGCGCGGTGTCGCAACTGGATGGTCGCACCCTTCGGACCGACCAGCGGCGGCTGGCCGCGCTCCGTCCCTAGGGCGTGCGGGTCACCGAGTCGGTGCGGCGCGGGCGCA
Organism: Caulobacter sp.; assembly: GCA_028291055.1. GTDB lineage: Bacteria > Pseudomonadota > Alphaproteobacteria > Caulobacterales > Caulobacteraceae > Caulobacter. The sequence goes on from JAQGIP010000105.1 coordinate 9,648, forward strand.
GGTAGTAGACCTTGGTGAAGGTCACCGGCGCCGGCATCACATAGTCCACCGGCGAGTCGTAGGTGTAGCTCACCTCGGCCATGATCACGCTCTGGCTGGCGGCGATGATGCCGGCGGGCGGGGTCACGGTGGTCCCCACGACGAGCGCGGTGTTGTTGGACGCGTCGCTCCAGGTGACCTTGGACACATTGGCGGCGTTGGAGGTGATCTCCGACACCCGCATCTTCAGCGAAGTGGTGGAGAAGGGCGACATGACGATGCCGCCGATCTTGAAGATGTCGGTCATCTCCGCGTCGGTGATGGTGTCGTCCTGGGCCACCAGGTCGCCGATGGAGGAGGCCACATGGCCGACGCGGCGGTCGGCCATCATCGCCTGGGTCAGTTCGGCGATGCCGAAATAGAAGACGATCAGCACCGGGGCGATGAGGGCGAACTCGACGGCGGAGACGCCGCGCGCGTCGCCCCGGAAGCCGCGGATCAATTGAGCCAGCTTGCGCATCATGGGACGGTGAACGGTTCGTTGCGGAAGGTCACGGCGGCGGTCAGCATCCGCTTGCCCCCCGACAGGTTCTGAAGGCCCGCGCTGAGCACCGGGGTGAACAGCGACCAGGTGTAGAAGCAGCGCACCAGCACGATGTCGCCGGCCGCGCCGGGGGTGAAGGTGACCTTAGTGGGATCCACCGCGCCGTTGGTCACCGGCGACGGGGCCGTGACGTTGGAGAACTGGGTGAAGGTGCGCACGTCCACCGACAGGCTGGTGGCGCAGGTGGCGCCCAGCCAACCCATCTCGTTGCACATGGCGGTCTTGAAGGTGGCGGCGGTGCCGCCCGCCGTCTGCAGCTCGCCGGTGCGGATCTGGCGCGACACGCTATAGGAGGCATTCTCCAGGGTGGTCTGCACCATGAAGATCACCCCCAGCTCCAGCACCCCGAACAGCAGGGTGATGAAGGGAAGCGACACCAGCGCCATCTCGACGATGTTGCCGCCCTCGTGCCGGGCGAACCGGCGCAGGAAGCCCGGCGGGCTTGGCTTGCTCGGAGGGGGATGGGCCGGACGGGCCATGGGTGTTGCGACGCCTCGCGCGGATCAGGTTCGGCGTGAGCCTATAGGCTTGGCCCTAATCTTAGGTGAAAGGCGGCGAACGCCGGGAAGGGCCTCACCTACGCGCGCGCGACACACGCCCGCGCGCGCTCTTTGAAGCCTTCTGGCCCGGGAGCGTTCCGGCTTCAGGGCGGCCCGCTCGCCGAGGCGGGAGCGGCGGCGGAGCCCGACTCGCGCTCGCAACGCGGCAGGCAGGCGTAGCTGGTGGCGGCGGGGCCGCGCCAGATGGACACCCGGCCCGCGTCGCCGGCGGAGACCACGATCTCGCGGTTGAAGAGCACGCGGCCGCCCTGGTCCATGACCACCAGGTTGGTGACGCCGGAACCCTTGCCCAGGACCAGGATGGTGCGGGCGTCGATGACGCTGACGTCGGCGATGGCGGGATTGCCCACCACCACGCTGGTGGCCGGGGCCCGCAGCGAGATGCGCACGCTCTGGTCCAAACGCACGCTGAGCGCCCCCGCGGCGGCGGCCAGGGCGGTTCCGGCGGCGGCCAGGACCACGACGCCCGCCAAGAGGGGCCCCGAAAGGCGGCGGGCGAGTGTGCGGTGGGCAGGGGACGGGCGGCGCATGGGTGATCCTCTCGGGATGAGCCTCTGGGGGCGAACCTCCGACGAACCCCCAGGGTGTGGGGATTTGGTCAAGAAACCCTGAACGGAGTGGGCCGCCATAAACTATCAAGTAATCAGATAGGAAACTTATGCGTTAATCTGAATTTACCAGTCCGATTTACATGCGATTAAACGCCACAGCCCCATAGTGGGTTCGCACCAAAGAGGGGTGAGCGGGCCAACGGGGCCGCCTTCACCAAACCCGCTCACATCATCGGAGACCCGCACCATGACCAAGTTCCTCACGCGTTTCGCCAGTGACGACTCCGGCGCGACGGCCATCGAATACGGCCTGATCGTCGCCCTGATCGCCGTGGTGATCATCACCGCCGTCACCACATTGGGCACCAAGCTCGACGCCGCCTTCGGCTCGATCAACGCCAAGCTGCCCTAAAGCGACGGCGCTTCAACACCCAACAGCGTCTCGCCTAGGGAGGGGGTCGCGGCCTGGAGCCGCGGCCCCTTTCTTTGGTCTCCATGCCGGCGGGCCTGCGCGAATGAGGGAGTCGGGGCGATCGCCGCGGCTCCCTTTCCTTTATCCTGAAAAATCAGCACCTTAACCTGTCTCTCGGTGGGGCGCGAAGCGGCATGGTTAAGAAGAAATAATGTTTAACTTGTGTAAACCAAAGAAATAATTTGAGCAATACTTTGATCTTTACTGGACATTAAGCGCGGTAGTGCAATTTGGCCTTGTTTTCGGGGCGAGCAGGCCAGTGGGCTTGATCCCCTCCACCGCCTGCCAAGCCAATCCAGGAGATCTCTACATGACCAAGTTTGTTACGCGCTTCGCCAACGATGAATCCGGCGCCACGGCCATCGAATACGGCCTGATCGTCGCCCTGATCGCGGTGGTGATCATCACCGCCGTCACCACCCTCGGCACCAAGCTGAACGCCGCGTTCGGCTCCATCAACTCGAAGCTTCCGTAAGACCGGCAATCTTCGCCTGATGAAAACAGGGGGCCCCGGAGCAATCCGGGGCCCTTCTGCTATGCGCCGCCCCACGCGCGGACGCCCTGACAACTTCTTCCCGCTTTCCGTCGCCATCCCTAACCATTGCTTCACCGCCCGGGGGGCAAGGTGGGGCCAAGACCCACTCATGGACCTTGCCCATGCCGCCCGATCTCATTCCGCCGCTGGTCAAGGCGGCCCTGTTGCTGATCTTTCCCGCCCTCACCATCGTGGGCGGCCTGAAGGACATGACCAGCTTCACCATCCCCAACTGGATTTCGCTCGCCCTGCTGGCGGCCTTCTTCCCCACCGCCCTGATCATGGGCGTGCCGCTGGTCCAGGTGGGCCTGTCGGCGGGGATCGGCGTGCTGGCCCTGATCGCCGGCATGGCTATGTTCGCGCTCGGCTGGATCGGCGGCGGCGACGCCAAGCTGTTCGCCGCGGCCGGGCTGTGGCTGGGCTGGCCGGCGGTCTTCCCCTTCGTGATCATAACGGGCCTGTGCGGCGGCGCGCTCGCCGTCGGCCTGCTGGCCCTGCGCTCGATGTATCTGCGGCCGATCGCCTCGGCCGGCCCCGCCTGGTTCGGGCGGCTGGCCATTCCCGGCGGCGATGTGCCTTACGGCGTGGCGATCTGCGTGGGCGCCCTCGCGGCGTTCCCGGACAGCCTGCTGGCGTTGAGTTTTCCCGGCTTCTAGCCCCCGGAGCTCGCCCCTTTTAGGGTGAACTCTACTTCTTGTTTAGGTAGAGCGCGTTCGAAAGAACACGCTCGGGGGGCAGAGCTGGCCTTTGGCAGCAGTTTGGAGCCGCCTTGAGGCGTTTTAGCGCAAGGGGTTTAGGCCCGCGTTAACCATGCGCCTGCGAGGGTCGGCTGCCGCCAGAAGGGCCGGGACCGAATCGCCAGACGCCGATCCGTGGAAAACGGAGACGCGCCGCCGTCAACAGCTCCATCGGAGCCGCATAGGTCCATGAGCCCCGTCCGCGTCTTCATCCTGGTGATCGCCGCCTTCGCCGCCGTCGCGCTGGCCTTCGTGGCCCGCAGCGCCTTCGGCCCCAAGGCCGCAGCCGTCGCCCCCGTGGCCGCCGCCGCGCCGGCGGCGCCCGCCGTCACTACCGTCCAGATCCTGACGGCCAGCCGCGACCTGGCCGTCGGCACGCGGGTCGCCTCATCCGACCTGGCCTGGACCGCCTGGCCTTCCAGCGCGCTCAATCCCGCCTTCATCACCGACGGCTCCGCGCCCGCCGCGCCCGCCACCGGCGCCCGGGCCGTCGCCGACAAGGCCTCCCGGACCGCCACCGGCATGATGGGCCAGGGGCCCATGCAGGCCCTGGAAGGCTCCATCGTGCGCGAGGCGGTCATCAGCGGCGAACCCATCGTCAAACGCAAACTGGTCAAGGGCGGCGAGAGCGGCTTCATGGCCGTGGTGCTGTCGCCCGGCATGCGGGCGATGTCCGTGTCGATCACCGTCGACAGCGCCGCCGGCGGCTTCATCCTGCCCGGCGACCGGGTGGACGTGATGCAGAGCCGCCAGACCGAGGGCGGCAAGGGCTATTCCGCGGAGACCGTGCTCCAGAATCTGCGCGTGCTCGCCGTCGACCAGACCACCGAGGCCAGCGGGGACGCCAAGTCCCAGGTCGGCGCCGTGGCCACGCTCGAGGTGCCGCAGGCCGACGCCGAGGTGCTGGCGCGCGCCCAGGCCGAGGGCAAGTCGGGCGGCGGGCTGGTGCTGGCCCTGCGCTCCTATGCCGACATCGGCGGGCCGTCCGGCCGCGTCGGGCCCCGTAGCGGCGGGGCCGGTTCGACCGTCCATGTCTACCGCGCCGGACAGGCCAGCGAAGTGACGGTGTCGCGATGAACCTCAAACTCCCCCGGCTCCTGATGCCCCTCCCTAAATTGCCGCGCCTGAAGACCCTCATCCTGGTCCTCGCCGCTCTGGGCCAGGCCGCGCCTCAAGCGGCCCTGGCGCAGCAGATGGCCGGCGGTCCGCCGCAGCAGCAGGCCCAGGCCGCGCCCATGGCCGACGTCGCCGCTGCCGGCTCCTATGGCGGCGCGGCCGCCAGCACCGGCGTCGTGCGGGTCGACCTCTCCGGCTCGGCCTCCCAGTCCTTGGCCATCCCGCGCGGCAAGTCGGCGATCGTCGAACTGCCGGTGGACGCCCGCGACGTGCTGGTCACCAACCCCGCCGTGGCCGACGCCGTGCTGCGCTCGCCGCGCCGCATCTATGTGCTGGGCATGGCCTCGGGCCAGACCGACGCCGTCTTCTTCGACGCCGCCGGGCGCCGCATCCTGTCGCTGGACATCCGCGTCGATACCGACACCGGCGCCCTGCAGCAGACCATCAACCGCATCCTGCCGGGCTCACGGGTCAAGGTGGAGGCGATGAACGACAGCGTCATCCTCACCGGCCTGGTGCTGAACGCGGGCGACGCCGACAAGGCCGTGCAGATCGCCGGACGGTTCGTGGCCAAGCCCGAGCAGGTGCTGAACATGCTGACCATCGCGGGCAAGGACCAGGTGATGGTGAAGGTGCGCATCATCGAGGTGCAGCGCAGCGTCATCAAGCAGCTGGGCTTCAACCTGTCGGCGGTGCTCAACCAGATCGGCGAGACCCAGTACATCCTGGGCACCACCGCCACCTTCGGCATCAACGGCTCGCTGCTGGGCGGCCTGTCGGGCGGCTATCACGTCGACACCACCCACCAGCCGGAGGTGATGGCCTACAACCCGATCACCAATGCCTACGACCTGCCCCAGGTGAACCACAACAGCAATATCGCCACCACCCAGGCCACCTCCGGTTCGTCGGGCGTCAACCAGGCCGACGCCACCGTGAAGGCCTTCGAGCGGGTGGGCCTGGTCCGCACCCTGGCCGAACCCAACCTCAGCGCCGTGTCCGGCGAGAGCGCCAAATTCCTGGCCGGCGGCGAATATCCGGTGCCCACGGGCCAGGACAACACCGGCAAGGTGACCATCGAATTCAAGCCCTTCGGCGTGGGCCTCGGCTTCACTCCCGTGGTGCTGTCGGGCGGACGGATCTCGCTGAAGGTCTCCACCGAGGTGTCGGAGCTGACCAGCCAGGGCGCCTTCACGCTGTCGTCGGGCGGCGGCAACACCCTGACGGTGCCGGCCCTGACCGTGCGCCGGGCCGAGACCACGGTCGAAATGCCCTCGGGCGGCTCGATGATGATCGCCGGCCTGATCCAGGAACAGACCAAGCAGAACCTGGATTCGCTGCCCGGTATGATGAACCTGCCGGTGCTGGGCACCCTGTTCCGCTCACGCGACTATCAGAGCGGCCAGACCGAACTGGTGATTCTGATCAGCGCCTACATCGTCGATCCCACCCGTCCCGACGCCCTGCAGACTCCGGCCGACGGCCTGCAGATCGCCGGCGACGCCGAGACCATCCTGCTGGGCCGGCTCAACAAGACCGTGAAGGCCCAGCCCGGGGCCAACGCCGGCCGCACCTACCAGGGCCCCTACGGCTACGTGATCGAGTGATGAACACCATGACCCGGACCGGACGCATCGCGTTGTTGATCCCCACCCTGGCCTGCGCCGGGGTATTGAGCGCCTGCGCCACCGACGGCGCCAAGCCGGACAAGTTCGTGGCGCGTACGCCCAGCGAGCAGTGGACCGATCAGGTCAAGGTCGCCGCGGCCCCCGACGAAGTCCGCCTGGCGCCGCATCGCACCGGACTGTCGCCCAACCAGGGCGGCGTGCTCGGCGCGCTGATGGGCCGCTGGATCGAGGCCGACGGCGGCGAGATCGTCGTGCGCGCCCCCACCGGCGGCGGCGACCCGGCCGCCATCTACGCGGTGGCGACCCAGAGCCGCGACTTCCTGGTGGCCAACGGCGCCGCCCCCAATGCGGTGATCATCGCCGGCTACGATTCCAAGGGCGACCCGGCCGCGCCGGTGATCGTCGGCTACATCCGCTTCCAGGCCGAGATCCCCGAATGCGGCAAGACCTGGGGCAACGTGACCTCGACAAGCGCCAACAAGCCGTTCGGCAACTTCGGCTGCGCGGTGACCGCCAACATCGCCGCCCAGGTGGCCAACCCTGCCGACCTGGACCATCCACGCACCATGACCCCGGGGGACGCCAGCCGCCGCGCGACGGTGCTGGATCACTACCGCAAGGGTGAGAACACCTCGTCCGCCAAGGACGCCTCGGCCAGCGGCGCCGTCTCCAAGGCGGTGGACTGATCATGCAGCCGAAACCCGCCCACGACGACGGTTTCGATATCGGCTTCGACGCCGACGACGACTTCGCCAATCCCCACGCCACTCCCGGCATGGCCTCGGGGCCGGCCGCGCGCCAAACCCAGGGTCAGGCTCTCCAGGGCCAGACGGTCGTCGCCCAGAGCCGCGCCGCCGCCTCCCTGGCGCGCGAGCTGGCCGCGGCCGATCCGTTCGCCGACTTCCCGCCGGCCCGTCCCCGTGATGAGCCCGACCCCTTCGAAAGCTTCGAGCCCGCGCCCGCCGCGCCCGCCTATCCCCAGCCGCAGGCGCGCAATCCCGTGGGCGACCTGATCGCCGGAGCCGAGGCGGCGCTGGGCGAATCCAGCGTGCCGCGCATCACCATCCACGCCTTCTATGTGCGCCCCGAAACCGGCAACATCGTCGACAAGGCCGCCCACGACCGGCGCATGTCGCGCGCCTCCACCATCGTCCATGAAGGCGGCCTGGCCCGCGCCGTGGAGATGTACCAGAACCAGCCGACGCCCTCGCTGGTGCTGGTGGAAAGCCTCGATCCCGCCAACGTCCTGATCGCCGACCTGGAGCGGCTGGCCGAGGTCTGCGACCCGGGCACCAAGGTCGTGGTCATGGGTCAGGCCAACGACATCGCGCTGTACCGCGAACTGATGCGGCGCGGGGTCAGCGAGTATCTGACCCAGCCGATCAGCACGATCTCGATGATCCGCGCCATCTCCTCCCTCTATGCCGACCCCTCGGCGCCCTTCGTGGGCCGCCAGGTGGCGGTGGTGGGCGCGCGCGGCGGCTCCGGCGCCTCGACCCTGGCCCACAACCTCGCCTGGGCGATCTCGGAGCGGATGAACGCCCAGACGGTGATCGTCGACTTCGACCTCGCCTTCGGCACCGCCGGCCTCAACTTCAACCAGGACCCCCTGCAAGGGGTGATGGACGCGCTGAGCCAGCCCGACCGCCTGGACCCGGTGCTGATGGACCGGATGATGGTGCGCTGCACCGATCGCCTGAGCCTGTTCGCCGCTCCCGCCACCCTCGACCACGACCTGGACATCAGCGCCGAGGCCTATGAGGAGGTGGCCCAGAAGATCCGCGGCTCCGCCCCCTTCGTGGTGCTGGACCTGCCCCACGCCTGGAGCACCTGGAAGAAGCGGATGCTGATCGCCGCCGATGACCTGATCATCGTCGCCACGCCCGACCTCGCGTCGCTGCGCAACGCCAAGAACATGGTCGACCTGGTCCGTGGCGCCCGTCCCAACGACGCCCCGCCCCGGCTGCTGCTCAACCAGGTGGGCCTGCCCGGCCGGCCCGAGATTCCGGTCAAGGACTTCGGCGATGCGTTGGGTCTTACCCCGTCGCTGGTGCTGCCCTTCGACGCCAAGCTGTTCGGCCAGGCGGCCAACAACGGCCAGATGCTGTCGGAAGTCGCCTCCAAGTCCAAGGTGGCCGAGGGTATCGACCACCTCGCCCAGCTGATCAGCCGGCGCGAGGCGCCGGTGGTGGCCAAGACCTCGCTCCTCTCCAGCCTGTTCAAGAAGAAGTAGCCCGTGTTCGGGAAACGCTCAGCCGACGGAACGGCCCCCGAGGCCCGGCCCGCGCCGCCCCCGCCCGCCGCGACGGGCGCGGCCATCGCCACGCGTCCGCAACGGGTCGAGCCTCCCGCGCCCGCCG
>JAQGIP010000116.1 GCA_028291055.1 Caulobacter sp.
GCTGGCCGTGGTGATGCTGATCGGCTTCGCCCTGATCGCGGTCCAGCTGCTCAAGGTGGTTGGCCTGCTGCTGGCCGGCGGCGTGTTGCTGCTCTGGGTCTGCACCAAGATGTGGGGCGAGCTTCGCGACCACGGCCACGCCCAGCACAAGGCCGGCGAGGAGGTGCTCGAGGAGGTCACCGACGGGGACGAGCGCCCCAAGGCCAGGGTCCACCTCAAGGGCGGCGTGAAGCCCAAGACCCTGCGCGGCGCGCTGACCCAGATCCTCATCGCCGACCTGTCCATGTCCCTGGACAATGTGCTGGCCGTGGCCGGGGCGGCGCGCGAGCACCCCTATGTGCTGATCTTCGGCCTGCTGCTGTCCATCACCCTGATGGGATTGGCCGCCAGCTGGATCGCCAAGCTGCTGCAGAAGTGGCGCTGGATCGGCTACCTGGGCTTCGCGATCGTCCTCTATGTCTCGCTGCACATGATCTGGGAGGGCCACCGCACCGTGGTCATCGACCTGAACAAGGTCGCGCAATACAACCAGATCATGCCGGACGCGCTGGACATCAAGCCGCCCGAGATCGCGGCCCACCACAAGAAGCCGGCCAAGACCTGACCCTGCTCAGGGCCTGATGACTCCCACCGGCCCGCCCGTCGCCGGCGACCGCGCCTTCAGACCGATCGCCTGCCTGCCCGGGTCATAGAGCACCGAGAAGGCGAAGTAGGGCGCCACTCCCATGAATATCCGCGGGATCTCCACATCGCCGCGCCGCTCGAAGGTCAGCCGCGAGGCCTGGGCCCTGCGCCCCACGATCAGCCGCTCGCCCGCCTTCACCGTTCCGTGGGCGTCCGACAGGAGCAGGGTCACCGGCGTCTCATCCGCCCAGGGCTTGTCAGGCACGTCATGTCCGACGACCCGGATGCCGGGTGCGCCGGTGTCGAACAGCACCAGGCCGCAGATCCGCGCCTTGGTCGCCTCGTTCTCCAGGCAGCCCGGCAGCGCGTCATGCAGCCCGCTGCCGCTGCGCTGGTCGGCGCCGGGCGCGAGGGGCAGCATGACGAAACCGGCCGTCTCCTCGGCCGATGGGTTCAGCACGATGCGTCCGGGCTCGATCTCGCCGGGGCGCGGCAGGTCCACCAGCCATTGGCGCGCGCCGATCGCCGCGAAGGGACTTGCCATATCCGTGACGCCCATGTTGACCCCAAGGATCGCCTTGAACCCCTGGCCGGGAAGGCCCTCTCCCTGGATGCCATATTGCTCCAGCGCAACCCGGCCGGCGGCGCACCCCGGCATCTTCTGCTTACACCCCACCGTCTGGATCAGCTGCAGGCTGGTCGGGCCGCCAAGGGCGCCGACGGTGACCACCCCCGAGGCCGTCACCCCGTCGAACCGCGCGCCCGACCCATAGGTGTAGACGTCCGTCCGTCCGCTCGCCTGGGCGTCCTGCGCCTTCAGCACGCCTGGCAGGACCCGCAGTCCCGTCGAGCCGGTGTCCAGCCCGGACCGGACCGTGGTCGACCCGATGATGATGGACACCGCATAGCGCCGCACCCCGTTGCTCAGATCCGCCTCGCGCACCGGGACCTCGGCCCGCACGGGCGCGGACTGCGCCCGCGCGCCGGCCGCCGCGCCCAAGGCGGCCGCGAACAGCGCCACGCCGAACAGGGCCCTGGTCCTGATGATCGTCTTCCGCGCCGGCCCCTGTGTCATGCGCAGACCCTATCCGATCCCCGCGGAGGATTTATTTCGCCGCCCCGGGCGCCGTCCGCCGCAGGCCGTTGAGGATCGAATTCAGCGCGAATGATGTCTCGGCGCTGGTCCGCACCGGATCGTCCGACGCCGCGCAGGCCATGGCCGCCTCGGTGACCGCGCCCAGGATCAGGGTCGCCAGGGGCTCCACCGGCTGGCGCGCCATCAGGCCCGCCTCCATCGCCGCCGACAGGGTCAGCGGGATCATGCGGCTGAAATAGCGCGCGTCGACCTCCCGCCATCGCTCCCAGCCCAGCACGCCGGGCCCGTCCCGCAGGATGATCTGGCGGCGCGGTCCCTGGGCGCAGGCGGCGAAATAGTAGGCGTTGCCGACGGCCATGGCCTCCAGCGGGTCGGGGGTCTCGCGGGCCGCCGCCCTCACCTCTCCCGCCAGCGCTTCCGAAGTGGTCTCGAACACCGCCTCGAACACCGCCTCCTTGTTGGGAAAGTGGTGGTAGACCGCACCCTTGGCGATGCCGGCGGCGGCCGCGATGTGGTCGACCGTGGTGGCGGTGAAGCCCTGGTCGCCGAACAGGCGGCTCGCCGCCTCGATGATCGCGCCCTGGGTCGCCGCCCGCCGCTCGGTCTGTGTCGCCATGTCCCCACTCTAGCAAGCCTGACCGCCCACGCCAATTGACTTACCGACTTGCGGTCGGTATTTTTGCAGGCTGTGATAAGTATCAGTTCGAGGACGTTTCCATGCCCAGCCGCGCCACCGTCGAGGCCTTCGCCGCCATGATCGAAAGCGGCGATCACGCCGAGGCCATCGAGCAATTCTACACCGACGACGCCATCATGCAGGAGAACACCGCCCCTCCCCGCGCCGGCCGCGACAGGCTGGCGGCGCGTGAGCGGATGGTGCTGGCCGCCCAGAAGGGCGTCGTCTCCACGCGGCTGAGCCCGATCATGATCGACGGCGACGAGGTGGCGATCCGTTGGCGCTTCGAGTTCGAACCGCTGGAGGGCAAACCCTTCACCCTCGAAGAAGTCGCCTGGCAGACCTGGCGCGGCGAGAAGATCGCGCGCGAGACCTTCTTCTACGATCCCGCCCAGATGGCCGGCTGACTACTCCGCCCCGCCGAAGCGCTCGGTCCACTCGGCGACCTGCTCGTTCTCGATCTTGACGAACAACACCTCTGGCGTGGCGATCTTCGCCCCTGGCGTTAGCTGGTTGAGCTCCGTCGCGATATCCGGCCCAGGCCATTGCGGCGGGAAGCTCACGCCCAGGCCCTCGGCGATCTTTTCGGACCCGAACGGGATGAAGGGGGCGGACACCCGCGCATAGAGGGCGGCCAGGTTCAGCGCCGTTCGCACCACCACGGCGGCGCGCACCGGGTCGGTCTTGATCGCGGTCCACGGCGCGGCGGCCTGGAGATACTGGTTGCCCAACGTCCACAGCACGCGCAGCGCCTGGGCCGATTTGCGCATCTCGATCGTCGCCATCTGCGCCGTCAGGTCGGCCAGGGCCGCGCCCACGTCTTCGTAGAGCTTGAGTTCGAGTTCGCCGGCCTCGCCGCCTTGCGGGATCGTGCTCTCGAACTTGGAGTCCGTGAACTTCATGATCCGGTTGACGAAATTGCCCAGGCCGTCGGCCAGGTCGGCAACGCCCGACTGAAACTGTTCCCAGGTGAAGGCCGTGTCGGAACTCTCCGGCGCATTGGCCAGCAGGTACCAGCGCCACAGGTCAGGCGGCAGCAGCTCCAGCGCCGTGTCCATGAACACGCCGCGCTTGTTGGAGGTGGAGAACTTGCCGCCGTACCAGTTCAGCCAGTTGAAGGCCTTCAGATAATCGACCGACTTCCAGGGCTCCTCGCTCCCCAGGATGGTCACCGGGAAGGAGACGGTGTGGAAGGCCACGTTGTCCTTGCCCATGACCTGGACGTAGCGGACTTCATCGGCGCCGGCATCGGTGCGCCACCAGCGGCGCCAGTCGTTGCCCGTCTCGTCGGCCCACTCCTGGGTGGCGGCGATGTATTCGATGGGGGCGTCGAACCAGACGTAGAAGACCTTGTCCTCGAACCCGGGGCGCGGCAGGCCGTCCTTGGCCACCGGAATGCCCCAGGCCAGGTCGCGGGTGATGCCCCGGTCGATCAGCCCCTCGTCCAGGTGCTTGAGCGCGATGGACTTGGGCAGCAGCGGCCAGTCGGTCTTGGCGTCGATCCAGGCCCGTATGCGATCCTGAAGTTTCGTCTGCAGCAAGTAGAGGTGGCGCGTGTCGCGCACCTCCAGGTTCTTCGACCCCGAGATCACCGAATAGGGATTCTTCAGGTCGATGGGGTCGAGCAGGTTGCCGCAATTGTCGCACTGGTCGCCGCGCGCCTTTTCAAAGCCGCAGTGCGGGCAGGTCCCCTCGATGTAGCGGTCGGGCAGGAAGCGGTTGTCGTCGATGGAATAGACCATCTGATCGAGGCGTTCCTCGATCAGGCCGCGCGCCTCGAGCACTTCGGCGAAATGCTGGGTCAGGCGGTGGTTCTGGGGCGAGGAGGAGCGGCCGAACCAGTCCCACGACAGGCCGAACTTGCGGCCGATGTCGTGCTGGGCGATGTGCTGTTCCTGGCAGTAGCTCGCTACGTCCTGGCCAGCTTCGGCGGCAGCCAGCTCGGCCGGGGTGCCGTGCTCGTCGGTGGCGCAGATGTAGAGGGTCTCATTGCCCCGCGAACGCTCGAAGCGCGCGTAGACGTCGGCGGGCAGCATCGAGCCCACCAGGTTGCCCAGGTGTTTGATCCCGTTGATGTACGGCAGGGCGGAGGTGATCAGGATGCGGGCCATGGCGGGCGGATATAGAGGCGCTTAAGGCAAAGCGGAAGCGTTGCGGGTGCGTGAAGGCCGCATTTCCCCTTAACCCCGGCGGCGATGAGCCTGTAACGTCACCGCACCGAACACCGATACGGCGGCAGGGGGAATGGGATGGCAGGTCCGGCAAGACGATTGGTCGTGGGCGCGCTCGTCCTGACGGCTCTGGCCCTGAGCGCCTGCGCGCCAGCCAAGCCCAAGCCCGCCGAGCTGCATATCTACAACTGGTCCGACTACATCGGCCCCACCACCAAGGCCGACTTCGAGAAAGAGACCGGCATCAAGGTGGTCTATGACACCTTCGATTCCAATGAGGTGCTCGAGGGCAAGGTCCTCACCGGCCACACCGGCTATGACCTGGTCGTGCCCTCCAACCACATCATGCCGCGCCTGATCGCCGCCGGGGCGCTGCAGCCGCTCGACCGCGCCAAGCTGCCCAACTTCAAGAACCTGTCGCCGGACCTGTTGCACCGGATGGAGCCCTTCGATCCGGGCTCGAAATACTCGGTCCCCTACATGTGGGGCACCATGGGCGTCGGCTATAACGAGGACGCCATCGCCAAGCGCCTGCCGGGCGTCAAGATCGACAGCTGGTCGGTGGTGTTCGACCCCAAGAACCTCGCCAAGTTGGCCGACTGCGGCGTCTATTTCCTCGACGCGTCGGAGGACATGTTCGCGGTGGTCCTGAAATACATGGGCAAGGACCCCAACTCGACCAACCCCGCCGACTATGCGGCGGCCACCGACCTGCTGATGAAGCTGCGGCCCTACATCCGCAAGTTCCACTCCTCGGAATACATCAACGCGCTCGCCAACGGCGACGCCTGCATCGTCATCGGCTACTCGGGCGACATCCTCCAGGCCAAGGACCGCGCCGAGGAGGCCGGCGGGAAGGTCAAGATCGCCTACATGGTTCCCAAGGAAGGTAGCCAGGTGTGGTTCGACGTCTTCGTCATCCCCGCCGACGCCGCCAACCCCGAGGCCGCCCACAAATTCCTCGACTACATCCTGCGCCCCGACGTCATCGCCAAGGCCTCGAACGCGGTGCAATACGCCAACGCCAACCAGGCCGCGATGCCGCTGGTGGACAAGCAAGTACGCGACAATCCCGACGCCTATCCGCCGCCCGACGTCTATGCGCGGCTGTTCGTCAGCGGCGCCAAGGGCGGCGATCTGCTGCGCATCGTCAACCGCGACTGGACCAAGGTCACCACCGGCCGATGAGCGGCCGCGACGGCGACACGGCGGCCCGGCGGGGCGGAGGCCGCCGTGCGGCCCTGGGCGGTATCCGCGACCCCTTCGCGCCGTGGGCCGCCCCGGGCGCCGAGCCGCTGGTGAGGTTCGAGAGCGTGGTGAAGCGTTACGGCGCCCAGACCGCCGTGGATGGCGTCAGCCTCGACATCTATCCGGGTGAGTTCTTCGCCCTGCTCGGCCCCTCCGGCTGCGGCAAGACCACGCTCATGCGCCTGCTGGCCGGGTTCGAGACGCCGGATGAGGGGCGCGTGCTGCTGTCGGGCGAGGACCTGGCCGGGCGGCCGCCGCACAAGCGGCCGGTCAATATGATGTTCCAGTCCTATGCACTGTTTCCGCACCTCAGCGTGGCCGACAACATCGCCTTTGGGCTCAAGCAGGAGGGCATGGGCAAGGCCGAGCGCGACGTCCGGGTCGAGGAAATGCTGGCGCTGGTGAAGCTGGAAGACTTCGCCAGGAGGAAGCCCGCCCAACTGTCGGGCGGCCAGAAGCAGCGGGTGGCGCTGGCCCGCGCGCTGGCCAAACGCCCCAGCATGCTGCTGCTCGACGAGCCCCTGGCCGCGCTCGACAAGAAGCTGCGCGAGGAGACCCAGTTCGAACTGATGCGCATCCAGCAGGCGTTGGGGACCACCTTCCTGATGGTCACCCACGACCAGGAGGAGGCCATGGTGCTGGCCGATCGCATCGGCGTCATGCAGGCGGGCCGGATCGTCCAGGTGGGCCGGCCGATGGAGGTCTATGAGGCCCCGGCCAGCCGCTACGTCGCCGACTTCCTGGGCGATGTGAACCTGTTCGAGGCTCAGGTCGCGTCTGTCGAGGCCCCGCACGCGCGGCTGACCGCCGAGGAAGCGCCCGGCGGCTTCCGAGTCGTGGATGAGGACTGCCCTGCCCCGGGCGCCACGGTCTGGCTGGCGGTGCGGCCAGAGAAGCTGCGGCTGTCGCTCGATGCCCCGGCGGGCAATCCTGAGAACACCCTGGCCGGGACGGTCTGGGACATCGCCTACACCGGCGACTGGACCAACTTCATCATCGCCCTGCCGAACGGCCGCCACATCCGCGCCGCCCAGGCCAACGCCAATCGCCGCGTGGCGCGGCCCATCGGCTGCGATGATACAGTATGGGTTTGCTTCGACCCCGACGCCGGCGTGGTGCTCACGCAATGAAGGCGCTCGGCAAGGCCGGCTCCAAACGCATCGGTTGGCCGCCGCTTGCCGTCGCCGCGCCCTTCCTGTGGCTGGCGGTCTTCTTCGCCTTCCCCTTCCTGCTGGTCCTGAAACTGTCCTTCTCGCACCCGGCCCTGGCCATGCCGCCGTATGCGCCGAAGATGGACTGGTCTCACGGGCTCCAGGGCATCGGCGACTTCCTGAAGGCGCTCAGCGGGGTGAACTACAGGCGCCTGACGCAGGACGACCTCTACTTTGCTTCCTATTTGTCGTCGCTGCGGTTCGCGGCCATCGGCACGGCCATCTCCCTGCTGATCGGCTATCCCATCGCCTACGCCATGGCCCGCTGTGGGCCTCAGGCGCGCAGGCTGTTGCTGATGGCGGTGATCCTGCCCTTCTGGACCAGCTTCCTTATCCGGGTCTACGCCTGGATCGGCATCCTCAAGCCCGAGGGCCTGCTCAACGCCGGCCTCCACGCCCTGGGCCTGCCCGGCATCGACATCCTCAACACCGACGGCGCCGTCTATGTGGGCCTGGTCTATGCCTACCTGCCCTTCATGATGCTGCCCCTCTACGCCGCGCTGGAGCGCCTCGATCCCACCCTATTGGAGGCCGCCGCCGACCTGGGCGCCTCGCCCACCAAGGCCTTCTGGAGCGTCACCGTCCCCCTGTCCCTCCCCGGCGTCGCGGCCGGCTGCCTGCTCTGCTTCATCCCCATGGTCGGCGAGTTCGTTATCCCCGACCTGCTGGGCGGGCCCGACACCCTGATGATCGGCAAGACCATCTGGACGGAGTTCTTCTCCGACCGCGACTGGCCCAGCGCCTCGGCCGTGGCCATCATCCTGCTGGTGACCCTGGTCGTGCCCATCCTGCTTTATCAACGACAGCAGGCGCGGGCTCTGGAGGCCCAGCGATGACCAGGCCCGCCCTCAACCGTGGCCCCTCGGCCTTCAACATCGCCTCCCTCGCCCTCGGCCTCGGCTTCATCTACCTGCCCATCGCCATCCTGGTGATCTGGTCGTTCAACGCCTCCAAGCTGGTCACCGTCTGGGGCGGCTTCTCCACCCGCTGGTACGCCTCGGCCTTCCAGAATGATCAGCTGATGGACGCGGCTTGGGTGACGTTGCGCATCGGTGTCTTCTCCGCGACCACCGCCACAGTCCTGGGCGTGCTGGCCGCCATCGCCCTGGCCAAGGTCGGCGGCTTCCGGGGCCGCACCCTCTTCTCCAGCATGGTCTATTCGCCCCTGGTCATGCCGGAGGTGATCCTGGGCCTGTCGCTGCTGCTGCTGTTCGTGGCCGTGGGCTTCGAGCGCGGCTTCTGGACCGTGGCCCTGGCCCACGCCACCTTCACCCTCAGCTACGTCACCGTCGCCGTCCACGCGCGCCTGGTCACTTTCGACAAGGTCCTGGAAGAAGCGGCGCGCGACCTCGGCTGCCCGCCGTGGCGCGCCTTCCTGACCGTGACCCTGCCCAATATCGCGCCGGCCGTCGTCGCCGGCTGGATGCTGGCCTTCACGCTTTCCCTCGACGATCTGGTCGTGGCCAGCTTCACATCCGGCCCGGGCGCCACCACCCTGCCCATGCGCATCTACAGCCAGGTTCGCCTGGGCGTGTCGCCCGAGATCAACGCCGTCTGCACCCTGCTGATCGCGGCCGTGGCGGCGGGGGTGCTGATCTGGTCGCTGGCCAACCGATGGCAGTCGCGGCGAGAGGCCGTTGCAACCAAGCCCTACGCCGGGGCATAAGCCCCTAACCAGGCCGGTTTAGCTCAGCTGGTAGAGCAGTGGTTTTGTAAACCAAAGGTCGCGGGTTCGAGTCCTGCAACCGGCACCAATTCCCGGCGTCGCTATCAGTCGGCGCCCGCGTGGGCCGGGCCGCTGGCCATGGCGCGCTTGGTCAGCCAGATGACCGGGATCATCGCCACCACCACCCAGGCGGAGATGCGGAAGAAGTCCAGCGTCGCCAGCAGATAGGCCTGGGTCACCACCTGTTGCGTCACCCCGCCGATCGCCTGCTGGGTCGTCAGGCCCGCCGAATGCAGGCTGCCGATGGCCAGCTTCCAGGCCGGATCGAATGCGCTCATGGTTTCAGCCAGCCGCGTCTGGTGCATGGCCTCGCTGCGGTCCCATACGGTGGTGGCCAGGGAGGCGGCGAAACTGCCCGCCGTGATGCGAGCGAAGTTGGACAGCCCCGACGCCTGGGGCACCTGGTTGGGCGGCACGCCGTTTAGCGACAGGGTGACCATGGAGATGAAGAAGCTGCTCATCGCCACCCCCTGGATCAGCGACGGCATGGCCAGCGACCAGAAGTCGGCGTCGGGCGAATAGCCCGAGCGCAGGAAGTAGGTCGCCGCGAACGCCACCATCGACAGGGTGGCCACCCACCGCGCATCGACCTTGGCGATGGCGCGGGCGATAAAGGGTGTCAGCACGACGGCGACGATGCCGCTGGGCGCCACCACCAGCCCCGCCCAGGTGGCGATGTAGTGCATCTGGGTCTGCAGCCAGACCGGCAGCAGCAGGTTGTTGCCGAAGAAGACCGCATAGCCCAGGCAGAAGGCCAGTGTGCCGAAGGCGAAGTTGCGCGATTTGAACAGCGACAGGTCGACGATCGGGAATTCCGTGTTCAGCTCCCAGATCACCCAGGCGATGAAGCCGACCACCGCGATGATCGCCTCCACCACGATGGCGGTGGAGTTGAACCAGTCGACGTCCTTGCCGGTATCGAGCATCACCTGCAGCGCCCCGACCCAGATCAGCAGCAGCATGAAGCCGGTGCGGTCGATGGGCCGCTTGAAGGTCGGCGTCTCGCGCGACGCCATGTTGCGCCAGCAGATAAGCGCGCAGGCGATCCCCACCGGCACATTGATCAGGAAGATCCACGGCCAGGCGAAATTGTCGGAGATGTAGCCCCCTAGGATCGGCCCGCAGATGGGCGCGACCAGGGTCGTCATCGACCAGATGGCCAGGGCCGTGCCCCGCTTCTGGGGCGGGAAGATCATGATCAGCAGCGCCTGAGACCCCGGGATCATCGGGCCTGACACCGCGCCTTGGAGGACCCGGAAGATGATCAGCGAATCCAGGTTCCAGGAGATGCCGCACAGGAACGACGCGATGGTGAACAGGATCACCGAGCCGACGAAGGTCTTGACCACCCCATAGCGGCCCATCAGCCAGCCGGTGAGCGGGACTGACACGCCGTTGGCCACGGCAAAGGCGGTGATCACCCAGGTGCCCTGGCTGGCGCTGACGCCCAGGTTGCCGGCGATCGTGGGGACCGAGACGTTGGCGATGGTGCCGTCGAGCACCTGCATGAAGGTGCCGAGCGCCAGCGCGATCGAGGTCAGCGCGAGCAGGCCCCCCGTCATGGGCGCCGGCGCGGCGGAAGTTCCCTGGGCGGCCATGGCGGCGCTCCTTACTGCGGGAAAAGGGTAAGGCGGCGGATCAGCGCGCGCCGCTGGCTGTGTCGATGGTGGCCTTCATCGACAGCCCCACACGCAGGGGGTGGCTCTTGAGCTCCGCCGGATCGAGCACGATGCGCACCGGCAGGCGCTGGACCACCTTGATCCAGTTGCCCGAGGCGTTCTGGGCCGGGATCAGCGAGAAGGCCGAGCCCGTGCCGCCCGACAGGCCGGCGACGCGGCCGTGATAGACGACGTGGCCGCCGTACAGGTCGGCCTCCAGCTTCACGCTCTGGCCGATGACCACCTTGCGCAGCTGCACTTCCTTGAAGTTGGCGTCCACATAGGCCGAGGTGGTGGGGACGATCGCCATCAGGGCCGCGCCGACCTGCACCTGCTGGCCGACCTGCACCGACTTCTTGGACACCACGCCGTCGATGGGCGCGCGGATCACTGTGCGGGCCAGGGCCAGCTTCGCCGCATCCAGATGGGCGCGGGCCACGGCCACCTCGGGGTTCTGGTCGACGCTGGCGCCGGCGATCAGGGCGTTGTTGGCCTGACGGCTGCCCTCGGCGGCGCCGCGCGTGGCCTGGGCCTGCTGGCGGGCCGCCTGGGCGACGGCCAGGGCCGCCTGAGCGCCGGCGTACTGGTTCTGGGCCGTGGTCAGTTCATCGCCCGACACCGCGCCCGATCCGGCCAGGGCCTGGCGGCGGTTGAGGTCGGTGCGCGCGCGATCCAGGTCGGCGCGGGCGGCGGCCACCTTGGCGTCGGCGCTGTTGATGTCGGCGTCGCGCGCGGCCAGCTGACCGGCCAGGGCGGTGTCGCTGGCGAAATAGCCCCTCACCTTGCGCTCCGCCTGGGCCAGCTCGGCCTCGGCCTGCTCGACGGCAATGCGGGCGTCGGCGTCGTCCAGCACCACCAGCACGTCGCCGGCCTTCACCACCTGAGTTTCGCGCACCAGGATCTTGGCCACCGGCCCGGCCACCAGCGGCGTGACCATGGCGGTGTCGGCGCCGACATAGGCGTTGTCGGTGGAGACGTAGTGGGAAGCGAAGATCAGCCAGTAGAGGCCCCACGCCACGAGACCGATCACCACCACGCCGCCCAGCATGAACAGCAGGCGGTTGCGGCGGTTGCGGGCGGCGGTGGGGGAGTTGGCGGTGTGGGCGGCGGTGACGGCGTCGGACATGGGGCGGTCTCGGAAAGGTCGTGCTGGAAAGGGTTTGGCGGCGATGTGCGTCGGGGCGCGGTCAGCCGCTGTGGAAGCCGCCGCCGAGCGCGCGGATCAGGGCGATGTCGAGGGCCAGGCCCCGGCTCTCCAGGTCGGCGTTGACGCGGCGCTGGGCCAGCACCACCTGCTCGGCCAGCAGCACCGACTGATAGTTGGCGAGCTTGCCCTCATAACGCAGGCGCGCGATCCGGTAGGCCTCCTCGTCGGCGGCCAGCGCGGCGCGGGCGTCGGCCAGGCGCGGCGCCAGGGCGCGTTCGCTGGCGACCACGTCGGCCACCTCGCGCAACGCCTGGATCACCTGGGAGTCGTAGACGGCGACCGACTCGTCGCGGCGGGCTTCAGCGCCCTTCAGTCCGGCGCGCAGCTGCCCGCCCTCGAAGATCGGTAGGCTGAAGGCCGGGCCGAACTGGCCGATGTCGGAGCCGCTCGAGAACAGCTTGCCGATCGGCAGCGCCTCGACCCCGACCAGGGCCGCCAGGTTGATATTGGGATAGAAGGCGGCGCGCGCGCCCTTCACCCGGCTGGCGGAGGCCTGGGCGCGCCAGCGGGCGGCGACGATGTCGGGCCGGCGGCCGATCAGGTCGGCGGCGAGGTTGGCCGGCAGGCCGAAGGGTTTCAGGGTAGTGCTCTGTGGCCGCTGGATGGCCAGCCCACGGTCAGGCCCCTGCCCCATCAAGGCGGCCAGACTGTTGCGGGTCAGCGCGATCTGCTCGTCGATGGACGACAGGGCGACCTTGGCGCTCAACGGGCCGGCGTCGGCCGCGGCCTGTTCGCCGCGCGTATCCAGGCCCGCCTCGACGCGGCGCCGGACCAGGCCGGCCGTCTCCTGCTGGGCCGTCAGGGTGCGTTCGGCGACGTCGCGCTGGGCGTAGAGGCGCGACAGCTCCGCATAGGCCGCCGCCACATTGGTGGACAGCATCAGGCGCGCTTCCGCCCCCTCGGCCGCCACGGCCTGGGCCTCGGAGGTGGCGGCGGCGATGGCGGCGCGGTTGCGGCCCCAGAAGTCCAGCTCCCAGGAGAAGTTCAGCGCCAGCCGGCCGGCGGGATTGTAGCCCTGGGGCACGAAGGCCGGCGGGATGCCGTCGTTGTAGCTCTGCTTCTGTTCACGCACGCTGCCGTCGGCGGTCACGTTCGGAAGGGCAGCCCCCCGGGCCTGATCGGCCACCGCGTCGGCCGCCCTCAACCGGGCCTCGGCGATGGCGATGGTCGGCGAGCCAGCCAGGGCTTCTGCCATCAGGGTGTTCAACTGGGCATCGCCATAGCCCTTCCACCACTCGTCGGCGGGCCAGTCGGCCTGCGGCCCGGCCAGGGTCTGAGCGGAGGCATAGGCGCCCGGCGGTGTGGCAACCCGCGCCGCCTGCTCCGACGGGAAGCTGGCGCAGGCGTTGATCGCCATCGTGCTGGCGGTGGCCAACAGCAGCAGGCCGGGGCGGGTAGCGTGGGCGACCTGGGAGAACGGCATGTCGCAAAACCCTTGATAGTGACCGTACTGTACGGTAATTATCCGCGATGTAAGCCCGCCGCTACCGACCGTCAAGCGACCTGTGCCATAAGCAGATGGAAAGGCGACGGGCCGGCTGCAATGGCGGGTCCACGGGTTTCATGGAGAAGGTGATGAACGCCCCCCTGCCGCGCCTGGATCCCGACACCCGGCGTGAGATCATCCTCAGCGTCGCGCGCGACGTCTTCCTGGAGGCCGGCTATGCCGCCGCCTCGATGGCCACGATCGCCGCGCGCCTCGGCGGCTCCAAGGGCACGCTCTACAACTACTTCAAGAGCAAGGAGGAGCTGTTCGAGGCGGTGGTCACCACCCACTGCTCCAGCCAGCAGCAGCGCATGGAGGAGATCGCGGCGGAGGGCGATGACGTGCGCGGGTCGCTGAAGCGGATGGGCCAGATCTATCTCGACATCATCCTGGCCGAACACAACCTGGCCTTCTTCCGGTTGGTCGTGGCCGAGGCCGTCCGTTCACCCGAGATCGGGCGGCTGTTCTATGAGAGCGCCATGATGGGCTCGACGCGGCGCATCGCGGACTTCCTCTCGCGCATGGTCGAGGCCGGCGCCCTGAAGCTCGACGACCCCGCCCTGGCCGCCCAGCACTTCATGGCCCTGTGCCAGAGCCGGTTGCACAAGGCGCGGTTGTTCAGGGCCATCCCGGCGACCGAAATCGACGCCGAGATCGAGCACGCCATCGACACCTTCCTGGCCGCCTTCGCGGTCAAGCCTTAGGCGCGGCGGCGCAGCGGCGAGTCGGCGCGGCGGTTGCGGTAGATGTCCATCGCCTGACGCGGGCGCACCACGAAGAAGGCCGCGAACACCGCCAGCACGCCGGCGTAACGCACCGCGCCCAGCACGCGCCTGGCCGGGGACGGACGCCACGGGGCGCGCGTGGCGAAGACGGTGGGGTGCAGGGCGAAGTCGGACATGGCGCGTTCCTTAGGTGACGCCGGCAGTAGTGCCGGACGCTCACGACAGAATCGGTCGCGCCGGAACGCGATCGCCGAAAGGGAAATGCCGACTTCGGCGGCCACCACGCCCCTACTCCAAAGAGTCCAGCCTTTTGCTGGGCTTAGGACGCGGTCTTGAACCCGAAAGGCGTCAGCCGGCCTTTTGTTCCCGCTTGATGCGCTTGGCGATCGACCAGCGGTGCACTTCCGACGGGCCGTCGTAGATGCGGAAGGCGCGGATATCGCGGAAGATCTGATGCACCGGGGTGTCGTCGGTGACCCCCGTGCCGCCCAGCACCTGGACACAGCGGTCGGCGATGCGGAACAGGGCCTCCGACACCGCCACCTTGGCGATGCTGCTCTCGGGGCCGCCCGCGCCGTGGCCGGCATTGTCGAGCACCCAGGCGCACCAGTCGATCATCAGTTCGGCCTGTTTCAGGTCGATCTCGTTGTCGGCCAGCATGAAGCCGACGCCTTCGTGGTCGACCAGCGGCTTGCCGAAGGCGTGACGGCGGCAGGCATAGTCGACGGCGATGTCGTGGGCCCGCTTGGCCGCCCCCCACCAGCGCATGCAGTGGGTCAGTCGCGCCGGGGCCAGGCGCACCTGGGCATATTTGAACCCTTGGCCTACTTCGCCCAGCACCGCGTCGGCGGAGACCCGCAGGTCGTCGAGCATGACCACCGAGTGGCCGCCCGGCATGGTCCGGTCGATGGTGTCCAGCACCCGTTCGATGCGGATGGCGGCGTCGGGCATGTCGGCCAGGAACAGGGTCGCGCCCTCCTCCGTCTTGGCCATGATGATGCCGAAGGCCGCGCCGTCGGCCCCGGTGATCAAGGTCTTGCGGCCGTTGATGACCCAGTGATTGCCGTCCAGCCGCGCCGTGGTCTTCATCATCGACGGGTCGGAGCCCGCGCCGCCGTCCGGCTCGGTCATGAAGAAGGCCGAGCGGGTCTTGCCGGCCGCCAGCGGGCGCAGGAAGTGGTCCTTCTGGGCCTCGCTCGCCACCTTTTCCAGCAAGGCCATGTTGCCCTCGTCCGGCGCCATGATGTTGAGCGCGATCGGGCCCAGCATCGAATAGCCGGCGGCGCGGAAGACGGTGGCGATCTCGCGGTGGTTCAGACCGTGACCGCCATAGGCCTCGCCCACATGCGGCGACAGCAGGCCGAGCGCGGCGGCCTTGCCCTTCAGCTCATGGGCCAGTTCGTCGGACGGGCCGTGATGGCCGATGCGGGGATCGGTCTCATAGGGGATCACGGTCTCGCGGATGAAGGCGTCCACCCGGGCGGCCAGTTCGGTTTCCCGAACCCCGCGCGTCAGTTCGATCATCGTGCTTCCCCTTGCTGCTCGCCTCTTTCGTGGGGAACAGCCGCACAAGGTCAAGCCCGGTTGGGGTCACAACTGCTTAGCCGCCGCCGATCTTGGGGATCAGCACGATCTCGGCGTCATCGGGCAGGGCTTCCATCCAGGCGTCCTGATGGATTTCGCCGTTGATGGCGACGGCCATGCGCCGCTCGATCTCCTCGCCGAGGCCCGGGTAGCGGCCGTCCAGCTCACGGATCATCCGGGCCACGGTGTCGGCCTCGACGTCGAACTCCGCCACCCCGCCGGTCAGCTCCAGCGCGTCGGAGGAGGCAATCACAACGCGGGGCATCGCTTAAGAACCTCCCAGAAATCCGCTCATCCCGACGAAAGTCGGGATCCATGCCGACTCGCCGGAAGGACGCGGGTCGCCGTGAGAAGTCCGCATTCCCCTTCGGCCCGAAGGGCCAGTTCTGACAGGCCCTATGGGTCCCGACTTTCGTCGGGATGAGCGGAGAGTGGTGGCGGGCAAGCGCCTATTCCGCCGCCTGGGCCACCGCGTCCAGGGCCGCGCGCATCTTCGGCGGCGAGATGGGCAGCTCCATCATCCGGATACCCGTCGCCGCGCGCACCGCGTTGGCCACGGCGGCCAGGGGCGGAACGATCGGCACCTCGCCCACGCCCTTGGCCCCGAAGGGGTGGCGCGGGTTGGGCACCTCGACCAGCACGGTGTCAATCATCGGCAGGTCGGAGGCCACCGGCATGCGGTAGTCGAGGAAGCCGGAGTTCTGCATCCGCCCGTCGTCGCCGAACACATATTCCTCGTTCAGCGCCCAGCCGATGCCCTGCACGGCGCCGCCCTGCAGCTGGCCCTCGACATAGGCGGGGTGGATGGCGCGGCCCACGTCCTGCACCGCCGTGTAGCGAAGCACGGTCACATTGCCGGTCTCGCCGTCGACCTCGACGTCGCAGATGTGAACCCCGAAGCCCGGGCCCGCGCCCTGGGCGTTCAGCGACACCTCCGCCGAGATCGGCCCGCCTGTCTTGCCCGTGTGGCCGGCCAGCGCGGCCAGGCTGAGCGGCTTGTTGTCCTTGGCCGGATCGAGGCAGATCGCCTCGCCGTCGCGCCAGGCGACGTTGTCCTCGGCCACGTCCCAGGTCCTGGCGGCGCGGACCTTCAGTTCGGCGACCACCTTCTCGGCCGCCTGGGTCACCGCCATGCCGGTGGCGAAGGTGGTGCGGCTGCCGCCGGTCAGCATCGAATAGCCGATGGAGGCGGTGTCGCCCACGATCGGGCGCACCTTCTCGACGGCCAGCCCCAGCACCTCGGCGGCCATCATGGCCATGGAGGCGCGCGAGCCGCCGATATCGGGATTGCCGCTGACCACCACGGCGCTGCCGTCCTCGGTGATGTGCACCGCGGCCGTGGATTCGCCGCCGATGTTGAACCAGAAGCCGGCCGCCACGCCGCGGCCGACGCCGGGCGCGAGCGGCGCGCTATAGTGCGGATGGGCCTTGGCCGCCGCCAGGGTCTCCTGGAAGCCGATGTCCTTGAAGGTCGGGCCATAGCTGGCCTTCACCCCGTCGCGCACGCCGTTCTTCTCGCGCAGGACGATCGGATCGATGCCCAGCCGTTCGGCCAGCTCGTCCATGGCGCTTTCCACCCCGAACGCGGCGGCCGGCGCGCCCGGCGCGCGATAGGCCGCGACCTTGGGCGTGTTGGTGATCACGTCCCAGCCGGTGATCAGGAAGTTGGGGATGTCGTAGCAGGCGAGCGCCGTCATGCAGGCCGCGCCCACCGGCGAACCGGGGAAGGCGCCGGCCTGGTATTTCAGCTCCACCTGGGCGGCGACGAGGGTCCCGTCCTTCTTGGCGCCCAGCTTGACCTCGATCACCCCGCCCGACGTGGGCCCCGTGGCCCGGAACACCTCGTCGCGCGTCATGGTCATCTTCACCGGCGCGCCGCACTGCTTCGACAGGGCCAGGGCCACCGGCTCCAGATAGACAGTCGTCTTGCCGCCGAAGCCGCCGCCGATCTCGGCGGGCGTCACCTTGATGTCGGCCATCTCCGCGCCCATCAACTTGGCGCACAGCGCGCGGATCACGAACTGGCCCTGGCTGGAGGACCACACCTCGCCCTGCCCGTCGGCGCTCATCGAGGCGGCGCAGGCGTGGGGCTCGATATAGCCCTGGTGCACCGGCTGGGTGCGGTAGCGGCCCTCGACGATCATATCGGCCTCGGCGAAGCCGGCCTCCAGGTCGCCGCGGTTCAGCACCGTGCGCTTGGCGATGTTGGACGGCGTGTCCGGCTTGGCGCCCAACCCTTGCGTAACCTGGTTCTCGTTGAGGATCGGCGCGTCGGCGGCCATCGCGGCCTCCACCTCGATCACGTGCGGCAGCACCTCATACTTGACCTCGATCAGCGCCAGCGCCTCATCACAGATCCAGGGCGAGATGGCCGCGACCGCCGCCACCGCGTGGCCGTCGTAGAGCACCTTGCCCCGGGCCATCACATTGTGGGCGATGTCGCGCAGCGTCGCCGCACCCTCGCCGGCCTCGAAGTCCACGTCCGGCAGGTCGGGGAAGTCATCGGCGGTCACCAGGGCCTTCACGCCCGGCAGCGCGCGGGCCTTCCTGGTGTCGATGGACACGATCCGCGCGTGCGGATGCGGGCTGCGCAGGATCTTGCCGATCACCATGCCGGGCAGGTGGATGTCGGCCCCGAAGGCCGCCTTGCCGGTCACCTTGTCGACGCCGTCGGGGCGGATCGGCCGGGTGCCGACGACGCGGAACAGGCTCTTTTCAGGAAGGTCGCTCATGACGCTCTCCGCTCTTGGCGCATGTCCGCCGCCGCATCCATGACGGCCCGGATGATCTTGTCGTAGCCCGTGCAGCGGCACAGGTTCCCGGCCAGCCAGAAGCGCGCCTCGACTTCCGTGGGATTGGGGTTGGCCTCCAGCAGCGCCTTGGCCGCCACCAATATGCCCGGCGTGCAGAAGCCGCACTGCAGAGCCGCGTGGCGCAGGAACTGGGTCTGCAACGGATGCAGCTCGCCCTCCTGGGCCATGCCCTCGATGGTCTCGATGCGCTTGCCCTCGGCCTCGACGGCCAGCATCAGGCAGGCGCAGACCAGCCGCCCGTCGACCATGACGGAACAGGCGCCGCAGTCGCCGGAACCGCAGCCCTCCTTCGCGCCGGTCAGCCGCAGATCGTCGCGTAAGGCGTCCAGCAGGGTGGCGTGGGGGTCGGTCAGGAACTCGGCGGCATCGCCGTTGACCGTGGTGGTGACGTGGGTTTTACGGCTCATGATCTCTCTCAGGCTCCCGCCCGCTGCCAGGCGATCGCAACCGCCCTTCGGGCCAGTACGCCCGCAATTCTGGTCCGGTATTCCACCGTCCCGCGTTTATCGTCGATGGGGCGGCAGGCCGCCCGCGCCGCCGCGTCCAGCCGGTCCAGCGCTTCCTGGTCCAGCTTGCGCCCCACCAGGGCCGCGCCCGCCGCCTCGACCAGCAGGGCGGTCGGCGCCACCGCGCCCAGGGCCACATGGGCCTCGGCGCAGGTCCCGTCGGTGTCGAGGGTCAGGTTCACCCCGCAGCCCACCACCGCGATGTCCATTTCAGTGCGCGGGATCGAGCGCAGATAGGCGTCGCCCGAACGGGCCGGACGGGCCGGCAGCCGGAACTCGAGAATGAATTCGCCCGCCGCCAGCGAGGTCTTGCCGGGGCCGACGCAGATGGCCTCCACCGCGACCTCGCGCGTCCCGTTCGGCCCCACCACCACGCAAATGGCCCGCGCGGCAATCATCGCCGGCACGCTGTCGGCCGCCGGCGAGGCGTTGCACAGGTTGCCGGCCAGGGACGCCCTGCCCTGCACCTGGGTCGAACCGATCAGGTTTGTGGCCTCCACCAGGCCCGGCCAGGCCATGCTCAACGCGGCATGCTCACCGATCACGGCGCCCGAGGTGGCGGCGCCGATCACGAAGCCGCCCGCTTCCTGGCGGATGCCCTGGGCGCCCGCGACGGCCTTCACATCGACAATGGTCTCCGGCGTCAGCCGGCCCGAGCGCATCTGCACCAGCAGGTCCGTGCCGCCAGCCAGCACGCGGGCCATGCCCCCGCCGGCCAGCAAGGCCTTGACCGCCGCCTCGGCGGTGGTCGGGGCCACATAATTCAAATCCGCCAAGCATCCTCCATCGGCGTTTTCGGATAACCCTGGACGGGTTCTCGTCCTTCACGCTTCAACTGTCTGAGAGGGGCGGCGCGGCGCGCGCCCGATAAGTGAGTGTCACCCTCCGGAACGGCGCTGGTCAACCTCAGGAAATATCGAAAGCGGCGGGAATTGAACGATTGTTTGATCGACCCCATATATCTGGCCTCCTCATCGCATTTCGGCGAACCTCACGCATCGGGCCTGTCGCCCACGCCAGAGGAGACCCTCATGTCCTACGTCGATGGCTTCGTGATCGCCGTACCCACGGCCAAGCTGGACGCCTACCGCGCCATGGCCGAGCGCGGCCGCCAGGTGTGGATGGAACTGGGCGCCACGGCCTACGTCGAATGCTTCGGCGACGATGTGCCCTATGGCGAGGTGACCTCCTTCCCCCGCGCCGTGCAGGCCAAGGACGACGAGACGGTGGTCTTCTCGTGGATCGTCTATGCGTCGCGTGAGGCCCGCGACGAGATCAACGCCAAGGTCATGGCCGATCCGCGCTTGAAGGACGACATGGCCAGCGCCCCCTTCGACGGCAAGCGGATGATCTACGGCGGATTCAAGCCGTTCCTGGGGCTCTGAGCAGAGAGCGCGAATGCTTCCTTTAGTGGAAGCGACAAGGACCGTCATGGAGGGGCGCGTGACACGTCGCCAGCGTGATGGAGGTTAGCCGTCGCCACGAAGGAGGCTCCTAAAGGCCTCCCGCAAAGCCCCCGCGTTCGCGCCATAGTGGGCTTCGCGGTGATGGTTGGGGCACAGAGCCACGACGTTGCTCGGATGATCCGGACCGCCCTCGCTGAGCGGAACGACATGATGAGTCTCAAGATAAATTGCGCTGTCGGAGCGTCTGAAGCCCTCCGCGCCACAACATTCGCACCGACCTCTCGCTCGACGCAGAGCGGTTAAGCGCACCTTTGAATCGCGCACGAAGACCGTGACTGTCTGGTCGCGTCGCTCCGGCGCCGTTGGTTCAGTTTCGGGCAGGGTGAACTGATCCACAAACCGGTCGAAGGCGATACCCCGTACCAAGAGGTGCGCGCCCGTCATGAGATCATAATCTGTGAGGGTCCAGGGCTCCGCGTCTAACTCCCGGACCTTGACCTGGGAGGCGACCGCATCCTCCGCGCCCTTAACGCGCTGTTTGCCATCATTGATAATCACACGAACCGTCAGTCCGTCCGCCCAGGCTGTCTTGAGGGCATCATCCAATTTTCGGGCTCGGCGTTCCCACGCTGGCGTGCCGCGCGCGGAGCGAAGGTCATCGGCATCCTTGCGAAAGTTGCCCTCGTGGATGACCAAGCCATCGACGTCCTTCAGCCCACGATGCCAAAGGTTTAGCGCTACAACCTTACCCGGCTCCACAAAGGACCATTCGTAACAGTATTTCGGATTTGTGCTCGCCCCCTGCACGCCACGAGTGCTGCTCGACCAGTCGGACACATCGATCCCGGCCTCACGAACCAAGTCTATGACGAGGGATTTTGTCCGCGGCTTGAGATCTGCGGCGCTGATCATGCGGACTCCCTGCGGTTGGCGAAACACTTGTCGTCAAGCTAGAGGGCCAACGCCAAACCGCCACCCCAAAATATGGAGTGTGTCTCCCTCCGCCAGTTCACGATCCCGCTTCGCCTCGGCTGTCGCCCTATGGGACAAATGGACGGCGGCCCTCGCGCCCCTCTGTGCCAACGACAGCGCGCGGCGCGTCTCAATCCGTATAGACGGCCGCGCGCTTCTGCATATTGCTCATCACCGCCTCGATCTGGTTGGGCGAGCCGATCAGGGCCGTCTGTTCCACCGACTCCGCCTTCAGGATGGCATGCTGGTCGGCGTCCTGGAGCAGGGCGAAGAGGCGCTTGCCTCCCCGGATCGCGTGGGGGTTCTTGCCGGCGATCTCGGCGGCCAATGCCAGGGCCTCGGCGCGCGGGTCCGCGCAGACGCGCGTGGCGATGCCGAGGCTCAACGCCTCCTCGCCGGTGAAGATGCGGCCCGTATAGGTCAGCTCACGCGCCAGGTCGTCGCGCACCAGGCCCCGCAGCAGGACCATGCCGGCCATGTCGGGCACCAGGCCCCATTTGATCTCCAGGATGGCCAGCCTGGCGTCCGGCGTCACGAACCGCATGTCGGCCCCAAGGGTCAGCTGGAAGCCGCCGCCGAAGGCCACCCCGTGGACGGCGGCGATCACCGGCGCGGGGATTTCGCGCCAGACCATCACCGCATGCTGGGCCCGGTTGGCGCCGCCCTCGGTGCGGGGGGTGGCCACCAGCGTGTCGCCACGGCTCTTGCGCGTGCCGTCCGCCATCTGGGCGAAGTTGCCCATGTCGAGGCCGGCGCAGAAGGCGCGGCCTTCGCCCGACAGCACCACGGCGCGCACCTTGGGGTCGGCCTTCAGCGCCTCACCCGTCTCGATCAACGCCGAGAACATGGCGTCGTCCAGGGCGTTCATCTTGTCCACGCGCACCATCCGCACGTCGGCCACGCCGTCCTTGTGGGTCACCTCGATACGCGCTTCGGTCATGGCATCCTCCCGCTCGGGTTTTCCTGAGCCTACAGTATCGAAGGCTTGACGCCCCTAGCGTCAGTCAACGGCCAATTGCCCGAAACGCGCGCTGGGAGGCGACACCGATGGCCCTGGAAGTGATCGAACACCCGCTCTCGCCCTATGCCCAGAAGGTCAAGATCGCCCTGACCGAGAAGGGCCAGGCCTTCACCACCTCCGTCCCCTTGGGCATGGGCTCCAGCCGAACGCCGGAGGACTTCCAGGCTGCCAACCCGCGCGGCGAGGTGCCGGTGCTGATGGTCGATGGTCAGTCGCTGTTCGATTCCACCATCATCCTGGAGTTCATCGAGGATCGCTGGCCCGAGCCCGCCCTGCTGCCCAAGGACCCCATGGCCCGCGCCAAGGCCCGGACCATCGAGGAGATGTGCGACACCCACTACGAGGCCATCACCTGGGGCCTGGGCGAAATCGGCCACTTCCGCCGCGCGGAGGGCGAACACGCCGCCGCCATGCAGGCCAAGGCCGGCGAGCAACTGGGCCGCCTCAACGCCTGGCTGGAGAAGCATCTGAACGGGGCCGACTGGTTCGGCGGCGACCGGTTCGGCTGGGCCGACCTTTCGGCGGCGCCCTTCGTCAACATAGCAGCCGGGTTCGGCCATCCCCCGGCCCAGGGCGGCGCCCTGGCCGCCTGGCTGGAGCGGGTGCGTGCGCGGCCCTCCGTCGCCACGGCCTTTCGCCAATCCTTCGAGGCGCTGGCGGCCATGAGCCAGGTCGCCGGACTGGTGGAGAGCGGCCTCTTCAAGCGCCAGTACCGCGACTACCGCCTGGAATGGATGATCCGTTCCGGCGGCCTCGACGTCGTCGTGCGCGGCGTCGAGAAGGCCAATATCCGGTTCAATGAAGAGCCCCGCTAGAACCGTCATGACCACTGACTACGACCTGATCATCGTCGGCGGCGGCATCGCCGGCTCGGCCCTGGCCACGGTGATGGCGCGCGCGGGCAAGCGCGTCCTGCTGTTGGAGAAATCCAGCGTCTACGAAGACCGCGTGCGCGGCGAATGGATCGCGCCCTGGGGCGTGGCGGAGACCCGGCGCCTGGGCCTCTGCGATCTGTTGGTGGGCGCCGGCGGCCACCACGTCACCCACCACATCACCTATGACGAAAGCCGGCCGGCGGCGGAGGCGGAGGCCTCGGCCCTGCCCCTGTCCATGTTCCTGCCCGACGTCATCGGCCCGCTCTGCATCGGCCACCCTCACCACTGCCAGACGCTGTTCGACGCCGCCGGCAAGGCGGGCGCTGAGACCCATCGCGGTGTCGAGACCGGCGATATCGTCTTCGCCCCCACGCCAAGCGTCACCTGGACCAAGGACGGCCAGGCCCACACCCATACCGGCAGCCTGATCGTCGGCGCCGACGGCCGCACCTCCGGCGTGCGCGAGAGCGCCGGGATCGCCCTACACCAGGATCCGCCCCACCATATGTTCGCGGGCATGCTGGTCGAGGGCGCGGACGGCTGGGACGCCAGCGTCCAGGCCATCGGCACGGAAGGCGACTTCGGCTTCCTGGCCTTCCCGCAGGGCGACGGCCGGGTGCGGGTCTACGGCAGCTTCAGCCTGGACCAGCGTCGGCGCTTCGCGGGGCCCGACGGCCAGCGCCGCTTCCTCGACGCCTTCGCGATGCAGTGCGCTCCGGCCAACCGGGCTCTGGTCGAAGGCCGCCCCGCCGGGCCCTTGCTGGCCTATCTGAATAACGACAGCTGGACGGACGAGCCCTTTGCTCAAGGCGTTGTCCTCTGTGGCGACGCGGCCGGCTGGAACGACCCGATCATCGGCCTCGGCCTATCCATCGCCTACCGCGACGTGCGCATCGTCTCGGACCTGTTGAAGAGTTCCGACGACTGGTCCCCGGCCCTGTTCGCCTCCTATGCCGAGGAACGCGCCGAGCGCATGCGCCGCCTGCGCTTCGCCGCCGCCCTGACCGCCGCCCTTGACTGCGAATTCGGCGAGGGCCCCAAGGCGCGGCGCCATCGCTATCATGCGCTGCAGAAGGCCGACCCCATGATCGGCGCCCACGCCTTCGCCGTCATGGCCGGGCCGGAAAGCCTGCCGCCGGACATTTTCACACCGGAGCACCGGGCCAAGGTGCTGGGAGACCCCTGATGGATGTCGAGGATTTCAACCGCCGCTGGCTGGCCGCCTGGACCGCCAAGGACGTGCCGGCCCTGCTCGCCTTCTATGCCGAGGACGTCGCCTATTTCGACCCTCAGGTTCCGGGCGGGGTCCATGGCGGCGAGGCGCTGGGCGCCTACCTCACCGGCCTGTTCGCCGCCACCCCGGCGATGCGCTACGACCCGGAAAAGGTCTGGGCTACCGACGATGGCTTTTGCGGCCGCTGGTATTGCGTGATGGGCGACGACCCCGCCGCGCCGCCCGCCATGCGCGGCTTCGATCTCTGCGTGCTGAAGGGCGAGCGCATCGTCCTCAACGAAGTCTATGTTCACCCGCTGACGGCGGCTTAGAGGGACAACACGATGGATATGGGTCTGGACGGCAAGGTCGTCTTCGTCGCGGGCGCGAGCCGCGGGATCGGCCTCGGCATCGTGGAATCCTGCCTGGCCGAGGGCGCCAGGGTCGCGCTGACCGCCCGTGGCGCCGAAGCGCTGGAAGAAACCCGCGCCCGGCTGGCCGGGCAATATGGCGAGGACAAGCTCTGGGCCCTGGCCGGCGACATGCGCGAGACGGCCTTCATCGAACGGGCGCTGAGTGAATCAGAAACGGCGCTCGGCCCCATCTGGGGCGCGGTGGCCAACGTCGGCCTGTCGCCCTGCCCGCCCGGCTTCGACGTGGACGACGAGACCTGGGCTGCGGGGGTGCATCAGAACCTGACCTCGGCTCAACGGCTGGCGCGCGGCGCGCTGAAGCGGATGACGCCGCGTGGCGAGGGCTCGATCATCCTGATTACCTCCATTGCCGGCCTGGGCGCGCTGGGCACGCCGCTCACCTACGGCACGTCCAAGGCCGCCATGAACCACCTGGCCCAGGAACTGGCCAAAATCTCCGGGCCGACCGGCGTCCGGGTCAACGCCATTGCACCGGGCAACATCATCTTCCCGGGCGGCGACTGGGAAACGCGCTCGACCGGCCCCCGCGGCGACAGCTGGTGGCGCTGGGTCAAGCGCGAGGTTCCGTTGCAACGCTTCGGCACGCCCGCGGAGATCGGCGCCACGGCGGCCTTCCTGCTCAGTCCCCGCGCCGGCTTCGTGCATGGGGCGGTCATTCCGGTGGATGGCGGGCAGACCCGCTAACCCCGAGACGAAATGTGAATGATTGCTCACTTGCATGACAGGCAAGGCAGAGCTAGCCTTCGCGCATGGCCCTGACCCAGCGCATCCTGCAAGCCTTCGATCCCCTGCATCGCGCGGGTCTCAACCAGGTCCGCAACGCCTCGTCCATCGTCCTTGCGCGGCGCGATCGCGGCGCGCCGACCATGCTGCAGCAGCAGGACCTGGCCATCCTGGACGGCATCGCGGTCTCGGCGCGCCTGTTCACGCCCCAGAACGCCCTCGATATCGGCCCGGCCATCGTCTTCTTCCACGGCGGCGGCTTCGTGCTGGGCGGCATGGACAGCCATGAAGCCATGTGCCGCCGCCTGGCGCAGGCGGCGGGCATGCGGGTGATCCTGGCCACCTATCGCCTCGCGCCGGAGTTCGCATACCCGGCTCAGATCGACGACGCGGAGACCATCGTGCGCTGGGTGCTGGCCCACGCCGACGACCTGGGGGTCGACCGCGACCGGCTGGCCCTGGGCGGCGACAGCGCCGGCGGTTATCTGGCCGTGGCCCTCACCGCCAAGCTCAACGCCGAGCGGCCCGGCGCCGTGAAGGCCCAGATCCTCTTCTATCCCCTGATGCAGTTGGACGACGGCGTGTGGGCCAACGCCGTGGTGCGCGACAGCCGCATCGTGGGCCGCATGGCCGTGCGCTACATCAGCGCCCAGTTCGCGGGCCATCCCCCGCCCAGCCTGCTGGGCGGCGCGCTGAAGACGACACCGCCCACGGTGATCACCGTCGGCGGCCAGATGGACCCGGTCCGTCCCGATGTCCTGGCCTACGCGGCGGAGCTGCGCGCGGCGGGGGTGGCGGTCACCCTGTTCGAGCACCACCGCCTGCCGCACGGGTTCGGCAACCTGACCCACGTCTCCCCCGACGCCCGCAAGGCGATGAGCGAGGTGGGCCTGGCGGCCGGCGAGGTGTTCGCCCCTCCGGCCGCCTGACGCCTTGAAGCCGCTTACGGACCGACGAACACGTCGCTCATGTTGAAGCCGGCCGGGTGGGTGGCCAGCGTCGCCAGCAGCACCGCGTCCGCGCCGCCTGCCCCATCCGCATCCCACGAGATCGCGCCGGAGCGGGTGTTGTAGAGCAGGGTCGGGCCCGCGCCGCTGGCCAGGGGGTTGGTCCCGCTGACGAAGGTGATGTCACCCACGCCGGCGATCCCGAAGCCGGCGGCCGACAGCACCAGCAGATCGGCCGTGGTGTCGAAATCGGTGATCGAGTCACCGCCGTCCGCGCTCGAGCCGTAGATGAACTGGTCGGCGCCCGCGCCGCCGGCCAGCTTGTCGGCGCCCGCGCCGCCGACCAGGAAGTCATTGCCGTTGCCGCCCGACAGGGTGTCGACGCCCGCCAGCCCGTTCAGGGTGTCGCTGCCGTCCTTGCCGGAGAGGTTGTCGGCCAGGGCCCCGCCGGTGATGGTGTTGTCCGAGGCGTTGCCGCCGCCGGTGAACGAGCCCGACCCGGTATAGGTCAGGGTCTCTACCTCGGCCGCCAGGCTGTAGCTGGCGAGCGTGGTCTCGACGGTGTCGTTCCCGCCACCGGCCAGTTCGGTCACCTTGTCGCCGGCGTTGTCGACGACGTAGGTGTCGTCGCCCGCGCCGCCGGTCAGCTTGTCGGCGCCGGCGGCGCCGTCGAGCATGTCATCGCCCGACCCGCCAACGATGGCGTTGGCCAGGGTGTTGCCTGTCCCGGTGAAGTCACCCGCGCCCGTGAAGGTCAGGTTCTCGAGGTTGTCGCCCAGGCTGTAGGTCGAAAGCGTGGTCTGGACCGTGTCCGTCCCCTGCCCCGCGGCCTCCACCACCACGTCGCCCGTGCTGTCGACGACATAGGTGTCGTCGCCCAGGCCGCCCGCCATGTGGTCGTCGCCGGCGCCGCCGTCGAGGGTGTTCTTGGCGCCGTTGCCGGTCAGGTCGTCGTTGAAGGCGTTGCCCGTGGCGTTGATGGCGCTGGGGCCGGTCAGGATGACGTGTTCGATCTCGTTGCCCACGCCGACCACGAAGCTGGCCGTGGCGTAGACAGTGTCGTCGCCGCCCCCGACCGACTCCTGGGCCGCGTCGCCCGCGTTATCGACGTAGAAGGTGTCGTTGCCCGCGCCGCCGAACATCAGGTCCGCGCCGACGCCGCCGTTGAGCACGTCATTGCCGCCTGTGCCGTCGAGGCGGTCGTTGCCGACGCCGCCGAAGAGGGCGTCATCGCCCGCGCCGCCCAGGATGTTGTTGTTCTGGGCGTTGCCCGTGCCGGTGAAGTTGCCCGCGCCGGCATAGCCCAGGCCCTCGACGTTGGCGCCCAGGGTGTAGGTCGCCACGGTGGTGATGACCTGGTCGGCGCCGGCGTTCAGCGCCTCGGTGACCACGTCGCCGACGTTGTCCACATAGTAGGTGTCGTCGCCCAGGCCGCCCTTCATGGCGTCCGCGCCCGCCGCGCCGTCCAGGCTGTCGTTGCCCGCGCTGCCGGTCAGGGTGTCGTTGAAGGCCGAGCCGCGCAGCGCCTCGATGCCGCTGATGGTGTCGATCCCCGCGCCGCCGGTGTTCTGGGCGGTGGTGATGGCCAGGCTGACCTTCACCGCCGCCGTCGCATCGCCGTAGTCGAGGATGTCGAAGCCCGCGCCGCCGTCGATGGTGTCGTTGTTCGCGCCGCCGACGATGTAGTCGTCGCCGTTGTCGCCGGACAGCACGTTGGTCCCCGCGCCGCCATAGATCTGGTCGCCGTCATCGCCGCCGTAGAGCTGGTCGGATCCCTCGCCGCCGACCAGGACGTCGGTCCCGGCGTAGCCGTAGATGCCGTCGTCGCCGCCGCCGCCGACCAGGATGTTGCCGTTGCTGCTGCCGCCGATGAAGTCGCCGCCGGCGGTGCCGATGACGTTCTCGACGCTGTCGAGGGTCTGGTCGAAGTCGCCCGCCTCCGCGATGCCGGCCGCGAGGTCGACGGTGACGGTGTTGCCGTCGCCGCTGTAGTCGACCGTATCCGATCCGGCGCCGCCGAACAGTTGGTCCAGCGTGCCGCTGCCGCCGACCAGCACATCGTTGCCGTCGCCGCCGTAGAGCTTGTCGTCGCCGAAGCCGGATTCGATGCGGTCGTTGCCGCCCAGGCCGTAGATGATGTCGTCACCTTCGAGCGAGCCCAGGGTGGCGCCGAATTTGGCGGTGTAGGCCGCCTGGTCCAGCACGTCGTCGCCCTCGGTGGCGATGGCCAGCGAGCGCGAGAATTCGATCTGGGTCAGCGAGGGATCGTGGTCGGATATCTGGTCGGCGAATTCCGAGTTGATGTGGACGATGTCGAAGATGGCCTTGGACACGTCGCCGTTGGTCAGCAGGGCGTGGTCCAGCTCC
>JAQGIP010000121.1 GCA_028291055.1 Caulobacter sp.
GGTCCGCGCCGCCCACCAGGTCGGCCTGCCCACCACCGCCACCATCATGTTCGGCTCGGTGGAAGAGCCGGTCCACTGGGCGCGCCACCTGCTCGACATCCGCCGCCTGCAGCTGGAGACCGGCGGATTCACCGAGTTCGTGCCCCTGCCCTTCGTCCACATGCTCTCGCCCGTCTATGTGAAGGGTCAGGCGCGCAAGGGCCCGACCTGGCGTGAGGCGGTGATGATGCATGCGGTCAGCCGCATCGTGCTGCATGGCGCCATCTCCTCCATCCAGGCCTCCTGGGTGAAGCTGGGCGTCGACGGCGCCGCGGCCGTGCTCAACGCCGGGGTCAACGACCTAGGCGGAGTGCTGATGAACGAAAGCATCAGCCGCGCGGCCGGCGCCGCCCACGGCCAGGAGATCACAGTCGCCGACCTGCAGGCCGCCGCCGCGTCCGTTGGGCGTCCCACCCGCCAGCGCACCACCCTCTATGGCGACCCCGCCGCCCGCGCCCCGGTCCTGGCGGCCGCCGAGTGACCGAGGCCTTCCGCCGCGCGATCCGGGTCTGGGCCAAGGGCGACGAGGCGACCTGCGAGCTGGAGGACAGCTTCCACCGCTTCGGCGTCACCGTGCGCCACGATGGGGCCAGGATCACCGAGGTGGAGGCCCGCGCGGGCCGCTATCCCTGGTCCACCTGCCCCATGGCGGCCGTCGCCCTGAAGGAGCTGACGGGGATGGAAATCACCACCGACCCCACCGTCCTCTACCGGTTTGCCGATGCGCGCGAGCACTGCACCCACCAGTTCGAGACCCTGGGCCTGGCCGTCACCCAGGCGGCGCGCGGCGACGGCGAGCGCCGCTATGAGGCCGAGGTCGCCGACGAACCGGGCGGTCCGCGCCGGGCGCGCCTGTGGACCGACGGGGCGTTGGTCCTGGACTGGACCGTCGTGGGGGGCGTCATCGCCCCGCCCTCGCCCCAGGCTGGGCGCCGGCCCTCGTCCTTCGGCAGCCGCGGCGTGGAAGGCCTGCCCCACGACGAGGCCGAGGCCCTGCTGATCCTGCGCCGCGGCGACTTCCTGGCGCGAGGCCTCACGGTCGACGTGGACAGCTTCGCCAGCGCGGCCGACTACCGCGCCGACGGCATCTGCTTCAGCTACCAGCCCGAACGGGCGGCCAAGGCCCTGCGGGTGCATGGCTCGCATCGCGACTTCCAGTTCGGTGACGGGCCCAAGCCGGCGGCCTGAGCAGCCGATCTATACGGCGTTGACCTGCCGCAACTTCGCGGCGTTGCGCCCGGCGATGCGGCCATAGCTCAGCACATTGGCCATCGACGACCCGCCGCCGAAGATGCGGTCGCCCAGCACGCCGCCGGCGGATTCTCCCGCCGCGAACAGGCCGGCGATAGGGCGGTCGGCCTTGTCGCGCACCCGCGCCTCCTCGTCGATGCGCAGGCCCATGGAGGTGAAGCAGACGATCGCGCCGCGCATGCGGGCCGCATAGAAGGGGCCGGTCGCAATGGGCTTGAAGTCGTCGCAGACCTTGCCGAAGCGGGTATCGACGCCGAGCTCGCAGTCGGCGTTGTAGGTGTCCACGGTGGTCTGCAGCGCCGGCCAGCGGATGCCCGCCTGGCGCGCCAGAGCCTCCAGACTGGGGGCCGACATCAGCTTGCGCTCGCGCACGAACCCTTCCAGCGCCTCCGGCGTCCAGCTGGTGCCGACCAGGCCCAGCTTGATGGACTCCAGCGTCGCCGGATCGGGCCTGGCAGAGGCCCTGGCCGCCTCGTCGAAGACGGCGAAGCATTCGCCGCCGGTCTGGTCGCGCAGCACCCCGGACATGATGTTGTATTCGATGGTCTCATCGACGAAGCGGCGGCCCTCGCGGTTCACATAGACCAGCCAGCTGGGCAGATAGACCTCCAGCTCCTTGCGAAACCCCGGCGTGGCCAGCACCAGACCGCGGTTGTGGCCGGTGACGTCCGCTCCCGCCGCCTCGCCCAGCGCCAGATGGTCGCCCTGGGAATGGGGCGCGCCGATGTACCAGGTCCAGTCGCCATGGGTGGCCGCGTCGGGATAGTGGCGGGCCAGCAGCTCGGGGTTGGCGCCGAAGCCGCCGGTGGTGATGACCACGGCATGGGCGCGGATCTCGGCGCCGTCGGCGCGGATGCCCGCCACCCGCCCGTCCTCGATCAGCAGGTCGCGCACCCGCGTGCGCAGGGCCACGTCCACCCTGCCCGCGACCGCCGCGTCCAGCATCGCCACGATGGCGGCGCCGTTGCCGGTGGGCACATGCTCGCGGCGGATGCCATCGACGCCGCCCACATGCAGCGCCTCGGGTCTGAACTCGATGCCCAGGGCGATCAGCCATTCGATGGCGCCGGGCGCCGCCTCGCACAGGCGCCGCGCCACCGCCGGCTCCAGCCGGAACTGGTTTAAGGTCATGTAGTAGTGGAAGGCCGCTTGCGGCGTGTCGCCCTCGACCCCGGCCGCGCGCTGGACGCTGGTGCCGGCGGCATAGATGTGGCCGCCCGACAGCCGGGTCGAGCCGCCCAGCGCCTCGCCGGCCTCGACGATCAGCACCCGCGCCCCGGTCTCCAGCGCCTCATGGGCCGCCGCCAGGCCCGCGCCGCCGCCGCCGACGATGATGACGTCGTAGTCGGGGTCCATGGACTATCGCTCCGAGGGGTTGGGCGGGGCCGCGCGGGTCATCAGGGTGACGGCCGCCAGGGCCAGGGCGACCAGCACGGCAGGAACCAGGAAGGCCCGCCCATAGGCCGCCAAGGCGCCCTCGCCCGCCGCCGCCGGCAGCGCCTGCAGCACGGCCAGGGTGATCACGACGCCCATCGGCAGGCCGATGTGCTGGCCCGTGAAGATCAGGCCCGTGGCCGCCCCCTGCCGGTCGGGCGCGACCCGCGCCAGGGCCAGGCCCATCAAGGCCATGAAGGCCGTCGTCGATCCGAACACCGCCGCGAAGATGAGGGGCGCCACGACGGTGAGATAGAGGCCGCCAGGAGCGACAAGGACCAGGCCCGCCAGAGCGATGACCTCCAATCCCAGGCCCCCCATGGCCACCGTCCGCAGGGGCCAGCGCCGCATGAAGAATGGAGCGCAGGGCCCCGCCACCATGGTGGCCGCCGCGATGGGCAGCATGCGGATGCCGGTGGCGGCGGCGGAGACGTGGAGGCCGTTCTGGAGATAGAGGCTGAGCATCACGAACATGCCGCCGAACCCGGCGATCAGGCCCATCACCGCCAGGGCGCCGCCCCACAGGTTCGGCGTGCCGAGCAGGGCCGGTGGGATCAGGGGCGAGGGATGGCGCCGCTCAAGCAGGGCGAAGGCGGCAAAGCCCGCGAGGGCCGCCGCCAGCAGGCCCAGCCCCAGCTTCGACGTCAGGCCGTGCGCGCCCAGGTTCGACAGGGCGGCCAGCAGCAGGCCGGCGGAAAGGGCCATCAGCAGCGCGCCTCCCACATCGTCCAGAGCCTTCCTCGCGGACGCCGGCGCGGCGCGCGGCAGCACGGCGAGGGCCAGCGCAAGGGCGGCGCCGAGGATGGGCAGATTAAGGAAGAAGACGGACCGCCAGCCCAGCTCCGTGGTGAGGAGGCCGCCGATGGCCAGGCCGATGATCACCGACAGGCCCTGCATGACCGCAAAGACGCCGAGCGCCCGGTGCCGGGCCGGCCCCTCCGGCAGGAAGGCGTTGATCAGGGCGAAGCTGGCCGGCGAGACGAGCGCTCCGCCCAACCCCTGCAGAGCCCGGGCGGCGATCAGCATCCAGATGCTGGGGCTGAGGGCCGACAGCAGCGACCCGGCGGCGAAGATCACCAGTCCCAGCCCCAGGGCGCGGCGATGCCCAAGCGCGTCGGCCAGCCGTCCGCCGACGATCAGGAAGCCGGCCAGGACCGTCGCATTGGCCGACACCACCCACGACAGCAGGGCCGGCGTGACGCCCAGATCGCGCCCGATGGTCGGCAGGGCTACGCTGACCAGGGAGAAGTCGGAGGTGATCACCAGCTGGGAGAGCCCCATCAGCAGGGTGATCAGGCCCAGCCGGACCCTGGCAGCGGGCAGCGCCGGCAATGCAGCCGCGTCCATGGGCATCTCCTGGCGTGGGGTTCAGCGCATGTACGAAGCGCGGTCGGCGAAGACGATGGTCTCGCTGATCACGGTCTGGGCCAGCACATCCTTGAAGGCCGGGAAGCGCGGGTCGGCCATCAGCGCCTGAATGCCGCGGTCGTAGTGCTGGAAATCGTCCAGCTCCCACAGGTCGATGACGTTGCCGAGGCGACCGGTGCGCTGGATGAAGGCCCCGGCGAGGCGCCACCCCTGTCCCTCCAGGAAGGGCACGGCCGTGGTCTCCATGGCCTCCAGGAAGCGGGCGAGACCGGCCGCGTGGACCTCCAGCGTGACGTGCAGATAGACGGACATCAGATCCTCACTCGAGCGGCATGCCGATGATTTCGGCGATCTTCTTGTGGGTGTTTTGCAGCGCGATCTCGTTCTTGCCGTAGACGATCCTGAAGCCCTCGGGGGCATGGCTCAGGTTGCGCTGGCCTTCCTTGGAGACGCTGTAGTCCTCGGTGGTCACCACTTCCTCGATGAAGTCGTGGGCGGCCTCGAAGACCTCGTCGGGGGTATCGGGCGAGCTATCGGCCGCGCGGTAGACGGACATGATGGTGAAGGACTTGCCCGGCTCGGCGCCGGGATAGACGCGGTACATGCCGATCATGCTGCCGCCGTCGCCGATCGGGGCGCCGTAGACGATGGCGTTGGGGAAGGTCAGGTGGCTGCCGCCGTAGGGCGCCACCGGCCACTCGCTCTCCGGCGCGCCCACCAGGTCCCTGTAGCCGACGTTGGTGAAGTGGACCCGGTAGTGGGGGTCGAAGTGGTCGTAGAGGATGACGTTGGAGACGGTGGTGACGCCGAAGGTGGTCGGGTGCAGGGCGCCGAAGTGGTAGCCCTCGCCATAGGTGTCGAGGGCGTATTTCCAGCTGCAGTCGGTCTCCACCCGGCTGTGCTTGACCAGGCTGGCGCCGGCCAGGTTGAAGCGCAGCATGTGGGGCGCCATCTCGCCCAGCCAGGCCTCCACGTCGATGGTTTCCTCGCCGGCATGGGCCTTGACGAAGACCATGCCGCCCCACTCGCCCACCGGCACGCGGATCAGGTTGCGGGTCGCGCGGTCGATGCCCTCGAAGGCGTCCTCGCCCGGCATGGCCACCAGCTTGCCGTCGAGGTCGAAGCTCCAGGCGTGGAAGGGACAGCTGATCAGCTTGCGGCGGCTGCACTCGCTGACCAGGCGCGAGGCCCGGTGGGTGCACATGTTTAGGAAGGCGTTCAGAACGCCCTGGCGGTTGCGCACGATCAGGATGGCCGGCCCGACATGGTCGAACAGCATCACGTCGCCGGGCTCGGCCACCTCGCAGGAGAAGCCCGCCAGCAGCGCGACCTTGCCGAACAGCTCGCGCTTCTCGGCTTCGAACCGCACCGGGTCGGTGTATTCGCCGGGCGCGATCGACAGGGGTTCAAGCCCGCCGTCGGTGGTCCCGCCCGCCGCCAGGTGGGCGACGGTGCGCCGCTCCATGGCCCGCATGGCCGGATCGGTCTGCGGAACGGCCTCCCCGGCCGGGGGAGCGGCGTGAAGGGTGTCGGACATGGCCTTACTCCATCAACAGGCCCCGCCCTCCGCCTGCCGGAGGGCGGGGGTCTTGGTCAGTAGCGAAGGGTGAACTGGACGGCGACGGTGCGGGGCGGGTTGGGCGTGGCCACGAGGTCGGAGTGGAGGCCGCCCGCCGTACCGGTGCCGCTGCCCGAGCTGGGAGCGTCGGCAAAGCCGGTCGCCACATATTCATTG
Organism: Caulobacter sp.; assembly: GCA_028291055.1. GTDB lineage: Bacteria > Pseudomonadota > Alphaproteobacteria > Caulobacterales > Caulobacteraceae > Caulobacter. The sequence goes on from JAQGIP010000121.1 coordinate 5,828, forward strand.
CCCAGGTTCTTGCCGATCAGGGCCAGATCCCATTTGTCGCTCTCGCCGCGCACATGCAGCGAGACGTCGAACACCGTGTAGGCGTCCTGGCGGCCGCCCGGATTGCCGAACGGCCCGCCCAGATAGCTGCCGGAATAGTGGAGGTTGCCCGTGGCGCCGAACACCAGGCCGTTGATCGGCTGGGTCTCGTAGTCGGCCTGCAGCGAACCGGTCCATTCCGGCGCGTTGGCGGTGGTCTTGCCGCTGAGATCCTGGACGGTGCGGCCGCCCACGATGGTGCAGCCTTCGGCGATGGTCTGGCCGCCGTAGCAGGGCGCGCCGCCGAAGTTCTCATAGCGCGACCTGTTGTAGGCGAGCGCGCCGGTGAAGGTCAGGCCACGCACCTGGGCCGGGGCCCATTCGCCCTGGAGCTCGACGCCCTCGGTGACCACTGCGCCGGCGTTCTTGGTGATGTACTGGATCTTGGTGGCGTCGAAGTAGTCGATCTGGAAGTCGGAATATTTGTAGTGATAGGCGTCCAGCGAGAAGCGCACGGTGCCGTCGAACACGGTGGCGCGCACGCCGCCCTCGAAGCCCGCCGGCTTTTCCGGGTTGAAGGCCAGGTCCTTGGCGGTGGTGTTGCCCACCGCGCTGTTGAGGGCGCTGATCGAGAAGCCGCCCGACTTGAAGCCCTTCTTATAGGCCGCATAGACGGTCCAGCGCGGGGCCGGATGCCAGGTCAGGGTGGCTTCCGGCGAGAGGTTGTCGAAGGTCTGGTTGGCGCTCAGCGGCGCGTTCTGCCGGAAGACGCCCTGATAGGCGGCGATCACATAGGGCTGGTTGAACACCGAGTCCTTGGTCTCGTGGGTGTAGCGCGCGCCCACCGTGGCCTCCCAGCTGTCGGACAGCTTCCAGATCACCTGGCCGAAGCCGGCGAAGGTGGTGCCGTCCGTGTAGGAGAGCTTGCGCACGGTGATGTAGCGCAGGCTGGCCGGCGCCGTCGGGTCCTCAAGGGCGCCCGGGAAGATGATCTGCTGATCGAAGTTCAGCCGGGTGTTCTGGTAGAAGAAGCCGGCCATGAAGTTGACCGGCGAATCCAGCCGCGTCTGGGCGCGGATCTCCTCGGAGAAGGCGCGGTATTCCGACTGCTCTGAACCCCAGGTGCCGCCGTTGGCCGCGCCGGAAAAGTCGTAGTCGCCGAGGAAGTAGTTCTTGAAGTGGTGGAAGCCGGTGACCGAGGTCAGATCGACGTGGTCGGTGTTGTAGTCGGCGATGGCGGTGAAGGAGTAGGAGTCATAGTCCTGGTAGAGCTTGCCCCCGTGGCGGCCCAGCAGCGGGTTGGTGGAGGCGATGTCGGCGGGCAGGTCGTTCTGCCGGATCTTCCAGTCGGCGTTGCAGGTCTCGGTGGGATTGACCTGGGAATGGCCGCCCACCGGACAGCGGACCATCTCGCCGTTCCAGGTGGCGTCGGTGACGCGGTAGCGGTCCATCGCGCCCTTCAGGGTGAGGGTGAACTGGTCGTTCGGCTTCCATTGGGCCGTCAGGCGGGCGACCAGATCTTCTTCGCCCGGGACGTCCTTCTGCGGGGCCGGGATCGGGTGGACCGTGGTGACGCCGTTGGTGATGTTCAGCGTCGAGAGCGTGGTCGCCGGCTGCAGGTTCTCCACATAGCCGCCCTCCATCTTCGAGGCTCTGACGGCCAGGCGCAGGCCGAAGGTGTCGGTGATCGGGCCGGAGACGATCGCCTCGATCGACGGGGTCTTGGAATTGAACTCATAGCCGACGCGGCCCAGGGCCTCGAAGTGGTCGCCCGGATTGGCCGAGGTGAAGGACAGCACGCCGGCGGTGGCGTTCTTTCCGAAGAACAGCGCCTGAGGACCTTTGAGGATCTCGACCTGCTTCATGTCGAAGAAGCCTTCGTTGATGATCCGTCCCTGGCCGTAATAGACGCCGTCCACATTGACCGCGACCGACTGCTCGATGCCGACGCTGGTGTAGGACGACCCCACCCCGCGCAGGCTGATCGTGGCGCCGCTGCCGCTTGAGCCGCGGGTGACCGACAGCTGCGGCGTGTTGGCCGAAATCTCCTCGATGGAGCGCAGTGAAAAGCGGTCGAGCTGCTTGGCCGAGATGGCCGTGATCGCCACCGGGATGTTCTGGATATTCTCTTCGCGCTTGCGGGCGGTGACGATCACCTCCTCCAGCGTATTGCCGGCCGAAGCGGGTGCATCCGCGGGCGCGTCGTCGGCGCGCGCGACCCCAGCGCCACCAAGCGTGACGGCGATCGCCGAGGCGGACAACAGCAGGGCGCGGGCGCGGGCGCCGGTCCGAAACGCCTGTCGCAACTGGATTTTCGTCTTGCTGGTCATGGTAGGTTCCTCCCCGTGGTTCTTGTGTTTGTTGACGACCGCTCGTTCCGGCGGCCTGCTATTCGAAGGTTGGTGGGAATGGCCGCCCCAGCTGTTCGCCCATTCGGGCGCCGCCGTATTCGCCGGCCGACAGCAGGATAAGGCGCGCCATGCGCCAGCCGGCCGGCGTGCGCACGAAGCGCATCTCGTAGCGGCCCCAGCGGTGGCAGTCGGCGGTGGTGGGAAAGCCGGTGAAGCGCTGCCAGCTGTACATGTAGCTGAAGAAGGTCGCCTGATCGGGCGTGTCGAAGGCGATCTCGACGTTGCTGATGTGATGGCTGCCGCTGACCGTCACCGCCAGGGCGTCGCTGAGCATCTTGGTCAGCTGGCGCTTGCCGCGCAGGATGTAGTCGTCACTGCCCGGCACATAACAGGCCACGCAATCGTCGACGAAGAGGTCGACCATCGATTTCGCATCGAGGTTGTCCGCATGACGACAGTACTCGTGCATGACCTCCTGGATATCAACGCGGTCCTTGAGTTCGCGGACGATCTCTTCCAACGACATCTTGGTCTCCCCTACCGGCGTGAGTTCTTTGAGCGCCTGCATCCTATCCTCACCTGATCTTCAGCCACACGGACTTGAGCTCGGTGAAGGCGTCGATGGACGCCGCGCCCAGGCTCTTGCCGTATCCGGATTGCTTGACCCCGCCGTAGGGGACCGAGGCGTAGACGCGCTGGTAGGTGTTGATCCAGACGGTGCCCGCGCGCAGGGCCTGGCTGGCGCGGTGGCCGCGGGACAGATCGCGGGTCCAGACGCCGGCGGCGAGGCCGTATTCGGTGTCGTTGGCGATCGCGATGGCCTCCTCTTCGGTGTCGAAGGGGATGACGCTCATCACCGGGCCGAAGATCTCTTCGCGGGCGATGGTCATGCGGTTATCGACGCCGGTGAAGATGGTCGGCTGATGGAAGTAGCCGTTGGTCCCGTGACGCTCGCCGCCCAGGACGACATTGGCCCCCTCGGCGCGGCCGAGGCCGACATAGCGGCTGACCCGGTCGAGCTGCTCCTGGGAGATCAGCGGACCCATCTGGGTGTCGCGCTTGAAGCCGGAGCCGATCTTGATGCCCTTGGACTGCTCGACCATGGTGGCGACCAGCTCATCGTGGATGCCCCGCTGGACCAGCACGCGGCTGCCCGCCGTGCAGACCTGGCCAGAGTGGCCCCAGACCGCGCCGGCGACGGTGGCCGCGGCGGCCTCCAGGTCGGCGTCGTCGAAGATGATCTGCGGGCTCTTGCCGCCCAGTTCCATGGACAGGCGCTTGAGGGTGGGCGCGGCGGCGGCCTGGATGCGGCGGCCGGTGTCGCCCGAGCCGGTGAAGCTGATGGCGTCGACGCCCGGGTGGGCGACCAGCGCCGCGCCCACCACCTCGCCCACGCCCTGGACGACGTTGACCACGCCCGGCGGAATGCCCGCCTCCAGGCAGAGCTTGGCCACCACGATGGCGGTCAGCGGGGTCTGTTCGGCGGGTTTCAGGATCACGCAATTGCCGGCGGCCAGGGCCGGAACGACACCGGCGGGCGCGGCCGACGGGCCGTTCCAGGGCGAGATCACGCAGACCACGCCGATCGGCGTGCGCACCTGCTGCACCACCACATCGACCGGTGAGGCCGGCATATGGCCGGTGAGCTTGGTGGGCCAGCCGGCGAAGTAGTCGACCGCATCGATGCCGAACTGGACGATGAACTGCGAATAGGCCTGCACCACGCCGCCATCGATGACGTCGAGATCCGACAGCAGATCGCGGGTCTGGCCGAGCAGGGCGGAGAGGCGGCGCAGGCGCCGCTCCTTTTCCATCGGGTCGAGATTGCGCCAGCGGCCATCCTCGAAGGCCTGACGCGCCGAGCGCACCGCCCGGTCCACGTCCTCAGGCCCGCCGGCCGCGCAGCGGGCGAATTCCAGCCCCGTGGCCGGATCGAACAGCGCCATGGTCTCGCCGGAGGCGGAGGCGACCACCTCGCCCTCGATCACATGGCCGAAGACATCGCTCGACAAGAAGGCGCTCGTGGCCGGCGCCAGGGGCCATTCGTGCTTGGTCTTCAGGAAGGCTCGGGTGGCGCTCATGTCTGGGCTCGATCGCACTGTTCTGGACGCAAGCCTCCTCACGCACGGAAGCGGCTTCCGCGCCGGGGGCCGGCTGGGACTGGGTGGGTTGACGATCGTTCACGCGGCGGCGCGGTCGTGTCGCCGGCCAGGCGGAATCAGGTTGGAGTGAGGTTCATCTTCAAGCGTTCTCCCTAGCGTTCTTTTTTTGTGTTACAGTCGTTATATAACCGCCGTTATACGAAAGCGTCAATGCCAATTTATGCTGATCATCATGCGAGACGCCGACAGGTCGTCGATGTCGCCATGGACCTTATCGCCAGGGCCGGCCTGGACGGCGTGACGGTGCGCGATGTGGCGCTGGCCGCCGGCTACAGCACCGCCGTCGTCTCCCACTACTTCCACAACAAGAAGGAGCTGCTCTTCCTCACCTATCGGGGCAGCATCGACCGGGCGAGCGAGCGCTCCGACCGGGCCGTGGCCGAAGACGGCGGCGCCAATCTGAAGGGCTATCTGTGCGAGATCATGCCCCTGGACGACGTGCGGCTGACCGAGTGGAAGATCTGGCTGGCCTTCTGGGGCAAGGCCGTGACCGACGAGGAGATCGCCGCCGAGCAGCGCGAGTGCGTGCGCTCCACCCGCGCCAAGATTCTGGGCATCCTCGACCAGGTGCACGACCGGGGCGACCTGGTTGCCGGCGTGGACCGCGAGCATGTGGCCCGGCATGTCCTGGCGCTGATCACCGGCATGGCCATCGAAGTCATGTTCGACGCCGAGGACTGGCCCGCCGAGCGCCAGCATGAACTGGTCGATCGGGAACTGAGGGTCATCTATCAGCAGTCGCGCCTGCCTAGATCCGTAGCGTCCGGCCCCGCCGCGCGGGCGCCGAATAGGCTTGCGGCCGCCGCGGGGTAGCTGTCGCACGACCGGATTGTCGCGAGCTGTGCTGGCCCCTGACCCTCGTTAGCGGGTCTACCGCCGAGTTCCCAGCGGCGAAGCATCACCATCCATCATAGGCCCCGCACGAAGACTCATATGACGGCGGCGCGTGCGGTCGGCAGGATGAGGCTTCACGAGGACCCGACCAATGACCGGCACGCCATCTGAAAGCCTGGGCCAGCTTCTGGCCGACCTGCACGCGACCCGCGTCGCGACCTGGGCGCCCGAGGCGCTGAAGATCAACGTCGACCAGCGGCGCACCCTGGTCGAGAGCGCGGACCGGGCCGGCTTCATCAAGGCCGGCGACACGGTGGAGCCGTTCAGCGTGACGGAGGTGGGCGGCGACGAGATCGGCCTCGATGGGCTGCTGGCCGATGGCCCCGCCGTTTTGATCTTCTTCCGCTTCGCCACCTGCCCGGCGTGCAACATCGCCCTGCCCTACTACGACCGCGAGCTGTGGCCGGCTCTGCGGGCGCTGGGCGCCAGTCTCACGGCGATCTCGCCTCAGGTTCCGGACCGGCTGGCCGACATCAAGCTGCGCCATGACTTCGGCTTCAACGTCGCCTCCGACCTCGGCAATGCGCTCGGGCGGCGGTTCGGCATCCTCTACAGCTATGACCAGGCCTCCCGCCGGGCGGGGCTCGCCGCCGGCAACTTCATTGGCGATGTCACCGGTACGGGGACGTGGGAACTGCCCATGCCGACGGCGGTGGTCATCGGCCAGGACCGGGTGGTGCGCTACGCCGACGTCAGCCCCGACTGGCTGGATCGCACCGAGGCCGAGCCGGTCATCGCGGCGGTGCGGGCGCTGACCCGGGCGAAGGCGGCTTAGACCTGGCCGCTTAGGCGCCGGCGGCAGCCAGCCGCTCACCGGCGGCATCTTGCGTCACCGCCGGTTCGAAGAAGCGGTTGGCCGGCCGCGCCAGGCCGAGGTTCTCGCGCAGGGTCGCCCCCTCATATTCGGTGCGGAACAGACCGCGCGCCTGGAGTTCCGGGACAACCTTGCCGACGAAGTCGTCGAGGCCCTCGGGCAGGTAGGGGAACATGATGTTGAAGCCGTCGCAGGCCTCTTCCTCAAGCCACTGCTGCATCTCATCGGCGATGGTCTGAGCCGTGCCGACGAAGGCCGGGCCGCCGTAGCTGCCGACGCGGGCCGCCAGCTCGCGGATCGTCAGGTTGCCGGCCCGCGCCAGGGTGATCACCCGCTCGCGGCCGCTCTGGCTGCCGTTGGTCGGCGGGATCTCCGGCAGCGGGCCGTCCGGGTCGAAGCCGGAGACGTCATAGCCCAGCATGCTGTTTAAGCTGCCGATGCCGCTGTCGTAGTGGACCAGGCTGTCGAGGTGCGCCCGCTTGGCCTTGGCCTCTTCCACCGTGTCGCCCACCACCACGAAGGCGCCGGGCAGGATCTTCATGGTCTCCGGATCGCGGCCGATGGCGCGCATGCGGCCCTTCACGTCGGCGTAGAAGGCCTTGGCGTTTTCGATACTGGTCCCGCCCGCGAACACCACCTCCGCCGTCTCCGCCGCCAGCTGGCGGCCGGCTTCCGACGCGCCGGCCTGGATGATCACCGGCCAGCCCTGGATGGGCCGCGCGATATTCAGCGGCCCGCGCACCGACAGATGCGCGCCCTTGTGGTTCAGCACATGCATTCGCGCCGGGTCGAAATAGATGCCGCTGTCCACGTCGCGCACGAAGGCGTCGTCGGCGAAGCTGTCCCAAAGGCCCGTCACCACATCATAGAATTCCCGCGCCCGGCGATAGCGCTCGTCGTGGTCGACATCCTCGTCGAGCCCGAAATTCAGCGCCGCGTCCGGGTTGGCGGTGGTGACGATGTTCCACCCCGCCCGGCCGCCGCTGATATGGTCCAGCGACGCGAAGCGCCGGGCGATATGGTAGGGCTCGTCATAGGTGGTCGAGGCCGTGGCCATCAGGCCGATGTGTTCGGTCACTGCCGCCAGGGCGGAGAGCAGGGTGAAGGGCTCGAACGACGTCACCGTGTGGCTGCGCTTCAGGGCATTGACCGGCATGTTCAGCACGGCCAGGTGGTCGGCCATGAAGAAGGCGTCGAACCTGGCCGCCTCCAGCTTCTGGATGAAACTCTTCAGCGCCGCGAAGTTGAAGTTGGCGTCGGGGATGGCGCCCGGATAGCGCCAGGCGCCGGTGTGGATGCTGACCGGCCGCATGAAGGCGCCCAGTCTCAACTGCTTCTTCTTGCTCATCACACCGCTCCGCCCATCAGGCCAGCCTTTGAGATATGGACGCGGCCCGCCGTTCGCCCCTGCCCGCCGCCGCCAAATTTTCTGAGCCGGGCCGCCAGCTCTTCTAAAGCTCCAGCACCGCCGCGCCGATCAGGTCGCTGAGGCGGCTCAGCGTCGGGTGGGGGCTGGCCCGCACATGGCGCACATAGGCCACCGGCGGCAGGGCCGGCAGCGGACGCTCGCCCTCCGCCGCGATCACCCGGGTGGAGAAGATCTCCGTGCGGGCGGTGACCGCCAGGTTGGAGTCGATGGCGGCGCGCAGCACCGACAGGCTGGGGGTTTCCACCACGATCCGATAGGGCCTGCCCGCCGCCTTCAGCGCGCTCAGCGCCGCGTCGCGGAAGCGGCAGGGTTCTTCCAGGATGGCGATCGGCAAGACCCGCTGGTCGGCCAGGGCCGGCTCCCCCAGCCAGACGGTGGGGGCGGTGCGCACCTGGGCGGGGTCGGCCTCCGCGCCCATGCCCAGCACGATGTCGAGACGGTCGGACGCGAGCAGGTCGATGAGTTCGAGCGTGCCGCCGACCCGCACCTGGAGCTGGGTCTCGGGGTTGAGGTTGGCGAAGCGCGCGATCACCCCGCCCAGCAGGGTCTCGGCGAAATCCTGGACCAGGCCGACGCGGGCCGGGCCGGCAAGGACATCGCCGGTCAGCGCCGCCACGGCGCGGTCGTTCACCGCCAGCATCTCGCGCGCATAGCCCAGCAGCAGATGGCCGGCCGGGGTCAGGGTCAGGCGCCTACCATCGCGGTGGAACAGGCTCTTCTGCACCGTCTCCTCCAGCCGCTTCATCTGTAGCGACAGCGCCGACTGGGTGACGAACACCCGCTCGGTGGCGCGCAGCATGGAGCCGGAGTCCACGATGGCAGCGAAGCTGCGCATCAGTTCGGTGGGGAGGTTTACGGGCATCGGATCCGGCGCAAAGAGGCAGCTATGAGAAACTCTAATCGGCAGGCTGAGGATAAGTCTATTGAACTGGTAGGAATTCAAGGCCTTTCTCTGAGGCCCCGGCGGACAGCCTCTGTTCGCCCCGTTTCGAAGAGGTCATGGCATGGCATTGGCGGCCGATGTCCCCATCCCGCGACCCCGGTTCGCAAGCCGCCTGAGCCTGGCCGGCCAGCGCTGGATCTCGCCCCTGGTGCTGGTGTTGCTGTGGGAACTGGGCTCGCGCACGGGCGTCATCCCGGTGCGCATCCTGGCCGCCCCCTCGAGCGTGCTGGTGACCTTCTGGCAGATGACGCTCTCCGGCGAACTGCCTTCCAACCTGCTGGTGTCGCTGACCCGGGTGGCGGTCGGCCTGACCCTCGGCGTCTTCATCGGCTCGGGCCTGGCCATCGCCTCGGGCCTCTCGCGGCTGGGTGAATCCCTGGTCGATCCGCCGCTGCAGATGATCCGCACCCTGCCCTTCCTGGCGCTGGTCCCGCTGTTCATCGTCTGGTTCGGCATCGGCGAGACGCCGAAGATCGGCCTGATCGTGCTGGGCGTGGCCTTCCCAACCTACCTCAACCTGTTCAATGGCATCCGCGGCGTGGACGCTCGGCTGGTCGAGGCGGCCCGCAGCTATGGCCTGAAAGGCTGGGAGCTGATCCGCCATGTGGTGCTGCCGGGCGCCATGCCCTCCTTCCTGCTGGGCCTGCGCATGGCGCTGGGCGTGGCCTGGCTGAGCCTGGTGGTCTCCGAGCAGATCAACGCCTCGGCCGGCCTGGGCTACCTGATCAACAATGCGCGCGACTTCATGCGCACCGACGTCATCGTCGTCTGCCTGGTCGTCTACGCCCTGCTCGGCCTCGGCGCCGACGCCATCGTGCGCGCCCTCGAACGCCATGCCCTCGCCTGGCGCCCCTCCTTCGTCAAAGCCTAACGGAGCCGCCCGTGGCCACGCCCGTCCTCAAGCCTTTCACGCCGCAGATCGTCGATAGCCCCGCGCGCCCGGCGCCGGCTCCGCCGCCTCCCGCCGTGCGGGTCGCCAACTTCACCCGCCGCTTTGGCCAGACCACCGTGCTGCGCGACTTGAACCTGGAGATCGCGCCGGGTGAGTTCGTCGCCCTGCTGGGCGCCAGCGGCTCGGGCAAGACCACCCTGTTGCGCACCCTGGCCGGTCTGGATGCGGCCGAGCCCGAGACAGTCACCACCCCCGACGCCCGCGCCGTGGTCTTCCAGGACCCGCGCCTGCTCCCGTGGAAGCGCGTCTGGCGCAACGTGGCGCTGGGCCTCAAGGGCGCTGGCGTGCGCGCCAAGGCCGAGGCGGCGCTGGGCGAAGTGGGCCTCAGCCACCGCCTCGATGTCTGGCCGGCCACCCTGTCCGGCGGCGAGGCCCAGCGCGCCGCCCTGGCCCGCGCCCTGGTGCGCGAACCGGCCCTGCTGCTGCTCGACGAGCCCTTCGCCTCCCTGGACGCGCTCACCCGCATCCGCATGCATGACCTGGTGCTGGCCTTGTGGCGGGCGCACTCACCGGCGGTGCTGCTGGTCACCCACGACGTGGACGAGGCGATCAGCCTGGCCGACCGGGTGGTGGTGCTGGATGGCGGCATCATCGCGGCGGAGGAGAAGATCACCCTCAGTCGTCCCCGCGCCGTGGACCCGGAGTTCCAGGCCATCCGGCGCCGCCTGCTCGGTCATCTCGGCGTCGAAGCGGCCCGCACCACCGTCCAATCTCACGACGGCGCCGTCGTCGCCTTCCCCACCGGCGAGGTCGCCCCATGAATGCCCCCGTCCGCCTGGCCCAGCCGCTCAGCGCCCACCTCGACGACACGCTGCTGGCCCTGACCGCCCAGTTCGCCGCCACCGCCGACATCCACGACCGCGACGCCACATTCCCGTTCCAGAACTTCCGAGACCTGCACAAGGCCGGGCTGCTGGCCCTGACCGCGCCCGTTGGCTTGGGCGGCCAGGGCGCGGACCTGCCCACCGCCTTGAAGGTGGTGGAGGCCGTGGCGCGCGGCGAACCGGCCACGGCGCTGGTGCTGGTGATGCAGTACCTGTTCCACGCCTCGCTCGACGGCACGGCCCGCTCCGGCTGGCCCGCCGCCCTGAAACAGCGGGTTGTGGCCGACGCCCTGAACGACGGCGCCCTGATCAATGCGCTCCGCGTCGAGCCCGACCTCGGCACGCCCGCGCGCGGCGGCCTGCCCGCCACCATCGCGAAACGCACCAAGGACGGCTGGTCGCTATCGGGCCGCAAGATCTACTCCACCGGCTCCCCCGCCCTCACCTGGATGGTGGTCTGGGCCCGCACCGACGACCCGGAACCGCTGGTCGGCGCCTGGCTGGTGCACAAGGACTATCCGGGCCGGACCATCGATGAGACCTGGGACCATACCGGCCTGCGCGCCAGCGGCAGCCACGACGTGGTATTCGACAACACCCCCGTGCCCTTCGAACACGCCCTGTCGCCCCAGCCCGTCGGCGCGCCTCAGCCCATGGAGTCGGGGTTCGCCCTCTGGTCGGCGGTGCTGACCTCGGCCATCTACGACTCCGTCGCCAGGGCCGCGCGCGACTGGTTCGTGGGCTGGGCCATCGAGCGCAAGCCCGCCAACCTGGGCGCCTCGCTGTCCACCCTGCCCCGCTACCAGGAGATCGTCGGCGCCATCGACGGGCTGCTGCTGCAAAACCGCGTCCTGCTCGACACCGCCGCGAACGGTGGCCTGCCCGCCTCCCAGGCCGGACTGGTCAAGCAGCTGGTCACCGAAAACGCCATCGCGGCCGTGGAAAAGGCCATCGCCGCCTCCGGCAATCCCGGCCTGTCGCGTCACAACCCGCTGCAACGCCACTACCGCGATGTGCTGTGCGGCCGCATCCACACCCCCCAGGGCGACGTGGTGCTGACCGGCGCCGGCAAGGCCGCCTTCGCGGTCCATGCGGCGGCCAACGCCCCGGACCCGGAATAGCGCCGTGGGCAAGCTCGTCGTCGCCAGCCAGTTCAACGAGGCCTTCAACGCCGCGCTCGCCGAGCGCGCGCCGGACGTGGACTTCCTCACCCTGCCGCCCGGTCCCCCGGCCGGCCTGCCGCACACCGCCCAGGTTCTCCTGGCCGCCCCCTTCCGCAAGGCCGGCGGCGCCCTGCCCATCTCGCCGCCGCGCGGCTGGCCCTTTGACCTGAAGTGGGTCCAGCTGATCTCGGTCGGCATCGACTTCTATCCGGATTGGCTGTTCGACGGCCCGGTGGTGACCTCCGCGCGCGGGTCCTCCGCCGTGGCCCTGGCCGAGTTCGCGCTCGCCGCCGTCTTCGGCCACGCCAAGCGCCTGCCCGGCATCTGGATCAACGGCTACGAGATGTGGGCGCCCACGCCCCTGACCCTGGTTGAGGGCCGCACCCTCGGCCTGGTCGGCTTCGGCTCCATCGGCGAGGCCCTGGCGCCGCGCGCCCAGGCGCTGGGCCTGAAGGTGTTGGCCGTGCGCCGCTCCGACAAGGCCATCGACGTCCCCGGCGTGGAACGTGTCGCCAGCCTGGCCGAGCTGTTCGAACGCTCCGACCATGTGGTGCTGGCTGCTCCCGCAACGCCCGAGACCCATCACCTGATCGACCGCGAACTGCTGGCCCGCGCCAAGCCCGGCCTGCATCTGATCAACATCGCCCGAGGCGCCCTGATCGACGACGAGGCCCTGCTCGAAGCCCTCGACGATGGCCGCGTCTCGCAAGCCAGCCTCGACGTCACCCACCCCGAACCCTTGCCGCCCGGCCACCGCTACTACAGCCACCCCCGCGTGCGCCTGTCGCCCCACACCAGCGTCCATACCCCCGACACCCGCGCCAACCTGGCCGCCAAGTTCACCGACAACCTGGCCCGCTTCCGCGACGGCCGGCCGCTCGCCGACGTGGTCGACCTGGCGCGCGGCTACTGAGACTCCGGAGCTTCCGATGACCGTTCACACCGCCCAGCCCGCCGCCGTTTCCGAAGGCCTGCCGCATCCCTCGATGATCCCCACCCTGCGCGGCGATGCCTGGACGCCGCCCCAGCCGCAACCGACCCATGAGCAGGAGCGGCTCTACCGCAAGCAGCGGCTGGCCGCGTCCTTCCGCCTGTTCGCCCGCTATGGCTTCGACATGGGCGGGGCCGGCCACATCACCGCCCGCGATCCGGAAAATCCCGACGCCTTCTGGGTCAATCCGGCGGGCGTCCACTTCAGCCGTATCCGCGTCTCCGACCTGCTGCTGGTCGGCCACGACAGCGAAATCCTCGAGTGGGGCCGCTACAAGCGCCTGAACCGCGCCGCCTTCGCCATCCATTCCCAGCTGCACGCCGCGCGCCCCGACGTGATCGCCGCGGCCCACTCCCACTCGCTCTACGGCAAGACCTTCTCCAGCCTTGGCCGCTACCTCGACCCCATCACCCAGGACGCCTGCGCCTTCTACGAAGACCACGCCATCTTCGAGGACTTCTCCGGCGTGGTGCTGGACGAGAGCGAGGGCCGGCGCATCGCCCAGGTGCTGGGCCCGCGCAAGGCGGTGATCCTCCAGAACCACGGCCTGCTGACCGTCGGCCCCAGCATCGAGGCGGCCGTGTGGCGCTACATCGCCATGGACAACGCCGCCCACGCCCAGCTGCTGGCCCAGGCGGCGGGCGAGCCCATCCTCATCCCGCATGCGGTGGCCAAGCTGACCGCCGGCCAGATGGGCTCCGACATCGGCGGCTTCTACGCCTTCCAGCCCTATTGGGACGTGGTCACCGAGGAAGAACCGGACCTGTTCGACTGATGACCGGTTTCCTCACCCGCCGCGCCGCGCTGATCGGCGCGGGCGGCCTGCTCGGCGCTGGCGCGCTCGCGGCCTGCGCACCCAAATCGCCCAGTGGCGACCTGGCCGGCGTGACCCTGCGCACCGCCACCTATCGCGGCAATCCGGAGGCCTATTTCAAACAGGCCGGCGTCGCCGACACCCCCTATCAGCTGACCCGCTCCCAGTTCGCCAGCGGCAACCTGATCACCGAGGCGATCAACGCCCGCGCCCTGGACGTGGGCGGCATGAGCGAAATCCCGCCCATCTTCGTGGCGCAGGCGCCCGGCAACCTGGTGCGCATCGTGGCCGTGCTGAAGGGCGACGTGAACAACCAGGTGGTGCTGGTCCCCAAGGGCTCGGCCATCCGCGCGATCGGCGACCTGAAGGGCAAGCGGGTGGGCTATGTGCGCGCCACCACCTCCCACTACATCCTGCTGAAAATCCTCCAGGAGGCCGGGCTCGGGTGGGGCGACATCACGCCCTCCGCCCTGACGCCGCAGGACGGTCTGGCCGCCTTCCAGCGCGGCAGCCTCGACGCCTGGGTCATCTATGGCGTGGTGGTTCAGCAGGCGATCCGGGGTGGCGCGACGGTCCTGACCACCGCGCTCGGCCGGCTGTCCGGCAACTATCTGGTCGCCGCCTCCAGCGAAGCCCTGGCCGACCCGCAAAAGAAGAAGGCCATCGGCGATTACCTCCAGCGCTATCGCCGCGTCCTGGCCTGGATAAACGCCGACGACGCCCGCTGGGCCGCCACCCGCGCGGCAGATACCGGCATTCCGGCCGAGCTCTATCTGGACGAGGCGCGGCGGCGTAGCGCGCGGCCGGAACTGGTGGCCGTCTCCGACGCGGCCATCGCCTCGCAGCAGGGGGTGGCCGACACCTTCGCCAAGGCCGGGGTCATTCCAAAGCCCGTCGCCGTGGCCCCGATCTGGGATCGCGGCCTGAAATCCTATTTGAGTTGATCCGGCGCCAGGGTAATGGCAAATAGTATTTGCGCGACACAATGTATAAGTAAATCAAACTCGAGACATTCGCGCTCGCGATATGAGTACACCTCTGGTATTCATAAGAATATCTCCATTCACTTCACGATCCCCGGCGTCGATAAGGCCCGACGTCAACGAAGAGGGGATAGCTCCGTGACCTACACATCCACGAACCACACCGCCCGCCGACGGAAACTTGCACTCCTGGCCGCCACGGCGATCAGCCTATTAGCGACCCGGGTCCATGCCGAGGCCGCCGCGGCGGACGCCGACTCCGGCGCGACCGTGGACGAGGTGGTGGTCACCGCCGAGCGCCGCTCCACCAACCTGCAGGACACGCCCATCGCCATCACCGCCTTCAGCGACCAGGTGCTGAAGGACCGCAAGATCGACAACATCCGCGACCTGGCCGGCCAGGTGCCCAACCTGACCATCAGCCGCGTCACCATCAGCCACACCACCCAGACCTATTCCCTGCGCGGCATCGGCGAGTCCGACCCCATCCAGGAGCCGGTGCTGGCCGTCTATGTGGACGACGTCTATCTGCCCCGCCAGATCGGCTCGATGGTCGAGTTCACCGACCTTCAGCGCATCGAGGTCCTGCGCGGTCCGCAAGGCACCCTCTATGGCCGCAACTCCAGCGCGGGCGCCCTGCGCATCATCACCGAGGATCCGGGCCAGGAGTTCCATGTCCGCGCCGACGTCGGCGTCGGCAACTACGGCGCCGTCGACGTGCGCGCCCTGATCAGCGGGCCCATCGTCGACGACAAGCTGTCGGGCAGCTTCTCCTACATCCACCACACCCGCGACGGGGTGACCTTCGACCCGACGCTGAACCACGACGTCAACCGCATCAACGTCGACGCCTACCGCGCCAAGCTGCACTGGACGCCAACCTCGCGCCTGGACGTGCTGTTCACGGCCAGCGCCACCCGCGACCGCAGCGACAGCCGGTCCTACATTCCGGTGGTCCAGCCGGGCGGCGGCTTTGATCCGCGCAAGTCCTTCTCGGAGGTCGAGCCCTACCAGAAGCTGGACGGCGCCAGCGGCTCGGTACGGGTCACCTATGACCTCTCCGACAGCCTGAAGCTGAAGTCGATCACCAGCTACGGCGGCTTCGACCTCAACCCCGTCAACTACGACAACGACGGCCAGGCCGCCCTCGTCCAGAAGAACCTGATCCACTACAACGACCAGTACTACACCCAGGAAGTCCAGCTGAACGGCGACTACGGCCCGTTCAAATTCACCACCGGCGTCTTCTATCTGCACGAACGCTTCTACGTTCAGCGCGACGGCTACAGCCGCAAGAACGCCACCCTCACCGACCCGACCGTGACGCCCGGCAACTACAACTTCCTGCGCGCCCACAACGTCACCAACACCGACTCCATCGCCCTGTTCGGCGAGGTCAATTGGGCGGCCACCGACCAGTTGAGCTTCACGGCCGGTCTGCGCGGCACCTCCGAAAAGAAGACCTTCACCTTCGCCAACAGCGTGCTGAACCTGGCCGGCCAGGTGACCGCGCCCTCCATCAACGGCGAGGCCGACAAGACCTGGAGCTCGGTGACGCCCAAGCTGTCGGTCCAGTACAAATGGACGCCCGACATCCTGACCTATGCGACCTGGGCCAAGGGCTTCAAGGCGGGCGGCTTCGACAACCGCGCCACGCGGCTCGACCTGGCCGAACTGCCCTTCGATCCGGAAACCGTGTCCAGCTTCGAGCTGGGGCTGAAGAGCGAGTGGTTCGACCGCCGTGTGCGGGCCAACCTTGCCGTCTTCTACAACGACTACACCAACCTCCAGGTCTCCTTCTACGACCCGGCCTATGTGGGCAGCCGCCGGGGCAATGCAGGCAAGGCCACCAGCTATGGCGTGGAGCTGGAGACCGACACCCGTTTCACCGAGCGGCTCGGCGTGCAGTTCTCGGTCGGCTACCTCGACGCGCACTATGACGAATACAAGGGCGCGGGCGGCCTGGGCGTGGACGCCGACGGCCACAAGCTGATCGGCGCGCCGCGCTGGAGCGTTTCGGGGGGCGCCACCTATGACGTGCCGGTCTCCATCCCCGGCTCCTTGAGGATCGGCGTCGACGCCCAGTTCCAGTCGTCGATCTATTCCTCCGCCCTCGAACGGCCCCAGGACCGCACGCCGGGCCAGACCTTCGTCAACGGCACGCTGACCTGGACCTCGCCCGACCCGCGCTGGGCCGTGGTGCTGTCAGGCCGCAACCTGTTGCAGTCCGAAAAGCCGGTCAGCGCGACCTACACGCCCTCCACCGGCGTCTACTATCTGAACTTCCCCGACCCCCGGACCTTCCTGGTCACCTTAAGGTTCAGGGGCTGAGCATGGGGGCGCGCCAACCCGATACCTCCGCCTTCGGCGCGTCCGCCCTGGCGCCGCGTCTGGATCGACTGCGCGACTTCGTCGTCGATTTCGCGGCCCTGCTGTCGCAGACCAAGGACGAGGCCCGCATCCTGGATGTGGGCCGCACCTTCCTGGCCGATCTGGTCGCCCATGACGACTGGCTGCCGGAGGCCTTCGCCCGGCCCGACCCGATCCGCTACGCCCAGCACCTGTTGCATTGCGACAGCCTGGAGCGGTTCTCGGTGGTCAGCTTCGTCTGGGGCCCGGGCCAGGCGACGCCGGTGCATGACCACACCGTCTGGGGCCTGGTCGGCGTGCTGCGCGGCGCGGAGCTGGAACAGCCCTATCTGCGCCTGGCCGATGCGGTGATCCCGGCCGGACCCGTGCGCCGCCTGCGGGCCGGCGAGGTGGCCGCCGTCTCGCCCACCGTGGGCGACATCCACCAGGTGACCAACGCCTACGATGACCGGGTCTCCGTCAGCATCCACGTCTATGGCGACAACATCGGCGCGGTGCGCCGCCACGCCTACGATCGGGCGGGCCGTCCCAAGCCCTTCATCTCCGGCTACGCCAACACCCTCACCCCCAACCTGTGGGGCGCCGACGCCGGCCCCCGGCGGACGCTCAACTCATGACCGTGACCATCACCCCCGCCGATGTGCGCCTGGACCTGCTGGCCCGCCGCGAGGTCGCGCTGATCGACCTGCGCGAGGAGGACCCCTTCGCCAAGGGCCACCCCCTGTTCGCCGTCTCCCTGCCCCTGAGCCGCCTGGAGCTGGAGGTGCTCGACCGCATCCCGCGCCGCCACGCGAAGATCGTCCTCTACGACAACGGCGAAGGCCTGGTCGCGCCCGCCGCCGAGCGTTTGGCCGCCCTTGGCTACAGCCGCGTCTTCGCCCTGGCCGGCGGCCTCCAGGGCTGGCGCGACGCGGGTTATGAGCTGTTCCAGGACGTCAATTCCGCCAGCAAGGCCTTCGGCGAACTGGTCGAGACGCGCCGCCACACCCCTTCCCTGCCCGCGCCCGAAGCCAAGGCGCGGATCGAAGGCGGCGAGAACCTGGTCGTGCTCGACGCGCGGCGGTTCGAGGAATACCGCACCATGAGCATCCCGCGCGGCGTCAGCGTGCCCGGCGCCGAACTGGTGCTGCGCGCCCGCGAACTCGCCCCCGATCCGGCAACCACCATCATCGTCAACTGCGCGGGCCGCACCCGCAGCATCATCGGCGCCCAGTCGCTGATCAACGCCGGCCTGCCCAACCCCGTCGTGGCCCTGCGCAACGGCACCATCGGCTGGACCCTGGCCGGCCAGGATCTCGACCACGGCCAGATCCGCCGCTTCGCCGAACCCTCGCCCGATCTGGAGACCGACGCCCGCGCCAAGGCCCGCGCCGTGGCCTATCGCGCCGGCGTACGCCGCATCGACGCCCCCGCCCTCGTCGCCCTGGCCAAGGAGGACGCCCGCACCCTCTACCGCTTCGACGTGCGCACGCCCGAGGAATACGAGGCCGGCCACATCCCCGGCTTCCGTAGCGCACCCGGCGGCCAGCTCGTCCAGGAAACCGACGTCTTCGCCCCCGTGCGCGGCGCCCGCATCGTCCTGGCCGACGACCGGGGCGTGCGCGCCGACATGACCGCCTCCTGGCTGGCCCAGATGGGCTGGGATGTGCTGGTGCTGGACGGCGGCTTCGAGCGTCCTCTGGAGACCGGCCCCTGGCGGCCGACTAAACCACCCCTGCCCCCCGTGCAGACCATCACGCCGCTACGCCTGCTGGCCCGCCTGGAGCGCGGCGACATCGGCGTCATCGACCTCAGCCCCAGCCCCATCCACCGCAAGGCCCGCGTCCCCGCCGCCGTCTTCGCGGTGCGCTCGCGCCTCGCCGAGGCCCTGGCCCTGTTCCCCGATGGCGGCGACGTCGTGCTGGTCTCTCCCGATGACGCCCTCGCCCGCTTGGCCGCGCCCGAAGTGCTGCACCTCACCGGCCGCCCCCCTCTCGTCCTGGCCGGCGGCACGGCCGCCTGGACCGAAGCCGGCCTGCCCCTCGAAACCACCCCGCCCCGCTTCACCACCCCGCCCGACGACCTCTACCGCCGCCCCTACGAGGGAACCGACAACGCCACCGAGGCCATGCAGGCCTATCTCGACTGGGAATACGGCCTCGTCGACCAACTCGAACGCGACGCCACCCACGGCTTCCACGTCATCTGATGAGCCTGAGCTAATGGGCCCATGAGAACTCCTCGTAACGCAAATCCATACCAATCCACTAGGCTTTAACCCGAGCCTCCAAAATCAACCCGGAAATCAACCCATGTCCGTCGAATTCATCGGTTTCATCGGCACCCAGCAACAGTCCGAGATCCACCCGCCGAGCGGCCCCGTGGTCGACCGCGACTATGTGGAAGCCTCCGCCAAGGCCCATGAGGACGGCGGCTTCGACCGCGCCCTGGTCGCCTTCGGCTCCACCTCACCCGAGAGTCAGCTGGTCACCGCCCACGCCGCCTCGGTGACCGAGCGCCTCGGCTTCATGATCGCCCACCGCCCCGGCTTCACCGCCCCCACCGTGGCCGCCCGCCAGCTGGCCACCCTCGACCAGTTCACCCGCGGCCGCATCGCCGTCCACATCATCACCGGCGGCTCCGACGACGAGCTGGCCAAGGACGGCGACCACCTGACCAAGGACGAGCGCTACGCCCGCACCGACGAATACCTCGACATCGTCCGCCAGGAATGGACCAGCGACAAACCCTTCGACTACGAGGGCAAATACTATCAGGTGAAGGGCGCCTTCGGGGCCGTGAAGCCCTGGCAGAAGCCCCACCTGCCCATCTACTTCGGCGGCTCCTCCGACGCCGCCATCCCGGTGGCCGGCAAGCACGCCGACATCTACGCCCTGTGGGGCGAGACCCAGGCCCAGGTGCGCGAAACCATCGCCCGCGTCCGCGCCGCCGCCGCCAAGCACGGCCGCCAGGTCCGCTTCAGCCTCTCGCTGCGCCCGGTGCTGGCCGCTACCGAAGAGGCCGCCTGGGCCCGCGCCGACGACATCGTCGAACGCACCAAGGCCCTGCGCGCCAAGGCCGGCCTGAAGCTCGACGGCCACGCCCCGCCCAACGCCGGCTCGCAGCGCCTGCTGGACGCCGCCGCACAAGGCACACGCCTCGACAAGCGCCTGTGGACCGGCGTCGCCGCCGTCACCGGCGCGGCCGGCAATTCCACCGGCCTGGTCGGCACGCCCGAGCAGGTGGCCGATGCGTTGCTCGACTACTACGACCTGGGCGTCACCACCTTCCTGATCCGTGGCTTCGATCCGCTGGACGACGCCATCGCCTATGGCCGCGACCTGATCCCCCTGGTCCGCGACCTGGTCGCCCAGCGCCAGGCCAACCCCGCACGGGCCGCCGGCTGATGGCCGACGGCAGCGACTTCGCGGCGGCGATCGTCGCCCGCGCCCTGGAAGCCGAGGTCGATGACGCCACTTTCCGCCAGGCCATGTCGCGCCTGGCGGGCGGGGTGGCGGTGGTCGCCTGCCAGACGTCCGAGGGACCCAGGGGGCTGCTGGTCAGCTCCCTGATCACCCTGTCGGTGGCGCCGGCCAGGGTGCTGTTTTGCGTGCGCAAGGAAGCCGCCGCCCACAACCACCTGACCCGCGCCAACCGGGTCAGCATCTCCGTGCTGAGCGACGCCCATGGGGCCGAGGCCGAACGTTTTTCCGGCCCTCACCTGGCCCAGGAGCGCTTCACCGCCTCCCACTGGCGGATCGACGCCAATGCGCCGCCCGCGCTCACCGGCGCCCTGATCTCGCTGACCGGCCATCGCGAACAGCTTATCGACGCCGGCAGCCACTCGATGTTCATCGTCCGCATCGCCGACGCCGCCTCGGCCGACCTGCGCCCGCTGATCTATTTCGGCCGCGATTTCCATGGGTTGGAAAACAGCAAACCCTGACCAGCCTGCCTAGCGGGCGAGACCGTTGCGGCGCCCGCACCTTGTACTGAGCCCCAACGGACCGCAGGCTGCACTCTCCGGGGGAGCAGATCATGCACGATATCCGCACGCGCACCGTCCAGGCCAATGGCCTGACTTTTACGCTCGACGAGGCCGGCGACGGGGATGACGTGGCGTTGCTGCTGCATGGCTTCCCGGAGAGCCGCTATTCGTGGCGCCACCAGCTGCCGGCGCTGGCCGACCTGGGCTGGCGGGCGGTGGCGCCGGACCTGCGCGGCTATGGCGATTCCAGCCGCCCCACGGAAACCTCCGCCTACCGGATCGAGAACCTGGTGGAGGATGCGGCCCAACTGTTCGACGCGCTGGGCGCCAAACGCCGGCTGCTGATCGCTCATGACTGGGGCGCGCTGGTGGCCTGGGCCTTCGCCATCGAGCGGGCGCGGCCGCTGGACGGGCTGGTGATCATGAATGTGCCGCATCCGGCCGTCTATCAGGCCGCCATGCGGCGTGGCTTCAGCCAATGGAAGAAGAGCTGGTACGTCTTCTTCTTCCAGATTCCCGGCCTGCCCGAGCGCGCCATGACGGCGCGGGGCGCGGAAGCGATCGGCAAGGCCTTCAGCGGCATGGCGGTGGACAAGTCGCGCTTCCCGCCGGAGGTCCTAGACCACTACCGCGCCAATGCGCTGAAGCCCGGCGCCATGAAGGCGATGATCAGCTACTACCGCGCCAACTTCACGACGCTCGGCCGCTATGCGCCGGGCGCCACGCCGGTGATCGAGACGCCCACGCTGATGGTCTGGGGCGAGGAGGACGCGGCGCTGGGGCTCGAACTGACCGAGGGCTATGAGGGCTATGTGAAGGACTTCACCCTGGAGCGCCTGCCCGGCGTGTCGCACTGGGTGCAGCAGGAGGCGCCGGAGGCGGTCAACGCGCGGCTGACCACCTGGCTGAAGGCGAAGGGCCTGGCCTGATCCCCGGGGCCGGCGAGACCCGGCGGTCCTGAAAGCGAAAAGCCCCGGCGGTTTCCCGCCGGGGCTCTCGTTGTCTTGCCGTTGGCTTTGACCGGGGCTTAGCCGCCCAGGTTGAAGCGCAGCGGGATCGTGACCTTCAGGCCTTCGACGGGGACGCCATCTCGGGTCGCGGGCTTCATCTTGAAGAAGCGCGAGATCTTGATGGCGGCTTCACCGAAGCCGTAGTCGGCCGGATCTTCCGAGGTGACGGAACACCCTTGCAGGGTCCCGGCCGCGGTGACGGTGCAGACGATGGTCGCACGGCCCGCCATTTCCAGACGCTGGGCACGCTCAGGATAGTATTGAGCGTACTGGTCGGCGCTGGGACGGCGAATCCAGTCCGGGTTGGTGACCACCGACGGCCGCGGGGCAGTCGGAGGCGGCGGAGGAGCACGCGCCACTTCGATGGGCGCCGCAGGCTGAGGCTTCGGGTCCGGAACCGCCGGGATAGGCATCGGCGGGGCCTTGGGCGCGTCAGGCGGCACTTCGGCAACACGCGGCTGCACCCGAGCGGGGGGCGGCGGCGGCTGGTTCGGCGGCGGTGGCGGAGGCGGCGGAGGAGGCGGCGGCGGGGGTGGCGGCTTCACCAGGTCCACCTTCGTCGCTTCGTCCGAATACTCCTTGTACTTCATCTCCATCTTGTGTTTCCACAAGTAGAAGAAGAGGGCGGTGTGCGCGACGATCACGATCAGAATCGCGATCAGGAAGGCGCTTCCGCCCCGCCGCGGCCGCGACTCCGAAGTAAGCGGGTCATACCGGCGGTGTTCGGGCGTCGTGTCAGACATATGCGCGCGCCCTCACTTGTTGTCGTCCTTGCCGATCAGCGCGACCTGATAGAACCCCTCATCCTGGAGCTTATTCATCACCTCCAGGAAGTCGCGGTAATGCGTCTGCTGGTCGGCGCGAATGTAGATCCGCTCTTTGGACGGGTCGCGTCGAATAATCTGCTTCTTCAGCTCTTTGCCGATGTCTTGCACTTCGATGGGGCGGTCACCGAGGTAGACGGCCCCATCCTTCTGGATCGATATGTAGAACGGCTTTGGGGGAGTCTGCGACGGCTTGGCTACCGCTGGGGGCAGCTCGACCTTCACCGACACGGAAGCCAAAGGCGCGGCCACCATGAAGATGATCAGCAGAACCAGCATAACGTCCACAAAGGGAGTGACGTTAATCTCGCTGTTCTGCTCGACCGCTTGAAGTCCTCCGCCCCCCGAGCCTGACAGCTTGGCGGCCATGAGTGTTAGGCCCCCTTGTCGAGCTGACGCGAGATGGCGTTCATCAGTTCAGCCACAAACCCTTCCGAGCGCACGCCGTAGGAGGCGATACGGGTCTGGAAGTAGTTGTAGAAGATAACCGACGGGATAGCGGCGAACAGACCGATACCGGTGGCGAGCAGGGCCTCGGCGATGCCGGGGGCCACAACGGCCAGGTTGGTCGTGTTGGTGTTCGCGATGCCGATGAAGGAGTTCATGATCCCGTAGACGGTGCCGAACAGACCGATGAACGGACCGGACGAACCGACGGAGGCCAGGAACTGCATGCCGTTGGACAGACGCTTGGAGAGCGAAGCCTGGACGGCGTTAACCGCCGTGCCCGCGCGCATGATCGTGGAGTCGCGGTGAGCGCCCCCAACCTGCAGGCCGGCCTGACGGGACAGTTCAACTTCTTGCGAGGCGGCGGCGGCCATGTCGGCCATCGGGTTGCCTTCGAATTCCTCGCTCATCGACACCCGAGCAATGTCGGCGATCGACTTGGAGCCCCGGAAGGCTTCGAGGAACTTATCGGTTTCGCGGTTCA
>JAQGIP010000018.1 GCA_028291055.1 Caulobacter sp.
GACGTTCTCGCCCGTCCGGCCCGTGCCGGCCGCGCCCAGCTGACCGTTCGACCCCAGAACCCAGGCCGAGCTGCGCTGAAGACCCAAGCCGTTGCCGGTGACAATCGCAACCATCGTGCGCCCCCAAATCGACAGGGCGGCGCAAATGGCAACCCCGCCCTTAGACTCTTAAGTCCGAACGAAGCGGCCGGCGGTTTATGGAAAAATATAAGAGCAGCCAAAATATCTCAGAAGCGGCTGGAATCATTGTCGGAATTTCGTCGAGGGCGTTTTACCAACACCCGTGCCATTTCGATGTCGCGGCCATGATCGAACACTAGAACGACACCGGTGGCCGCTGCATGACTGCGAAAAAGTGGCCTCAGACACTTTCATGGCGGACACAGGCTGTGGGCTGAAGTAGCCGGACTTATTCGCCATCAGGCTGTCGATGATGGAAGGCGCCGAAACGTCGGTCACGCCATCTCCTTGGGCGTAGCAGGCTTGCGGTCCGTCTTGCCCCAGCCGCCCCCGCCTCCGACCCGGACCGCCGCCCAGATCACGAACTGCTCCCAGGCGCCGATGCTTCGGTCGGCCATGCCCTCCTTGAGGATGGCGTCGGACTCGGCACGGCTGTAGGGCTCCGCGCGGGTGATGCCCCGACGCTTGTGCCAATGGCCCGACCCTTCTGTGTCGTAGAGGAAGTCGTGGATGATCGCCGCCTTCACCCACGGCCCGTCTGGGGGATAGAAGGACCAGACAGCCCGAGGGATGGACGCGAGGTCTGTGACGAACCCAGCCGGCACCGTGATTACGTCGCTCGGATCATCGCCGGTCTGGTAGGCCAGATCGTCGCGAAGCGCCCAAAGCGAGCGGCCCGCGCGGATCGACGGCGCATCTCGGTTGTCGAGGAGGACCAGGACCAACTTCCCTGCGAACCGGCTCATCCAAGCGCTCCAATCCAGAAGACGTCGGCCACATTGGAGGGCCCAGCGAAATTTCCATCGCACCGGCCGCACACCGATGCGTTGCTAATCATGGCTATTCACAACTTGCGGTCAAGATTGTTAGCCGCCGGCCGTAGGACGGCAATGCGGATCGCCAAGGACAGGCCCGCCAGCAGATTCGTGAGGGCTAGACCGCTCGCCGCCAAGAGCACCGGCCCCGCCGGCGAGGGTTAGCAGCGGAGGCTGCCCAAGGGGTAAAATTCCTCTGGGGCCGCGGCCGAGGCGCTCAGGCGCTGGGAGGGCTGGCGTTCGGAATACGCAGCACCTGACCGAGGTAAATCCGGTCCGGATCGACTATCTTGTCGCGATTGGCCGCGTGGATATCCGTCCATCGCGCTGGGTCACCATAGAAGCGCTTTGCGAGACCGCCCAGCGTTTCGCCCGCTCCGACTTCATGCAGTTGGAATGTTCCCACCGCCGGCACGACCTTGGGTCCAATGCCCACAGCCGCCGGCGCTATGTTGTTCAAATCGGCGGCTACCTGGTCCAGGGTGGGTGGTCGATAGACCTTGCCGTCCTTGAGATTCGTCGCCTCATCTACCCAGCGCCGACGCGCACTCAGACTCACTTGGTAGAGCGCTTTTGGTCCTGGCCGACGATCCTGGCTCGGCAACATCCCCATCAGCCTTGCTGACGTCGGACGCGTAACAGAGCGGCGCATAGCCTCCAGCGCGGCTCCAGGCGCTGCGACGGCCGCAACTGCTGCCGTTGCTCGCCGAGTTATAGGGGCATGGGCAATTCCCGGGATAGCTCGCGATAGATTGTTTGATCATCCGAGCTTTGATTGCCGCGTCGGAGGCTGGCGCCGGCTTGGCGCTCACCCCATGCGGCGCGGCGCTTGCGATAAATGCCAGCGCGATCGCGAGTCCGATTGGTCTCGAAATGGATTGTGTGTTCACGGTCGCCTCCCCAGACGCGGTGCGACGTTAGCACAACCTATAGAAGTCTGCGAATCGCGAGCGCACAATAAGTTCAGCTCTGCAGGCCGCCTGAGATTCACCTTCAGAATCAACGGGTGTAAGATCGCGAGGTCGTGGAGATGGGGCGTGGTGATGCAGCCAGTGAGCGTCAAGCAAGTCGGCATATGGATCCGGGTTTCAACCGAGGATCAAGTTCGAGGGGAAAGTCCCGAGCACCATGAGCGTCGCGCTCGGGCCTATGTGGAAATGAAGGGCTGGGAGGTCGCCGAGGTCTATCGGCTTGAGGCGGTGAGCGGCAAGGCTGTGATGGGGCACGCAGACGCCCAACGGATGCTGGCGGACATTCGTGCTGGCCGGATCTGCGCCCTGGTGTTCTCGAAGCTCGCACGGCTGGCCCGCAACACCCGCGAGCTGCTCGAATTCTCGGAGATTTTCCGCGAGGCCGGCGCGGACCTGGTGTCGCTCCAAGAGTCGATCGATACGAGCTCGCCGGCCGGTCGCCTCTTCTTCACGATGATCGCCGCCATGGCGCAGTGGGAACGCGAGGAGATCGTCGAGCGCGTGAAGGCGTCGGTGCCGGTTCGCGCGCAGCTCGGCAAGTCCCTCGGCGGCCAGCTTCCGTTCGGCTACCAGCGCGTCGATGGCAAACTTGCGCTGCACCCGGACGAGGCGCCGGTCCGCAAGCTGGTGTTCGAGTTGTTTGCAGAGCACCGCAGCCGGCGTGGCGTGGCGAAGCTCATGAACCAGCGCGGCTACCGGACACGGAAGGGAAGCCCCTTCACCGACACCACGGTGATGAACTTCATCACCGATCCTATCGCCCGCGGCAGTCGTCGGACGAACTACACACGCTCAGCCAACCGCGGAAAGGCGTGGGAGCTAAAGCCGGAAAGCGACTGGGTGTTGCAGGAAGTGGAACCCCTTATTTCCGACGAGCTCTGGGATACCTGCGCCCGTATCGTCGAGGACAAGCGGGCCAAGGAACGGCCGATGCGCCACACGGTGCACCTCTTTTCGGGGCTCGCGTACTGCGGCTGTGGCACGAAGATGTATGTCCGCTCCGGCTCGCCGAAGTACATCTGCGACGCCTGCCGCAACAAGATCCCCATCGTGGATATCGAAGCCGTCTTTCGCGAGCAGCTCCGCAGCTTCCTTGTCTCGTCCGACGAGATCGCCGCGCACGCCGCCGCCTCAGGGGAAGCCATCCGCGAGAAGGAACGGCTTGTGGAACTCGGCCAGGCCGAACTCCGGAAAGTCGCTGCCGACGAAGACCGGCTCTACGACCTGTACAATTCCGACGCGCTCTCGAAGGAGGATTTCATCCGCCGCCACCGGCCGATCTCCGAACGTCGCCAGCAGATCGACGAACAGCTTCCCCGGCTCCTGGCGGAACTCGATGTCCTGCGGATAAGCGAACTGACTCGCGAGGAAGCGGTAACAGAAGCTCGAGACCTCTTCAGCCGTTGGGGAGACATGGACGCTTCTGCGAAGCGCCAGATTGTCGAGACGATCACGGATCGCATCGTCATCGGAAAAGAGGATGTCGAAATCACCCTCCTCCACCTACCGGTGCCCGGAAGTGGCGACAACGATGCAACGCGACCACAGGGGTTCTGGGCGGCGATCAGCTGGACGCGGGCCGGATAGCGGATGTGGGCGTTGGCGCGGGCCACCACGACCTCGCCGGTCTCCAGGGGACCGCGCAGGCTGTCGAGCGCCTGGGTGCTGAATTCCGGCAGCTCGTCGAGGAAGAGGACGCCATTGTGGGCCAGGGAGACTTCGCCGGGCTTGGCCCTGATGCCGCCGCCGGTCAGGGCGGCCATGCTGGCGGAGTGGTGGGGGTTGCGGAAGGGCCGCGCGCGGGTCAGCGCGCCCTTGGCGATCAGGCCGGCCACCGAATGGACCATGGAGGTTTCCAGCAGCTCCTGGGCCGAGAGCGGCGGCAGGATGCCGGGCAGGCGCTGGGCCAGCATCGACTTGCCGGAGCCCGGCGGGCCGCTGAACAGCAGGTTGTGGCCGCCGGCGGCGGCGATCTCCAGGGCGCGCTTGGCGTTCTCCTGGCCCTTGACGTCGCGCAGGTCAGGGCCGGGCGCGCCCTCGATCACGTCGCCGGGCCGGGGCGGGCTCATCACCTGGCTGCCGCGCACGTGGTTGATCAGCGCGATGATCGACTTGGGCGCCAGGATGCGGATGTCGTCGCCGGCCCAGGCCGCCTCGGGACCGCTGGCCTCGGGGCAGATCAGCCCCAGGCCGAACCCGCTGACCGCCACGGCGGCGGGCAGGACGCCGGCCACGGGCACGATGGAGCCGTCCAGCGACAGCTCGCCGATGGCCGCCCAGCCGTCGAGGGTGTCGGCGGGCAGGATGCCCATGGCCGCCAGGATGGCCAGCGCGATGGGCAGGTCGTAGTGGCTGCCCTCCTTGGGCAGGTCGGCGGGCGCGAGGTTGACGACGATCTTCTTGTCGGGGAGCGCCAGGCCCATGCCGGAGAAGGCGGCGCGGACCCGTTCACGGCTTTCGGCCACCGCCTTGTCGCCCAGGCCCACGATGACGATGCCGCCGCCCATGGCGCCGGACGGGGTCAGCTGGACCTCGACGTCGACGCGGCGCGCCTCGACGCCCTGGAACGCCACCGTCACGACCTTGGTCGCCATTCGCCCCTCCCCGCGAAAACATCCACGATTTGCGTGACTTATCCACAACCCCACCACGAAAGCTGGGCCAGATCAAGAACAAAAAAAGAACTAATGGGGAAACCGTAGGAAAACAGTCACCTAGCCGTCACTGTTCACAGGTCAAGCTAGGCTTGGCCGTGGATCAGGCCCTGATCTGTTCCACCTTGTCCCATAGCAGGGCCGCCGCGTCCGCCCCGCCGAAGCGTTTCAGCTGCTGGGCGCCGGTCGGCGAGGTGACGTTGATCTCGGTCAGATAGTCGCCGATCACGTCGATGCCGACGAACAGCAGGCCGCGCGCTTTGAGCTCCGGCCCGATGATGGCGCAGAGTTCGAGATCGCGCGGGGTCAGCTCCACCGCCGCCGCGCGGCCGCCTCGGGCCAGGTTGGAACGCACCTGTCCGTCGGCCGGAATG
This sequence comes from Caulobacter sp., assembly GCA_028291055.1. GTDB lineage: Bacteria > Pseudomonadota > Alphaproteobacteria > Caulobacterales > Caulobacteraceae > Caulobacter. Next base: position 4,995 of record JAQGIP010000018.1, read on the forward strand.
CGGTTGATGGCGCCCACCGACTCGCCGTCGATCAGCAGGATGCGCTTGTCGCCCTTGCTGACGGCGGGGATGAACTTCTGGGCGATGACCTGCTCGCGGCCGATCATGGCGTGCAGTTCCAGCAGGGCGTCGAGGTTGGGATCGTCGGCCTTCAGCCGCACCACGCCCGAGCCGCCGCCGCCATAGAGGGGCTTCAAGACGATGTCGCCGTGCTTTTCGCGGAAGGCGTAGATGGCCTCGGCGTCGGAGGTGATCAGGGTCGGCGGCTGCACCCCTTCGAATCCGGTGACGAACAGCTTCTCGGGGGCGTTCCTCACCTCGGCCGGGTTGTTGATCACCAGGGTCTGGGGATGGATCCGCTCCAGGAAGTGGGTAGCGGTGATGTAGGCCATGTCGAAAGGCGGGTCCTGGCGCATCAGCACCGCGTCGAACTCGCTCATGTCGCGGGTCTCGTAGGGGCCCAGGGTGTGGTGGTCGCCCTTGACGGCGCGCAGGGTCAGGGTGCGGCCCCGCGCGAAGATGCGCCCGTCCTCCTGGCTCAGTTTTTCGGGGGTGTAGACCCACAGCGAATGGCCCCGGTTCTGGGCCTCGATCATCATCAGGAAGGTGGTGTCGGTGTCGATGTTGATCCCTTCGACGGGATCCATCTGGATGGCGACTTTCAGCGACATGGAGCGGTTTAGCCTTCTAAAGCGGGGCTAGTTCAACCGCAGCCGGACCCGCTCCCGCGCCGCGCGGGCCGCGATCGTGGCCCCGCCATCCAAGATTTGTGCTTTGCCCAGCGCCTGCAAGGCCCCGGCCAGCGCTCCCTGTCCCTCGCGGGCGGCGGCCACGTCAAGCCATGGCCGGTGATCGGAGGGGTCGAGCAGGGCGCGGCGCAGGGCGGAACGCTCCGCACGCACGTAATCGCGGGCCTGGGCGGCGCGGGCGAAAATATTGTTCTGCAGCCGGATCAGCACGGCGCGGTCGGTCACCGGCTCCATCAGCCGGTCGAGGCGGCCGGCCACATCGGGGGTCAGCCCAGCCCGGAAGGCGCGGCGGGTCAGTTCCGAGGGCAGCACCACCCGGCCCTCGCTGAAGGGGTCGAGCGCCAGGGGGCCTTCGGGGGTTTCGATGCGCAGCAGGAAGTGGCCGGGGAAGTCGACGCCGCGCACGTCCAGGCCCGTGCGGCGGCCCACATGCAGGTAGAAGACCCCCAATGCCACCGGCAGGCCCTTGCGGCGGCGGCAGACGGCGATGACGTCGGCGTTGTCGAGATTGTCGTAGTCGAGCAGGTCGCCGGCCAGGCCGAGGTCGCCGGCCATGGCCTCGGCCAGGGCTTCTTCGGGGGATTCGCGCTCCATGCGCCGGGTCAGGTGGGCCACGCCCTCCTCGGCCATCTGGCGCGCGGCGTTGGCGTCGCGGTCGGGGTCGTCGTGAACGGCGCAGGCCAGGGCGGCCTCAAGCAGCGGGAAGGCGCCGTCGCCCTCTCGCCCGGCGGCCTCCAGCACCTCTTCGGCTTCCTCGCGCGTCATCATCGGCGGCTCACGTCCCTCCGGGGGCGACTACCCCCCGCCCCAGGCGTCGGGAATATGACGCGGCCAGCGCCCGGGGGCGAGAGCGATAAGGTCGAGGCGGATCGACGCATGTTTGAGCGCGGGGCGGGAGGCGGCGATCTTGGCGCCCGCGCGGCGCAGACGCTCACGCTGCACATGGCTGACCGCCTCCATCGCCGTCTCGATCGTGGCGCGCTGCTTGACCTCGACCACCACCAGCACGCCGCGCTTGAGCGCCAGCAGGTCGATCTCGCCCAGGTGGGAGGCCAGCCGGAAGCCCAGGATGCGGTAGCCCTTGGCCATCAGCAGCAGGGCGGCGGCCACCTCGGCGCGGCGGCCCGACAGCCGCGCCAGCAGGCCGCGTTTGGCGCGGACGGCCCCCTTGTCTTGTCGGGCCGCCTCACGTTTCACCTGACGTCCTTCAATTCCAGCGCCCGCAGATAGAGGTCGCGCCGGGGCAGGCCCAGCGCCTTGGCCACCTGCTTGGCCGCCTCGGCCGGACCCATGCGGGCCAGCGCCTCGGTCAGGGCCGCGTCGGCGTCGTCGGCCCCGGCGGGGACCTCTTCGCCCGGCGCGATCAGCACCACGATCTCGCCCTTGGGGCCATCCAGGCGCGGGTCGGCGGCCAGTTCCTCCAGGGTTCCGCGGATACAGGTCTCGTGCAGCTTGGTCAGTTCGCGGGCCACGGCGGCCTCGCGGTTGCCGAACACGGCGGCCATGTCGGTGAGCGAGGCGCGCAGGCGCGGGCCGCTCTCATAGAAGATCAGGGTGGCGTGGACCGGGGCGAACTCGGTCATGAAGGTGCGCCGGGCCGAACTCTTGGGCGGCGAGAAGCCCACGAACAGGAAGCGGTCGGTGGGCAGCCCCGCGATGGTCAGGGCCGCGAGCGCCGCCGAGGGGCCGGGGATGGGCCAGACCGCCGAGCCCTGGGCCACCGCCGCGCGCACCAGCTTGAAGCCGGGGTCGGAGACCAGGGGCGTGCCGGCGTCGGAGACCAGGGCGATGCGCTGGTTCTGCATCAGGGCGCCCAGCGCCAACGGTCCGGAGCGGACGGCGGCGTATTCGTCGTAGCGGTGCAGGGGTTTCTTGATGCCGTAGTGGCTGAGCAGCTTGCCGGCCACGCGGGTGTCTTCGGCCAGCACCATGTCGCAGGCGGCCAGCACGTCCAGCGCGCGCAGGGTGATGTCGCGCAGATTGCCGATCGGCGTGGCCACCAGATAGAGGCCGGGCGCCAGAGGGGCGTCGGAGAGCGGCGGCGCGGGCGGATGCTTGGCCACGTCAGGCGGCTCCCAGAATGAGGTCGGCGGTCAGGCGGTCCAGCACCAGCCGTCCCGCCCGAGTGGCCCTTAGCCGGGCCGGGTCGTCAAGCAGATAGCCGCCGTCGACCAGCTGGGTCACGGCGGGATGGGTTGGCGTGAGGCCCAGGGCCGCGATCTCGGCGAAAGCCACGCCATGGTCGATGCGCAGGCCGAGCAGGATGCGCTCCTCGGCGGCCTCGATGGGGGAGAGAGTCTCGGACGTGAAGCCGACGCCGGTCTCGTTCACCGCGCGGAGGTAGTCGGCGACCTTTGCGTGGGCTGTGGTGGCGATGCGGCTCGTCCCGACCCTCCGCTCCTCCCGACGAAAGTCGGGATCCATGGGATCGTTCGGGAGGGATTGCTGCCGGGCGTCTTCCTCAGACTCAGTATGGGTCCCGGCTTTCGCCGGGATGAGCGGAGTATTTGAGGGCAGGGTCAGCCGCCCATGCGCCCCGGGGCCGACGCCCACATAGTCCCAGCCGCGCCAATAGACGAGGTTGTGGCGCGAGCGCGCGGCCTGGCCTTTCGCATGGTTGGACACCTCATAGGCGTCGAAGCCGGCGGCCTCGAGACCCTGCTGTGTCACGTCGAACAGGTCGGAGGCGAGGTCTTCGCCGGGGGGAATGAGCGTCCCGCGCGCGACGGCGCGGCCGAAGGCGGTGGCGGCCTCGATGGTCAGTTGATAGGGCGAGATGTGTTCGGCGCCCCAGGCGATGGCCTGGTCCAGCTCGGCGCGCCAGGCGTCGGCGCTCTGGCCGGGGCGGGCGTAGATCAGGTCGATGGACAGGCGCGGGAACAATCTGGCGGCCGTCTCCGCGGCGCGGCGGGCGGCGGCGGCGTCATGGTTGCGGCCGAGGAAGGCCAGCGAGGCGTCGTCCAGGGCCTGGACCCCCAGGGACAGGCGCGCGACCCCGGCTTCGGCGAAGGCCGCGAAGCGGCCCGACTCGGCGTCGGTGGGGTTGGCCTCCAGGGAGATTTCCAGATCCGGTTCGGGGGTCCACAGGGCCTTGGCCGCGTCGATGATCTGCGCCGCCCAGGCGGGGTCCATCAGCGAAGGCGTGCCGCCGCCCAGGAAGATGGAGGCCAGCCGCCGGGGTCCGGTGAGCGCGCGCTGGGCCTTGAGGTCGGCGATGATGGCGCGGGCCAGCAGCGGCTGCTCGGCCTGGGCGCGGTCGCGCACCACGTTGAAGTCGCAGTAGGGGCAGATCCGCGCGCAGTAGGGCCAGTGGATGTAGACGCCGAGCGGATTGGAATTAGTCAAACAGGGCCGCCTTGAGCAACTCGAAGGCGTGGGTGCGGTGGCTGAGGGAGTCCTTCAGCGTCTGTTCCATCTCGCCGAAGGTCTGGCCGTGGCCGTCGGGAATGAAGATGGGGTCGTAGCCGAAGCCCTTGTCGCCGCGCGGCGGGAAGGTCAGCTGGCCGTCGACGCGGCCTTCCACCACCACGCCCGGCCCATCCGGCCAGGCGACGGCCAGCGCGCAGGTGAACCAGGCGCCGCGGTCATCGGAGGCGGTCTCGATCAGCCGCTCCTCGACCTTGTCCATGGCGAGCGTGAAATCCTTGCCCGGCCCGGCCCAGCGGGCGGAATAGATGCCGGGCGAGCCGCCCAGCGCGGTGACCGACAGGCCGCTGTCGTCGGCCAGGGAGACGCGGCCCGAATGCTGGGCGGCATGGCGGGCCTTGAGCAGGGCGTTGCCGACGAAGGTGGTCTCGGTCTCCTCCGGCTCGGGAATGTTCAGCTCGCCGGCCGACAGCACCGTGAAGCGGCCCTCCAGCAGGGCGGCCAGTTCGCGGGCCTTGCCGGGGTTGTGGGTGGCGGCCACCAGGGTCAGGCCGGCGGGCAGGGTCAGCGGCATGGCGGGCTCCCAAAAGCGTCGCCCCCTTCTATCCCGCCCCGCCGCCGCACTCCATCACCGGCGCTTATGCTGCACTGCATAAATTTCCCGTAATGAATGACACGCTTGTAACATCGCTAAACGATATGTAATTTGATTGATAAGCGGCAAACACATATTGATAAGCATGTGGACGGGGCAGATGCCTCTGCCGCCGAGGCGACACCGGTCGTTTCGATACCGCACTGCAACATGGAATTTGAGACAATGACTTCGTACAAAATGACCTACTTCGTCGACAAGGTCGCCATGACCCTGATCAACGTCGCCCTGCTGGCCGCCCTGCCCATGGGCGCCGCGCTGTTCATCTCCCACTCGCTCTAAGCCGGGTCGGATAGTGATCGGCGCGAACGGGTCCTGCTCGCCTGGAAACTGCGCTATGGATGCAGACCGGGCGGGCGGCCCAAGCCGCCGCCGGCACGGTTAAAGGAACGACGGAGCTTCACCCGATGCGCGCACTGGGACCGGGATCGGTTTCGAGCTTCCTGACGGTGATCCTGAACGTCGTCTATGTGGTCCTGTGGATCGGAGCGGGTGTCTCGCTCCTGGGCGCCATCGCGGCGCCCCTCGTGCCTGGCGACGCCAAGGCCTTCAGCTATTTCCACTTCTCTCTCGACGCGACGCCGGGCACGCTCAGCCTGACCCCGCCGATCGCCGCCGCGGCCTGCGCCGCCATCGGCCTCTACGCCGCGGGCCTGCTGGTCATCGTCGGCCGCCTGCGCTCGATCTTCAAGGCGCTCACCGCCGGCGACCCCTTCCACCCCGACAATGTTCGGCGCCTGCAGATCATCGGATTGGCGCTGGCCGCCCTCGAAGTCGGGCGCTATCTGAGCGACCGGCTGTTCCACATGCTGTTCGGCGCCAACGACGCCCAGTGGTTCAGCCTCAACCTGACCGCCTGGTTCTCGGTGCTGGTGGTGTTCGTCCTGGCCGAAGTCTTCCGCGAAGGGGCGCGCCTGCGCCGCGAAGCGGAACTGACCATCTGACGCGGAGCTAATCACCTCATGGCCATCCGCGTGCAACTCGACAAGATCCTGCTGGAACGGCGCATGTCGCTGACCGAGCTGGCCGACCGGGTCGGCGTGACCATCGCCAACCTGTCGATCCTGAAGACCGGCAAGGCCCGGGCGATTCGTTTTTCCACCCTCGATTCCCTCTGCCGCGAGCTCAACTGCCAGCCCGGCGACCTGGTGGCCTGGGAGCCCGGCCCGCCGGACGATCCCCCCGAGATCGACGAGGAATCCGACGCCTACGGCGGCGCCTGAGTCCCTTGTCGCCGGGTGCGACAACCCGCCACGCCTTAGAATCGCCCCTTTGCCACCGTCAATCAGAGACGGGGAGGTCGTCGGCGATCGACGTATCGTCCCCGATCTCTCCATCCGTGCAGATGAGACTGGAGAGGCATGATGAGCATGAGATCACGCACATTGATGGCGAGTGTCGGCATAGCGGCCGCGGTCGCCTTGAGCGGCTGCGCCACCAAGGGCTTCGTCCGCGACCAGGTCGGCCTGGTGGACGGCAAGGTCACCGCCACCAACGGGCGGGTCGACAACGTCGACCGCACCGCCCAGGAAGCCCTGAGCCGGGCTCAGGCGGCCGGCAAGCTGGCGGAGGGCAAGTTCCTCTATTCGCTGGTGCTGTCGGATGACTCGGTGAAGTTCCCGGTCAATGTCGCGGAGCTGTCGCCCGAGGCCCAGAACCGGCTGCTGGAGTTCGCGGAAAAGCTGAAGGGCGACAACCGCAACGTCTATCTGGAAATCCAGGGCCACACCGACGCCTCGGGCTCGCCCGACTACAACAAGAAGCTGGGCGAGGAGCGCGCCGAGGCCGTGCGGCTGTTCCTGAACAAGCAGGGCGTGGCCCTGAACCGCATGGCGACCATCTCCTACGGGCCCGAGGCGCCCGTGGCGCCGAACGACACCCGCGAAGGCCGCGCCCAGAACCGGCGCGTGGTCATCGAAGTCCTGTCCTAGGGATTGGAGGGCGGCGCCGGGATATCCCGCGCCGCCCTGCGTCTTCGTCCTTGGCTGGTCGGCTGCGCCGCGGAGCGGTGAGGCCGCTAGATCGTCAAACTTAGGGCCATCGACCCAAGCGCACTGGCCCAAACCCCTAGCGCCGCAACCCCAGCAAGTCCGACCAGCGCCACGCCCCTGACCCCAGGGCGATCTTGGTGTGTTCGTTCAAGGCCACCACCACATAGCCGCGCACCGCCTGCTCGCGGCAGGCCTTGGGCGCGAAGCCCACTTCCCAGGTGATGGCCTGGCGCACGGCGGCCAGACCCTTGCCCTCCTCGCCCTGGCTGGTCACCCAGTCGCCGTTCCACACCACCATGCCCCGGCCCGTGGTGGCGCGCTGGCCCAGCGCGCTGGCTACCGCCGCCTTGACGCGGCTGTCCTTGGTCAGGGCCGCCTGCAGGCGCCGGCGCATGTCGCATTCGCCGCCGCCGCCGCCACCACTGCCCGCGCCCGACCCGCCGCCATCGCCCGACCCGGAGCCGCCCGCGCCGCGCGCGTCACCCTCGCCCAACTCCAGAAAGGGTTCACGCGCGGGCGTTTGCGCGGCGGCCAGCACGGGGCGGGCGACCGGCGCCTTGGTCACGCGCACGCTGGGCTTGGGCGCGGGGGCCGGCGGGTGCGGCGCCGGCTCCTTCTTGGTTTCGACCTTCGCCGGCGGCGCGGGTTTGGGGATGGGGACCTCCGCCGGCTTCGGCGGCGGAATGACCTTGGGTTTTGGGGCCAGTTCGACCATCGCCACCCTCACCACCGGCGGTTCGACGAAGGTCTCGGGCTTGGGCTGGGCCCACAGCATCAGCTGGAAGGCCGCCAGATGGCCGAAAACGCTGAGGGCGATCACCACGGGCCGGCCCGCGCGTCCTCGCCGCCGCGTCCCCTTGCCAACCGGGCGGGACGGAGCCGGATCTTCCGGCGGGATGAACCCGCCCTGGGACGCGTTACCAGTCACAACGCCGCCCAAGGGCCAGATTTATATGGCCGTACGGTGGCCGCGCGGGCGCAAGCGCAATTGTCTGGACGGCGGGCGGGGCCCGCGCCATGAGGCGAAATGGCCAGCGATCGACAGATCATCGCCGACATCCTGAGGGTCGATCACGCAGGTGAGTTCGGCGCCATCCGCATCTATAAGGCCCAGCGCCTGGCCGCCCGCTGGCGCGCCCCCGACCTGCTGGCCTTCCTCGATCACACCCTGGGCGACGAGCGCGCCCACCGCCGGGCCTTCGAAGCCCTGATGGCGGCGCGCGGGGTGACCCCCTGCCGGACCCTGACGCTCTGGGGCGTTGGCGGTTACCTGCTGGGCCTCGCCACCGGCTGCCTGGGCCGCGCGGCCATCCTGATCTGCACCGAGGCGGTGGAGCGCACCGTCCATCGCCATCTGGACGACCAGGTCCGCTGGCTGGCCGACCGCGACCCGGAGATCTCGGCCGCCATCACCGCCATCCAGGTCGAGGAACTCGAGCATCTGACCTTCGCGACAGACCACGCCACCGCCTCACGCGCCCGCGCCTGGGCCGGACTGCTCGATGCGCTGGTCGGCGCCGCGACCGAGGCGCTGATCTGGTGCTCCACCTACGGCGCCTCGTCGCGGATGGGACGGCAGGTTCGCGGCCCGCGCTAGGGTGAGGGCTCAATCATTTCTCACCGTTCGTCATCGCCGGACTTGTTCCGGCGACCCATGCACACGGGCAGGCAAGGTGAGCCGCTGAGCGTCGGCACATTATTCACCTGCGCGCGGTGTTCTTGGGTGGCCGGAATAAATCCGGCCATGACGTCTCTCTATAATTCAGCGCCCTGGCCGGGTTTACACCCCAGGTCGCCCGCTCTGTGAGAAGGCGTCGATCCCGTCACGGCTGGCGTTAGCCCGCCGCCGCCCGCTGCATGACGAACAGTTCGCCGATGCCTTTTTCGGCCAGGCCGTAGAGGGCTTCGAATTCGGCGCGGGAGAAGCCGCGCTTTTCGCCGGTGGCCTGGATCTCGACGATGTCGCCGCCGCCGGTCAGCACGAAGTTGGCGTCGGCCTCGGCGTTGGAGTCCTCGTCATAGTCGAGGTCGAGCACGGGGGTTCCGTTGAACACGCCGCAGGAGATGGCCGCCACCTGGTCGATGATCGGGTCGGTCTTCAGCACGCCCTCGTCCATCAGGTAGCGGGTGGCCTGGCGCAGGGCGACCCAGGCGCCGGTGATGGAGGCGGTGCGGGTGCCGCCGTCGGCCTGGACCACGTCGCAGTCGAGGGTCAGCTGGCGTTCGCCGAGCGCCTTCAAATCCACCACGGCCCTTAAGCTACGGCCGATCAGGCGCTGGATCTCCTGGGTGCGGCCCGACTGCTTACCCTGGGCGGCCTCGCGGCGTCCCCGGGTGTGGGTGGCGCGCGGCAGCATGCCGTATTCGGCGGTGACCCAGCCCGCGCCCTTGTTGCGCATCCAGCCCGGCACGCTTTCCTCGACCGTGCAGGTGACCAGCACCTTGGTGTGGCCGGCGGTGATCAGGCAGCTGCCCTCGGCATAGCGGTTGACGCCGGTCTCCAGGGTCACGGTGCGGAGGACGTCGGGGTCACGTTCGGAGGGGCGCATTGGGTGTTCCAGTCGGATTTGGCTTTGCCAGGGCGCTTAGACCCCGCCCCCGCCCCGGTCCACCTGATTTTCCCTCCCGCGCTCTTGCGGCGGGTAGCCGGCCGGCTTTACCATCAATCTTTTATAAGAAAGAGCTGCAGGGGATCAGCCATGGCCACCGCCAAACCGAAACTCGCCGTCTTCCTGTCCCACGTGGACCACCTGATCGACGGCGACAACGCCCGGCTGGTGGAGATGGGGGCCATTGCCGAACAGGCCGGCGCCGACCAGATCGTGCTCAGCGAGCATGTGGCCCTGGCCCAGGTGATCGAGGGCAAGGGCGAGGCGTCCAAATTCCCCTTCCAGGCCGATGAGAACTATCCCGAACCCTTGATCACCCTGGCCGCCATCGCCGGCGCTACCTCCTCCATCCGCCTGGCCACCGGCATCCTGATCGCGCCCCTGCGCCCGGCCATCGTCCTGGCCAAGATGGCCGCCACCCTCGACCACGTCTCTAAGGGCCGCCTCGACCTCGGCTTCGGCTCCGGCTGGCACGAGCCCGAACTGCGCGCCGCCGGCGTCGATCCGGACCTCGCGCTCCAGGTGCTGGAGAACAACCTGCTGGCCTGCCGCGCTCTCTGGGCCGGCGGGCCGGCCTCCTTCTCCTCGTCCACCCTCAGCTTCGAGCGGCTGGTCTGCCGTCCGACCCCGCTCAGCGGCGCGAACCTGCCCGTCTGGCTCGCCGGGCCGCCCACCGACAAGGGGGCAGACCGGGTCGCGCGCCTGGGCCAGGGCTGGCTGCCCTTCGGCAACCTCACCGCCGACGACATCGCCCGCGGCATAGGCCACCTGCGCGCGGCAGAGCAAAACCGGGGACTGGCGGAAGGTTCGCTGGGCGTGCGCGCCGCCCTGCCGACCATCGCGGCAGCCAATATCGACGCCATGCTGGACGCCGCCTTCGCCACCGCGCCGGCTTACGTGGCGGCCGGCGCCGGCATCCTGCAGCTGCCGGTCTGGCGCTACGCCAAGACCTTCGACGAGGTGGGCCCGATCATCGCCGGGGCGCGGGCGCGCATCGACGCGCTCTGACGCCGCCCCGTCATTCACACATCTCCGAGCGCCCCGTCGTCACACACACACTCCGCTCATCCCGGCGAAAGCCGGGACCCATAGGGCCTTTCAGAACTGGCCCTCAAGGCCGAAGACGGGCGCGGACGGCCCACGGGGCCCCAGATCCTTCCGGTGAGTCACCATGGGTCCCGGCTTTCGCCGGGATGAGCGGAGATTTGGGGGGAGAGCTTTCAGAGCCTTTGAAACCTGTGTGCATGCTTCCGCTCCTTGCCGAGGAGCACCCGCTTTGCCGCAGTACGCTTGCTTACCGGGGGGCGGCCCCTATCCTATGAGGGATGGCCCCGCCCATGACGTTTCTTTCCGGCGCGCCGAGCCTGACATCGCTCGACGAACGCGCGCGCGATATCTTCCGCCGTGTCGTCGAGAGCTATCTCGAGACGGGTGAGCCCGTCGGCTCGCGCACCCTGTCGCGCGCCGGCATCCACCTTTCCCCCGCCTCCATCCGCAACACTATGCAGGACCTGACCGAGCTCGGCCTGCTGGGCGCGCCGCATGTCAGCGCCGGCCGGTTGCCCACCCACGCCGGCCTGCGCCTGTTCGTGGACGGCCTGCTGGAGGTGGGCGACCTGGCCGAGGAGGAGAAGCGCAATATCGAGGCGCGGCTCTATTCCAAGGGCCGTTCGATGGAAGAGGCGCTCGGCGAAGCGTCCGCCATCCTGTCGGGTCTTGCCCGCGGCGCCGGCGTAGTCATGGCCCCGGCCCGGGACGCGGGCGTCAAGCATGTGGAGTTCGTGCGCCTGGGCGGCGAACAGGCCCTGGCCATCATGGTCTTCGACGACGGCTCGGTGGAAAACCGGCTGATGAAGCTGACGCCCGGCATCATGCCCTCCTCGTTGCAGGAGGCCTCCAACTTCCTCGGCGAACGCCTGCGCGGCCGCACCCTGACCGAAACACGCCTCGAAATGACCGCCGAGCTGGAGCGCGCCCGGCGCGAGCTCGACACCACCGCCGCGCGTCTGGTGGAGGACGGCTTCGCGGCCTGGAGCGGCGGCGAGGACGCCGACCGGGCCCTGATCGTGCGCGGCCACGCCAACCTGCTGGGCGACGCCACCGTGCTGGAAGACCTCGACAAGGTGCGCATGCTGTTCGACGACCTGGAGCAGAAGGAACAGCTGATCGGCCTGCTGGACGGGGTGCGCGAGGCCGAGGGCGTGCGCATCTTCATCGGCGCCGAAACGCGTCTGTTTTCACTTTCGGGTTCCGCCTTGATCGCCGCTCCCTATATGTCGGGCCGGCAGAAGGTGCTGGGCGCGATCGGCGTGATCGGTCCGGCCCGTCTGAACTATGCGCGGGTGATCCCGTTGGTTGACTACACCGCCCGCGTGCTCGGGCGGATGATGGACGGATAAGAGAGACGATGAGCGAGACCGAGAATACCGAACCCGAAGAGACCGGTGCTGACGAAGACACCGACGCCCATCTGGCCGAGGTCAATGCGCTGAAGCTCGAGATCGTGGCGCTCAAGGATCAGGTGCTGCGCTACGCCGCCGAGGCCGACAACACGCGCCGCCGCGCCGAGCGCGAGAACAACGACGCCCGCGCCTTCGCCATCCAGCGCTTCGCCCGCGACCTGCTGGGCGCCGCCGACAACCTGCAACGCGCCAACGCGCATGCGCCCAAGGACGACGCCGACCAGACGGTGAAGAACTTCGTGCTCGGCGTGGAGATGACCGAAAAGGCGCTGCAGGACGCCTTCGAGCGCAACGGCCTGATCAAGGTCGACCCCGCCAAGGGGACCAAGTTCGACCCTCACATGCACCAGGCGATGATGGAACAGCCCTCCGACGAGGTCGCCCCCGGCGGCGTCATCCAGGTCCTGCAACCCGGCTACCAGCTGCAAGGCCGCAACGTGCGCCCCGCCATGGTCGTCGTCGCCGCCAAGGGCTCCAAGGGCGCCGCCCCGGCTGACGCTCCCGCCGGCGCTAACCCCTACGCCGCCCACGACGACGGCGACGAGGGTGCGGCGGTGGATACGAAGGCGTAAAATTCCAAGCCTGTGTTCGCGGGCCAGGCGCCGGTAGGCCTGTGCTCCTTACGCTTCTTGGTGCTCTTGGTGCTCTTGGTGGTTCATCTTTCGACGGTGGATACCGCCTTGGGCGCGGCAAGGTTGAACCACCAAGAGCACCAAGAAGAGCAAGGGTCCGAGCCGAGAGCGCCTGGGCCACGTTTCGTCGGCGGGATAATTTAGGGCCCGCTTGCGCGGGCTCGTCACCCCTCCGCGATCACCGCGATCGACACCTTCAACCCGGGCATCTTCACCGGCAGCTTGGCGCCCTGCCGCGCCGGTGGGTCCTGGGGAAACCAGCGCAGCCACTCCTCGTTCATGCCGGGAAAATCATCCTCGTCGAACAGGATGACCGTGGCGCTGGCGATCTTGTCGAGCGAACTGCCGGCCGCCTCCAGGATGGCCGAAATGTTGCGCAAACACTGGCCCGTCTGCGCCTGAATGGTGTCGCCGACGATGGCGCCCGTGGCCGCGTCAAACGGGCCTGTTCCCGAGACGAAGATCAACCCGGCGGCGCGGACGGCCTGGCTGTAGGTCGCCGGCGGCTGGGCCGCGGCGTCGGTGCGGATGATCTGACGGCTCATATCATTTGTCTCTGATCAAGACGTGGCGCGGCGCGTTCCACCAGGGCAGCGCCCGGTGTTCGGGGCCGCAAGATTTTAAACACGAACCACACGAACCACACGAACGGGACGGTGCGCTGCATGGGCGTTGAGCGCGTCTTGAAGGACGCGCGCCGCGCGTCGCTAAGTCACCTGGGACGGCTAGGTGAGCCCCCCTCTTGTTCGTGTGGTTCGTGTTAAATCCTTATGGCGCCTAACCGCTCCCCGGCGCTGGACGATGTCGCGCAGCGCCATCGGCCGCCGCGAAGGGTCAGTCCTTCGGCTGGGCCACCACCCGCAGATACGGCTTCAGGGTCTTGAACCCGTCCGGATACTTGGCCTTGGCCTGCTCGTCGCTGACCGACGGCGGGATGATCACGTCCTGACCCGGCCGCCAGTTCACCGGCGTCGCCACCGTGTGTTTGGCGTTGAGCTGGATGGAATCCAGCAGCCGCAGCACCTCGTCGAAGTTGCGGCCCGAGGTCATCGGATAGACCAGCATCGCCTTGATCTTCTTGTCGGGCCCGATGATGAACACCGAGCGCACCGTGGCGTTGTCGGCCGCCGTGCGGCCCTCCGAGGTCGTGCCCGCGTCCTCCGGCAGCATGTCGTAGAGGGTGGCCACCTTCAGATCGGTGTCGCCGATCATCGGGAAGTTGACCGCGTGGCCTTGGGTTTCCTCGATGTCCGCCGCCCAGCGCGCGTGGTTGTCGACCGGGTCCACGGACAGGCCGATGATCTTGGTGTTGCGCTTGTCGAACTCCGGCTTCAGCCCGGCCATATAGCCCAGCTCGGTGGTGCAGACCGGCGTGAAGTCCTTGGGGTGGGAAAACAGGATGGCGTAGCCGTCGCCGATCCATTCGTGGAAGTTGATCGGGCCTTCAGTGGTCTGGGCCGTGAAATCCGGGGCTTCCGAGTTGATCCTGAGCGACATGGGCCTGGTCTCCGTCTGCGCGTGATTGGGTAGTCCGCAAGGTGTGTACGCCGCGCGCCCGCAGCAAGGCGCCGCGCCTCCAGGCCGTGTCACGGCGTCGCAGCGGGCGGGATTCACGCGATCTTGCCTCATTGGAGCCCAATCTCGGCGGCCAATCGGCGGACGGACCCATAGCGAGCTTTGAAGTATGCGTATGTCTATCGGGCGCCGCGGCGTCTTGCGTCTCGGAGCCGCCGCCCTGGCCGCATCCGCCCCCGCCATGTCCTGGGCCACGGCCGAGGCGCCGGCCCGTGCGCGCTTGCCGCTCGGACCCATGCCGGACTCCCCCATGGCGACCGCCCCGGCGCCGGTCGCTTCCACGCCGGTGGCCCCGCTGTCGGGCGCGCCTGTGCGCAAGGCCCTGCTGCACAACCTGCACACCGGCGAGACCTTCAACGAGGTCTATTTCGAGAACGGCCGTTATGTGCCCCAGGCCCTCACCGAGGCCATGAAGGTGCTGCGCGACTGGCGCAACGGCGAGGAGCATTTCATGGATCCGCGCCTGTTCGACGCCCTGCACGGCATCAGCGACCGGCTGGAAACGAACCGGCCCTTCCAGATCATCTCCGGCTACCGCTCCCCGCGGACCAACGCCATGCTTCACGCCAGGAGCGGCGAGGTGGCCTCAAAGAGCCAGCACACGCTGGGCAAGGCCTGCGACGTACGCATCGAGGGGGTGGACCTGAGGAACCTCCATAAGGCCGCCCTCGGCATGGGGGCCGGCGGCGTCGGCCTCTATCCGGTGTCCAACTTCGTGCATGTGGACGTGGGCGCCGTGCGCCATTGGATGGGGGCGTAAGCCCCGCCTTCAGTCCGCTCATCCCGCGAAAAGGGGGGGCTTAGGCTTTTTTCCCGTCGCAGCGAGCCCGCTGTCTTGCCGCGCCCCACCGGCCCACCCCGCCGGGCGCCTAAAGAAAAGGGGGCCGCGGGCGAACCCGCGACCCCCTTCGGCCTTGATCGACAGGCCTGGGTTAGAACTTGTGGACCCAGGTGACCGAGGCGCCGTCGACGGCGCTGTCGTGGTCGAAGAAGTAGTGGGTGTAGTCGAGGCGGAAGCCGTTGTTGCTGCCGGTCGGGAAGATCTTCACGCCCAGGCCGACGGCCGCGCCGTTGACGGTGTCGGTGGCCGAGAAGCCGCCGAACGAGCCCTTGATCTTCGACTGGGCGTAACCCACGCGGGCCAGCACCTGGGTCTTGTCACCGGCCGGGATGGAGCCGACGAGGAAGGCGCCGACTTCATAGTCCTGGTGGAACTTCACGCCGCTGTCGCTGTCGTCGCCGACGCCGAAGGAGGCTTCGCCTTCAAGGGCGAAGTTCTCGTTGAACTGGTAACCGCCGCGCAGGATGACGCTGGTCAGGTTGAGATCGACACCGCCGTCCGAGGTGTGAGCGACGGCGGCGCCCAGTTCACCGGAGAAGCCGGTCGCGGTGTCGGCGGCGTGGGCCGAGGCGGCGAAGGCGGTGGCGATGGCCAGAGCGCTGGCGGCGGCGGCGAGAGTGGAGAGTTTCATGGCTTGATGCCCCATTTTTCGTTGTGCCGGGGGAGGTCCGGCGGAGGCGTCACCTAAGCGTCCTTATGTCGCACCGCAAGGTTGAGGATGGAGGTTTGTTCAACCTGTGACTTTAAAATCACGGGGCGGCGGGCGGGTCGCTATTGCCTCTTGAGGCAAGCTTCACCGACGCGGAGCGGCGCTGTAGACCCGCTGCCGCCGCGCGCAAAGTGAATTCGCGGAAAGGTTCAAGCTTCGGACTTGTCTCAGAACCGGGGAGGGCGCGTCCGCGCTAGTCGTCAAACCCGACGAACACCGCCGCCTCGTCCACCGACTTGCGCATCGACACCACCGCATTGGCCGGGAAGCTGTCGTCGGGATAGCCCATGGCGACGCAGATCATGATCACCTGGTCCTCGGGGATGGCCGCATGCTCGCGCACCACCGGCGACTGCATGATGCCCTGGCTGTTGATCACGCAGCCCAGGCCGCGCGACCAGGCGGCGTTGACCAGGGCGTTGGTCACCGCGCCGCAATCGAAGGGGGCGATGTCGCCGCCGTGGATCACCCGGTCATAGGTCACCACGATCGACACCGGCGCGTCGAACTGGCGGAACCCGCGCAGCACCCAGTCGGTGCGCTTCTCCGTGTTCTCCCGCTCGATGCCCATGGCGGCAAACAGCTGCTTGGCAACGCCGATCTGGCGCTCGCGGTGGGCGCCCGCATATTCGCCGTGGCTGCGGAATTCGCGCGACGAGGGAACGCCGGCCAGGTTGCGCTCGGTGTTGCCGGCGCGGATGCGGTCCAGCGGCTCGCCGGCCACCACATAGAAGTTCCAGGGCTGGGTGTTCAGGGACGACGGCGCGCGCATGGCCAGTTCGATGATCTCGCGGATCACCGCCTTGGGCACGGGGTCGGGCTTGTAGCCGCGCGTGCTGCGGCGGCCGAGGACGACGTCATCGTAGGTCATGGGTTGGCTCCGCCCAGGGTTCGTGCGTCCGTTCGTAGCGAGGCGCCGCTAGGTCCGGCAAGCGCCGGGGAATTGGCGACATCAAGCGATTTCTCACCCCGTCACGCAAAAGCCGGGGACAGACGCGTTTGTCGCGGTCTCGCCCCTTCCTTGGCGCGGCGTTTTCGCTAATGTCGGACCTCATTTTCTTGAACGCGGTATCGGGGGCTATTCGATTCGCCGCGAGGTCTTGGGTTCGGACGGCCAGATGAAACTGACGATAGAGCGCGCGGCGCTGATGAAGGCGCTGGGTCACGTCCAAAGCGTGGTCGAACGGCGCAACACCATTCCGATCCTGTCCAACGTGCTGCTCACGGCCGACCACGACCAGGTCAGCTTCTCGGCCACGGACCTGGACATGGAAATCCTCGACGATGGCGTGGCCCAGGTGGACCAGCCGGGCCAGATCACCGCGCCGGCCCACACCCTCTATGAGATCGTGCGCAAGCTGCCCGAGGGCGCCGACGTGTCGCTGTCCTTCACCGGCGAGGATCCGCGCCTGCAGATCCAGGCGGGGCGGTCGAAGTTCAACCTGCCGGTGCTGCCGGCCGGCGACTTCCCGGTGATGAGTTCCGACGGCCTGTCGACGCCGATCGCCATCGACACCAACGACCTGATCCGGCTGATCGACAAGACCCGCTTCGCCATCTCCACCGAGGAGACGCGCTACTATCTGAACGGCCTCTACATCCACACGGTGATGGACGGCGGCCAGGCCCTGCTGCGCGCCGTGGCCACCGACGGTCACCGCCTGGCGCTCGCCGAAATGCCCGCGCCCGAGGGCGCCGCCGGCAGCCCCGGCGTGATCGTGCCGCGCAAGACCATCAACGAGGTAAGGCGTCTGCTCGACGACGCCGGCGAGAGCGTCGATGTGCAGATCTCCGCCGCCAAGGTCCGTTTTGAATTCGCCCGCGCGGGTTCCAAGGGCGCGGCGCTGACCAGCAAGGTCATCGACGGCTCCTTCCCCGACTATCTGCGCGTGATCCCCCGCGACAACGCCAAGATCATGACGCTCGACAACGCCCTGTTCGCCCAGGCCGTGGACCGGGTGGCGACCATCTCGGCGGAAAAGTCACGCTCGGTGAAGCTGGCCATCGAGCCGGGCCGCATGACGCTGACCGTGCGCAACATGGAAGCCGGCCAGGGCGTGGAAGAACTCGAGATCGACTACGACGGCGAGCCCTTCGAGATCGGCTTCAACGCCCGCTACCTCCTGGACGTCACCGGCCAGATCGGCGGCGAGATCGCCGAGTTCCGCTTCGCCGACCCGGCCTCGCCTACCCTGGTGCTCGATCCTACAGATCCGGGCGTCAAATATGTGCTGATGCCGCTGCGGGTCTAGATCAGCCCGCCGCGCCGCCTTCCGCGATTGCCCGCAGCATCTGCAGGAGCAGGGGCTTGATCCCGTCGCGCGGGATGACGAAATCGAAACTACCGGCCTTGGCGCTGTTCATGCGCAGCAACAGCCCGCCGTCGGCTGCGGGAAGGACCTGGGTGCCGGCGGCCGCGAAGGGTTTGGACGGCGGCGACGTTCCGGGCGCGCGCAGCTTCTGGGCCTCGGCGGCGAACCGGTCCAGGCCGGCCACGAAGGGTGAGAAGAGGCCCATGTCCAGGCAGAGTTCGTGCGAGGAGCCGTCCTCGGTGACCAGCTCGAACCAGACGTCGGCGCCGCGGTTGGCGCCGCCGCCCTTGGGCAGGTCAACGATCCGCGTCAGATTCTCCACGGTGGCCAATGATCCTACCTCGCGCCGGGTACTGTACTGGAGCGCATCCGGCCGCATGAATTCCCGGCAAACGCCGGCTTGGCAAGGGGCTGGCGCATACGGATTGAATATCGCGGCCCGGGTTCGCGTGGCGCCGTGAGTTTCGGACGCCTGAACGCCCTGAGATTGAGCGACTTCCGCTCCCATGCCTCCGTTCTGGTCAATGCGGCGGGGCGCAGCGTCTATCTGTTCGGCCCCAACGGCGCGGGCAAGACCAACCTGCTGGAGGCCATCTCGCTGCTGTCGCCCGGCCGGGGCCTGCGCGGCGCGGCCTTCTCCGAGGTGGGCCGGCGATTGCCCGGCGAGAGCGTGGGCCGGGCCTGGGCGGTGTCGGCGCAGGTCGAGGCCGCGCCGATCGACGGGGTGGCGGACGAGGTGCAGCTGGGGACGGGAGTGGAAACCCCCGGGGCATCGCGGCGGCTGGTGAAGATCGAGGGCGAGACCGTGCCGCCCGGCCGGCTGTCGGACCACCTGCGCCCGGTGTGGCTGACGCCGGCCCAGGACCGGCTGTTCCTGGAGGCGGCGGGCGACCGGCGCCGCTTCTTCGACCGGCTGGTGTTCGCCGCCGAGCCCAGCCACGCGGCCCACGCCTCGGCCTATGAGAAGGCGCTGCGCGAACGCATGCGGCTTTTGACGGCGGATGAACCCGCCGATCCGGCCTGGCTGTCGGCGCTCGAGGCGCGGCTGGCCGAGAGTGGGGCGCTGATGGCCGAGGCGCGGGCGCGGACGCTGAGCGCGCTCCAGGCCGAGATCGACAGCCGGGGCGAGCGGCCCTTCCCCCGGGCGCGGATCTCCTATGCCGGCGAGTGGGAGGCGATGGCCGCGCGGGGAGCGGAGTTCGCCGAGATCGAGGCCCGTCTGGCCGACGCCCTGGCCGCCGCGCGGCCTCGCGACGCCGCCGCCGGACGCGCGCTTACCGGTCCGCACCGGGGCGATCTGGCGGTGATCCACGTGGAAAAGGACCGCCCGGCGGCGGAATGTTCGACGGGGGAGCAAAAAGCCTTGATTTTGAACCTGGTCCTGGCCCAGGCGGCGCGACTTTCCCGTGTAGAATCAGCGCCAAATCCTATATTGTTGCTGGACGAAGTCGCCGCCCACCTCGATGCCCGCCGCCGGGCCGCGCTGGCCGACGAAATCGCGGCGCTCGGCCTGCAGGCATTTCTCACCGGCACGGACGAAACGCTGTTCGACCCCTTCAAGGGCCGGGCTCTCGGCATCGCCGTGGAGCCGTCGGGCCTGACAGTTCTGGATACCGAATGACCCCCCAAGACGAATCTGGCGAAACGACTGGCGCTGAAGAACCCGAAAACGCCGCCGAAACCCCCATCGAAGCTGCCGGGGAACCCGTTCCCTACGACGACGGCTCGGCCGACTACGGCGCGGATTCCATCAAGGTTCTCAAGGGCCTGGACGCGGTGCGCAAGCGCCCCGGCATGTATATCGGCGACACCGACGACGGCTCGGGCCTGCACCACATGGTCTATGAAGTCGTCGAC
The DNA here is from genome assembly GCA_028291055.1 of Caulobacter sp. Taxonomy (GTDB): domain Bacteria; phylum Pseudomonadota; class Alphaproteobacteria; order Caulobacterales; family Caulobacteraceae; genus Caulobacter. The sequence continues at coordinate 24,753 of JAQGIP010000018.1, forward strand.
AACGCCATCGACGAGGCCCTGGCCGAATACGCCACTGCGGTCGGCGTCACGCTGAACGCCGATGGTTCGGTGACGGTCACCGACGACGGGCGCGGCATCCCCACCGACATCCACGAGGGCGAAGGCGTGTCGGCGGCCGAGGTCATCATGACCCAGCTGCACGCCGGCGGTAAGTTCGACCAGAACAGCTACAAGGTCTCCGGCGGCTTGCACGGCGTGGGCGTTTCCGTGGTCAACGCCCTGTCCGACTTCCTGGAGCTGAAGATCCACCGGGGCGGCAAGGCCCACCAGATGCGTTTCGAGCGCGGTGATGCGGTGACCTCGCTGGCCATCACCGGCGACAGCCCCCGGCGCGCCAACGGCGAGTTCCTGACCGGCACCGAGGTCACCTTCCTGCCGTCGCTGGAGACCTTCGCCTTCATCGACTTCGACCTGAAGACGCTGGAACATCGGCTGCGCGAGCTGGCCTTCCTGAACAGCGGCGTGACCATCATCCTGAAGGACCTGCGCGGGGCCGAGCCCTTCGAGGAGGTCCTGCACTATGACGGCGGGGTGGAAGCCTTCGTGCGCCACCTGGACAAGGCCAAGACGCCGCTGATCAAGGCCCCCATCGTCATCCGGGGCCGGCGCGACAAGGTGGAGATCGACCTGTCGCTGCAGTGGAACGACAGCTACCACGAGACCATGCTGTGCTTCACCAACAACATCCCCCAGCGGGATGGCGGCACCCACCTGTCCGCCTTCCGGGGCGCGCTCACCAGAGTGATAACAAGCTATGCCGAAAGCTCCGGCGCCTCGAAGCGCGAGAAGGTTTCGGTCACCGGCGAGGACGCCCGCGAGGGCCTGACCTGCGTGCTGTCGGTGAAGGTGCCCGATCCGAAATTCAGCTCGCAGACCAAGGACAAGCTGGTCTCCTCCGAAGTGCGCCCGGCCGTGGAGGGCCTGGTCCAGGACGGCATCGCCACCTGGTTCGAGGAACACCCGCTGGAGGCCAAGGCCATCGTCGGCAAGATCGCCGAGGCCGCCGCCGCGCGGGAGGCCGCGCGCAAGGCGCGTGAACTGACCCGGCGCAAGACGGCGCTGGATATCAGCTCGCTGCCCGGCAAGCTGGCCGACTGCCAGGAACGCGATCCGGCCAAGTCCGAGATCTTCATCGTCGAAGGCGATTCCGCCGGCGGCTCGGCCAAGCAGGCCCGCAACCGCGAGAACCAGGCGGTGCTGCCCCTGCGCGGCAAGAGCCTCAACGTGGAGCGCGCGCGCTTCGACAAGATGCTGGGGTCGGACCAGATCGGCACCCTGATCACGGCGCTGGGCGCCGGCATCGGCCGCGACGACTTCAATATCGAGAAGATCCGCTACCACCGCATCGTGGTGATGACCGACGCCGACGTCGACGGCGCCCACATCCGCACCCTGCTGCTGACCTTCTTCTATCGCCAGATGCCGGAGGTGATCGAGCGCGGTTACCTCTACATCGCCCAGCCGCCCCTCTACAAAGCCTCCAAGGGCAAGTCCTCGCGCTACCTCAAGGACGACGCGGAGATGGACAACTTCCTGATCGACGAAGGGGTCGAAGGCGCCGAGCTCGACCTGTCCAACGGCGAACGGATGATGGGCCAGGACCTGCACGCCCTGGTGCTGCTCTGCCGTCAGGTGAAGGCCTCCGTCGACCGGCTGGCCGCCCGCGCGCCCGCCTTCGCCATCGAACAGGCGGCGCTGGCCGGCCTGTTCGGCGAGACCCCGAATACCGACGTCGCCGCCGCCCGCTTCAACCTCTATGCCGAGGAGGGCGATGGTCCCTGGTCGGGCGAGCGGGCCGAGACCGGCTTCGTGTTCAGCCGCGTGCGCCGGGGCGTTTCCGAACGCATCGTGCTCGACGACATCCTGCTGGCCGCCGCCGACGCGCGGCGCATGGCCGAGCGCGCCGTCAAGCTGACCGAGACCTTCGCCGGCAAGGCCGTCTTCCGCCGCAAGGACAAGGTCACCACGGTGCGTGGGCCGCTCGACCTGCTGGCCGCCGTGCTCGACGCGGGGCGCAAGGGCCTGTCGATCCAGCGCTACAAGGGCCTGGGCGAGATGAACCCCGACCAGCTGTGGGAAACCACCCTGGATTCCGAGGCCCGCACCCTGCTGCAGGTCAAGGTCACGCACGCCGACGACGCCGACGACATGTTCGCGCGGCTGATGGGCGAACTGGTCGAGCCGCGCCGGGAGTTCATCCAGGAAAACGCCCTGGACGCCGAGGTCGACGTCTAGGCTCTGAAGGCCCGCATCAGGGTCAGCAGGTCGCGCTGGACGGGCTCCAGCGCGGCTTGCGGGTCTGGCGCCCGGGCGGCCGCTTCCGCGCCCTGGAACAGGGCCGCCAGCAGCATCTGCGCCGCCACGGCGGGGTCGGCCGTCCGCGCCAGGCCGGCGTCGGCCAAGCCCTGCAGCGCCGCCGTGGCCATGCCCAGGCCATAGCGCATCTGCACGGCGCGCCAGGCCGCCGCGCCCAGCACCTTGGGCGCATCGACCAGCACGATCTGGCGGATCTGGGCGTCGAGCAGGTGTTCGAGCGTGAACAGCGCCGCCGCCTCCAGCTGCTCCCACGGCCCGGTCGCCCCCTCGCCCGCCTTGGCCAATTCCACCATCAGGTCGGCCTCGATCTGTTCGGCCACCGCCGCGAACAGCGCCGGCTTGTCGGCGAAGTGGTGGTAGAGGGCGCCGGACGTGACCCGCGCGGCCTTGGCGATCACCCCGATGGAGGCGGCCTCATAGCCCAGCCGGCCGAACGCCTCGCGCGCAGCGTCGAGGACTTCCCGACGCGTCTGTTCGCTGAGCGCGCGGCGGCGCGTCACGGCAGAGACATTTGACATATCATCATTATCTAACATAATCACATTATGTGAAGTGCGGAGCCGATCCAAATGACCCACCCCCTGTCTACAATCTATCTGGCCGTCACCGCGCTATTCTTTGTCGGTTCCGGCGCCCTGGCCGCCGCCCGCCCCCAACAGTTCGCCGCCAACCTGGACCTGGCGCCCTTGCGCGCCGGCGGTTTCAACGAGGTCCGCGCACAATACGGCGGCTTCTTCCTGATGCTGGGCCTGGCCTGCGCGCTGGCGCTGACGGGCACGGTGGATCGGCGCTTCGCTCTGGGCGCGGCGGCGCTGACTTTTGGGGGTGTGATCGCCGGGCGACTGTTGGGCCTGGCCATCGATCGCGGCGTGTCGGGTTACGGCAACACCATCCGGACGCTGATCGTCATCGACGCTGTAGGCTGCGCGCTGGCTGTTGCGGCTCTCCGGTTGGACGCCTAGTGGGCTGCCTTGGCCGCTGCGGGCAAATCGCCCGGACGTTTTGTCCATGATCCATGGAAGATGGCCATCCAAATAGCTATCTTGTGCACATGGCTCGTTACTCAGTCGCCGAGGCGAAGAACAACCTTCCGAAGCTGCTCGACCTCACCCTCAAGGGCGAGGAGGTCACGATCACGCGTCGAGGTGAGCCGATTGTCGATCTGTCGCCGCACAAGGTTCGCACAGGCAAGCTCGACATAGAATGGATCAAGCAACACCGCGTCGTGCCCGCTTCGGGATCGAATTTCGATTCCGCCGCCATGATCCGCAAGATGCGAGATGAAGGCTATTGAGCGATTATCTCGACGCCAGCGTGCTTGTTTCGCTGTTTGTCGATGACGTGCATTCGCCGCGCGCTCTTGCCTTCGAAGCGCAAGATCCAGATGTCGTCACCAGCGCCTGGGCGATAGCGGAGTTTTCGTCCGCGCTTTCGTTTCAGATGCGGCTTGGCCGGCTGACGCGGCCGGAACGCGACAAGGCGGAAGGTGATCTCGATAGTTGGCTGGCTCGCCAGCCCGACCCGGTCGTGATCGTGCAGGCGGATTTCTTTCGCTCCAGGGATATCCTGCAGGTTTCCGCGTACCGTTGCGAACCCCCGATGCGCTGCACCTGGCCATCTGCCTGAGGATCGGCGCCGACTTGGCCACATTCGACATCAGATTGGCTGACGCCGCGCGAGAGATCGGAAATCCTCTCACCCCGCTCTGATTACCCCATCGAACGCACGATGGAGCGGATGTCGTCGCCGTAGCGTGCGCGCTTCTCCTCGCCGATGCCGTTGACCTTCAGCAGGGCGCCGTCGCTGGCGGGCTTGTCGCGGGCGATCTCGGCCAGGGTGGCGTCCCCGAAGATGACGTAGGGGGGCACATGCTGGCGGCCGGCCTCCTCGCGGCGCCAGGCGCGCAGGGCCTCGAACAGGGCCTGGTCTTCCAGGGCCACGACGATCTCGCGGCGGCGCTTGGCGGCCTTGGGCGCGCGGACGGCGTCGTGCTTTTCCGGCGCCTTGCGCACCGACACCCGGCGCTCGCCGCGATAGACGGCCTTCACCTCGTCCACGTCGCCCAGGCCGATCAGCGGGCGGCCGTCGTTGGGGTCTTCCTTCAGCAGGCCGTCGAACAGCAGCTGGTCTATGACGTCGCGCCAGCCGGTCTGGCTGAACTCCTTGCCGATGCCGTAGGTGGAGAGGCCGGACTCGTAGTCGCTGACCTCCTTGGTCTTGCCCATCAGGTGGTCGATCAGCCGGCCGCGCCCGAAACGCCCGCCCAGGCGGTGGGCGGCGGACAGGGCCTTTTGCGCCGCCTCGGTGGTATCGGTGGCCAGGGGCGGGCCCAGGCAGATGTCGCACTGGCCGCAGCGGGCCACGCCTTCCTCGCCGAAGTAGCGGCGCACGGCGGCGGCGCGGCAGGCGGTGCCGTCCAGCATGGCGTAGAGCTGGCGCACCTTGCGCCCCTGCACCTGCTTGACCTCGTCGGAGACGTCGCGGCCGTCGAGGCGCTTGTAGGCCCAGGCCATGTCGGCGGAGCCGTAGAGGGTGATGCCCTCGGCCAGCGCCCCGTCGCGCCCGGCCCGGCCGATCTCCTGCCAATAGGCCTCGATGGAATGGGGCGGGTCGGCGTGGATGACGAAGCGGACGTCGGGCTTGTCGATGCCCATGCCGAAGGCGATGGTCGCCACCATCACCGCCGCATCGGCCTGAAGGAACTTCTCCAGCCGCTGGGCGCGCACGGCCTTGTCGAGGCCGGCGTGATAGGCGAGCGCGGGCACGCCCTCGGCGACCAGCTTGTCCGCCAGGACATCGGTGGAATCGCGCGAGCCGGCATAGATGACGCCCGACTTGCCGGGGCGTTCGGCGACCAGTTCCAGCACGCGGGCATGACCCTTGCCGATCTTGCGCTCGGCGGTCAGCACCAGTTCGGGCCGCGCGAAGCTGTCGACGAACTCGCGGCTGTCTTCCAGATGCAGTTCGTTGCGGATGTCCTCGCGGGTGCGGCTGTCGGCGGTGGCGGTCACCGCCAGGCGCGGCACGCCGGGGAAGATGGAGGCCAGCCGGCCCAGCATCCGGTATTCGGGCCGGAAGTCGTGGCCCCACTGGCTGACGCAGTGGGCCTCGTCGATGGCGATCAGGGCGAGGCGCTCCAGCGACAGCCTTTCCAACATGTGGTCCTGCATCAGGCCTTCGGGCGAGATGTAGAGCATGTCCAGCTGGCCGGTCTCGATGCGCTGCCAGGTGTTGCGGCGCTCCTCCGGGGTGATGTTGCTGTCCAGCCGCTCGGCGGCGACGCCCGACTGCTGCAGGGCCGCCACCTGATCGGTCATCAGGGCGATCAGGGGGGAGACCACCAGGCCCAGGCCGGGCCGCAGGATGGAGGGGATCTGGTAGCAGAGGCTCTTGCCGCCGCCCGTCGGCAGCACGGCCATGGCGCTGCGTCCCGCCAGGGCTTCGGTGATGACGTCGGCCTGCAGGCCCCGGAAATCGTTGTGGCCGAACACGCGCCGCAGGGTCTCGCGGGCGTCGTCCAGGGTGGGGGCTGCGTTCGGGGCGGTCACAGAGTGGTTATGGGGATGGTCGGGCGATTTGCGAAGAGGCCTCTCCCCGCCACTTGCAATTAGCAAACACACTAATTAGTATCTTCACTCATGAATGAGATCTTCAAGGCCCTGTCCCACCCCGCGCGCCGCCGGATGATCGCCATGTTGCGGGCGGGTCCGATGGCGTCGGGCGACATCGCCCAGAAGTTCGATATGGCTTGGCCCACCGTCACCGCCCACCTCGCGGCGCTGAAGGAGGCGGGGCTGGTCGAGGCCGAGCGGGAGGGGACCTCGGTCCGCTACCGCCTGGTGATCTCGGCCGCCGAGGAGGCGGCCGCCTTCCTGATGGATCTGATGGGTGCGGGGGCGACATCGCCCGATCCGGCTCCTGATCCGGCGACGTCGAAAAAGGTGACCCCATGACCGCCCAAGCCCCTGGCCGTTTCGAGGTGCGTCTGGCCGACGCCGCCAGCGTCTTCGTCATCCTGGCCCTGATCGTGTCGGGCTATTGGGTCTCCGCCCACGGCATTGCCGGACAGATTCCGCTGCACTTCGGCTTCGACGGCCGCGCCGACCGCTGGGGCGGGCGCGCCGAGGTTGGCCAGGGGCTATGGCTGATGGCCGGTCTGGCGGGGTTGATCGCGGTGATCTGCGTGGTCCTGGAGCGCCAGGGCGACGGCAAGGCCTGGCAGTCCAGCCTGCGCCTGGCGCGCGGCGTCACGGCCCTGGTGTTCGCCTTCCTGGGCGTGTTGTTCGGCGGCTTGGGCATGGGCTGGATCGGCGGCATGGGCGGGGCCGGCGCCTGGGCGATGATCGTGCTGAGCCTGACCCTGGTCGTCGTCGGCGCGGTCATGGGCCGCGCGCGGCCCAATCCGATCTTCGGGGTACGCACCTTCTGGACCCTGACCAGCCGGCTGTCGTGGGACAAGTCCAACCGCCTTGGTGGGCGGTTGATGGGCGCTATCGGCCTGATCGGCCTGTTCGCCTCGCCCTTCGCGCCCCAGCCCCAGGCCATGCACTGGCTGGTGGTGGCGCTGCTGGTCGCGGCGGGCCTGACGGTGCTGGAAAGCTGGCGGGTCTGGACCATCGATCCTGATCGCCGCACCGGCCGCGAGCCCACGCTCTGAAGCCCTTCTCCACCGTCTCTGCACGGCTTGGTCGCGCCCTGGCCACAATCGCCGTCGAGTCTTATGCTGACGGTGTGCGTTCATCCCCCGTCAATGCTATCGCGGCTTTCGTGGCGTTCAGTTAGAAGGCCGCCCAGAAGGTGGCGGGTGCGTCACGCGGAGACCACGAGGCCATGGCGAATCGGACCGGCGGCGGCGAGCGCCAGAGTGGCGCGCCGAAGCGGACGCCGCTGCAGGCCTTCCTCTATTGGGGCATGGTGGCGGGCGTTTGGGGCCTGATCTTCATCGTCGGCTTCTTCGCGGTGTTCGCCCGCGACCTGCCCGACACCTCCAAGCTCTACGACGTCTCGCGCCAGCCCTCGATCTCCTACCTGGACCGCTCGGGCGCCGTGGTCGCCGTGCGTGGCAGCCAGTACGCGCCGCCCGTCGATCTCGACAAGCTTCCCGCCTATGTGCCCAAGGCCTTCCTGGCCATCGAGGACCGGCGCTTCTATTGGCACTTCGGCTTCGATCCGATCGGCATGAGCCGGGCCATGGTCAAGAACGTCATGGCCGGCCACATCGTCGCCGGCGGCTCGACCATCACCCAGCAGCTGGCCCGCAACCTGTTCCTGACCGCCGACCAGAACTGGCGGCGCAAGATCCAGGAGCTGATCCTGGCCGTGTGGCTGGAGGTGAAATTCTCCAAGAAGGAGATCCTCTCCCTCTATCTGAACCGCGTCTATTTCGGCGGCGGGGCCTATGGCATCGAGGCCGCCTCCCAGCGCTACTTCAACAAGCCCGCCTCTCAGCTGACGGTGGGCGAATCCGCCCTGCTGGCCGGGATGATGAAGGGCCCGTCGCGCTACAGCCCCGTCTCGGCCAGCCAGCGCGCCGCGCGCCGCGCCACCGTGGTGCTGGATGAGATGGTCAAGACCCACGCCATCACCCAGGAACAGCGCGCCGAGGCCGTGAAGGCGCCGGTGCGCGTCTCCACGACGCTGGCCAACCAGCGGGCACAGTATTTCGTCGACTGGGTCGACGCCCAGGTGCGCAGTCTGGTGGGCGAGCCGACCGAGGATCTGGTGGTGGAAACCACGCTGGACCTGCCGATCCAGGCGGCGGCGGAATCGGCCATCCACGCGGGCGTCGCCGGCCACAAGGGCCAGGGCGTGCAGCAGGCGGCGCTGGTGGCCATGGACGGCGAGGGCCGAATTCTCGCCTATGTCGGCGGCGCTGACTACCAGGAGAGCCAGTTCGACCGTGCCACGGCCGCGCGCCGTCAGGCGGGTTCGTCGTTCAAGCCATTCGTCTATCTGACCGCCATGGAGGCCGGGCGTAACCCCAACATGGTGGTGGTCGACGAGCCGCTGCGGATCGGCAATTGGGAGCCGAAGAACTACACCAACAAATACCTGGGCCCGATCACCCTGCAGACGGCGCTGGCCCAGTCGATCAATACGGTGGCCGCGCGGCTGGCCAATGAGGTCGGCACCGCCAATGTGGCCTCGACCGCCCGGCGGCTGGGGATCACCTCGAAGATTCAGCTGGATCCGTCGATGGCGCTGGGCGCGGTGGAGGTCAGTCCGATGGAGATGGCCCAGGCTTACGACGCCTTCTCCAACGGCGGCTTCGCGGCCCGGGGCTATGGGATCGTGCGCATCCGCACCTCCAGCGGCAAGGTGCTCTACGACCACGGGGTCGGGGGCGCCCAGCGCGCGGCGGTGATCGGCTCGCCGTCGCTGCAATATATGAACCAGATGATGCGCCAGGTGGTTACCGCCGGCACCGGGACCAAGGCGCGGGTCGGCGCCTATGACATCGCCGGCAAGACCGGCACCACCAGTGACTACAAGGACGCCTGGTTCGTGGGCTACACCGGCGGCTTCGTGGCCGCCGTCTGGGTCGGCAAGGACGACAATACCCCGATGCGCAAGGTCACCGGCGGCGGCGCCCCGGCCGAGATCTGGCACAACTTCATGGCTTCGGCCCTGCCGCGCATCCGCACCCAGCCCATTCCCGGCGGCATCATCGCGCCGCCCGACGCCCCGCCGCAGCAGGACCCGATCGGCAATATCCTGGGCACCTTGGGGATCGGCGACGGTGAGGGCGGCGATGCCGCCAAGCCGTCGGAGCCGGTTCCGGCCGAGCAGAGGCCACCCCCCGAGAAGGGCATGGAGCCCATCCCCTACTAGAGGGCCGGCGGGTTCCGCTTAGCTCTCGCGCCCCAGGGCGTGCAGACCGGCGCCCTTGGCCTTGAGCCAGGCGCGCTGGGGTCGGTGGTTGCCGACCATGCGTTCGACCAGGGCCCAGAAGCGGGGGCCGTGGTTGGCTTCGAGCAGATGGCAGCATTCGTGGGCGGCCACATAGTCGGCGACGGCCTCGGGCGCCAGCGCCAGGCGCCAGCTGTAGCGGATCGAGGCGGTGTTGCGGTTGCTGGCCGGTTTGCACGAGCCCCAGCGGCCCCGCGCATCCATCACCGAAACCGGCGGCAGGGCGGTGTTCAACCGCGCGCAATAGTGGGCGGTGCGTTCGCTCAGCCCGCGCAGGGCCTCGCGCTTGACGACCCTGAGCACGCGGGTGGTGAAGGCGGCGTCGGGCGGCGCGATGATGCGCGCGGGGTGGTCGCCGTCGGCGGGGATCAGCTTGGGCCGGCCGGGGGCGGCCTCCAGGAGAACGGGTTCGCCGAACAGGGTGATCGACATGCCGGGCCACAGGGGCGTGGGGGCCGGCACCTCGGCGATGCGCTCGGCGATCCAGCCGGAGCGTTCATGGGCAAAGGCGGCGGCTTCCGCCAGCCGGCGCGGCGTGGGGGCCACGGCCACCACCTCGCGCTTGGCGCGGTCCAGGCGCAGGCTGACCCGCCGGGCCCGCGGATTGACCGCCAGCCGGACGGGCGCGCCGTCGACCACAAGCCGGTCGCCGTGATTGAAACTGGGCCCGCCGAACAACTTCATCCGCCCAGCCATAGCGCCGAACCGGCGCCATTCGCCACACCTTTAGGCGGGCGCTTCCAAAGGCCCTACCCGCCCGCGAAAGGCCGGCCCCACTCGCCTGGAGCGTTGCCCGCTCCGATAGAGTCGGAGCGGCGCTCCAGCTATTTGTTTTGTCGCGCTTTTCGGCGGCGAACCGGTATCCACTTCGCCGGAAAGCCCTCTAGAAGTCCGGGTCGCAGTGGAGGATGAAGTCGCGCACCCGGGGATAGATCTCCTCGCGGAAGCGCTTGCCGTTGAAGACGCCGTAGTGGCCGACCTTGGGCTGCACATAGAGCTGCTTCAAGTCCTCCGGGATATTCGGCGTCAGGCCGTGGGCGGCCTGGGTCTGGCCGACGCCGGAGATGTCGTCGTACTCGCCTTCCACCGTCATCAGGCCGATGTCGGTGATGGCGGCGGGGTTCACCAGGCGGCCGCCATGCATAAGCTCGCCCTTGGGCAGCAGATACTGCTGGAAGACGATGTCGATGGTCTGGAGGTAGAACTCCGCCGTCAGGTCGAGAACCGAGAGGTATTCGTCGTAGAATTCCCGGTGCTTGTCGGCGCTGTCGTCGTCGCCGTGGACCAGCTGTTCAAAGAACTTCTGGTGCGCCTCCTGGTGGCGCTCCTTGTTCATGGACATGAAGGAGGCCAGCTGGACGAAGCCCGGATAGACGCTGCGCATCGCGCCCGGATAGGGGGGCGGGACCTGGTAGATCATGTTCGACTTGAACCAGGTGAAGGGCTTGTCCTCGGCCAGCTTGTTGGTGACCGTGGGCGACAGGCGCGCGTCGATGGGCGAGCCCATGAAGGTCATGCTGCGCGGGCGGTTCACGTCATTGTCCTCGGCCATCAATGCAGCCGCCGCCAGCACCGGCGGGCCCGGCTGGCAGACCGCCACCACGTGGCAGCGCGAGCCCAGCACGCCCATCATGGTGCGGATGTGGTCGATGTAGTCGTGGAAGTCGAACTGGCCCTCCAGCATCGGCACGTCGCGGGCGTTGGACCAATCGGTGATGAAGACGGCGTGGTCGGGCAGGAAGGCCTCGACGGTGCCGCGCAACAGGGTGGCGTAGTGGCCCGAAAGCGGGGCCACGATCAGCACGGCGGGGTCGAGCTTCAGCTTGCCGGCCCGGCGCATGTCGGTCATGTCGCGGTCGAACTGGACCAGCTTGCACCAGGGGCTTTCCCACACGGTGGTGGGGCGCACGCGCACGTCGACGCCATTGACCTTGACCGTGTCGATGCCCCAGGCCGGGCGGCCATAGCGGCGGGTGACGTTGGCGTAGAGATCGGCGGCGGCATAGAGCCGGCGGCCGATCGGCGATTGCGCCGCCGGATTGAGCGGCGAGCTCCAGAAATCGCGGGTCATGCGGGCCGCCAGACGCGCGGGCGCGCCGGCGTAGTAGGTGGCCTCATGCAGGGTGTAGAGCATTAGGAATTCCCGATTGTGCAGCGCAGCATAGCACGTGCGGGATTAAGGAAGTCCAGCCTGAATGGTTCCCCCGGCGGCGCGCGCGTGCGCTCAGTCGCCGCGCATGGCCTTGACGGTCTGGGTGGTGATCTCGTCGGGCGGCAGGTTGTAGGGGATGACCTTCACGAACCGGCCCTTGGGATCCATCAGATAGATGTAGGCCGAGTGGTCCATCAGGTAGTTGGCCCCGTCGCCCTGCTTCTGGACGAAGACCTTGTAGGCCTTGACGACAGCGGCGGTCTGTTCCGGCGTGCCGGTCAGGCCCAGCGTCCCGGGGGGCGCCTTGTTGACGTCCAGCCAGCCCTTGATCACCGCCGGGGTGTCGCGGCCCGGATCGACGGAAACGAAGACGATCTGGAACTTGGCCGCGCGTGGGCCCAGCTGGTCGCTGACGGTGGTCAGGGCCTGCAGGGTGCCGGGGCAGACGTCGGGACAGTAGGTGTAGCCGAAGAAGACGGCGCTCCACTTGCCCTTCAGGGCCTTTTCATCGACCCGGCGGCCGGTCTGGTCGGCCAGGACGAAGGGGCCGCCGACCAGCGCGGCCTGCTGGCGGGGCTTGAAGGCGCCCGTGCCGAAGGCGACGACCGCCAGGCCCAGCAGGACCATGACGGCGGCGACGATGATCGTGATCCGGCGGTTCACGCGCACCCCCGGGCTTGGGGGGCCTGGGCTTGGGGGGCCCCGGCTTGGAGGGCCCCAATCATGCGGCGCCCGGCCGCGCGGCGGAGAGGACGCTCGCTTCCGGCGGAAAACTCGACAACTATCGCGGCCATGGTCTCACCGTCCTCCTCGAGCGCCGACGCGCCCGGCCTCGATAGGCCGCAGGGCGGGGTCATGCAAGATGACGTCCCCGACTGGACGATGGGGGCGTTCCGGCGCGGACGCCTGCGCCTGCGCACCCTGGTGGGGCTGCGCTGGCTGGCCATCGCCGGCCAGACGGTGACCCTGGGCGTGGTCGGCCTCATCCTGCACCTGCCGGCCAACTATCCCCTCTGCCTCAGCCTGATCGCGCTCAGCGCCTGGGTGAACCTGCTGGTGGGGCTGTCGGCCTCGACCCAGCGGCTGGCGGAGGATCGCGAGGCGGCGGTGCAGATCGCCTTCGACATCCTGCAGCTCAGCGGCATGCTCTATCTGACCGGCGGCATCCTCAATCCCTTCTCCCTGCTGCTGATCGCGCCGGCCACCCTGGCGGCGGCGACCCTGCCGGCCCGCCAGGCGGCGCTGCTCTGCCTGCTGGCCGTGGCGGCCACCATCGGCCTGGCGGTCCATGCCATGCCCCTGCCGTCGCCCAACGAAGTCCCCTTCGACCCGCCGATGCTCAACCGGGTGGGGGCGGTGGCGGCGCGGATCATCGGCATCCTGTTCACCGCCGGCTACGCCTGGCAGGTGGCCACCGAGGCGTCGCGGATGGAGTTGGCGCTCAACGTCACCCAGACGGTGCTGGCGCGTGAGCAACGCTTGTCGGCCCTGGGAGCGCTGGCCGCCGCCGCGGCCCATGAACTGGGCACCCCGTTGGCCACCATCGCGGTGGTCTCGCGCGAGATGGCCAAGTTCGCCACCGACCCGGTGGTGCGCGAAGACGCCGAACTGCTGATCTCCCAGGCCGAGCGTTGCCGCGAAATCCTGCGCCGGCTGACCGAGACGCCGGAACAGGGCGACGTGGTCCATGAGCGGATGAGCCTGCTGCAGTTCGTCCAGGAGGCCATCGAGCCCCACGCCCATCACGATGTGCGGGTGGAAGCCGTGGTCAGCGGCGCCGGCAGCGACGCCGCGCCGGATATCTGGCGGATGCCGGAGGTGCTGCACGCCATGACCTCCTTCGTGGAGAACGCGGTCGATTTCGCCAGGTCGGAGGTGCTGGTCACCGCGCGCTTCGACGCGCGCACCGTGTCGGTGGAGGTGCGCGACGACGGGCCGGGCTTCGCGCCCGAGGTGCTGGCCAAGCTGGGCGAGCCCTATGTGACCAGCCGCCAGGGGACCGAGGGTGGGCGCACCGGCCATATCGGCATGGGACTGGGCTTCTTCATCGCCAAGACCCTGCTGGAGCGGACGGGCGCGGTGGTGGACTTCCGCAACGGCCGCCGCGGCGGCGCCGTGGTCGCCGCCCGCTGGCCCCGCTCCGCCATCGAGGCGCCGGCCTCCGATGGGCCCGAGGGCTATGGCGACAGCGTCCTGGACACCCTGACGTAGAGGGATGAGCCGGCCTGATCGGCGATCAATTCGCGGAACGCTATGAAGGGACTTGATGTTCAGCGTCGCGGGGCGACATGATGCCACACGCGCGGGCGTTGAATCGCGCTGTCGTTTAGCCTTTTGCGGGGAGCCAACCACCCCATGGTCGAAATCGTCGACGCTGTCGCTGCACTGCCGGACAAGAGCCTTCTGGTTCTGGATGACGACACCCCCTTGAGAACCCGATTAGGGCGGGCCCTGGAGCAGCGCGGCTTCGAGGTCGCCCTGGCCGCCGGCGTGGGCGAGGCGCTGGCCTCGATCAAGGTGCACGCTCCCGCCTTCGCTGTGCTTGACATGCGGCTGGAGGACGGCTCGGGCCTGAAGGTGGTCGAGGCGGTGCGCGAGGCCCGCCCGGACGCCAAGGTGATCATGCTGACCGGCTACGGCAACATCGCCACGGCGGTGGCCGCGGTGAAGGCCGGGGCCGTGGACTATCTCTCCAAGCCCGCCGACGCCGACGACGTGGCCCGCGCCCTGCTGGCCCAGGCCGGCGACCGCCCGCCCCCGCCGGAAAACCCGATGAGCGCCGACCGGGTGCGCTGGGAGCATATCCAGCGGGTCTATGAACTCTGCGGCCACAATGTCTCCGAGACCGCGCGCCGGCTGAACATGCACCGCCGCACCCTGCAGCGGATACTGGCCAAGCGCGCGCCGAGGTAGGCGCCCTAGAAGCTCCGCATCGCCGCCAACCGCGCGAAGGCCAGGGTCAGCGCCTTGCGGCGCGCACCCACCAGGGGAACGTTCTCCGTCTCGCGCACCACCGCGCCGCCGAACGCGTCGGCCACCATCAGCCCGGGCTCGGCCGGCAACAGGTCCTGCGGGAAGTCCGGAGACACCGCGAAATAGAAGCTGTCGCAGTAGGGGCGGTACTCGCCCCATTTGCGGTCGGTGAGGAAGTCGTCGCGGCCGGACTTCACCTCCACGATGACGATGTCGCCCTTGGGGCCCAGGGCCATCAGGTCGGCCCGGCGGCCGTTGGGCAGGCAGACCTCGGCCAGGGGCGCGTAGCCCATGGAGATCAGCAACCGCGCGGCGCCGCGCGTTACCGCGCCGGTGGTTTCCGGACGGCTAAGGACCTCGAGGGCGTCGGCAAAGGCGAGGGCGGCTTCCACGGCCGCTATTTTGTTCCGCTTTCGTTCGGTGTCAACCACACAGCAAAACGCCCCGCCGGCGGACCGGCGGGGCGCTCTGTAAAACGGCTAGGGGCAGAGCTTATTCAGCGGCGATGCTGATGGCGTCGACCACGCGGTCCTTGAAGTTGATGGCCTGCAGATAGCGGATGCCGTCTTCGGCGATGTCGTCACCGACCATGCGGTCGCCTTCGGCCTTCAGCTCTTCGATGTCGACATACATGGCGTAGAAGGCCTTGGTGCGCTCGGTGATGATGCCGGCGTTCAGAAGGGTCTTCACCAGCACGCGGAAGATGTTGGTCTGTTCCTTCATGTTCTCGCGACGGGTCTCGTCGGTCATGATCTTCCCGAACTCCTCGACCACCTTGTCGGGGTCGAGGCCGAATTCCGCGTAGAGATCCATCTGCTGGTGCGGCGACACCAGGTTGAACAGCAGGGTCTGGAAGCAGTGGGCCGACCAGTCCTCGATGATGTTGTGTTCTTCGACCGAGAGTTTGGGGATGGTGCGGTCGGCCCAGATCTTCCCGAATTTGTGGTGGAAGGCCTCGTCGGTCATCACCAGCTGCAGCAGGCGCTTGCCGACCGGATCTTCGATGCAGTTGTAGATGGTCGCGAAGGCGCCCATGGCCAGGCCCTCGACCAGCATCTGCATGCCGATGATCTTCTTATAGACCTCCGGCGCGCCGATGATCTCGACCAGCAGGTCCTTCAGCGCCGGGCCGCACTCGACCGGGCGGCCCCAGCGGACCTTGATGTATTTGGCGAAGGCCGTGACGTGGCGGGCTTCTTCGCGGGTCTGGTTGGCGGCGTATTCCTGGGCGCCCTGGTCCTTCAGGACGTGGCAGAGCGAGGCCGACAGGTTCAGCGCGCCCTGCTCGCCGTGCAGGATCGACGACAGGGTCCGCAGGAAGGACTGGTTGATGAAGCGGATACGGGTCTTGGGGTCCGACAGGTGGTTGGACACATAGTCGGTCGACAGCGCGATCACCATCTCCTCGGGAACCAGGGCGCGGTTCTCCATGTCGAAGGGCTCGTCGAAGTCGATGTAGTCCTTGTTCAGCGGATCCCAGAAGTGGTCGTGGGTGGCGCTGATGATCTTGTCGAAGGCCGTGGAGCGGTTGTTGTAGCGGTCCAGTTCGAGCATCGACTCGAAGTCGTCCGGAGCCACCGCGTCGTACATGGCATCCTTGGTGATGTTCTTGTCGGTCATGCGGGTCTCCTCCGAGCCACGGGCGGGTGAGCCCGTACGGCGGGCCTCATCTGAACACTGTCCACTTACGCCCAAATCGTCAAGAGAAAATGACGGGGGCGTCAAGTTTGTATTAAGGATGAGCCATCCTCCCCAGGGTCGCCCAAGCGACCCGGCTGGGGAGGCGCCGGCGAAGCCGGGGTGGGGTTTACCGAGTCAAAGGTTGGGCGTGTTCTGGCGCCTGGGTTTGTGCCGTCATCAACACCTGCACCACACCGCGAATAGTCGTCGGAGTCGGTAAACCCCTCCGGCGCTTCGCGCCACCTCCCCAACCGGCTCGCTGCAGGCTCGCCTGGGGAGGACGGCTCATTCCGCCGCGATCGAAACCCCGTCCGCCGGCCGGTCCTTGAAGTTGATGGCCTGGAGATAACGGATGCCCTCCTCGGCGATGTCGTCGCCGACCATGCGGTCGCCCTCCAGGGTCAGCTCATCCATGTCCACATAGACGGCATAGAAGGCGCGGGTGCGCTCGGTGATCAGGCCGGCGTTGAGCAGGGTCTTGATGAGCACCCGGAAGATGTTGGTCTGGCTCTTCAGCCGTTCGCGCCGCTTCTCGTCGGTGGCCAGCTCGCGCATGCCGCTCATGACCTTCTCCGGGTCCAGGCCGAAGTCGCGGTAGATGTCGGCCTGCTGCATGGGCGAGCCCATGTTGAACAGCAGCGACTGGAAGCAGTGGGCGGCCCAGTCCTCGACCATGTTGCGCTCTTCGACCGACAGCTTGGGCACGGTGCGGTCGGCCCAGATCTTGCCGAACTTGTGGTGGAAGGCCTCGTCGGTCATCACCAGCTGGAACAGCTTGCGCGCCAGCGGGTCGCGGTTGAAGCGGTAGCCGGACGCAAACGCGCCCATGGCCAGGCCCTCGACCAGCATCTGCATGCCGATGATCTTCTTATAGACCTCCGGCGCGCTGATGATCTCCACCAGCAGGGCCTGCAGCACCTGGCTGCAGGGGCGCGGCCGGCCCCAGCGGGCCTTGATATATTTGGCGAAGGCGGTGACGTGGCGGGCTTCTTCGCGGGTCTGGTTGGCGGCGTATTCCTGGGCGCCCTGGTCCTTCAGCACATGGCAGAGGCTGGCCGACAGGTTCAGCGCCCCCTGCTCGCCATGCAGGATGGAGGAGAATTGCCACAGCGCCATCTCGTTGATGAACTCGATCTTGCGGCCGGTGGCCTCGAGGTGGTCGCGGACATAGGGGATGCCCAGGGTGATCACCTGATCGTCGGGCAACAGGGCCTCGGCCTTCATGTCGAAGGGCTCGTCGAAATCGATGTAGGCCTTGTCCAGCGGGTCCCAGAAATGGTCGTGGGTGGCGCTGATGATCTTGTCGAAGGCGGTGGAGCGGTTGTTGTAGCGGTCCAGCTCCAGCATCGACTCGAAGTCGTCCGGCGCCACGGCGTCGTACATCATGTCCTTGGTGATGTTGCTGTCCGACATGCCGGCTCCTCCAGGTACGGGGCCGTCTGAACGCGGCGCCTCAGGCTTCAACCGTCCGCCTGAAACGGGGGCCGGTCAAATTAAATGACGGCGGCGTCAAGTTTGCGGCGAACTTTGGTCCCCCAAATTTCGGGGGGCGGCGGCAAGATTTCCGGGGGATGACAAACGGCCATAATGGGGTGAACTTGAGGGTGCACAGTCCGGTTTGGCACTCCAGGCATAAGGAGGAGACGCATGGACAGCCTGCATTACGGCGTCGTTCGCTTCGAAGACCGCTGGAAGGTGGTCGGCAAGGGCCTGCGCTGGGGCGATTTCGCCAGCCAGACGGAAGCCCTGGCCGCCGCCCAGCGTCTGGCCGACCAGGCCCGGGGTCTCGACCTCGACGTCACCCTGCACGCCCATGATGCCGACGGGGTCCTGCACCAGCAGGGCTGACGGCGGATCAGGCCTCGGCTTCGATGCGGTCGATGTCCTCGTCCGACAGGCCGAAGTGGTGGCCGATCTCGTGGACCAGCACATGGGCGACCAGATCGCCCAGGGTGACGTCGCCGCGCTCCGCCCATTCATCCAGGATCGGCCGGCGATAGAGGAAGATCATCGACGGGTGGGGCTCGGGGTCCAGCACCGAGCGGCGGCCCAGGTCCACACCCTGATAGAGGCCGGTGAGTTCGAAGCCGTCCTCGATCCCCATCTCCGCCAGGATCTCGTCGGACGGAAAATCATCCACCCTGAACACCAGCTCGCCGGTCATGCGGCGAAAGGTGTGCGGCAGGGCGTCGAAGGCGGCCCGGCCCAGGGCGGCGAAATCGTCCAGGGACGGGGCGGAGGCGGTGGTCCAGTCGGTCATGACCCCAGGATAGGCGCTCGTTTTCCCCTGGGACAGCGCGTCCGGTCGCAAGGGAGGCCTGGGCGTCCTATTGTGGCCTCCAGATGATTCGCACCGGCGCGCAATGCCTTCCACGGATATAGCCCTCACCGCCATCTCAGCGGCCGGCCTGGTGTGCCTGGCGTTCGGCATCCTGCTGTGGGCGCTGGCCGGGCGCCGCTCGGCCCAGGCGCGAATTGATGCGCTGCAATCGAAGATCGACGCCCAGGAGCGCCGCTCGCAATCGGCCCAGGCCTCGGCGGAAGCCTTCGACAGCGCGCTGATCCGCATCGAGGACGGCCATCCGGTGCTGGCCGCCGGCGAGGACAGCCTGGCCGCCTGCGCCACGGCCCTGGGCGTGCTGCCTGAGCCCCAGGCGGTGATCAACGCCCTGATGCGCGGCGACCCCGACCATGCCAACCGCCTGCGCGCGCTGATCGAGCGGGGCGAGCCCTGCGCCTTCGAGGCCCGGGGCGCTCATGGCGGCGTCTCCGTCGAGGGCCGCGCGGCCGGGGCCCAGGCCTGGCTGAAGCTGGCCGCCGGAGCCGGCGACGAGATGGGCCTGCCCACCGCCACCCGTTTCGCCACGCTGCTGGACGGCCGCGAGGCGCCGGCCTGGATCGCCGGAGCCGATGGGGCGCCGGTGTGGGCCAACAAGGCTTGGCTGGCCGCCGTGGACGAGGCCAGCGTCGCCGCCGCCGCCGCCAAGGGACTGTCCTTCGACCGCGAAGCCGACACCCTGGCCGCCGAGGCGGCCAACCTGGGCGAACGCCGCGAGATGGTCCGCTGGGCGCCGGTGGCGGGACGGCGCCGGGCGTTCAAGTTCGTGGCCCAGCCCCTGGACGGGGGCGGGGTGGCGGTGTTCGCCGACGACGTCACCGATATCGAAGACACCCGCGAGACGCTGAAGCGGCACGTGGAAGCCCACGACGAAACGCTGAACCACATCGCCGAGGCCGTGGCCATCTTCAGCCAGAAGCGGCGCCTGAGCTTCCACAACACCGCCTTCGCCGACATCTGGGGCCTGGAGCCGGCGTGGCTGGCCGAGCGGCCGACCCATGGCGAGATCCTCGATCGCCTGCGCCAGCGCCGCCGCCTGCCCGAGACCGCCGACTACGCCGCCTGGAAGGGCGAGGAGCTGGCCCACTACGAGGCCGTGGGCCCGACGCCGGACGATCTGTGGAGCCTGCCCGACGGCCGCACGCTGAAGGTGGTGCGCCAGCCCCACCCGATGGGCGGCCTGCTGATCCTCTTCTCCGACATCACCGGCGAACTGCGCCTCAGCGCCCAGTTCAACTCCTTGGTCCAGGTGCAGCAGGCGACGCTGGACAAGCTCAACGACGCGGTGGCCGTGTTCGGCGCCGATGGCCGACTGCGCCTGCACAACGAAGCCTTCGCGCGGTTCTGGAACGTGGAGCCGGAGGATATTACCGCCGCCGCCAATTTCGAGGGCGTGGTCGAGCTCTGCCTGCCGCGCCTGCACGACCGCACCTTCTGGCGCGACATGAAGGGCCGGGTCGCCGACCCGGATCCCCAGGCCCGCGCGCCGATGACCGGCGAGGTGAAGACCTCCGACGACCGCATCGTCGCCTGGCAGTCGCGGCCCCTGCCCGACGGCGCGACCCTGATCGCCTTCGACGACATCACCGACACCCGGCGGCTGGAAAGCGCGCTGGACGCCCGCGAAGCGGCGCTGTCGGAGGCCCAGCGGCTGAAGCGGGAGTTCGTGGGCAACGTCAGCTATGAACTGCGCACGCCGCTGACCACCATCATCGGCTATTCGGAACTGCTGGAACGCGCCGGCGACGGTCTCACCGACCGGGGCCGGGGCTATGTCGCCTCCGTGCGCACGGCCGCCGCCCAGCTGGCGCGGTCCATCGATGACGTCCTCGACATGGCCGCCTATGACGCCGGCGAGATGGCGCTGGAGGTCGAGGAGGTGCGGGTGTCCGACCTGCTGGGCGCCGCCGCCGCGCGCTGGGCCGACCTGGCGGGGACCCAGGGCGTGACCCTTAGCGTGGAGGCCGACGAGGCCGTGGGCCTGATCCGGGGCGACGCCAAACGCCTGGGCCAGACCGTCGATCACCTGGTGGAAAACGCCCTGCGCCAGACCCCGTCGGGCGGCACGGTCACTGTCTCGGGCCGCCGCATGCCGGGCGAGGTGATGCTGCAGGTGGCCGACACGGGCCGCGGCATCCCCTTCCACGTCCAGGCCAAGATCTTCGACCGCTTCGTCGGACGGGACTCCGGAGGCCCCGGCCTGGGCCTGGCCCTGGTCAAGGCGCTGGTCGAACTGCACGGCGGTTGGGTGGCGCTGGAAAGCGAGCCCGGCCATGGCGCGACGTTTACCTGCCATCTGCCCGAAGCGGTGCAGGCGGCGGGGGCTCAGCAGAGAGAGTTGGGGTTCTAGGCCTGGCGCCTAGTGCTGGCTTTCCGGCATCCGCACCACCAGGCCTTCAAGCTCGTCGCTGACCTTGATCTGGCACGACAGGCGGCTGGTGGGCTCGACGTTTTCGGCGAAGTCGAGCATCGACTCTTCCATCGACGAGGGCGTGCCGGTCTTGTCCTTCCACGCCGCGTCCACATAGACGTGGCAGGTGGCGCAGGCGCAGGCGCCGCCGCAATCGGCGTCGATGCCGGGGATGTTGTTCTTCACCGCGCCTTCCATGACGGACAGGCCGGTCTTGACGTCGATCACGTGTTGCGTGCCGTCGTGCTCGATGTAGGTGATCTTCGCCATGGTTCCCCGGGACGTCTCTAATCTGAACGCGGTTTAGACCGCGACCTCTTTCATGGAAATAGTCGTGTCCGCAAGCTTCTCGCGCGACACGGGGGTGCGGTGCTCCAGCAGCCGGCGGCCCATCATGAACTCCGGCGGGGCGTTCACCGCCTCCACCGCCTGCACCAGATCGCCCTTCAGATGGAAGACGGCGAACTTCGCGGATGCGACATCGCCGCGCACCAATATGGCGTCGGCGTCGAAGGGGATGCCCGCGATCTGCAGCTTCAGATCATACTGGTCGGACCAGAACCAGGGCGCTTCCGGCGCCGGCTGCGCGCGGCCCATGATGGCGCTAGCGGCGTGCTTGGCCTGGTCCAGGGCGTTGGGCACGCTCTCGAGGCGGAAGTTCCGCTCATAGAGAGGCAGGGGGCGGTGGGTGACGTCGCCGATGGCGAAGACGTGCGGGTCGGAGGTGCGCGCGTCCAGATCGACGACCACGCCGTTGGTGCACTCCAGGCCCGCGTCGCGCGCCAGTTCCTCGTTGGGCACTGCGCCCACCCCCACCAGGGCCGCATCGCACTCGATCAGCCGACCGTCGGCCAGGCGCACACCGGTGATATGGCCGTCCTTGCCTTCCAGGGCCTCGACCGAGGCGCCCAGCTCGAAGGCCACGCCCTGCTTCTCGTGATAGCTCTGGAAGAAGCTCGACAGCACCTCGCAGGCGACCCGCGCCAGCAGCCGGCTCTCGCGCTCGATCACCATGACATGGGCGCCCAGCGCGCGACCGGAGGCCGCCGATTCCAGGCCCACATAGCCGCCGCCGATCACGGCCAGCTTCTTGCCCGGACCGATGGCCGCCTTCAGGCGTTCGGCGTCGGCGGCGGTGCGCAGTTCCAGCACCCCGTTCAGGTCCGCGCCCGGGATGGGCAGGGCGCGGGCCCGCGCGCCCGTGGCGATGATCAGATGGTCGTAGCCGATGACCTCGCCGCTTGAGAGGATGACCGTCCTGGCGCCCCTGTTGATCTCGGAGACCACGGTGGACAGGCGCAGATCGACGTTGTTTTCCGCATACCAGCTGTCGGGCTTCAGCTTCAGGGATTCGGCGTCCGCCTCGCCCTTGAGCCAGGCCTTGGACAGCGGCGGCCGCTGATAGGGGGCGATGGGTTCTTCGCCGATCAGGACGATCAGGCCCGTGTGGTCATACTGGCGCAGATAGGCCGCGGCCAGGCCGCCTCCATGGCCGGCGCCCACGATCACAACCTTGGAGTCTTGAGGCTGCACAGGCCCCTCCGATCAGAAGGGGCGGAACTTGACGCCCCCGTCACCTTTTGACAAGGCCAGCGTGGCTGAGGTGGTTAGACCACCCGCTCCATCATCATCTTCTTGACCTCGGCGATGGCCTTGGCCGGGTTCAGGCCCTTTGGACAGACCTGGGCGCAGTTCATGATGGTGTGGCAGCGATAGAGTTTGAAGGGGTCTTCCAGGTCATCGAGCCGATGGCCGGTGGCCTCGTCGCGGCTGTCGATCAGCCAGCGGTAGGCGTGCAGCAGGGCGGCGGGGCCCAGGTATTTGTCGCCGTTCCACCAGTAGCTGGGGCAGGAGGTCGAGCAGCAGGCGCACAGGATGCACTCATAGAGGCCGTCCAGCTTGGCGCGGTCGGTCTCGCTCTGCAGCCATTCCTTCTGGGGCTCGGGCGTGTCGGTGTGCAGCCAGGGCTCGATGGAGGCGTACTGGGCGTAGAACAGGGTCAGGTCGGGGACCAGGTCCTTGACCACCGGCATGGAGGGCAGGGGGCTGATCTGGACCTCCTTGCCCGGAACCTCTTCCCAGCCGTGGGTGCAGGCGAGCGTGTTGCGGCCGCCGATGTTCATGGCGCAGGAGCCGCAGACGCCCTCGCGGCACGATCGGCGGAAGGTCAGCGTCGGGTCGATGTCGTTCTTGATGTGGATCAGCACGTCCAGCAGCATCGGGCCGCAGGCGTCGACGTCCACGTCATAGGTGTCCCAGCGCGGGTTTTCCGTCCCTTCCGGGTCGTACCGGTAGATCTTGAAGGTCTTGACCCGCTTGGCGCCGGCCGGAGCCGGGTGGTGCTTGCCCTTGCCGACGCGGGAGTTCTTGGGGAGCGAGAGCTGAACCATCAGAGACGGGTCCTGCGGAAGGCTTGAAGGGGTTGGGTGGCGAGCATCTCAGTCATCGCCGGCTCAATAGACCCGCGCTTTGGGCGGGATGTAGGCGATGTCGTTGCTCAGCGTGTAGCTGTGCACCGGGCGGTATTCGAACTTCACCTTGCCGGTCTGGTCGTCGAGCCAGGCCAGGGTGTGCTTCATCCAGTCCTTGTCGTCGCGGTCGGCGAAGTCCTCGCGGGCGTGGGCGCCGCGGCTTTCGGTTCGGTTCAGGGCGCCGGCCGCCGTGACGATGGCTTGGCCGATCAGGTTGTCGAACTCCAGGGTTTCCATCAGGTCGGAATTCCAGACCATGCCCCGGTCGCTGACGCCGATGTCGGCCTTGGCGGCCCACACCTTTTCCAGCCGCGCGACGCCGGACTTCAGCGTCTCGCCGGTACGGAAGACGGCGGCGTCCTCCTGCATCGCCTGCTGCATCTCCAACCGCAGGTGCGAGGTGGGGGTGGGGCCGGAAGCGTTGCGGAACCTGTCGAAGCGCGCCAAGTGGCCGTCGGTCAGCGCGTCCTTCATTTCCGGCAGACGTGCGCCGGGTTTCAGGGTGTCGGCGCAGCGCTGGCCGGCCGCGCGGCCGAACACCACCAGGTCGATCAGGCTGTTGGAGCCCAGGCGGTTGGCGCCGTGCACGGAGACGCAGGCCGCCTCGCCCACGGCCATCAGGCCGGGCACCACGCTGTCGGGATCGTCGCCCAGGCGGGTGACCACCTCGCAGTTAAAGTTCGTCTGGATGCCGCCCATATTATAGTGGACCGTCGGCAGGACGGGGATCGGCTCCTTGGTCACGTCGACCCCGGCGAAGATCTTGGCCGTCTCCGAAATCCCCGGCAGGCGTTCGTGCAGGATCTTCGGGTCCAGGTGGTCGAGGTGCAGGTGGATGTGGTCCTTCTTCGGCCCCACCCCGCGCCCTTCGCGGATCTCGATGGTCATGGCGCGGCTGACCATGTCGCGCGGCGCCAGGTCCTTCACGCTGGGGGCATAGCGCTCCATGAAGCGCTCGCCTTCCGAATTGGTCAGATAGCCGCCCTCGCCCCGGGCGCCCTCGGTGATCAGGCAGCCGGCGCCATAGATGCCGGTGGGGTGGAACTGCACGAACTCCATGTCCTGCAGCGGCAGGCCGGCGCGCAGCACCATCGCATTCCCATCGCCGGTGCAGGTGTGGGCGGAGGTCGCCGAGAAGTAGGCGCGGCCGTAGCCGCCGGTGGCCAGGATGACCTGTTGGGCGGAGAAGCGGTGCAGGGTGCCGTCGTCCAGCTTCCAGGCGGTGACGCCGCGGCAGGTCCCCTCGTCCATGATCAGGTCGAGGGCGAAATACTCGATGAAGAACTCCACGGCGTAGTTCAGCGACTGGCCGTACATGGTGTGCAGCATCGCATGGCCGGTGCGGTCGGCCGCCGCGCAGGTGCGCTGGATCGGGCCTTCGCCGTAGTTCTTGGTCATGCCGCCGAAGGCGCGCTGATAGATCTTGCCTTCCGGCGTGCGCGAGAAGGGCACGCCCCAGTGCTCCAGCTCATAGACGGCGGCCGGCGCATTGCGGGTCAGGTATTCGATGGCGTCCTGGTCGCCCAGCCAGTCCGACCCCTTGACGGTGTCGTACATGTGCCAGCGCCAGTCGTCGGGGCTCATGTTGCCGAGGCTGGCGGAGATGCCGCCCTGGGCGGCCACGGTGTGGGAGCGGGTCGGGAAGACCTTGGTCACGCAGGCGGTGCGAAGACCGGCCTGGGCGCAGCCCAGCGCGGCGCGAAGGCCGGAGCCGCCGGCCCCCACCACCACCACATCGAAGCTGTGGTCGACGAATTTATAGGCCGCCATCTGTTCTAAATCCCGACCAGCGCGACGCGCAGAATGGAGAAGATCGCCAGCGCGCCGCCCAGCGCGCAGACGAAGACGTTGATCGCCAGCAGGGCCGAGCGGCCCAGCGGATTGGGGAAGTAGTCCTCGATCACCACCCGCAGGCCCGAGCACATGTGCATGAAGCCCACGGCCAGCAGCAGCACCACCAGCACCGCGTTCAACGGGTTGTGGATCCAGCGCACGGTGGAGGCGTAGTCGATGCTGGCCAGGCGCAGGGCCGAATAGACGGCCCACAGCACCAGGGGGACGAGGGCGATCGCGCCCAGCCGCTCGGAGACCCAGTGGCCGGCGCCATGCTTGGCGGCGCCCAGGCCGCGAACCTGCGCGCGCGGCGTGCGGAAGGATCCGGGAGAAAGAGCCATCAGAGCGCTCCCATCATGAAGGCGATCACCCACACCACCACGGTGGCGGCCACCGAAAAGGCGATGACGGCCGCGCCGGTCAGGTTGGCGGTCTTGATGTCCAGGCCCGCGCCGGCGTCCCAGACCAGATGCCGGATGCCGTTGGCCAGGTGATAGAAGATGGACAGCGTCAGGCCGAACATGACGACGCGGCCGAGCGGCGAGCCCAACAGGGTCATGAAGAACAGGTAGTTGGCGGGGCCCGAGGCGAGCGCGATCGCCCATCCGGCCAGGATCAGCGCGCCGCCGTAGAGGGCCACGCCGGTGGCCCGGTGCAGGATCGAGGTCAGCATGGTCAGGTGCCAGCGCCACACCTGCATGTGCGGCGACAGGGGGCGGGCTCTCAGGCCGGGCGTGGCTTCGGTCATCTGATGGTCATCGCCCTTGTTGTGAACGGGATCGCCCCCGCTTTTAAGCCGACCCGGAGGGGTGTCAACGCGGCCCGGAGCGGCCTGACGAACCTTCGCGAATTTCGAAGCTTGAACCTTTTCTTTCCAGCGACAATGCGTGATTGCTTGAGGGTGGCTTCGCGGGAGACGAAGGATGCGCTTTGACCTGACGGACCTGCGCCTGTTCTGCGACGTCATCGACGCGGGCTCCATCACCCATGGCGCCGAGCGCAGCGCCCTGGCGCTGGCCGCCGCCTCCACCCGCATCCGGGGCATGGAGCAGACGCTGGGCGCGCCGCTGCTCACCCGCTCGCGGCGGGGGGTGACGCCGACGCCGGCGGGGTTGATGCTGCTCAAGCACGCCCGCACCATTCTCGACCAGAGCGCACGGCTGCGCGAAGACCTCGGCGCCTTCGCCGAGGGCGCGGCGGGCGAGGTGCGGCTGCTGGCCAACACCAACGCGCTGACCGAATTCCTGCCCGAGGCGCTGAGCAAGTTCCTGGCCGATCACCCCCACGTCAGCGTCGATCTGGAGGAGCGGCTGTCCGACGAGATCGTCGGCCTGATCGCCGAGGGCGTGGGCGACGTGGGCATAGTGGCCGGCACCGTGGATGTGGGCGCCCTGGAGGCCTTCCCCTTTCGGACGGACCGGTTCGTGGTGGTCACCGCCAAGGGCCATCCGCTGGCGACGCGGGACGCCGTGACCTTCGGCGAGGTGCTGGATTGCGACCTGGTGGGCCTCGACCGCGCGTCGTCCCTGCAACGCTTCCTGGCCGGCAAGGCGGCGCGCGAGGGGCGGCCTCTGCGGCTGCGGGTCCAGCTGCGCAGCTTCGACGCCGTCTGCCGGCTGGTGGAATGCGGGGTGGGAGTCGGCATTGTGCCACGCACCACGGCGCTGCGCTCGGCCAAGACCATGTCGCTGGCGGTGGTGGAATTGACCGACGACTGGGCGTTGCGTGACCTGACGATCGTCGTGCGCGGGTTCGCGGAACTGCGCCCCTACGCCCGGGACCTGGTCGAAAGCCTGCGCGCCTGATGCGGCCTTGATACCGCCTGGCGCAAGCGACACTGTCGGGCGATGAGCCGAGCCGTCCCGCGCCTTGCCCTGCTGATCGTCTGGCTGCTGGCGCTCACGCCGGTGGGCGCGTGGGCGGCAATCCCGGTCGTGCCTGTGCGGGTCGTCCAGTCCTATCCGCATGACCCGGCCGCCTTCACCGAGGGCCTGTTCTTCCAAGACGGCCTGCTGTTCGAAAGCACGGGTCTGGAGGGCCGGTCCAGCATCCGCAAGGTCGAGCTCGCCACGGGCCGGGTGCTGAACAGCATCGACCTGCCGGCCGGGGTATTCGGCGAGGGCATCGTCGACTGGAAGGACGAGATCGTCAGCGTCACCTGGCACGGCGGCGCGGGCTTCCGCTGGAGCCTGGCCGACTTCGGCCTGCTGGGCCAGTTCGGCTATGAGGGCGAGGGCTGGGCGCTGACCCAGGACGGGCGCGACCTCATCCTGTCGGACGGCACCCCGGTGCTGCGCTTTCTCGACCCCGCCACCCTGCAGGTGACCCGGCGCCTGACCGTCACCGCCGACGGCGTCCCGGTCGAGAAGGTCAACGAACTCGAATATGTGAAGGGCGAGATCCTGGCCAACATCTGGCTGACCAACCGCATCGCCCGCATCGACCCCCAGACCGGCGCGGTGAAGGGCTGGATCGACGTCTCCGCCCTGGCCACCCGCATCGGCGCCACCGACCCCGACGAGGTGCCCAACGGCATCGCCTATGATGCGGCCCACGATCGGCTGTTCGTCACCGGCAAGCGCTGGCCGCTGCTGTTCGAGGTCCGCTACTAGCGCTCGCGCTCAAGCCAGTCCGCCGAGCGCATCTCTTCGAGCCGCGAGGCCGTGCGCTCGAACTCGAAGGCGCCGTCGCCCTTGGGATAGAGGTCGGACGGGTCGGCGTCGGCCAAGGCGACCAGCTTGGCGCCGGCCTCATAGAGGGCGTCGATCAGGGTGACGAACCGCCGGGCGGTGTCGCGGCGGTCGGGCGTCAGCTTCGGGATGTCTTCCAGGAAGACGGTGTGGAAGCGCGCGGCGATGGCCAGATAGTCCTGGGGCCCCAGCGCCTGGCCGCAGAGGCTGATGAAGCTGGAACGCAGAAGGCCGCCGGCGGCGCGGGGCAGGTGCAGCTTGCGGCCGAGCACCTCCAGCGTCGCGCCGGTCTCGGGCGCGCCGTCCAGCATGTCCGCCCATAGGGCCTCGAAGGTGCGTTCATTGTCGGGATCGTTGGGGGCCAGCCACAGGCGCGTGCCGCGCAGGCGGTCCAGGCGGAAGTCCTTGGGCCCTTTGACGGCCACCACGTCCATCTTCTCCTTCAGCATCTCGATGAAGGGGACGAAGAGCTGGCGGTTGAGGCCGTCCTTGTAGAGGTCGTCCGGAGGGCGGTTGGAGGTGGCCACCAGGGTGATCCCGAGCGCGAACAGCGCCTCGAACAGGCGGCCCAGGATCATGGCGTCGGCGATGTCGGTGACCTGCAGTTCGTCGAAGCAGAGCAGGCGCGCCTCGGACGCGATGACGTCGGCCACGGGCGGTATGGGGTCGTCGCCCTTGTGGTGGTTAAAGGCGGCCTTGCGCGCCTCGGCGTCGCCCTCGCGCCATTGCCGGATCAGGGCGTGGACCTGCGCCATGAAAACATGGAAGTGGACGCGGCGCTTCTTAGCCACCGGGGCTGAGTCGAAGAACAGGTCCATCAGCATGGACTTGCCCCGGCCCACCGGCCCCCAGAGGTAGACGCCCTTCTGGCCCTTGGGTTTGCGCCCGAACAGGGAAAAGCCCGGTTCGCCCGCCGAATCCAGATCGCCCTCCAGCCGGGCCAGGGCGTCCAGCGCCGCGGCCTGGGCTGCGTCGGGCAGGATGTCGCCGCTGGCAAGGCGCTCGCGGTAGGCGGTGCGGACCGATTGAGGCATCGCCACCCGGTTAGCCCGCGCCGGGGCCTCGCGTCAAAACCTAGCGCAGGACGCCTTTGAGCTGGCTCACGTCGCCCTCGAACCCGGTCAGCTTCCAGGTCCCGCCCTCGTTGGTGAAGACGAACAGGCACTGACCGTTGCGTTTGGCCACCGCGCAGACGCGGCCGTCGGGGCGGTATTTCAGCGCGCCGGCGATCGCCAGGCGGTTGGGGATGGGCGTGGACGGCGAATAGCCGAGATATTCGGCCGCGACGCGGAAGACGCGGGGCTGGACCAGGGTGTCGCCGGCGAGATCGGCGGCGGGGCCGGCCAGCAGCAGGGCCGCGACCTTGGTTCCGGTCGATTGTCGAGGGTCGCGCGCCGCCTGGACGATGCGGCTCTCCATCTGGGCCTTCAGAGCCGGGCGGTCCACATAGCGTTCGAAGGCCTGCCGGTCGTTGTCGCGCACCGAGACCAGGAAGGCGTGAACGTCACCGCCCGCATCCACGCGCGCGACACTGGCGCAGGCCGCCAGCAGGCTGAGGGTCAGGGCGAAGGCGAGGGTCGGCAGATGGCGAGTACGGGTCATGGCGCGGACTATGGTCGGTGATGA
Organism: Caulobacter sp.; assembly: GCA_028291055.1. GTDB lineage: Bacteria > Pseudomonadota > Alphaproteobacteria > Caulobacterales > Caulobacteraceae > Caulobacter. Next base: position 54,172 of record JAQGIP010000018.1, read on the forward strand.
CGGCGGATTGGCGGCCTGCCGGATGCAGTCCTAGGCGGGTTTGCCCAGGAACCGCTGTGCGGAGAAGGAGATCGGCAGGCCGATCAGGATCATGTGTTCCAGTATCCCGATGAGGGCGATCTTCGGATCGGCCATCGACTTGCTGATTCCGAAGGCCGACAGCGGCAGCACGATGGCGTTCATGACCGCATAGACGCAGAGGCCGAAAACCAGACCGCTGACGATGGGGTGGCGGCGCATCTCCGGGGCGCGCTGGGCGAAGAAGCAGAAGACGGTCGCGAAGATCAGGGCCAGCGCCATGTGGGAGGCCAAGCCGATGGCCATGATCTCCGGCCCGCCCGCCGCCTTGACCCCCGCCCGGCCCAGCCAGCCCATCGACAGGACCTGGGTGAACTGGGGGAAGGTCATGTGGAAGGTGATCATCGCCGTGAAGATGTCGATGAAGCCGGCGATCAGGCCGCCGGCCAGGATGGCGAGCAGGAAGTTGGGCTTGGTCTCGGTAGCCATGTGGAAGTTTCCTGGAAATGCGGCGCTCAAAGCGACCCATGCGCCAAGTCTAGCGCGCTCGCAGATTTTGACCAGCGGTCGGTAATTGGTCGTCAGTCACTCCCAGGCGGCGAACTTAGTGGCGGCGGCGCTCTTGGCCCGAGCCGTGGGCGTCATGTGGGCCAGGGTGGTGGCGATAAATTCCCGCTCGTGCTGCGGCGAGTCGAATAGCCTACGCGGCAGGACATAACGCATCCCGCCGTTCTCGATTACCCAGTGGGCGCGCATAAGGCGCAGCCGCAAAAGGCTGGGCCATTTTATCACGAGATCGGCGTGCGGCTGGACGATGGCCATACCCTCGTCGCCAATCGAATAAGAGACGGCTAGGCGCTTTGGTTGACCCGACCTGCTCAGGGTAGACCGCCTTCGCCAGATCAGGAGAACGGAAACATACACGCACAGCGCGATGATGAAGATCGGCATGAACCAATCTCCGGGGCGATTTGGGCGGTGGACAATGAACTGGAACCACAGGAGGCCGCCCAGGCCAAAGGCGAGGCTAACCCAGGTGACAATGTTGCGGGGGGAGAAGCGCATAGCCCGCGTGCCCTCGTTCATATCGATATTGCCGCCTACCCGCACGCGTCATCCCCCAAAAGGCAAAGGCGCGGAAGTTGCCCTCCGCGCCTCGCACATCTCAAAGCGGAAACCCCGCGCGCCTAGAGGGTGCGCTGGATCTCTTCGACCGTGAAGCACTCGATCTGGTCGCCGGCGCGGATGTCGTGGAAGCCCTGGAAGTGCATGCCGCACTCCTGGCCCGCCGGCACCTCGTTGACCTCGTCCTTGAAGCGCTTGAGCGTCTGCAGGGTGCCCAGTTCGAGGACGACGATATCCTGGCGAACGATCCGCACCTTGGCGCCCTTGCGGACAACACCCTCGGTGACCCGGCAACCGGCGATCTTGCCGACCTTGGAGATGTCGAACACCTGAAGCACTTCCGCGTTGCCGAGGAAGGTTTCGCGCTGGATGGGCGCCAGCATGCCCGAGAGCACGCCTTTGATGTCGTCCAGCAGGTCGTAGATGATCGCATAGTAGCGGATCTCCACGCCCTCGCGCTCGGCCAGGTCGCGGGCCTGGCGGCTGGCGCGGACGTTGAAGCCCAGCAGCGAGGCGCCGGCGCCCTTGGCCAGCAGCACGTCGCTCTCGTTGATGGCGCCGGCCCCGGAGTGGATGATGCGGGCGCGGACCTCGTCGGTGCTGATCTTGTCGAGCGAGCCGATGATGGCTTCGACCGAACCCTGTACATCGCCCTTGATGACCAGGGGCAGCTCGCTGAGCTTCTTGTCCTGCAGCTTGGCCATCATCTCGGCCATGGTGGTGCCGCCCGAGGTGGGGGTGCCGCCGCTGCGCTCGCGCTTCACGCGCACCCGGTATTCTGTGAGCTCGCGGGCGCGGGCTTCGTTTTCCACCACCGCGAAGGGCTCGCCGGGGGTCGGCGTGCCGTCCAGGCCCAGCACTTCCACCGGAGTGGAGGGGCCGGCCTCGGTCAGCTGTTCGTCGCGCTCGTTGAGCAGGGCGCGCACGCGGCCCCACTGCGAACCGGCCACGACGATGTCGCCGCGCTTCAGGGTGCCGCGCTTGACCAGCACGGTGGCCACGGCGCCGCGGCCCTTGTCCAGCTTGGACTCGATCACGCTGCCGTCGGCGGCGCGGTCGGGGTTGGCCTTCAGGTCGAGCAGCTCGGCCTGCAGCAGAATGCGTTCCAGCAGCTCTTCCAGGCCGATCTTCTCCTTGGCGGAGACTTCGACGATCTGGGTTTCACCGCCCAGGCTTTCCACAACGATCTCATGTTGCAGCAGCTCGTTGGTGACGCGGGTGGAGTTGGCGTCCGGCTTGTCGATCTTGTTGACGGCCACGATGATCGGCACGCCCGCGGCCTTGGCGTTGGCGATGGCCTCGATGGTCTGGGGCATGACGCCGTCGTCGGCGGCAACGACCAGCACCACGATGTCGGTCACATTGGCGCCGCGCGCCCGCATGGCCGAGAAGGCGGCGTGGCCGGGGGTGTCGAGGAAGGTGACCTTCTGGCCGTCCTTCAGCCGCACCTGATAGGCGCCGATATGCTGGGTGATGCCGCCGTGTTCGCCGCCGGCCACGTCCGTGGCGCGCAGGGCGTCGAGGAGCGAGGTCTTGCCGTGGTCGACGTGGCCCATGATGGTCACGACGGGCGGACGCGGTTCCAGGTGGTCGTCGACATCCTCGGCGCCGATGAAGCCTTCTTCGACGTCGGCTTCCGAAACGCGCTTCACGGTATGGCCGAATTCGGTGGCCACCAGCTCGGCGGTATCGTTGTCGATGACGTCGTTGATCTTCAGCATCAGGCCCTGACGCATCAGGAACTTGATGATCTCGACACCGCGGGTGGCCATACGGTTGGCCAGTTCCTGCACGGTGATGATGTCGGGGATGACCACTTCGCGGGCCGCCTTGGCCGCTTCCTGGCCGCCACCGCGACGCTTTTCCTTTTCCCGTTCGCGGGCCCGGCGGACCGAAGCCAGCGAACGCATGCGCTCGACGGCGTCCTCGCCGGTGCCGACCACCGTCTGGATGGTCAGGCGGCCTTCGCGGCGCTGGGGCTGGCCCTTGCCGGCCCCGCGCAGGGGCGGCTTGGCGCCGGGGGCGCCGGGCTTGCCGCGACGATCGTCATCGCTGTCGTCGGGACGGCGATCGGTCAGGCCGCCGCCGGGCCGGGGGGCCTGGCGCACGGCGCGGGTGATTTCAGGGGTGGCCGGCGCGGCGGCGCCGACACCGGGACGCGGCGGACGCGGGCCGCCCGGACGATCGCCGGGACGCGCGCCGGGCGCGGGACGCGGAGCGTTGGCCGAATAGCGGACGGTCTCGCCGGCGCGGGGCGGACGATCGCCGCCGCCGCCATCGCGCGATTGGGGACGGTCGCCCTGGGGCGGCCGCGGCGTGAAGCCGCCGGCGCCTTCCGGACGCGGCGCCCGCTGGCCGAAGTTGGCGTTGGCGTCGGGGCGCGGGGCGCGCTGGTTGAACGAGGCGCCTTCGTTGCGGTCCGGACGATAGGTCGTGGTGCTGGGCCGGTCGTCGCGGCGTTCGCGCGAGGGCTCATAGGTGCGGGTCTGACTGCCCAGCGGCTGGTTCGACGGCGCGGAACGCGGCGCTTCCGGAGCACGGGCGACGGGCGCGGGGGCGGCGGGAGTGGGCGTCGGGGCGGCAGCCACCGGAGCCGGCGCGGCCACGGGGGCCGGAGCGGGGGCGGCCGGCGCGGCGGCGACCGGAGCGGCAGGCGCGCTGCTGTTGGCGTCACCGCCGCCCTGGCCACA
>JAQGIP010000026.1 GCA_028291055.1 Caulobacter sp.
AAACCAACGGCAAGGCCGAACGCTTCATCCAGACCGCGCTACGGGAATGGGCTTACGCTCACGCCTACACCACCTCAGACCAGCGCGCCGCCGAGCTGCCTTACTGGCTACACCGCTACAACTGGCAGCGGCCACACGGCGGGATAAACTCCGCCACACCCATCAGCCGCCTCGGCCTAACCGAGGACAACCTGTTGAGGCTCCACACCTAGAGCGCTTTCCGGCGAAGTGGATACCGGTTCGCCGCCGAAAAGCGCGACAAGACAAATAGCTAGAGCACCGCTCCGATTCTATCGGAGCGGTGCTCTATGCGAAGCGTCGGACCCAAACCCCCAGCGCTTCCATATATTTCCGGAGAAAAGTTCGTGTGGCGTCGTCGGTGAGATTGCCATCGGCGTCGAACTTCTCATGCGCCCGGAACACCAGGATTTCCGGCTGGGGCATGCAGTAGGAGTTGGTGAACTCAAAGGCCTGGCGCAGCTGGCTCTGGCCGCGCGCCGAGCCGGTCGCGCCGGGCGAGGCGCCGATGATCCCGATCGGTTTAGCGTTCAGCACCGCGTCACGCGGCGGCCGCGAGGCCCAGTCGACGGCATTCTTGGTCACGGCCGGAACGCCGTGGTTGTACTCCGGCGTCACCATCAGCACCCCGTCGGCGGCCCGGATAGCGGCCTTGAAGGCGGCCACGGCCGGCGGATCGCCCTGCGCCTCCACGTCGGCGTTGTAGAGGGATACGTCGATGAGGTCGAAGATCTCCACCGTCATGTCGGCGGGCGCCAGAGCCTTGGCGGCGGCCAGCAGCGAGCGGTTGTAGGAGGCTTTGCGCAGGCTACCGGCGAAGCCGAGGATTCGGATGGGGGATGGCATGGGGTGGGACTCCTTGGCTTGATGATTAGCGCACGGCGCCTAAGGGAGCGAGCTAGTCGGCCCTCCCTCAGCGCGAAGCGTCTCGGGGCCCAGGCTTCATTCGACGACCATCTCTGCACGATCACCGGTCTGTTCGACGGAGTCGTTCAGATCAGACGTTCCTCCGTCGCACGCCAATTTCATCGAGTGCGACGTCCTTCGCACAGCACTCGCATGCGAAGGTCTGTTTGATCACCCCCCCGCAACCCGCATGGACATAGTCGATCGGGCCTGGCTGTAACCATCGATCACCCCAGTCGTTCAGCGCGACAATGATAGACTTGAGACTCCGCCCCTTTTCAGTGAGCCGGTACTCACGCGCTTCCCCCGGCGGGGCGCCCAACACCATCAAGCCGTCAGCGACGAAGCTCTCCAATCGCTTGGTCAAGATGTTCGGCGCGATGCCAAGGCTACGCTCGAAATCGGAGAAGCGGGTGTGCCCGCGAAAGAGTGCGTCGCGGAGGATCAACAGGCTCCACCGCTCGCCCACCAGCTCCAGAGCGCCTGCGGCAGAGCAAGTCTGACCGGGATAATATCGTCCCAACATTCTGCATCCTTACCATATTGTACTTGCATCACGCAAGTTCGATTACTATCGTGACGCAAGTGGTCGGGGCCGCCTGGGTCGGCAGGACTTCAAAAAAGGGAGATGGGAATGGGTGTCAAACTGTATGGCATGTCAGGCAGCCCCAATGTGCGCGGGGCGATGTTGGGTCTTGCCGAAAAAGGGGTGGACTACGAGTTGATCGAAGTATTGCCGCCCTTCAAGGCGCCCGAGCATATGGCGCGCAACCCGTTCGGCCGCGTGCCGGCGTTCGAACATGACGGCTTCATGCTCTACGAAACCCAGGCCATCCTGCGCTATGTGGATCAGGCCTTTTCGGGTCCGGCACTCCAGCCGGCGAGTGCGCACGAAGCGGCGCGCATGAACCAGATCCTCGGCATTATTGACTGCTATCTTTTCGAGTCCTGGAGCGGCGCCATCGGCTTCGAGCGGTTGATCGCAACGAGCTTCTTCGGCCGGCCCTGCGACCTTGTTCGGGTCGAGGCAGCCGTGCCCATGGCGCGCTGCTGTGCTGAGGCGATCGAGGCTCTGATCTCAGCGCCCTACCTCGCGGGCGACACCTACAGCCTTGCCGACATTCGCCTCATGCCGCACTTCGACTGGCTTCGCCTGACGCCGGAGGGCGAGGCGATCCTCGCCGGCAAAGGCAAGCTCGGCCAATGGTTCCAGCACGTGAGCGAGCGCCCGAGCGCCAAAAAGGTCCTGCAGCAGTAATTTCATCAAGCGAAGCATCACAGCGGGCCGGCCGAGCGGGCTCTTGCCCACGGTTCGTTCCGTGTCACGGCTGCTTTGCAGAACTGGACGGGGCCGTGGCCGGTCAGTCTGACTGATTGGCCACGCCTTTTCACGGCGCACGGGGATCGCGCCGACGGCGGGATTCCCTACTTGTCCCTGTCCGCGTCATCGTGCCCTCGGAAGGAGGAAGGAGGAAGGAGGAAGGCGGGCCGGGTTAAATCCCCTCTCATACCTTCGCTGCTATATCGACGCCCGAGTCCAGTTCACGGAACCCGATGAAGCGCGCGTTTAGTCTCAGTCTGCTGTTTCAGACAATCATCGCCGTGACGGCGCTGTTGCTCGTGGTGACGTTCGCGCTGACGGCGTCATACGTCCACGAGCGCCGCCAGGTCGCGGTGCGCGCTCGCGAGCTGGTGAACATCTCGCGCGATCTTTTCCTGGCGATGCAGACCCTGCGGGTGGAGCGCGGGACCGTCAACACGGCCCTGGCGACAACCACGCCCGTGGACTTTGCCGGCCATGACGAGATCGCTGGCCTGCGCTCGATTTCCGGTCCCGCGCTGGACGCCGCGATGGTCAAGCTGTCCCGAGCGCAACTGTCGGCGGGCGACAAGGTTCTGGTTGACCTGGCGGCAAGGCGCGCGCGCCTGGAGGCGCTGCGGCAGCGGGCGGATCTGGCGCTGCAACGGCCCCGGGACGAGCGGCCGGGCGGCCTGGCGGTCGAGTGGGTGGCCGCCGACGACTCGCTGGTAAGCGCCTTGGCCGACATCTCCGACACGCTCGCCGACGAGGTCGGGGCCCAGGATCCGGTGCTGGCCCGGCTGATGAGGGTCAAACGGCTGACCTGGTCGGTACGCGCCACGGCCGGCACCGATCGGCTGCGTCTTGCCGAGGCGCTGGCCCAAGGGGTGCCCCTGTCGAGCCGCCGGCTGCAGGCCTTCGCGGAACTGCAGGGCGAGATCGAAGTGCCATGGCGGCTGTTGCAGCACGACGCCGGGCTGGCCGGAACCACGCCCAAGCTGAAGGCGGCGGTGGAGCGCGTGGATCGGCTCTATTTCGGCGACATGGTCAAGCGACGCGCGACGATCCTCGATGACCTGGAGGCGGGGCGCAGGCCCGGCGTCACCGGAACCGACTGGATGGAAGAGACCACTCCCGTGCTCGACGCCATGGTGGCGATCGCCGATACGGCCCTGGACATGGCCGAGGATCATGCCAAGCGCCAGGCGGTGGTGGCCGAAGGGCGCTACTATGGGGTCGTCGCCCTGATGGTCCTGGTCCTCGGCCTGGCCCTGGTCACGGGCGCCTTCCTCGCGCACCGCTTTGTCAGGCCCATGGCGCGACTCACCACCGCCATGAGGCGGCTCGCCCAAGGCCAGCTCTCCACCCCGCCGCCCTTCCAGCAGCGCAACGATGAGATCGGCGAGATGGCGCGGGCGCTGGGCGTCTTCCACGACAACGCCCTGGCCGCCCAGCGCATGCAGGGCGAGTTGGTGCAGACCCGGGTGGAGCGCGAGGCCGCGGAGGCGGCCAATCGCCTCAAGTCTCAGTTCCTGGCCAATATGAGCCACGAAATCCGCACACCCCTCAACGGGGTGCTGGGCATGGTGCAGGTGCTGCAGACCGAAGAGACGGCGCCGGCCAAGCTGGAACGGCTGGCCACCATCCGCGAGTCCGGCGAGGCCTTGCTCCAGATCCTCAACGACGTGCTCGACTTCTCCAAGATCGAGGCGGGCAGACTCGACCTGGTGGAGGGCGAGTTCGAGGCGGATATCCTGGCGCGGCGCGCCATCGCCATCTTCGCCGACAACGCCGCCGAGAAGGGCTTGACCCTCAACTGTACGATCGACGCCGCGGCGACCGGCGTCTGGTCCGGTGATGGGTCGCGGGTGCGGCAGATGCTGCTGAACCTGCTGTCCAACGCGGTCAAGTTCACCCAGGTGGGCGAGGTCGGCCTGCATGTGGAAACGGACGCCAACAGTCTGGTCTTCACCGTGCGCGACACCGGCCCGGGCATCGCGGCCGAGGAGGTCCCCCGGCTGTTCAGCAAGTTCTCGCAGATCGACGCCTCCAACACCCGCCAGCACGGCGGCTCGGGCCTGGGCCTGGCCATCTGCCGGGAGCTGGCCGGGCTGATGGGCGGAGACATCCAGGTGGAGAGCACGCCGGGGGCCGGGTCATCCTTCCGGCTGCGCCTGCCACTGGTCCGGCGTGTCGCGGGGCGTCGGCCCGAGCCGGCGCCGGTCGCTGGGCCCATGCCGGTGGCGACAGGCGCGACGATCCGCGTCCTGGCGGCGGAGGACAATCCGATCAACCAGCGCGTGCTGGCGGCGCTGCTTGCGCCCCTGAATCTCGACCTGACCATGGTCGAGAACGGCCGCGAAGCGGTCGAGGCCCGTTCGCGCGCCGAATGGGACCTGATCCTCATGGATATTCAGATGCCGGAGATGGGTGGCGTGGAAGCCGCCCGGCGGATCCGCGCCGATGAGGCGGCGCGGGGCCTTTCCCGCGCGCCGATCCTGGCGGTGACCGCCAACGTCATGAGCCATCAGGTCGCCGAGTATCTCAGCGCCGGCATGGACGGCCACGTGGCCAAGCCGCTGTCGGCCGAGGCTCTCTACGCCGCCATCGAAGCCGCCCTGGACGGAACGCCGGCCGCCGCCGCCGTCGCCTAGCCCGTCACCGCATAGATCATGATCCCCGTGGCCACCGACAGGTTGAGGCTGTCGGCGCGGCCGCGCATGGGGATCTTGACGTTCACGTCGCAGACGGCGGCCAGTTCGGGGGGCAGGCCCTGTTGTTCGTTACCCATCAGGATGAGCGTCGGCGAGACATAGGCGGCGGACCTGTGATCGGTGGTGGCGGTGAGCAGGGTGCCGACCACGGAGCCGGGCCAGGACCCGCGCCAGGCGATGAATTCCTCCACCGTGGCGCGCGCGATCTTGACGGCGAAGAAGCTGCCCATGGTGGCGCGCACGGCCTCCACGGAGAAGGGATCGCAGGTGTCGCCGACCAGGATGACGCCGCCGCAGCCGGCCGCGTCGGCGGTGCGGATGATGGTGCCGAGGTTGCCGGGGTCGCGCACGGCCTGCAGCGCCACCCAGCAGCTGTTGGACCTGGGGTCGATGGCGGTCAGGTCGGTGAAGGCCTGGGCGAAGACGCCGACCACGGCCTGGGGGTTTTCGCGGCGCGAGACCTTCTCGAGGATGTCGCGGTTGACCTCGATGACCTCGCCGCCGGCCTGGCGGGTGGCCTCGGCGGCGGCCTGCAGCAGCGGATGGTCGGCGGCGTCGCGGCCATACATCAGGATCCGGGGCGCATGGCCGAGTTCCACGGCCTCGGTGACGATCTTCAGGCCCTCGGCGATGAACTGGCCGGTTTCCTCGCGGACTTTACGCATATGCAGGGCGCGCACGGCCTTGACCGTGGCGTTGCTCAGCGAGGTGACGACGCGGGTTTCCGGATCAGTCATCAACTTCTCCCCATCCGCTCATCCCGACGAAAGTCGGGATCCATGGGGCGGCGCAGACAAGGGCTCAGCAGAGGGGAATGCGTGGAGCCCGGCATATTGCGACCAATACCGCTCCGCAGACTCGGTATGGATCCCGACTTTCGTCGGGATGAGCGGAGCTTATTGGAACTCACGTCCGGCTCCAGCGGGCGAAGAAGCTGAGGCCGATCTCGCGATCGCCCTCTTCCTGGACCAGGGCCAGTTCGCCCCAGTCGATGCGCCCGCCGCGTTGCGGCATCGAATCGGCCAGCAGGCCGGCCAGGGCGGGGCCGGAGATGCGCGCGGCGTAGGCGTTGAGGATCAGGAAGCCGGCGTTGTCCGACAGTAGGCCGGCGCAGAGGCGCACCAACTCAGGCACATCCTCGAACAGCCGCCAGACTTCCCCGGTGGGGCCGCGGCCGTATTTGGGCGGGTCCAGGATGATGCCGTCGTATTTCGACCCCCGGCGGTCCTCGCGCTGGACGTAGCGGCGCGCGTCCTCGCAGATCCAGCGGACGGGCTTGTCTTCCATCCCGGACAGGGCGGCGTTCTCGCGCGCCCAGCCGATGGCCTTCTTGGAGGCGTCGACGTGGGTGACGGCCGCGCCGGCGGCGGCGCAGACCAGGCTGGCGACGCCGGTGTAGCCGAACAGGTTGAGGACGCGCGGGGGCTCGGATGCGCCGCGCGCCTGATTACGCACCGCCTGATCCAGCCAGTCCCAGTTGGCGGCCTGTTCCGGGAAGAAGGCCAGGTGACGGAAGTTGGTGAAGCGGCCGTGGAATTTCACGCCGCGCCACGACAGCGGCCAGGTCTCGGCCGGCGGCTTGGAGAAGCGCCAGTGGCCGGCCTCTTCCTCGTCGCTCGGATCGAAGACGGCGTCGGCATTCTCCCAGGCTTCAGGGGCCAGATGGGGACGCCACAGGCATTGCGGCTCGGGCCGCACCACGCGGTATTGGCCGTAGCGTTCGAGCTTCCTGCCGTCGCCGCTGTCGACCAGGGCATAGTCGGGCCAGGCAACGGTGCGCAGCGTCGAAGGCTCGGCGGCGATCTTGGGAGGTCCAGCGGTCATCAATCGCTCGATACGCGCTCAGATCGCGGGCCGTCCAGCCCCCGCTAAGCGTATCGCCTTGCGGCCATTGGGTGATTCACGTTTAGTGTCTGCACGGCGCGCGGCTTGGCGACAGGCGCGACGCGGCGACAAAAGGGGCCTGAACACCTCCGGGGGGAGGGGTTCAGGGCAGGAAACAAGACTGGGGTAGGCCGTGACGACAGTGCTGAAGAAGCCACAGAAGTCGGCCCGCAAGGCCAAGGGCGACGGCCATCTGCGCCGCGCCGAGATCCTGGACGCCGCCGAACGCATCTTCGTGGCCGAGGGCTATGAAGGCGCCACCATCCGCAAGATCGCCGACGAGGTGGGGGTGTCCTCCACCGCCCTCTATATGCACTTCGCCGACAAGGACGCGATCCTGCTGGAGATCTGCGACCTGGCCATCGAGCGGCTGCTGACCATCAACACCGAGATTTCCGCCCAGCCGATCGACGCGGTCAGCCGCGTGCGGCTGATGCTGGACGCCTACATGAGCTTCGCGCTGGAAAACCCCAACGCCTACCTGCTGGTATTCTGCGCGCCGGCGACCGGAGCCATCACCATGGAGCGCCAGGCGGCGACCCAGGGGCTGGGCGAGCGCTGCTTCGAGAAGTTCGCCGGCGTCGTGCATGAGATCGCCGCCGATGGGCGCCTGCGCACCGGAACGGCGCAGAGCGCGGCGCAGGCGCTGTGGGCGGGTTGCCACGGCCTGGTTTCCCTGCTCATCGTCAAGTCGGGCTTCCACTGGGCGCCGGCGGCTGAGCTGCAGGCGGTGATGCTGGACAGTCTGTTGTACGGGCTTGTCACGGACTGACGTTTTGACGCCATTGAGAAGACTGGCCGCGGCGATCTCGCTCGCGGCGATGACGGCGTTCGGCGGTGTGGCGCAGGCCGGACCGCTCGTGATGTCCCTCGACCAATGTTCCGACGAGTTCGTGCTGGCGCTAAGCCCACGCGAAGACATCGTCGGCCTTTCATACCGTGCGGACGATGGGGACAGCTGGCTCAGGGAGCAGGCCAGGGGGCTGCCGCTTCGCCGGGTCACGACCGAATCGGTGCTGGCGGCGGGGCCGCAGGTTGTAGTGCGGTTCTGGGGCGGGGATGCGCGGCTGTCCCAGATGCTGACCCGGCGGGGCATGCGGGTGGTCAGCATCCAGGAGGCCAACGATTTCGAGGGCGTGCGGGCCAATCTGCGCATCGTGGCCGCCGCGCTGGACCGGCGCGAGGCCGGCGAGGCGCTGATCGCGAGCATGGACGCCAAGCTGGCCAGGGCGCACGGCGCCTGGGGCGGACGCAGCGGGGTCTATGTGACGCCCAGCGGGTTTACGGCGGGATCGGGCACGCTGGTCGACGCGATCATGGGCGCGGCCGGGATGAGCAACGGCGTGAAAACCCCAAGCTATTCACAGCTTTCCCTGGAAGAGCTCGTGCTGTCGCCGCCCGTCGCCATCATCATGGGCTTCTTCGACGGCTTCGCCCAGGTCAACGACCGCTGGGGGATCGGGCGCCACGGGGCGATGAAGCGGGTGATGGCCGGACGCGCGGTCGCCTCGCTGCCGGGGTCGGAGCTGGGCTGCCCCGGATGGTTCGCCGCCGATGGGGCGCTGTCGCTGGCCGAGAAGGCGCCGAAATGAACCGGCTGACCTTCATCCTGCTGCTGACCGTAGCCCTGGTCCTGGTGGTCATCGCGGCCACCTTCCTGGGCGAGACGCCGCTGTCGCTGGCGCAATATTCGGAAGCCTTCGCACGGCCCCGTTCGGCGGTGGGCGAGGTGCTGTGGTCGATCCGTGCGCCGCGCGCCCTGGTCGCGGCCTTGGTCGGCGGTGGGCTGGGACTGGCCGGCGCGGCCATGCAGGGCCTGCTGAGGAACCCGCTGGCGGAGCCCGGCGTGCTGGGGGTGTCGTCGTTCGCGGGGTTCGGGGCGGCGCTGGCGCTGTCGCTGGGCCTGGCCTCGGTGGCCGGCATGGTCGAGGGCGCGGCGCTGATCGGCGCCCTGGTCGCCGGCGCCCTGCTGGTCGGACTGGCGGCGCGGTTCAAGGAGCCGGAGACGCTGATCCTGTTCGGGGTGTCGCTGTCGGCCCTGGGCGGCGCGCTGACGGCGCTGGCCTTCAACCTTTCGCCCTCGCCGATCACCACGGCGGAGATGCTGTCGTGGCTGCAGGGCTCGGTCGCCAACCGCGACTGGGGCGACATCTGGCGCGCGGCCATTCCCATGGTGATCGGGGCCGGGCTTTGCCTCTATTCGGGGCGCGGCCTGACCATGCTGACCCTCGGTGAGGAGACGGCGGCCATGTCCGGCCTGCCGATGGCGCGCTTAAGGGCCTGCGCGGTGGCGGGCGCGGCCCTGCTGGCCGGCGCGGCGGTGGCGGCGGCGGGGGTGATCGGCTTCGTGGGCCTGGCCGCGCCGCATCTGGTGCGGGCCGCCGTGAAGAATGATCCGGGCCGCACCCTGCTGCCCTCGGCCCTGGCCGGCGCGGCGCTGCTGGCGGCGGCGGACCTGGCGGCGCGGCTGATCCCGACAGAGCAGGAATTGAGGCTGGGCGTGGTCACCGCCCTGTTCGGGGCGCCGCTGTTTGCGCTGGTGGCCTGGCGGGCGTCGCGGAGCTGGCGGACATGAGCGCCGCCTGGACCTTCAATGGCGTCAGCGCGCTGCAGGGCAAGACCCGCGTGCTGCACGATGTCTCGCTGGCCGTGCAGCCCGGCGAGGTGGTCGGCATCCTCGGCCCCAACGGCGCGGGCAAGACGACGCTGCTGCGCGCGGGCCTCGGCCTGACGCCCATAGAGAGCGGTGAGGTGCATCTGGGCGAGCGGCCCCTTCACGGTTTGAGCCCCGGCGACCGGTCGCGGCTGGCCGGCTATCTGCCACAGGAGCGCCGCGTGGGCTGGAACCTGGCCGCGTGGCAGGTGGCCAGCCTCGGCGCGCCGCATCTGGCGGCGGGAGCGGCCGAAGCCGCCGCGCGCGAGGCCCTGGGCCGCGTGGGGCTGGCCAATCTGGCCGACCGGGGCGTGCTGGAGATGTCCGGCGGGGAACGGGCCCGCGCCCTGCTGGCCCGGCTGCTGGTCACCGGTGCGCCGCTGCTGGCCGCCGATGAGCCGGTGGCGGGTCTGGATCCGGATGCGCAGTTGCTGACCCTCGAACTCTTGAGGGCCGAGGCCGAAAAGGGCGTGGCCGTGGTGGTCACCCTGCACGACCTGACCCTGGCCGCGCGGACCTGTGACCGGCTGATCATCCTGCATGACGGCCATGTGGTCGGCGAGGGGCCGCCGCGTCAGGCCCTGTCGCCGGAGGTGCTGGCGGCGGTGTTCGGCCTGGACGGCGGACTGCATGACACCATGGCCGGGCTGGTGCTGGCCGCGCGGCGGGTGAGTGTTTAGGCGATGCTGCTCAAGATCTTGGAAGCGGGCGATCTGGCCCAGGTCGCCGATCTGATCAACGGCGCCTATCGCGGCGAAGGCGGGCGCACCGGCTGGACCCATGAGGGCCACCTGGTGGCGGGCAATCGGACTACGGCGGCGGAGCTGGCGGCCGACCTGGCGGCCAATCCGCAGGCCTTGATCCTCGGGGCGCGGCACGAGGCGGATGGGCCGGTGCTGGGCAGCGTCTGGCTCAATCCGGCCGGCGGCGACGCCTGGTATCTGGGGCTGTTGGCTGTGGGCATCGACGGCCAGGGGCGCGGGATCGGGCGTCAGCTACTGGCGGCGGCCGAGGCGCTGGTCGCCGCGCGCGGGGCGCGGCGGATGCGCCTGACCGTGATCCATCTGCGCGACGATCTGATCGGCTGGTACGAACGGCGCGGCTATGGGCGCACCGGGGCCAGCGAGCCGTTTCCGGCGGAATACACCACGCTGCAAGACGGGCTGCAACTGATGCATATGGACAAGGCGCTGTAGGGCTAGAGGTTGTGGACAGTTGCGGCCCTCGCCACCCAATCCCCCACCGTCACCACCGGACTTGTTCCGGTGGCTCATGAACACCGTGTTTGATGGGGCGTAGCGCCAGCGGAGCCCTTGAGCCCACGTCGCCGGCGCCCCGCGGGAACGCCGCGCCGTGACGCTCCCACCTTCTCACCGGGCAATGGATCGCCGGAACAAGTCCGGCGATGACGGTAGGATGGGGTTGAGGTGAAAGCCTAACTGTCCACAGCCCCTACGGCGTTCCCGAACCCGCCGGCTGCTGCGGCACGACCGCGTAACCGCCATAGCTGCCATAGCTCCCGCGTTTCAGATCGGTGGACAGGGTCAGCGGGGCCTCGCCGCCGTTGAGGCGGGCGCGGTAGACCATGGTGGTTTCCAGGGTCCGCATCACATAGTTGCGGGTTTCGGAGAAGGGGATGCACTCGATGTAGTCGAGCGGGTCGGTGCCGCCGCCGCGCGGGTCGCCGCAGATGGCGGCCCATTGGGTCGGCCGGCCGGGCCCGGCGTTGTAGGCGGCGGCCGCCATCAGGTAGGAGCCGCTGAAGGTGGAGACCATCTCCCCCAGGTTGGCCGCGCCCAGGCGCATGTTGTAGTCGGCCTGGAAGAGTTTGTCGGGATAGTAGGACTCGCCGATCTTGCGCGCCGTCGAGGCGGCGGTGGCGGGCATCAGCTGCATCATGCCGCGCGCCCCGGGACCCGAACGGGCGGTAGGGTCGAAGTTGCTTTCCTGGCGCGTGATCGAGAAGACGAAGGCCGTCTCCGCCCCGCCCGGCACATTGGGGGCGGGCAGCAGGGGATAGCCGCGTTCCGGCAGCATGAAGCCCCGTTGCGCGGCCGTGCGCACGGCGCGCATGGCCAGGTCCGGATCGCCGTAGCCGCGCGCCAGGTCGACCAGCAACGCCTCTTCCGCCGCCGTGGGCAGGGTGTCGTCGATGGCCAGGACGAAGATCTTGAGGGTGTCGCGCGCGCCGGCCTGGGCCAGCATGCGCGCGGCGCGGATGGGCTCGCGGGCCTCGAAACGGGTGCGGTCGGCGGCCGTGATCACCGGGTCGTGGCCCAGCGAGATGGTCTTGATGCCGACCTTCTCGGCGGCCAGCTGGCCGTAGAAGGTGGTGATGTAGCGCGCGCCCTCCGAATAGAAGGCCTGGGCCCCGATCGGGTCGCCGCCGGCCTCCGCCGCCCGGCCCTGCCAGTAGAGGGCGCGGCCCCGGGTGATGGGCGAGGCGCCGATAGCATTCAGGTTGGCGAAGTGGCGCGCGGCCCGTTCGGGATCCTTCAGCCGGGTGAGCGCGATCCAGCCGGCATAGAATTCGGATTCCGCTCCGTCGGCGCCGCTGGTGATGTTGGCCCCGGCGGCGGCGGCATAGGCGCCGGCGTTGTCGCCCCGGCTGAGGGCATAGACGACCAGCGGCTTGCGCTCGGCCCAGACGCGCGCGGCGGCCTCGTCGGTGGGCGGGGCGGCCTCGGTGGAGGCCAGGATCAGGGCCGAGTCCATCTGGCCGCGCTTGCGCAGCACCGCCATGCGCTCCAGCACCAGGCCGGGGTTGGTCAGCAGGGCCTGGGGCAGGGAGGCGACCAGGTTGTCGGCGTTGAGCGAGCCTTGCCGGACGCTCATGCGGGCGTTGGCCAGGGTCTGCTGGTCGCCCGACAGCAGGTTGATCACGTCGCGCGCGGCGGGGCCCTGCTGGCCATAGAGCAGGATGTCGGCGCGGCGGATGTGGTCGTCCTGGGTCAGCACGTCGGCGAAGCGGGCCAGGAAGCGGGCCTGGATGTCGGATTCGAACACCCGGTCGCGCCAGTAGTGACGCACCAGGGCGGCGGCGCGCGCGCTCTGGCCGGTGGCGCGCAGCGCGGCGCCCAGCGCCATGGCGCCTTCCGCGGTCTCGGGGTCGGAGGTGTCGAACCAGGCGACGATCTGCTGGGGCGTCAGGCCGGAGGTTTCGATCAGCCGTTCGGCGGCGGCCTGGCGCCTCGATGCGCGGGGCCAGCCCATCAGGTCGCGCCGCGCGGCGTCGGCCTCGGCGAAGGTGATGGCGGTGGGGGCCGAATCGACCAGCGCCCAGGTGGCGATCTTGCGCGCCAGCGGGTCGCTCATGGAATCACGCGCCGCGCGGATACGGCCGGCGTCGCCGGCCTTGGCGGCGGTCAGCACCGCGTTGATCAGGCCGGCGTCGCTCTCGCCCGCCATGCCGCTGTAGCCCATGCCGGGCGTGGTGATCATCGGCGGCGGCGGCGGCGGCGGGGTGGGCGAGGCGCCCGGCAGTTGCGTGTAGGGCACCGGCGTGGAGGGACCGGACCCGCTCGTGGTCTGGGCATCGGCCATCCCGGCGATCAGGGCCGCCAGGCTCGACGTCACGAAAATTCCACGCAGCAGCTTCGTCAAACCGGCCCTCCGAGCCCCAAGATACATAATCCGCACGGATACTACCGCACCGTCTGTTGCAGCCTACCCGCGCCCCGACATAATGTCCGCGCCCACACCCCCGCCGCAACACCGCGCGGCCTAGTCACGGCAATTTGCAAGTCATGTTCCAATCCCCCTTCACGGGCGCGATCACGGCCCTGGTCACACCCTTCCGCGATGGGGTGCTGGACGAGAATGCCTTCCGCGTCCTGCTGGAGCGCCAGATCGACGCCGGCATCCACGGCGTCGTGCCGGTGGGGACCACGGGCGAGACCTCGACACTCAGCCATGACGAGCACAAGAGAGTCGTCGAACTCTGCGTCGAAATCGCGGCGGGCCGTATCCGGGTGATCGCCGGCGCCGGGTCGAACGCCACGGCCGAGGCGGTGGAACTGGCGGCGCATGCCAAGGCGGTCGGCGCTGACGGGGCCCTGTGCGTGACGCCCTACTACAACCGGCCGAGCCAGGAGGGGCTGTATCAGCACTACAAGGCGATCAACGACGCCGTTCAGCTCCCGATCCTGGTCTACAACGTGCCCTCGCGCACCAGCATCGACATCACCAACGACACCCTGGAACGCCTGGCCAAGCTGCCCAACATCGTCGGCATCAAGGACGCCACCGGCGACATGGCCCGCGCCAGCATGCAGCGGCTGCAGTGCGGGCCGGAGTGGATCATGCTGTCGGGCGATGACCCGACCGCGCTGGGCTACATGGCCCACGGCGGCCACGGCTGCATCTCGGTGACGGCCAATGTGGCGCCCGAACAGTGCGCCCACTTCTTCAACGCCTGCCTGGCCAAGGACTGGGATACCGCGCTCTACCTCCAAGACCGGCTGATCAGGCTGCACAAGGCGATGTTCCTGGACACCTCGCCCGGCCCGGCCAAGTTCGCCCTGTCGCACCTGGGGCTATGCACCGACGAAGTGCGCTTGCCGATCGTGGCCTGTGGTGATGCCGTCAAGCCGCAGATCCTTAGCGCCATGCGCGATGCGGGGCTGATCAACTAGCGGCTCAAAAAAGTCCGCTCGTCCCGACGAAAGTCGGGATCCATGGGGCGTATGGGGTGAATTGCGGGTTGTTGTGAGGCGCGCCGGCGTTACATCAGGCGGCGAACTAGCCTTTCGGGCTCAGTATGGATCCCGGCTTTCGCCGGGATGAGCGGAGTATTGGATTAGACTTTGGCCAAGCCCATTGCCGAAAACCGCCGCGCGCGGTTCGACTATTTCATCGACGACGTGGTCGAGGCCGGCATCATGCTGACCGGCACGGAGGTGAAGTCGCTGCGCGTGGGCCGCGCCAACATCGCCGAGAGCTATGCGGCGGTGGAGGGGCGCGACATCGTGCTGATCAATGCCGACATCCCGCCCTACAACCACGCCAACCGCTTCAACCATGAGCCGCGCAGGCCCCGGAAGCTGCTGCTTCACCGCAAGCAGATCGACCGCATGATCGGGGCGGTGCAGCGCGAGGGGCGCACCATCATTCCCCTGAAGCTCTATTGGAACGACAAGGGGCTCGCCAAGCTGGAGATCGGTCTGGCCAAGGGCAAGAAGCTGCACGACAAACGCGAGACGGAAGCCAACCGCGACTGGCAGCGCGACAAGGCGCGGCTGATGCGGGACAAGGGGTGATGGCGTTGAAGGTTCAAGCAATAGCAGCCTCGGCCCTCGCCCTTTGCCTGACGGCCGGATCGGCGGGCGCCGCCGAGGCCGCCCAAGTCTACTTCGCCAACATCATGGATGCGCCGGTCGAGGTCAGCATCGACGACCAGCCGGCGGGCTCGCTGGCGGCCAAGTCGGCGAACGGACTGCAGATGAAGCCGGGCGAGCATGTGATCCTGGTGACGATGGCCGACGGCTCCAGCATCTCCAAGCCCTGGGTGTTCGAGGCCTCGGCCCTGGCCAAGACGCGCAAGGACAGCTGGTGGTGCCTGGCCGTGGCCCCGCGCAAGGCCGGCTCCGACAGCGGCTATCTGGTCCAGCTGCCGGCCGAACAGTGCAAGGCCTTCATCGAAGCGAGCGGCTAGAGGCCACCATCACATATATCTTATACGTGTTAGACAGGGCGCAGAGTCGATCAACGGCCGCCCGGAACACGCATGATCCATCGAAGCCGAGACGCGTTTTCCGCCGCCCTGACCGGGCCGGGCGGGGCGTGCGAGCTGGTCGATGGGCGCTTCCGGCATGGACCGCGCACCCTGGCCGACGTGCTGCGCCGCGTGGGCGGGTACGGCGAGGCGGTGATGACCGTGGTCGAGGGACGGCGCTACAGCTTCCGTGAAGCCTTGGGCCGGGCCGCCGGGGTGGCGGGCCGGCTGAAGCGCGAGGCCGGGGTGGCCAAGGGCGATCGCGTCGCCCTGGTGATGGGCAACGGCTTTGGCTGGATGACGGGCTTCCTCGGCGTCGCCTCGCTGGGCGCCGTGCCGGTGCTGGTCAACAGCCGGGGCGCGCCGGATGAATTGCGCCATGCGGTGGAGTCGGTGGGCTGCGTGGCCGTGCTCGCCGACGCCGAGCGGGCGGCATTGCTGGCCCAGGCGTGGCCGGCGCCGGACATTCCGGTGCTGGTCCTGGACGAGGCCGGCGGGGCTAGCGAGGGACCGCTGGAGATCGTGGAGACCGATCCGGCCGATCCAGGCGCGGTGCTGTTCACCTCCGGCACCACGGGGCGGCCCAAGGGGGCGCTGCTAAGCCAGGGCGCTCTGGCCCACGGCATCGGCATGGGCGAGCTGCTGGGGGCCATGAATGACGCCTGCCGCGCGGCGGAGTCGGGGGCGGCCCAAGGGGACAAGTCGATTAACTCCCCCACCATCATCGGCGGACCGCTCTTCCACCTGGGCGGGGTGAACCCCTTCCTGCGCTGCCTGTGGAGCGGGGTTCCGACCCTGCTGAACGGCCGCTGGAACGCCGAGGTGATCATCGACATGATCGCCCGCGACGGCGTCAGCCGCATCGCCATGGTCCCGACCATGTACTGGGACCTGCTGCGCTCGGACCGGGCGGGGCAGGGGGCGTTGGATGGGGTGAAGGTCATCTCCAGCGGCGCGGCGCCCATCCTGCCCGACCTGGTGGCGGCGCTGGTGGAGGCGATCCCGGGCGTGCTGCTGTCCAACACCTATGGCTCCACTGAGACCAGCGGCTATGTGGCCTCGATCATGGGGTCTGAGTTCCTGGCCCATCAGGACGCCTGCGGCCACATCCTGCCGACGACCCAGGTGCGGCTACTGACGGACGATGGGGCGGACGCAGTCACGGGCGAGCCGGGCGAGATCTGCGTGCGCGGGCCCTGCGTGATGGACGGCTACATCAGCGACGATGAGAGCGAAGCCTTCCATGAGGGCTGGTTCCGCACCGGCGACGTGGGCGTCATGGATGACGGCGGTCGCCTGCGCATCGTCGATCGCAAGAAGAACATGATCATCTCCGGCGGCGAGAACATCTACTGCGCCGAGGTCGAGCGGGTGCTCTCCGAACATCCGGACGTGCGCGAGGTGCTGGCCTTCGGGTTGCCGGATGCGCGCCTGGGCGAGCGGCTGGCGGTGGCGGTGCTGCCCAAGCCGGGCTCGGCGCTCGGCGAGGATGATGTGAAGGCCCAGGCCCGGGCGCGACTGGCCATCTACAAGGTCCCGCGCGACGTCATCCTGGCCACGGAAACGCTGCCGAGAACGGCCAGCGGCAAGATCGACCGGGGCGCCGTGATCGCCTGGGCGAAAGGGAAACTCTGAGATGGCTATGCCAAAGGACGTCCGGGCCATCGACCTGCAGATGAATGTGCCGACCAGCGAGCACAATTCGGAGGGCTATTCGGTGTTCGCCCCGCTGCTGCGCGACCGCGAGAGCCGCGAGCAATACACCATGCCGGCCCAGCACCTGTTCAAGCAGGTGCCGAACCTGGGCGCCGACAAGGGCGACTACGTCCAGGCCATGGTTCGCGAGATGGACCGCTTCAACATCCAGTGCGGGCTGATCGGGGTGTCCGACCGCTTCGAGCATTTCGACCTGGTGAAGGGCGCCTATGCCGAGCGCTTCATCCTGGCCACCCAGGTCGATCCCAACGGCGGCATGGACGAGCTGAGGCGCATCCGCCGCTTCGTGGCCGAGCACGGCATCAAGGCGGTGACCTACTTCCCGGCCGGCTCCTATCCTCAGGTCCCGATCAACGGCAAGGAGATGTACCCGGTCTACGCCCTGTGCTGCGAACTGGACCTGCCCATCCTGATCAACTGCGGGGTGCCGGGGCCGCGCCTACCGATGGCCACCCAGAAGGTGGAGCTGATCGACGAGGTCTGCTGGTTTTTCCCGGAGCTCAAATTCATCATGCGCCACGGGGCCGAGCCCTGGGTCGATCTGGCCGTGAAGCTGATGCTGAAATACCCCAACCTCTACTACTGCACGAGCGCGTTTGCTCCGAAATACTACCCCAAGGCCATCATCGACTTCGCCAATTCCCGCGGCGCGGACAAGATCATGTACGCCGGCTACTTCCCGGCCGGGCTGTCGCTGGAACGCATCTTCGGCGAGCTGGAGAACGTTCCCTTCAACGACGACGTCTGGCCGAAATTCCTGCGCGGCAACGCGGCGGGGGTGTTGGGG
Organism: Caulobacter sp.; assembly: GCA_028291055.1. Classification (GTDB taxonomy): domain Bacteria; phylum Pseudomonadota; class Alphaproteobacteria; order Caulobacterales; family Caulobacteraceae; genus Caulobacter. Next base: position 17,692 of record JAQGIP010000026.1, read on the forward strand.
ATGAAATAACCGGCCTCCCCCCAGACGCGCTCGCGCGCGTCGTTGGGAGGAGGTGTCGCCCGCGAGGGCGACGGAGGGGGGCTTTCAGCCGCTGAGTCCACTCTCGCCGAGCATGCGCCGGCATCAAACGCCGGACGAAGACACGCCGGCGCGCGGCACGCCCCCCTCCGTCCGCTGCGCGGACACCTCCCCCCAACGGCGCTGGCCGCGCCTGTGGGGAGGGGTAGGTTACTCCGCCGCCACCGCTTCCCCGCCGCCCACATAGTACTGCGCATACTGGGCCCGGTAGGCCAGGATCGGGCCGTCGGCTTCGCACAGGATGGGGCGTTTCAGATAGCGCTTGGCTTCCCAGATCGGCTTGTCCTGGTCGAACTGGAAGGCGACGTTGCGCGCCACCGCGCGCGCGCCCTTGGCCGCCCCTTCGTCGAGATGGGCGGGGTAGTAGAAGTCGAACCGCGCCCGGGTCTGCTCGCGCGCGATCGGCGTCAGGGAGTTGATCAGCAGCACGTCGGAAATGCCGGTGAAGCGGATGGCCGACTGGCCGGGCCCGATGTGGTTGCCCTCGATCTGGCCCTCTACCAGGCCGCGCGGCGTCTCCATGGCGGCCTTGGCAACGCTGTGGCGCCGGATGCCCTCGATCTTCCACTGCGGGATGGGCGTGGATTTGACGCCGTGCACGAACAGGAAGTGGGGATAGTCGACGCCGTTCTCGGTGATCTCCTGCATATGGACGCCCACCGTCCAGTCGTGTTGCGAGGCCAGGGTCCAGGCCGCCGCGCCGCCGGGCAGGAAGTCCTCCACGGCCCAGAGAGGCTCGGCGCCGGCGGGATGGCGCCACACATAGATCAGGTTGTTGGCCTCGGTCAGCGGCCAGGTCTTCACGCAGCCGGGGCGGCGCGCGGCGATGGGCACGTTGGCGGCATAGGGGATTTCGCCCACCGAACCGTCGGCGTCATAGCGCCAGTTGTGGAAGGGGCATTCCAGCCGCTCGCCGGTCACCTTGCCGCCGCCCAGGTGGGCGCCGAGATGGCGGCAGATCGGATCGAAGGCGCGGGCCTGGCCGGCCTCGGAGCGCCAGAGCACGATCTCGGTGTCGAAGGCCTGGACGGTTTCCACCTGTCCCGGCGCGAGGTCGGCGCTCCTGGCCAGGGCGAACCAGCCGAACGGGATGGGCAGGGGACAACGGGGCTCGGTCATGCCCCATCATTGTAAGGATTGAGAGGGGAGAGCAAGCCCGGGGGCTATTGCATCGCCGCCTTCGCCCGCCGGAACACCTCCTCGAACATCGCCGGCGTGAGCCGTCCGGTGTTCGTGTTGAGCCGCGAGCAGTGGTAGCTGTTGATCAGCGTATAGGGGCCTGCCCGCATCTCGCTGCCATGGCCGGGGATGCCCGCCGAGGCCTTCATCCCCAGCGCCTTCAACACGTTACGGCGCGAAACATCCCCCAGGGACACGATCACCTGCAGCTTCGGCAAGGCGGCCAGGGTGGCGGTCAGGAAGGGGCGGCAGGTATTCTCCTCCGACGTCTCGGGCTTGTTGCCCGGCGGGGCGCAGCGCACGGCGTTGGTGATCACGCAGTCATGCAGCGTCAGGCCGTCGTCCGGCCGCGCCTCATAGGTCCCCCGCGCGAAACCCAGCTTGCCGAGGGTCTCGTAGAGCAGCCACCCGGCGCCGTCGCCGGTGAAGGGCCGCCCCGTGCGGTTGGCGCCTTGGCGTCCGGGGGCTAGGCCGACCACCAGCAGCCGCGCGTCGGGGTCGCCCCAGCTGGGGGCTGGGCCGTTGTACCAGTCGGGGTGCTCGGCCTGGTTCACCGCGCGGTAGGCCACCAGGCGCGGGCAGAGGGGGCAGGTCTTCGGCGGTTCGGCGTCAGCGGCGGCGTAGGCGCTAAAGCTCATCGTCCGCCTCGATCTCGGCGCGGGTGCGGGCCGGGGCATCGGACTGGAAGCGCGGCGTGGTCGGGCGCGAGGGCCGCCCGATGATGTCGCCCAGGTCGGCCAGGTCCACGAAGCTGTCGCAGGCGCGGCGCAGGTCGTCGCTGGCCATCGGCGGCTGGGATTTGACGGTGGAGACCACGGTGACCCGCGCGCCCTTGCGCTGAACCGCCTCGACCAGGGCGCGGAAGTCGCCGTTGCCGGAAAACAGCACGATGTGGTCGGCCCCGCTGACGCCCGCCCCGGCGATCTCCAGGATATCGACGGCGATCTCGACGTTCATGTCGCCGCGCCAGCGCTTGCGTCCTTGGCTGTCGGTGAACTCCCGCGCCGGCTTGGTCACCAGGGTAAAGCCGTTGTAGTCGAGCCAATCGACCAGCGGCCGGATAGGCGAGTAGTCGTCGCCCTCGTTGATGGCGGTGTAGTAGTAGGCGCGGATCAGCACGCCGCGCTTGCGGAACTCGTCGAGCAGCTTCTTGTAGTCGATATCGAAGCCCAGCGACTTGGCCGTGGAATAGAAGTTGGCGCCGTCGATGAACAGGGCCAGGCGGTCGGTCGGATAGAAGGTCATCGGCGTAATTCCTTGAAAAATAACGTCATCTCAAATCCCGATGAAGCCGTGATCGTGGCCCTCGGCAGCAATATGCCGGGGCCCTACGGGTCCAGTCGCGCCCTGCTGGAAGCGGCCCTTGGGGCTTTCGAGGCCCACGGCCTGAGGGTGGTCGCCCGCTCAGGCTGGTGGCGCTCGGCCGCCTGGCCCGATCCAACCGGACCTGCCTATACGAACGGCGTCGCCATTGTCGAGACGCGGCTCGGGCCGGTTGAGGTGATGGCGGCCCTGCACGCGGTGGAGCTTGCGTTCGGGCGCGAGCGCGGGCCGGCGAATGCGAGCCGGACGCTGGACCTGGACCTGGTGGCCTATAGCCGCGAGGTCGGGGTGTTCGAGGGGGTCGAGCTGCCCCATCCGAGGGCGGCGGAGCGGCTGTTCTTGATGGGGCCGCTGAGCGAGATCGCGCCGGGGTGGGTGCATCCCGTGACGGGCGAATCGGCGTGGGCTTTGGCGAAACGCGCCTCCGTCGGTGCTGATGCGCGTCCGGACTCTCCCTAGAAACTCCGCTCATCCCGACGAAAGTCGGGACCCATAGGGCCTGCGCGGTTGGTCATGAGCGCGGAAGTGGGTGCAAGCCTTGCTCCACCGCCCAACGAACCTTCATGCTCACCATGGGTCCCGACTTTCGTCGGGATGAGCGGAGATTGTGGTGAGGCGGGGCGCTTGCGGACTATCCCGCGTTGCACAAAACCCCCGCACTCACTATGTTGCGCGGTTCTACCTCCCCCGTCCGAGAGATTTCATGGCCCGCGTTACCGTCGAAGATTGCGTCGAACGAGTTCCCAACCGCTTCAGCCTGGTGCTGCTGGCCGCCCATCGCGCCCGCGCCATCTCGGCCGGCGCGACCCTGCTGGTGGACCGCGACAACGACAAGAACCCCGTCGTTGCGCTCCGCGAGATCGCCGATGACGTGGTCGATCATGAGGGCCTGAAGGAAAACCTGATCGGCACGCTGCAACGCGTCGATGAGCATTCGGAAGCCGAGGAAGAGGCCGAGACCCTGGCCCTGCTGTCGGATCCCACCCACATGCAGATGAGCGAAACCGAGCTGCTTCGCGCCCTGCAATCCGACCGCGACGGCGGGCAGGAGGAGCGCTACTGAGCCCCGAGGGCACAGAGCCTCTTACCCTGGAGGCGGAGCCTCAAACCTCCGCCCCTATTCCCACGACCCCATCTCTGCCTGACGTCGGCCTGACGACAGCGAACCCGGCGCCCTCAGGGGCGCCGGAACTCGTTGAAGCGCCTGCCGCCGAAAAGCCCGCCAGCACCGCGCCCGCCTCCGCCGCGCCCAAGGGCGTGCGCCAGCGGTTCCTGCGCCAATACGAACTGATCGAGCGGGTCCGGGCCTATGACCCCACCGCCGACGAGGCCCTGCTGAACCGGGCTTACGTCTATGCGGTGCGCATGCACGGCAGCCAGAAGCGCGCGTCGGGCGATCCCTATTTCGCCCACCCGATCGAGGTGGCCGGCATCCTCACCGACTACCGGCTGGACACGGCGACCATCGTCACCGCCCTGCTGCATGACGTCATCGAAGACACCGACGTCTCCCGCGCCGACATCGACAGCCTGTTCGGGGCCGAGGTGGGCGAGCTCGTCGAGGGCGTCACCAAGCTGTCCCGGCTTGAGCTGGCGGCCGAGCACACGCGCCAGGCGGAGAACCTGCGCAAGTTCATCCTGGCCATCTCCAAGGACGTGCGCGTCCTCATGGTCAAGCTGGCCGACCGGCTGCACAACATGCGCACCCTGGGGTTCGTGAACCCGGCCAAGCGCGAGCGCATCAGCCGCGAGACCCTGGACATCTATGCGCCGCTGGCGCGGTCCATCGGCTGTCACCGCATCTGTTCGGAGCTGGAGGAGCTCTCCTTCTTCCACCTCAACCCCGTGGCCCGCGACGCCATCATGCGCCGTCTCGACACCCTGCGCATCGAGCAGGGCGGGGCGGTGGCCCAGGTGTCGGGCGAGATCGTGGCCAAGCTGGAGGCCGCCGGCATCGGCGCCCGCGTGGCCGGCCGCGAGAAGCACCCCTATTCGATCTGGCGCAAGTTGCAGCGCAAGACCATTGGTTTTTCTCAGCTTTCCGACATCTACGCCTTCCGGGTGATCGTCGATTCCGCCGCCGACTGCTATGCGGCGCTCGGCGTCATCCACCGCGCCTGGCCCTGCGTGCCCGAGCGGTTCAAGGACTTCATCTCCACGCCCAAGCGCAACAACTACCGCTCGCTGCACACCACCGTGGTGGGCGCCAAGGGCATGCGCATCGAGATGCAGATTCGCACCGAGGCCATGGACCGCGTGGCCGAGGAGGGCGTGGCCGCCCACTGGGCCTACAAGAACGAGAGCTACGGCTTCGACGAGGAGGCCATGCAGGCCGCCGGCGGGCGCGACCCCCTGGCCAACCTGCGCCAGCTGGTCACCGTGCTGGAACACGGCGGCGACGCGGACGACCTGGTCGAACACGCCAAGATGGAGATGTTCCTCGACCAGGTGTTCGTCTTCACGCCCAAGGGCAAGCTGATCAGCCTGCCCAAGGGGGCCATGGCGCTGGACTTCGCCTACGCCGTCCACACCAACGTGGGCGACACGACCGTGGGCGTGAAGGTCAACGGCGAGATGCGCCCCCTGCGCACCGGCCTGACCAACGGCGACGTCGTGGAGGTGATCCGGGGGCCCAAACCCGCCGTGCCGCCCGACTGGCGCAGCCTCACCATCACCGGCCGCGCGCGCTCCGCCATCCGCCGCCACATCCGCCAGTCGGAGAAGGAAGAGTTCCTGCGCTTAGGGCGGGTCTCCATCGACCAGGCCATAGAGCGCGCCGGCAAGAGCCGCACGGGCGTGTCGCTACGCCCCGCGCTGGACCGCTTCGGCGTGGACAACGACGAGGAGCTGCTCGACGCCGTGGGCCGTGGCCGCATCAGCCCCGCCCAGGTGGTGGAGGCCGTCTTCCCGGGCCTGAAGGACACCGCCCTGGCCGCCGCCAGCGCCAAGCGCCGCATCGAGGACGGCCGCGCCGCCAAGCTCTATGTCCACGGCTCGGGCCTGACGCCGGGCGTGTACCTCTGCTTCCACAAGGGCTGCAGCCCCGTGCCCGGCGACCGCATCGTCGGCATCGTCCAGGACCTGAAGGCCGCCAAGGCCGAGGCGAAAGCCCTGGCCAAGGAAGGCGGCAAGGACGCGGCAAAGGCCGCCGTCCGCGCCGAGGAGCTGGGCGCCAAGGTCACCGGCCTGATCGAGGTCCACACCATCGACTGCCCGACCCTGGCCGACTACGAGGACCGCGAGGACCTGTGGCGCGACCTGCAATGGACGCCCGAGGCCGAACGCAACACCATCAGCCGCGCCCGCCTGCGCGCCACCATCGAAAACGCCCCCGGTGTGCTGGGCGAAACCTGCACCATCATCGGCGAGGCCGGCGGCAACATCGTCAACCTGCGCATGCACTACCGCCAGGGCGACTTCTTCGACGTCGACTTCGATTTGGACGTGAAGGACGCGCGGCATTTGACCCACATCGCGGCGGCGTTGCGGGCTTGCCCGAGTGTGGAGACGGTGGACCGGGCGCGGGGGGCTTAGGGCATGTCCGCGGATCGGCGCGGCGTGTGGTTCCGTCGCACAGGTGGCCTGCGCCACGAACCCGTGAGCTGGCAGGGATGGGGCTTTTTTGCCCTGACCCTGGCCGTCTTGTGGGGCGGGCTGGCCGTCGGTGTGTGGGCAAACTGGCGCTGGTCAATCAACACCTTCCCGGAAATTCTCGTCTGGTTCTTGGTAGTGCTCATCGGCCAGTACGCCGTGGTGGTGCGCCACGCGGGGCCTAGGCGCGGGGCCTGACGATCGCAAGGGGACCTCACGCTCCTCACAACTGACCTTGTAAGCGTTCTTTACAAGTCGACTGCTCGCCTTGTTCCCCCACACTCCGCTCATCCCGACGAAAGTCGGGATCCATAGGGCGTGTCAGGGTTGGACGCGGGAGAAGGGGAAGGGCTCACAGTGTCAGTTGGCTCCGTGAGCAATCACCGGACTCAACTTGGATCCCGACTTTCGTCGGGATGAGCGGAGCTGGGAGGAGAGGAATTGCAAGAAGGTTGCCCATATGTTCCCCTCCGGCTCATGGCCTTCTTCACCTACCTCCTGGCCAGTTCCACGGCGGGGACGCTCTACACGGGCTCGGCGGACAACCTGCTGGGCCGGCTGTGGGTGCATCGCGAGAAGGTGCTGCCGGGGTTCACGGCCACCTATGGAGTGACGCGCCTCGTCTGGTTCGAGGCCCATGGCTCGCGTCACGAAGCCTTCCGCCGGAAGCGGCAGATCAAGGAATGGCGGCGGGCGTGGAAGGTCGAACTGATCGAGCGGGAGAATCCGCCTTGGGCCGATCTGTACGACAGCTTCTTTCCGGCCTCTGTGTTGCCCGATGGGTTGCTGGCCGATCCGTCGGATACCCCACACTCCGCTCATCCCGACGATCCGAAGAGCGGTCGTCGGGATGAGCGGACGGGAGGGGCATGAGCGGAGTGTGGGAGGGGACGGGCGAAGGAGGAGTTGGATACTTCCTAGTAAAGCTTCTCCGCCGCCTCTTCGTTGATCATCGCGGTGATGTAGGCCAGCAGCTGGTGGGTCGCGAGCTTGTTGCCGGTGATGCCCAGGCGGTCGGTGAGGCCGGCGATCAGGGGGCGGATGAAGTCGCTCTCGCCGTCGGGCATGGCGTCGGCCAGCATGTCGGCGGTGAAGCGGCTGCGGTCGGCGGTGGAGACGCCCAGCCAGGCGGCCATGATGGCGTTTTCGCTGACGCCGTGGTTGCGGCGCAGGTATTCCGAGGCGCCCCGGCGCATCTCATAGGCCGCGAAGGCGGCGGCGGCGGGCTTGACCTGGTCCTGGGTGGTGACGCCACAGGCGCCGAAGGCGATCACCAGCAGGGATTCGTCGAACTCATAGGGCGTCTCGCCGGCCGAGCGGACATAGGTCTCGATGTCCTCGCTCGTCTTGTCGGCGGGCAGGTGGCTCCACAGGCAGGCCGCATCGCCGGCGCGCGCGGCGGCGGGCAGGGCGGCGAGGGCCAGGGCGGCGAGCACGGGGGCGATCGGGTGGGCTTTCATGACCCGGAGCCTAGCGGCGGCGCTTATCGCAAACCAGCCATGTAAGGGGGCCCAATTTGGACAGGGGTCGTTGTGAGGCCCCCCGGCGCGCGCTATCCAGGGGCTCATGACCAGCATGACCACGCATGACGTCCTTGAGGAATTCCGCGCCGCCGGCGCCCTGCGCGAGGGCCATTTCGTGCTGTCGTCGGGGCTGCACAGCCCGGTCTTCCTGCAGAAGAACCTGGTGTTCATGGACGCGGCCCGCTGCGAACGGCTGTGCAAGGCGCTGGCGGAGAAGATCACCGCCGCCGTGGGGCCCGTGGACGTGGCCATCAGCCCCGCCGTGGGCGGCATCATTCCGGGCTATGAGACCGCGCGCCACCTGAGCGTGCCCTCCATGTATGTCGAGCGCGAGGGCGGCGAATTCAGGCTGCGCCGGGGCTTCCATGTGGAGCCGGGCCAGCGCGTCGTGATGGTCGAGGACATCGTCACCACGGGCCTGAGCAGCCGCGAATGCATCGCCGCCATCGCCAAGGCCGGCGGGACCGTGGTGGCCGCCGCCTGCATCGTCGACCGCTCCGGCGGCAAGGCCGACGTGGGCGTGCCCCTGGTGGCCCTGGCCAGCCTGGAGGTGCCCGCCTATCCCGCCGACGCCCTGCCGCCCGAACTGGCCGCCATCCCGGTCCAGGATCCGGGCAGCCGGCGGCTGGTGATGTGATGATGGGTCGCCCGGCCCTATATGGAGGCTGAGCCTCGCGCCCGCCCGCATCCTGAAGGACTGCCCGCTTTGACCCACGCCCTACGTCTCGGCGTCAACATCGACCACGTGGCCACCATCCGTAACGCCCGGGGCGAGAGCTATCCCGAGCCGATCCGCGCGGCCGAGGTCGCCATCGCGGCCGGCGCCGACGGCATCACCGCCCACCTGCGCGAGGATCGCCGCCACATCTCCGACGCCGACATCGACCTGCTGTCGGACCTGTGCCGGCGGCGCGGCAAGCCGCTGAACCTGGAGATGGCGGTCACTGACGAGATGCTGGCCATCGCGCTGTCCCACCGCCCCGCCGCCGCCTGCCTGGTGCCCGAGCGGCGCGAGGAGGTGACCACCGAGGGCGGGCTCGACGTGGTGGGCGGCCATAACCGCATTGCCCCCGCCGTCGCCGCGCTGAAGGCCGCCGGGAGCCGCGTGTCGCTGTTCGTGGAGGCCGACCCGGCCCAGATCGCCGCCTCTGCCAAGGTGGGCGCGGCCGTGGTGGAGCTGCACACCGGCGCCTGGTGCGAGGCCATGCGCCACGGCGACGCCGCCAAGGCCGAGCTGACCTACGCCCGCCTGCGCGCCGGCGCGGCCCAGGCGGTGGCGCTGGGGCTGGAGGTCCATGCGGGCCACGGCATCGACTACGCCACCGTCGGGCCGATCGCCGCCATCCCCGAGGTGGCGGAGCTGAACATCGGCCACTTCCTGATCGGCGAGGCCATCTTCACGGGCCTCGATCCCGCCATCCGGCGCATGCGCATGCTGATGGACGCCGCGCGCGTGGCCGAGGGCGTGTCCGTATGATCCTGGGTATCGGCTCCGACCTTTCGGACATCCGCCGCGTGGAGAAATCCCTCGAACGCTTCGGCGATCGCTTCACCCACCGCTGCTTCACCGAGATCGAACGCGCGCGGTCCGAACGCAAGCCCGACCGCGCCTCCTCCTACGCCAAACGCTTCGCCGCCAAGGAGGCCTGCGCCAAGGCGCTCGGCACCGGCATTCGCCGCGGCGTCTTCTGGCGCGACATGGGCGTGGTCAACCTGCGCTCCGGCAAGCCCACCATGGCGCTCACCGGCGGGGCAGGGGAACGGCTGGCCGAGATGGTCCCCGAGGGCATGACGGCAGTCATCCACCTGTCGCTGACGGACGATCACCCCTACGCGCAGGCGTTCGTGATCATCGAGGCGGTGCCCCAATAAGCTCCGCTCATTCCGACGAAAGTCGGGATCCAAGCTGAGCCACGGGATTTTTCGAAGGCGAAGTGTGGGGGACGCTGCCCTTGCACCTTGCGAGGGCGGCAACCCTTCGCGGGCCTATGGATCCCGACGTTCGTCGGGATGAGCGGATGTTGGGGACTCCGCCCCCATTACGCCATCAACGCGAAGTAACGGGCCACCGGCTTGCCGCTGTAGTATTCCACGGCTACTCACTGCCTTACGTTTCTTGGAAGAGTCTCTCCCCGCATGACCGAAGCCGCCGACGCGCCGACCTTCGACGAGCCCGCCTCGCTGGACGAAGGCCCGGACCAGCCCACCGCGGCCAATGAGTTCGTGGAGATCGTCAAGACGGTCGCCTATGCGCTGCTGATCGCGCTGTTCCTGCGCATCCTCTTCTTCCAGCCCTTCACCATCCCGTCGGAGTCGATGGCGCCCAACCTGCTGAAGGGCGACTACATCATCGTCACCAAGTTCGCCTATGGCTGGAGCCGCCATTCGATCCCGTTCAGCCCGCCGTTGTTCAAGGGCCGGATCATGGGTTCGACGCCCAAGCGCGGCGACATCATCGTCTTCAAGCTGCCCCGCGACGGCCACACCGACTACATCAAGCGCCTGGTGGGCTTGCCCGGCGACCGCATCCAGGTCACCGGCGGCCAGGTGTTCGTCAACGGCAAGGCGTGGGACCGCAAGGCCTTCCCCAATGACGTGGAAGACACCGGCAACCCCTACCGCAAGGAGCTGAAGCCGGTCTTCCGCTTCGAGGAAACCAACGCCGACGGGCGCAAATACATGACCAACGACTATGGTCCCGACGGCGATCTCGACAACACCCAGACCTATCTGGTGCCCGAGGGGAACTACTTCTTCATGGGCGACAACCGCGATAACTCGCTCGACAGCCGGGTGCCGGAAGACCAGGGCGTCGGCTTCGTGCCGGCCGAGAACCTGGTGGGCCGCGCCGACCTGATCCTGCTGTCCTGGGACGCCCGCGCCGCCCTGTTCAAGCCCTGGACCTGGTTCACCCATTCGCGGCCCAGCCGCTTCTTCCATGGGCTCAAGTAAGATTCCCGCCGCCGTGAATACCCGCGCCGCAGCGGTCCATGAGCTGGAACTTCGCCTAGGCCACCGGTTCAACGACCGGGTGCTGCTCGAACGCGCGCTGACCCACGCCAGCGTCGGCGACGGGGCGAGCAAGGCCGACGACAATGAGGTGCTGGAGTTCCTGGGCGACCGGGTGCTGGGCCTGATCGTCGCCGAGGCCCTGGTCGAGCGCCACCCGGAGGCCAGCGAGGGCGAACTGGCCCCTCGGCTCAACGGCCTCGTCAGCCGCGAGACCTGCGCGCGGATCGCGCGCACCATCGACGTCGGTCCGGCCCTGCGCATGAGCGCCTCGGCCACCAAGATCGGGGCCCGCGACAAGGGCTCCGTCCTGGCCGGCGCCTGCGAGGCGCTGATCGCGGCCGTCTATCTGGATGGCGGCCTGGACGCGGCCCGCAGGGTCTTCCTGCCCATCTGGCGCGACGCCTTCGCCGACTACGGCGCGGACCGTAGGCGCGACGCCAAGACGGCGTTGCAGGAGTGGGCCCAGGGCCACGCCAAGCCGCTGCCCAAGTACGAGGTGATGAGCCGCTCGGGCCCCGACCACGCGCCGACCTTCATTGTGCAGGTGTCGGTAGAGGGCTATGCCCCGGCCCAGGCCCAGGGCAATACCCGCCAGGACGCCGAGAAGGCGGCCGCGCGGCTGCTGCTCGAACGCGAGGAAAGCACCCCGAAGGGGGCAACATGACCGATACCCCGAATACCGAGACTCTCCCCACCCGGGCCGGCTTCGCCGCCGTCATCGGCGCGCCCAACGCCGGCAAGTCCACCCTGGTCAACCGCCTGGTCGGCGCCAAGGTCTCCATCGTCACCCAGAAGGTCCAGACCACGCGGTTTCCCGTTCGCGGAGTCGCGATGGAGGGCTCCACACAGATCGTGCTGGTCGACACCCCCGGCATCTTCACGCCGCGCCGCCGGCTCGACCGCGCCATGGTCCGCTCCGCCTGGACGGGCGCGGAGGACGCCGACGCCGTGCTGCATCTGGTCGACGTGGCCGCCGAGATCGACGTCGCCAACAACGCCGGCAAGGCCGCCGACCGCCGCGGCGTGCAGGACGTGCGCACCATCATCGACGGGCTGAAGAAGTCGGACTCCAAGGTCATCCTCGGCCTCAACAAGATCGACGGCATCAAGCGCGAGAACATCCTGAAGGTTACCCAGGACCTATTCGAGACCGGCGTCTATTCCGAGGTCTTCATGATCTCCGCCGCCACCGGCGCGGGCGTCGACGACCTGAAGAAGCGCCTGGCCGCTCTGATGCCGGAGGGCCACTGGCTCTATCCGGAAGACCAGACCGCCGACCTGCCCATCCGCCTGCTGGCCGCCGAACTGACCCGCGAGAAGCTCTATCTGCGCGTCCATGAGGAGCTGCCCTATGCGGCGTCCGTCGAGACCACCGCCTTCCAGGAACGCCCCGACGGCTCGGTGCGCATCGAACAGACCGTCTATGTCGAACGCGACGGCCAGCGCGCCATCCTGCTGGGCAAGAACGGCCAGACCCTGAAGTGGATCGGCTCGGCTTCCCGCGAGGAGCTGAAGACCCTGCTGGAGCGCGAGGTCCACCTGTTCCTGCACGTGAAGGTCAAGGAAAACTGGGCCGAGGAACGGCAGTCCTACGCGGACCTCGGGCTGGACTTCGACGTCTGAGCCCCCACCTGCGGACAGGACCATGACCGACCTCTCCGCCTATTTCGCCCGCATCGGCTATGCCGGCCCCATGACGCCGACGCTGGAGGCCCTGCGCGCCATCCACGCCCTGCATCCGGCCCATATCACCTTCGAGAATATCGACGTCCTGCTAGGCCGGGGCGTCAGCCTGGAGCCCGACGCCGTCTGGGCCAAGCTGATCACCGCCAGGCGCGGAGGCTACTGCTACGAGCAGAACGGCCTGCTGAAGCGCGTGCTCATCGCCATGGGCTTCACCGTCGAGGGCCTGATCGCGCGCGTCCGCTGGCAGGCGCCGCCCGGCGCGCCGGATAGGCCGCGCTCGCACATGGCGCTGCGGGTCATCATCGACGGCCAACCCTGGCTGGCCGATGTCGGCTTCGGCGGCTGCGTGCTGACCGCGCCGATCCGGCTGGAGACGGGGATCGTCCAGCCCACGCCCCACGGCAACGTCCGCCTCGGCGACGAGGCCGGCGAATACCTCATGGAAGCCGAGCTGGAAGGCGCATGGACGCCCCTCTATGTGCTGAGCCCCCACGCCCAGAACGACGTGGACTATCAGCTGGCCAACTGGTGGACCTCCACCCACCCGACCTCGCGCTTCACCCAACACCTGTCGGTCGCCCGCACCACGCCCAAGGCCCGCTATGCCCTGCTCGACAACCGCCTGACCGTGCGCCACGCCGACGGCCGGGTAGAGCGCCACGACCTGCGCCCGGGCGAACTGACTGAGGCGCTGGAGGTGGTGTTCAAACTGCCCGTCGATCCGACCTGGAAGCCGCTGATCGAGCGCGCTGCGGCCAAGGTTCCCGCCTGATGGAGTGGGAAGACGACGCCTATGTCCTCTCGGCCCGCGCCTTCGGTGAGACGGGGGCCATCGTCGAGCTGCTGACCGCGAGCCAGGGCCGCTACGCCGCCCACGTCTCCGGCGGGGCCAGCCGGCGCATGAAGCCCTTCCTCCAGGCCGGCGCGCGGGTCATCGCCCGCTACCGCGCCCGCGTCGAAGGCCAGCTGGGCGCCGCCACCCTGGAGCCGGTGGGGGAGGGGCCCTCCGCCCTGTTCGACGATCCCGTGGCGCTGGCCGGCCTCGCCGCCGCCGCCGCCGTGGCCAACGGGGCGTTGCCCGAGCGCGAGCCGCATCCGGGCGCCTTCCACGCTCTGGAATCGCTGATCTCGGTGCTGTCGATCGAGGAGATCTGGCCGGCCGTTTATGTGCGCTTCGAGGCCGGGCTGTTGCAGGACCTCGGCTTTGGCCTCGACCTGTCGCGCTGCGCCTCCACCGGCGCCGTCGACAACCTGATCTACGTCAGCCCCCGCACCGGACGCGCGGTCAGCGCCGAGGCGGGCGAGCCGTTCCGCGACAAACTGCTGAAGCTGCCGCCCTTCATGCTCTCGGCCCAGGGTGGGCTGTCGGAAGGCGACGTGCGCAACGGCCTCGACCTCACCGGCCACTTCCTCGAGCAGTTCGTGTTCCACCCGTTCAACAAGCCGCTGCCGCCCGCGAGGGTCTGGCTGATCGACCGGCTGATGGAGGCTGGAAGGCTATAAATTTCTCTCCGCTCATCCCGGCGAAAGTCGGGATCCAAGCTGAGTTGAGTGGGTAGGCGTCCGGAAAGGGAGAAGTCCGCAGACCGTCTGCGGTCTAAGTCCCGTCTTCCGATGCCCTATGGATCCCGACTTTCGTCGGGATGAGCGGGGTTTTTGTGAACCACATCACCGCTATGACCACCATCACCAGCATCCCGATCGCCGAGGGCGCCACCTGGCTGATCGGCTGGAAGCCGCGCAACAGATTGCCCGCGCCCGCCGACATCATGCCGAAGTAGACACCGACCATCTTCAGCCCGTGATCCAGCGGCCGCACATGGCTCAGCCACACACCCGCCCAGGCATGGCGGCTGAGGTCATAGAGCGCGATGGTCGCCACATAGCCCAGGGTCGAATAGCCGATCATCGGCGTGAACGAGCGCGTGCCTTCGCCCATATGCAGGGCCAGCGCCGCGCAGCCCGCTAAGGCCGCCGCCGCCAGCCCCGCGTCCAGCAGGCCGGGCCCTCGGCCCCGCAGCGCCAGCGAGCGCAGGCCGGCCACCAGCTGATAGGCGATGGAAAGGGTGACCGCGACGAGCGCCATGGGCGAGGCGAAGAAGATGTCGGCGATCACCGCCGTGGCCACCCCCACTCCGGCCAGCGCCACGAAGGCCTTGCCCGCCCGGCGATGCCAGCGCCCGCCCTTCGGCGTCAGCAGCGGGATCAGACCCACCACCAATCCCGCCGCACCGGCCGCCACATGGGTGGCGATGTTGACGCCCTCGGCCGACAGACTCATGCGCCACCCCCGCGTTTCCGCATCCGCGATCGATGTGTAGGGTGGCTTGCCATGGCCCGCCATCTCCCCGTCATCGACATCGCCCCGCTGCTGGCCGCCGACCCCGCCGCCCGCGCCGCCGTGGCCGCGCAGATCGGGCGGGCCTGCCGGGCGGAAGGCTTCTTCTACGTCACCGGCCACGGCATCGGCGAGGCCCTGCTGGCCGACCTCGACGCTCAGAGCCGCGCCTTCTTCGCCCTGCCGGACGCGGAAAAGGGCGCCATCCCCATGTCCGCCGGCGGCCCCGCCTGGCGCGGCTGGTTCCCGGTCGGCGGCGAGCTGACCTCCGGCAAGCCCGACCTGAAGGAAGGCCTCTACCTCGGCGAGGAACTCGGCCCGGATGATGCCCGCGTGCGCGCCGGCTGGCCGCTGCACGGCGCCAACCTGTGGCCGCCGGGCCCGCTCAAGCAGACCGTGCTCGACTACATGGCCGCCACGACCCGGGCGGGGCAGGCGGTGCTGGAAGGCATAGCGCTCAGCCTCGATCTGCCCGCCGGCTATTTCCGCGACCGCTACACGGCCAAGCCCACCATCCTCTTCCGCATCTTCCACTACCCCGCCCAGCCGCCGAGCGACGGCCGCGACTACGCCTGGGGCGTCGGCGAACACACCGACTACGGCCTGATCACCCTGCTGGCCCAGGACCGGTACGGCGGGCTGGAGGTCAAAGGGCCGGCCAAGGAGGGAGGGGGCGGCTGGATCGCAGCCCCGCCCATCGACGGCGCCCTGGTCTGCAACATCGGCGACATGCTGGATCGCCTGACGGGCGGTGAGTACCGCTCCACGCCCCACCGCGTGGCGAACCGCTCCGGCCACGACCGCCTGAGCTTCCCGCTGTTCCTCGACCCCGGCTTCGACACGATCGTCGAGCCGCTGCCCGGCCGCAACGCCTCCAGCGGCGAACGCTGGGACGGCGCCGACCTGTCGGCCTTCACCGGGACCTACGGCGACTATCTGCTCGGCAAGGTCGGCAAGGTGTTTCCGTCGCTGAAGGCCGAGGTGCTCTAGCGTCCGAACCTTGACCGCTCCAACACGCTGAGCCAAAAGCCCGCCCCATGCATCGCGACCTCGCCCCGCAACAAAACCAGCAACGCAGCCAGACCGGCGGCGGGGCGGCGCTATGGGGCAGGGGATGCATCGGGGGCTAGACCCCGCTCACACCTGAAACCGTAAGCCAGAAGGCCCCGCCGACCACCGTCGCGGGGCCTTTCGCATTTCCACGCCCAATGCCCAGCCACGGAGTCCGCCCGCCATCACACCCTGAAAGGAACTCCCATGTCCGCTTGCCTGCTGTTCGTGAAATCCATCGGCGTCGGCCTGGCCGTCGCCGCCCCCGTCGGGCCCATGAGTCTGCTGTGCATGCGCGCCACCCTCACCGAAGGCTGGCGCCGTGGCGCGGCGCTCGGCGCCGGCATCGCCGTGGGCGACGCCCTCTATGCCGCCGTGGCCGGCCTCGGATTGGCCGGCGTCTCGGCCTTCGTCACTGCGAATGAACGATGGCTGCACCTGGCGGCGGGCCTGTGCCTGCTGTGGCTGGGCCTCAAGGCCTTCCGCGCCGAGCCCGCCGACGGGCCCAAGGCCGTCACGCCCACGATCCGCCCACTGGCCGTCTTCGCGCAATCGGTGCTGCTGACCCTGACCAACCCACCCACCATCATCATGTTCGCCGCAGTCTTCGCCGCGCTCGCGCCCAAGGACGGGCTGGATCCCGCCGGAGCCGCCGCCACGGTGTCGGGGGTGCTGCTCGGCTCGCTCCTCTGGTGGGCCGTGGTGGTGAGCGGCGTCAGCCTGTTCCGCCACGCCGTGGGCCCACGCGTGCGCCGCTGGATCGACATCGGCGCCGGGGTGTTCCTGACCGTGTTCGGTGCGCTGGAGCTGCGCAGGGCGCTTTAACTCCAAACCTCCGCTCATCCCGACGACCCGTAGGGAGGCGCGAAGCAGCCAAAGTCGGGACCCATGCCGAGCCGAAGGATTGACGCAGGCGTGAGGCAGAGCGCGGCGCTTTTCCGGCAAACGCCCTATGGGTCCCGGCTTTCGCCGGGATGAGCGGAGACGGAGATATGACAGATCAGGTCATCACCGTTTCCCCAGCGTCCTCCTGTCACTGGACACACTCCCTTGAGTCAGCCAATCACAGCCCATGACGAAGCATGTGCAGCCGCCGGAAGATGGCGGCGACCGTATCCTTGAAGAGCCGCTGACCGAGGCGCTGTCGCGGCGCTACCTCGCCTATGCCCTGTCGACCATCATGCACCGGGCGCTGCCCGACGTGCGCGACGGCCTCAAGCCCGTCCACCGCCGCCTGCTGTTCGCCATGAGCCAGCTGCGCATGGACCCGGGCACCACGGCCAAGAAGTGCGCCCGCGTCGTCGGTGACGTGATCGGCAAATACCACCCCCACGGCGACACCGCCGTCTATGAGGCCCTGGTGCGCCTGGCCCAGGACTTCTCCCAGCGCTACCAGCTGATCGACGGCCAGGGGAACTTCGGCAACATCGACGGCGATAACGCCGCGGCCATGCGATACACCGAATGCCGCCTGACCAGCGCGGCCCAGCTGCTGCTGGACGGGATCGACGAGGACGCGGTCGACTTCCGCGACACCTATGACGGCGAGGAGCGTGAGCCCGTCGTCCTGCCCGCCGGCTTCCCCAACCTGCTGGCCAACGGCTCCACCGGCATCGCCGTCGGCATGGCCACCTCCATCCCGCCGCACAACGCCGCCGAGTTGATCGACGCCTGCCTGCTGCTGCTGAAACGCCCGGAAGCCACTACCGCCGACCTGATGGAGCGCGTGCTCGGGCCGGACTTCCCGACCGGCGGCGTCATCGTCGAGCCGCACAGCTCGATGCTGGAAACCTATGAGACCGGCCGGGGCGGGGTGCGCTGCCGCGCGCGCTGGGAGAAGGAGGACCTGGGCCAGGGCCGCTATCAGATCGTGGTCACCGAGATCCCGTACCAGGTGAAGAAGGCCGAGCTGGTCGAACAGCTGGCGGACCTGATCGAGGGCAAGAAGGCCCCGCTGCTGGGCGACGTGCGCGACGAGTCCGCCGAGGACATCCGGCTGGTCATCGAGCCCAAGAGCCGCAACGTCGAGCCGGAAGTGCTGATGGAGAGCCTGTTCAAGCTCTCCTCGCTGGAGACCCGCTTCCCGGTCAACATGAACGTGCTGGATGCACGCGGCACGCCGGGCGTCATGGGCCTGAAGCAGTGCCTGCTGTCCTTCCTGGCCCACCGGCGCGAGGTGCTGGTGCGCCGCTCGCGCTTCCGCCTGGGCAAGATCGAGGCCCGCCTCCACATCCTGGACGGCATGCTGATCGCCTACCTCAATCTGGATGAGGTGATCCGCATCGTCCGTTACGAGGACGAGCCGAAACAGAAGCTGATCGTCGCCTTCACGCTCAGCGACATCCAGGCCGACGCCATCCTCAACACCCGCCTGCGCCAGTTGGCCAAGCTGGAAGAGATGGAGCTGCGCCGCGAGCACGCCGAACTGGCCGAGGAGCGCGACGGCATCCTGGGGCTGCTGGCCAGCGAGGCCGCCCAGTGGAAGCTGGTCGGCGTGGGCCTGGCCGACGTGCGCGCCCTGCTGGGCCCCGGCACGGCGCTGGGCAAGCGCCGCTCGACGCTCTCGGCCGCCCCCGTGGTCGATCTGGAAGCCGCCAACGAGGCCTTCGTGGTGCGCGAGGCGATCACCGTCATCCTGTCGGAAAAGGGCTGGATCCGCGCCGCTAAGGGCCGTGTGGAAGACCCCTCCGAACTGAAGTTCAAGGAGGGCGACAAGCTGGGCTTCATCGTCCCGGCCGAGACCACCGACAAGCTGCTGATCTTCGCCTCCGACGGGCGGTTCTTCACTGTCGATTGTTCAAAGTTGCCCTCGGCGCGCGGCCATGGCGAGCCGCTGCGGCTGATGGTCGACATCGACGACAAGGTGAAGATCCTCGACGTCTTCCCGCACAAGGCGGGGAGGAAGCGCGTGCTGGCGTCCAAGGAGGGCTACGGCTTTGTGATGCCCGAGGATGAGGCCCTGGCCTTCCGCCGCGCCGGCAAGCAGGTGCTGAACGGCGTGGCCGCCATTTCGCTGGAAGTGACCGGCGACCACCTGGCCGTGCTGGGCGACAACAACAAGATTCTGATCTTCCCGCTCGACGAGCTGCCCGAGATGCCGCGCGGCAAGGGCGTCAAGCTCCAGGCCTATCGCGAGGGCGGCCTGCGCGATGCCCTGGTGTTCAACAAGGACGACGGGGCGGCCTGGATCGACGCGGCCGGGCGCACGCGGGTGTGGCCGGAGTGGAATGACTGGGTCGGCCGCCGCGCCTCGGCCGGCAAGCTGGCGCCGAAGGGGTTCCCGCAGAGTAAGCGGTTCAGGCCGATCTAGCTCTGTTCTCTTTCCCTCCCCCTATCGGGGGAGGGGGACGAGGCGAAGCCGAGGCGGGTGGGAGGGCGCCCGCTAAACTCGATAGGTCAGCGCTGACTTAGGTCTTCTGCTTCACGTGCGCCGCTTAGGGCGCCCGCCCACCCGGTCTCCGCTTCGCTGCGACCACCCTCCCCTGATCGGGGGAGGGAAAGAGCCAGTGTCTTCGCGTTACACCGATGTAACCCGCGCCATCATTGCAGCACCCCGGTAAGGTTCCCCACATATTCTGGCGACACGATTCCTTTGGGGACCACTATGAGCATCGTTCTGATCGTCATTCTAATAGGCGTCGTCCTGCTGGCCCTCGTGGCCATCGGCGCCTACAACCGCCTCGTCGGCCTGCGCCAACGCGCCAACCAGGCCTTCGCCGATATCGACGTCCAGCTTAAGCAGCGCCACGACCTGATCCCCAACCTGGTGGAGACGGTGAAGGGCTATGCCAAGCACGAAGCCGGCACGCTGGAGGCCGTCATCGCGGCGCGCAACAGCGCCACGGCGGCCAAGAGCGTCGACGACAAGGTCGCCGCCGAGAACGTGCTGTCGGGCGCCCTACGCCAGGTGTTCGCCCTGTCGGAGGCCTATCCGGACCTGAAGGCCAACACCAACTTCGTCAGCCTGCAGGGCGAGCTCTCGGACATCGAGAACAAGCTGGCCGCCGCGCGCCGCTTCTTCAACAGCGCCGTCAGCGAGTTCAACGCCGCCATCCAGCAGTTCCCCGCCGTGCTGTTCGCCGGCGCCATGGGCTTTGCGACCCGCGAATTCTTCGATGTTGGCGACGACCGGGCCGTCATGGACAAGGCGCCGGAAGTGAAGTTCTGAGCCGGCTGTAGCAGAGGGCCTGAGTGATGGGCGCCGTCGGCCTCCAGACCCATATCTGGAACAACAACCTGCGCTCCGGCTTCCTGCTGGCCGGGTTCCCGGTGCTGCTGCTGGTCATCGTCTGGGCGCTGACGGCGGTGTTCGTCGGCGACATGGGCGTGGCCTTCCAGCTGATGGTCATCAGCGCGCCGGCGGCCATCGTGGTGTCGCTGGTGTGGTTCGTGATCGCCTACTTCTCCAGCCAGACCATCATCGACCTGGCCACCGGGGCGCGGAAAGTGGAGCGCAAGGATGCGCCCGACCTCTACAACCTGCTGGAAAACCTGGCCATCGCGCGGGGCATCAAGACGCCTCAGCTGCGGGTCATCCAGACGGAGGAGTTGAACGCCTTCGCCACCGGCCTCAACGAGAGCCAGTACAGCGTCACCGTCACCAGCGGCCTGCTGAACACCCTCAACCGCGACGAACTCGAAGGCGTGCTGGCCCACGAGCTGACCCATATCGTCAGCAAGGACGTGCGCACCATGGTGATCGCCTCGGTGTTCGCCGGCATCATCAGCCTGATCGCGCAGATCATCTTCCGGGTGATCATGTGGGGCGGCGTCGGCGGCGGCGGGCGTTCCAGCCGCAGCAGCAAGGACGGCGGCGGCGGGATGGTGGTCATCCTGGCCCTGGCCATCGCGGCCGTGGGCTATGTGCTGGCCCTGGTGATCCGCATGGCCCTGTCACGCTCACGCGAGTTCGTGGCTGATGCCGGCGCGGTCGACATGACCAAGAACCCTGACGCCATGATCAGCGCGCTGCGCAAGATCAGCGGCCACTCCCACCTCAATGCGCCAGAAGCCGTGCAGTCGATGTTCATCGACAATGTGGAGGAGGGGATCATGGGCCTGTTCGCCACCCATCCGCCCATCGAAAAGCGTATCGAAGCGCTGGTGAAGTATGCCGGTGGCCGGGTCGACGCGCCGATCGCCCAGCGCGCGGTGGCCGCCCCTACTTTCGGGGAAGCGCCAGAGCCGCCGCCGGAGCTGCCAGAACAGCCGCGCTCGCCGGGTCCCTGGGGATAGCGGCGTTGGCGGCCAGGGCTTCGGCGGCCGCATTGCGCTCACGCGCCGACAGCAGCATCCAGCCGCCGGGCTTGAGCACTTCCAGCGGCGAGAAGCGCGCCTTGTAGGCCATCTTCTCCGCGCCCGGGACCCAGTAGCCCAGGTAGACGTAGGGAAGGCCCAGCAGGCAGGCCTGGATCACGTGGTCGAGGATGATGAAGCTGCCCAGGCTGCGGCGTGTCAGGCCCGGGTCGTAGAAGCTGTAGACCAGCGACAGGCCGTCGGTCATCACATCGACCAGGATGCAGGCGACCAGGTCACCCGGACCCCGGTCCTGGCTGCGGGTGCGGTATTCGATGATCTGGGTGCGGACCGCCGTGTCCTCGACCATGGCCACATAGTCGGGCCAGGTCATCTCGGCCATGCCGCCGTCGGCGTGGCGGGTGGTGAGATAACGGCGCAGCAGTTCGAACTGCTCCAGCGTGGCCTCGGCCTCCACCAGATGGCGTTCCAGGTCGTCATTGCGGGCCACCACCCGGCGCTCGGAGCGCGAGAAGACATATTCGCCGGCCGGGATGCGCGCGGAGGTGCAGGCGTTGCAGCTCTCGCAGGCGGGGCGGTAGGCGATATTCTGGGAGCGGCGGAAACCCACCTGGGTCAGCGAATCATTGACCGTCGGGCCCTCCGACAGCGGCAGGTGGGCGAACACCTTGCGTTCCTCGCGGCCGGGCAGATAGGGGCAGGGCGACGGCGCGGTCAGGAAGAAGCGAAGCTGGCGCTGCGGCAGGAAGTGCATCACGGAGCTGTCGCGCCTTTCTTCGCTAGAGGGTCAAACCCAAGGCCTGCAACGGATTAGGGGCCATCCCCTTGTCCCGCGCAAGCATCCAACGCGCTAGTCGGGCGGAAGGACAGGCGCTTCCCTCAAGAGGACGATGGAAATGCGACGATTTCCCGCAAGGGTAGGGTCGTCGGGATAGAGGGGATCGGAGTTGGCCTTGCCCGAGACCTGATAGATTCGGTCGGTGGGCACGCCGGCGGCCTGCAGGATCTGGCGCGCCGTATCGGCCCGGGCGGAGGACAGGCCCCAGTCGCCGTCGGGCCGCGCGCCGTTGAGGCTGGAGGAGGTGTGGCCGGCAATGGTCACGCGGTTGGGCAGGCCCACGATCACCCGGGCGATGGCGCGCAGCAGGATGCGGGCGCGGTCGTTGGGGGCGGCGGCGCCCTCCTTGAACATCGAGCGGCCGTCCTGGTCGACCAGCTGGATGCGCAGGCCCTCGGGCGTCTCGTCGATGATGATCTGTTTGGACAGCTCGGCCAGCTCGGGCATGTCCTGCAGCGCCTGGCGCAGGGACTGAGCGGCCGAGGCGAAGGCGGCCTCGTCCTGGGCCTGTTGGGCCTTGCTCTGGGATTGGGTGTCGTTGGCGTTTTCCGACGAGCCGGGATTGTTCTGCGACTGGCCGGTGTCCTTGACGTTGGGCGGGGCTTCGGGGGCCAGGGCCTCGATCACCGAGCGCGAGCCGTTGCCCTTGGCGCCGTCGTCGCCGAGCGCGGTGCCACCCAAAATCCCGCCGGAGCCGGAGGTGGTTTCCGACACCGAGGCCGGGGCGAAGTAGTCGGCGATGCCGCGCTTCTGCTCCGGGCTGGTGGTGTTGATCAGCCACATCAGCAGGAAGAAGGCCATCATCGCGGTCACGAAGTCGGCGTAGGCGACCTTCCAGGCGCCGCCGTGGTGGGCGTGACCGGCCGACTTCTTGATCTTTTTGATGAGAATGGGGGCTTCGCCGCCAGCCGCCATGACCTTGTCCTTAAGGTTACCAGAGCGCTCAAGGTGACGGTCCGGCGTTAAGATGGGGTTGCCGGAAATGGCGGCGCGGCGCACATGCGATCCCGACTGCAGCCCCAACCACAACAAGGGATCGGCGCATATGAAAGTCGCCTTCATCGGCCTGGGCGTGATGGGTTTCCCCATGGCCGGGCACCTGGCCAAGGCGGGCCATGAGGTCAGTGTCTTCAACCGCTCGCCGGAAAAGGCCCGACGCTGGGTGGAAACCCATGGCGGCAAGGCCGGCGCCACCGTTTCCGAGGCGACCCGCGACTGTGAACTGGTGGCCCTTTGCGTCGGCAACGACGACGACGTGCGGCAGGTGGTCCCCTTGATCCTGGAGGCCATCGCGCCCGGCGGCATCATCGTCGACCACACCACCACCTCGGCCAAGGTGGCGGTCGAGATGGCCGCGCTGGCGGCGCAGGGCGGGCGCTTCTTCGTCGACGCCCCGGTCTCCGGCGGCCAGGCCGGGGCCGAGAACGGCAAGCTCAGCGTCATGGCCGGCGGCGATCAGGCCGCCTTCGACCGCGCCCAGCCGGTGCTGCTGGCCTATTCCAAGGCGGTGATGCGCATCGGCGACGCCGGCGCGGGCCAGCTGGCCAAGATGGTCAACCAGATCTGCATCGCCGGCGTCGTCCAGGGCCTGGCCGAGGCGGTGCACTTCTCCAAACAGGCCGGCATCGATCCGGCCCTGGTCTATCAGGCGATCAGCCAGGGCGCGGCCCAGAGCTGGCAGATGGACAACCGCTGGGCCACCATGGTCGACGGCAAGTTCGACTTCGGCTTCGCGGTTGATTGGATGCGCAAGGACCTGGGCCTGGTGCTGGACGCGGCGCGCACCAACGGCGCGCGGCTGGAGATGACGGCGCTGGTCGACCAGTTCTATGCCGAGGTTCAGTCGATGGGCGGGCGGCGGTGGGATACATCGAGCCTGGCGGCAAGGTTGGAGCGGCCGAAATAACCCCCACACTCCGCTCATCCCGACGAAAGTCGGGACCCATGGGGCTGGTTGGGCAAGGACTGGAAACCTAAGGTGAGGCGCGGTGCGGACGCGATGTCCGGGCCGTCCGGCGGACTCAGTATGGATCCCGACTTTCGTCGGGAGAGCGGACGAGGGGGTTGAGGTTGCGCACAATCATTCAAGCGCTGGGCGTTCTGGTGGCCAGTCTGGTTGCCACATCGGCGCTGGCGCAGACCGCGCCCCTGAAGCCCACCGAGGGCGATTACACGATCCGCGACTTCAAGTTCCACGACGGCGAGAGCCTGCCCGAACTCAAACTGCACTACCGCACCCTGGGCACGGCGAAACGCGACGCCGCCGGCCATGTGATCAACGCCGTCCTGATCCTGCACGGCACCGGCGGCACGGGCGCCCAGTTCCTGCGGCCGCAGTTCGCCGACGTGCTGTTCAAGCCGGGCGGCCTGCTCGATCCGGCGAAATACTACATCATCCTGCCCGACGGTATCGGCCACGGCGCCTCGTCCAAGCCCTCCGACGGCCTGCGCGCCAAATTCCCGAAGTACGACTACGACGATATGGTCGCCGCCCAGCATGCGCTGGTGAAGGACGGCCTGAAGGTCGACCACCTGCGCCTCATTCTGGGTACTTCGATGGGCTGCATGCACATCTTCGTCTGGGGCGAGACCTATGTGGACTATGCCGACGCCCTGATGCCGCTGGCCTGCCAGACCGTGCCGCTGGCCGGGCGCAATCGCATGTGGCGCCACATGATCATCGAAGCGATCAAGGCCGATCCGTCCTGGATGGGCGGCGACTACAAGACCCAGCCGATGGCCGGCCTGCGCACCGCCGAGGACCTCCTGATCGTGGCCGGGACCTCCCCGTTGCCGCTGCAGCGCGACCACCCGACCCGCGACAGCGCCGACGCCATCACCGACGAGACCTTCAACAAGGCCGTGGGCAATCTCGACGCCAACGACCTGATCTACCAGGTCGACGCCTCGCGCACCTATGACCCGCACCCCAACCTGGAGCGGATCACCGTGCCGGTGATGTGGATCAACTCCGGCGACGACTTCATCAATCCGCCGGAGCTGGGCATCGCCGAACGGGAGGTGGGGCGCATGCCCAAGGCGACCTTCGTGCTGATCCCCGCCGGCCTCGACACCCACGGCCACGGCACCCACACCTGGGCGGCGCTGTGGCAGGACCGGCTGGCGGCATTGCTGCAGGCTTCGGCGCGATAGGCAGCGGACAACGCTTCAGCCCGCGGCCGGCGCTTTGCGGCGCACCTCCCGCAGCGCGCGGGCCAGATCGTTCTGCAGGAAGGGCTTGGTCAGGCGCGGCAGCGAGCGGTCGGCGTCCGGCGGCAGGTCGGCGTAGCCGGTGGCCAGGATCACCGGCGTGCCGGGGTGCTTGTCGGCGATGGCGGCGGCGAGCTGCAGGCCCGTGACATGGGGCATGGCGTAGTCGGTGATCACCAGGTCCACGGGCTGGCGGCGCAGCACCGCCAGGGCGTCGGCCGGCGAGGCGGCGGGGAAGACCCGGTGGCCCAGATCCTCCAGCATCGCCACGGTGTTGAGCAGGACCAGCGCATCGTCGTCGACCGCCAGCACCACCATGGGTTCGAGGTCATCGAGCAGCGCGCTCTCGGCAAGTCCGGCGATCACCTGACGCTCATCCGCGGGCTGGGCCTCGGGCAGCCACAGCTCCACGACCGTGCCCTGGCCCAGCTGGCTTCTCAACTTCAGGCGCCCGCCCGACTGTTCGGCCAGGCCATGCACCATGGCCAGCCCGAGGCCCGTGCCCTTGCCGATGCCCTTGGTGGTGTAGAAGGGCTCCATGGCCCGATCGAGGGTCTTGGCGTCCATGCCCTGGCCGGTATCGGTCACGCTGAGGCGCACATAGCCGCCGGGCGGCAGGCCGATCTCCGTCCCCGCGCCGATCACCTCGTGGCTGGCCTCGATGGTGATGACGCCGCCGTCGGGCATGGCGTCGCGGGCGTTGACCGCCACGTTGAGCAGCGCGTTCTCCAGCTGGTTGGCGTCGGTCAGCGCGGGCGGCAGGTCGCGGGGGAAGCAGGTCTCGATGCGCAGGGAGGGGCCCAGCGAGCGCTGCAGCAGCCCGGTCATGCCCCGCACCAGAGCGGGCGCGTCCACCGGACCGACCGTCAGTTCCTGCTTGCGCGCAAAGGCCAGCATGCGCTGGGTCAGCGCCGCGCCCCGCTCGGCGCCCTGCATGGCGTTGTCGAGCAGGGGGGTGATCCGGGGATCGTGCGGCATGCGCTTGCGCACCATCTCCAGGCTGCCGATCACCGCCATCAACAGGTTGTTGAAGTCATGGGCGATGCCGCCGGTGAGCTGGCCGATGGCGTCCAGCTTCTGCGACTGGAACAGGGCTTCGCGCGCCAGTTCCAGGGCCCGCTGGTTCTCCGTCCGCTCGGTGATGTCGCGGGTGATCTTGGCAAAGCCGATCACATTGCCCATGACGTCGCGGATCGGGTCGATGACCACATGGGCCCAGAAGCGGGTTCCGTCCTTGCGGACGCGCCAGCCCTCCTTCTCGAAACGGCCCTCGCTGACCGCCGCGGCCAGGGCCTTGGCGGGCGCATCCGCCGCGCGGTCCTCCTCGGTGTAGAAGCGTGAGAAATGCTCCCCGACGATCTCGTCGGGCGCATAGCCCTTGATCCGCTCGGCGCCGGGGTTCCAGTTGCTGACCCGCCCTTGGGCGTCCAGCATGTAGATGGCGTAGTCGGTGACGCCCTGGACCAGCAGCCGGAACTGCTCCTCGCTGCGGCGCAACGCCTCCTCCGCGCCCCTGCGTTCGGTCAGGTCGCGCGTGACCTTGGCGTATCCGAGCAGGGCGCCGTCGGGCGCGCGGATGGGGTCGATGACCACATGCGCCCAGAATCGGCCGCCGTCCTTGCGCACGCGCCAGCCCTCCTGCTCGAAGCGGCCGGTCTCACGCGCGCGGATCAGGGCCCTGGCCGGCAGGTTCGCCGCGCGGTCCTCCTCGGTGTAGAAGCGGGTGAAGTTCTGGCCGATGATCTCGCTGGGCAGGTAGCCCTTGAACCGCTGCGCGCCGGGATTCCAGCTGGTGACCACGCCGTTGGGGTCCAGCATGTAGATGGCGTAGTCGGTGATCGCGTCGACAAGCAGCCGGTAGCGGCTCTCGTTCGTCAGGGTTGAGCCGGCTGTATCACTGTCGTTCACGGGCAACTGGGCCGACTCCACCGAGCTTAACCAACAGCCGGTTCGACGAAATGTTCCAGGCGTCCTGCACTAAACGGGTGCGAATTGGCTGATCATAGCCAGGGGCCCCGCGATAGCCGGCTCAGGCCCCCAGCAGGCGCGCCGCGCGGGGTGCGAAATAGGTGATGACGCCCGCGCAGCCGGCGCGCTTGAAGGCGCTGAGCGATTCCAGGATCGCCCGGTCCTCGTCGATCCAGCCGTTCTGACCGGCCGCCACAATCATCGCGTACTCGCCGCTGACCTGGAAGGCGAAGGTTGGCATGGCGAAGGTCTCCACCAGCCGCCGGGCGATATCGAGATAGGGCAGACCCGGCTTGACCATCACCATGTCGGCCCCCTCGGCGATATCGAGGGCCACCTCGCGGATGGCCTCCTCGGTGTTGGACGGGTCCATCTGGTAGGTCTTCTTGTCGCCCGGATTGTCCACCGACCCCGTGCCCAGCTTCCCGGAGCCGATGGCGTCGCGGTAGGGGCCGTAGAAGGCCGAGGCGTATTTGGCGGCATAGGACATGATCATCACGTCCTGCAGGCCCTCGCGCTCAAGCGCCGTGCGGATGGCGCCGACCCGGCCGTCCATCATGTCGGAGGGCGCCAGGATATCGCAGCCGGCCCGGGCCTGGACCAGCGCCTGTTCGACAAGCTTTTCGATGGTGGCGTCGTTCAGGATGCGGCCGTTCTCGATCACCCCGTCGTGGCCATGGTCGGTGAAGGGGTCGAGCGCTACGTCGCACATGATGCCCACCTCCGGCGCGGCGGCCTTCATGGCCTTCACGGCGCGGCAGATGACGCTTTCGGGATGGGCGGCGTTGGAGCCGGTGGCGTCCTTCCGGGCCCCGTCGATGTGGGGGAAGATGGCGATGGCCGGGATGCCCAGCTCGCGGGCCTCGACGGCGGCCTTGGCGGCCTCGGCCACGGACAGACGCTCGACGCCCGGCATGGAGGCCACCGGCACGCGGCCCTCGCCCTCATGCACCACCATCGACCAGATCAGGTCGGCGGGGGTGAGCACGGTTTCACGCACCAGGCGGCGCGTCCAGTCGGCCTGGCGCAGGCGGCGCAGGCGGGTGGCGGGGTAGGGGCCGAGAGGCGGAACGACGGTCATGCCGCTGCTTGTACGAAGGCCCGCTGATTGACAAGCCGCAGCGCGCCGAAGGCCGACGCGGCGATCAGCCAGATGCCGGCCAGGACGGTCAGCACCGTGGTGATGCCGAGCAGGGTCAGGGGCACGGCGTCGACCCGCATCTGCGCCATGGTCACCGTGCCGCCGGTCATCCGGTCCCAGCCGCCCTCATTGAGGAAGGCGATCAGGTCGCCGATGCCGGTGATGGCCGCGCCGATCAGGCTGAGGGTGGCGATCAGCGACATGATGAAGGCCACCCAGAAGATGCGGATCTGGAAGGCATGATGCTGGGCGATCGAGGCATGCACCGCGCGCCGCTGCGAATAGGCGATCACCGCGGCGACCAGGGCCGGCAGTCCGGCGAAGAAGATGGCGATGCCCAGCAGGCCGTAGGCGACCAGCGCCAGATTGCGGTCGGTCTCGGAATAGGGGGGTGAAGACTGTGTGCTCATCGACTTCCGGTCTTGGCGCCGGACGGGCGGCGCGTTGACAGGGTGCGCCAGCGGCGTCACCTCAGCAACCGGTAACGCCGCCGGGGTTGAGCCGCGGCGAAAAGGACTCTCGCGCATGGACTTCTCGCTCTCCGACGACCAACGGGCCATCCAGGAAATGGCGTCGGACTTCGCCCGCGCCGAACTGGCCCCGCATTCCGCCAAATGGGACGAGGAATCGCACTTCCCGGTCGACGTGCTGCGCCAGGCCGCGGGCCTGGGGTTCGCCGGCGTCTATGTGCAGGAAGACGTGGGCGGCTCGGGCCTCACCCGCCTCGACGCCAGCCTGATCTTCGAGGCCTTGAGCTACGGCGACGTCTCCTCGGCCGCCTATCTGACCATCCACAACATGGCCTCGTGGATGATCGACCGCTTTGCGTCGGACGACCTGCGCCAGAAATACCTGCCGCGCCTGACCACCATGGAACTGATCGCCAGCTACTGCCTGACCGAGCCCGGCTCCGGCTCTGACGCCGCCTCCATGCGCACCTCCGCCAAGTTGGACGGCGACCACTATGTGCTGAACGGCTCCAAGGCCTTCATCTCCGGCGCGGGCGTCTCCGACGTCTATGTGGTGATGGCCCGCAGCGGCGCGGACGGCCCCAAGGGCATCTCCGCCTTCGTGGTCGAGAAGGGCTGGGAAGGCCTGTCCTTCGGCGCCAACGAGAGGAAGATGGGCTGGAAGTCCCAGCCCACGGCCCAGGTCAACTTCGACAACGTCCGCGTGCCGGCGGCCAACCGCATCGGCCAGGAAGGCGAGGGCTTCCGCTTCGCCATGATGGGCCTGGACGGCGGGCGGCTGAACATCGCGTCGTGCTCGCTGGGCGGCGCGGCCTTCGCGCTGGATACCGCAAAGGCCTACCTCGAAACCCGCCATCAGTTCGGCAAGCCGCTGAAAGATCTCCAGGCGCTGCAGTTCAAGATCGCCGACATGGCCACGGAACTGGAAGCCGCACGGCTGATGGTGCGCAACGCCGCCAGCGCCCTCGACAACCGCGATCCGGGCGCCACCAAGCTCTGCGCCATGGCCAAGCGCTTCGCCACCGACGCCGGCTTCGAGGTCGCCAACCAGGCGCTGCAGCTGCACGGGGGCTACGGCTATCTGGCCGATTATCCGCTCGAACGCATCGTGCGCGACCTGCGCGTCCACCAGATCCTGGAAGGGACCAACGAGATCATGCGCGTGATCATCAGCCGTGAGATGTTTCGCCAGTAGGGTTGTACCCAAGGAGCAATTTCACTATCTTGACCACATATGGTCAGATTGGATCCACCGTGCGGCAAGTCAGCGTTTTGCAAGCCAAAACCCATCTCTCTTCCTTGTTGACCGAGGTCGAACAGCAGGGCGGGGAGATCGTGATCACCCGGCACGGCCGCCCGGTCGCGCGCCTGATGGCGGCCAGACCGGCAAGCGGCAACCGCGAGGAAGCCGTTGAGCGCATCCTCGCGGCGCGAGAGCGGATCGCGGCGGAGTGGAACTCCAATGAACCGTTCGACTGGAAGGCCGCCGTCGAGGAAGGGCGCGGTTGAGCGACCTCGTCATCGACGCCTCCGTCGTCGCTTCCTGGTTCGTGCCGGGTCAGGCCACGCCATCGGCCACGGCCTTCCTTCGAGATTGTCCGCGGCACAATCTGTGGGCGCCGCACATCTTCCCGACCGAAATCCGCAACCTCCTCCTGGGCGCTGAGCGGCGCGGCAGGACGACGCCGGCGGCCACTCTGGTTGCCCTCAGGGCGCTGGACATCTTGGATATCTCCGTGACGCCACTGGGCGCGCCGGACGATTGGGACGCTGTGCTGGAATTGGCGCGCAACGAAGGCTTGACCACCTACGACGCCTTGTATCTGAACTTGGCGATTGCTGGAGGTCTCGGCTTGGCGACGCGCGATGCGGAACTGATCGAAGCTGGTTACCGCAGAAATATCGCCGTCTTTGACCTACGGACCTGACCGACCATGACCGACGTCACCACCGAAGAACCCGAAGAAGTCATCGTCAAACAGGAAAGCTGGTGCGTCCGGCTGACCCTGAACCGGCCCAAGGCGCTGCATGCGCTGAACACCAACATGTGCCGCATCATGATCGAGGCGCTGCTGCATGCCCGCGACGAGCCGGCGGTGGAACTGATCGTCATTGACCACGCGGGCGGGCGCGGCTTCTGCGCCGGCGGCGACATCCGCATGCTGGCCGAAAGCGGGGCAGGGGACAGCGTCGAGGCGCGGGAGTTCTTCTTCACCGAATATCGGCTGAACGCCCTGCTGCAGTCCTATCCCAAGCCCGTCGTGGTGTTCATGGACGGGGTGACCATGGGCGGCGGGGTCGGCCTGTCGCTGCCGGCCAAATACCGCATCGCCTCGGAAAACACCGTCTTCGCCATGCCCGAGACCGGCATCGGCCTGTTCCCCGACGTCGGCGGCGGCTGGTACCTGCCCCGGCTGCCCGGCAAGGCGGGGCTGTGGCTGGCGCTGACCGGCGCGCGCATCAAGGGCGCCGACTGCGTGGCGCTGGGCATCGCCACCCACTTCATCGAAAGCGCCCAGTACGAGACGCTGAAACCCGTCGTGTTTGAGTCCTATCAGAACCTCGACGTGCTGCTCTCCCTGGCCGAAAAGGGCGCCCGGCACGAGACCACCATCGACCGGGCGGCCGTCGACCTGCTGTTCTCCGGCGAGAGTGTCGAGGACATCTTCGCGGCGCTGGAGGCCGACGGCTCCGAATGGGCGGCGAAGCATCTGGCGGTGCTGAAGACCAAGTCGCCCCAGACCCTGAAGGTGGCCTTCCGTCAGCTGCAGCATGGCGCGGCCCTGACCCGCTTTGCCGACAACATGGCCATGGAATACCGCATCGGCGCGCGCGTGGTTCAGCGCCACGACTTCCTGGAGGGGGTCCGCGCCGTGATCATCGACAAGGACAATGCGCCCCAGTGGAACCCTGCCACCCTGGAAGACGTCACCGACGCCCTGCTGGACGATATCTTCGCGCCCCTTCCGCCCGCTGACGAATGGACGCCGCTTCCTTGAGGCGGCGGGCTGACGCGGGGCCCAGGCTGCGCTAGTTTGCCGCGCAACAAAGACAAGACACGTCGTTCGGAAGGAATACCCATGCGTAAGCAGCTTCTCGCCCTGGCCGGCGTGCTGGCCCTGGCGGCGTGCGCCACCACCCCCGCGCCGCCGCCCCCGCCGCCTCACTTCCTGGCGCCGCCCCACATCGCCGCCGCCCTGGCCGATCCGGCCCGTCCCGACGCCGACCGCGCCCGTGACGGCGACCGCTATCCCGCCGAGATGCTGGCCTTCGCGGGCGTGCGTCCGGGCATGAAGGTCGCCGACCTGGTTCCCGGCGGCGGCTATTTCACCCGCATCTTCTCGGCCGCCGTGGGCCCCAATGGCCACGTCTACGCCTATGTGCCCGATGAGCTGACCAAGCTGGCCAAGCGGCCGCCGGCGGTGAACGCCATCGCCGCCGATCCGAACTACCGCAACGTCTCGGTGATCCTGCGCCAGTTGCCGCTGTTCGGCGCGCCGGAGAAGCTGGACCTGGTCTGGACCAGCCAGAACTACCACGACATGCATGACCCCTTCATGGGCCCGGCCGATCTGTCGGTGGTCAACAAGGCCATCTTCCGCGCCCTGAAGCCCGGCGGCGTCTATGTCGTGCTCGACCATGCCGCCGCACCCGGTTCGGGCCTGCGCGACACCGACACCCTGCACCGCATCGACCCGGCCACCGTGCGCGCCGAGGTCGAGGCCGCCGGCTTCGTCTTCGAAGGCGAGAGCTCCATCCTGCGCAACCCCGCCGACGACCACTCCCTGCGCGTCTTCGACCCGGCCATCCGCGGCCACACCGACCAGTTCATCTACAAGTTCCGCAAGCCGCGCGGCGCGCGCTAACAAGGCCGTCCTCCCCAGGATCGCCCAAGCGATCCGGCGGGGGAGGTCCGGCGAAGCCGGGGAGGGGTTTACCGACTCCCCGACTAGCCACGTTCTGGCGCCGTCATTGATGACGGCTTCCGTCGCCGGCGCCAGGACACGCCCACCCCTTGACTCGGTAAACCCCTTGTCTGTCGAGAGCCTGCTAGATTTGGCTGTCTTCCGGGACGTCCGCCTGACGCGCCAACGCCAGGCGGACCGTCGGTGGAGCGGCCGTCAGCCCCCGAGCCTTTTGGGCTGAGACGGAGCA
>JAQGIP010000045.1 GCA_028291055.1 Caulobacter sp.
GCGCCAGTTTGACGGCCTGATCGAAGGTCGCCACCGGGATGATCTCCAGCTGGCTCTTCACATTCTCGGGCACGTCGGCCAGATCCTTCTCGTTCTCCTGAGGGATCAGCACCGTCTTGATGCCCGACCGGAGCGCCGCCAGCAGCTTTTCCTTCAGGCCGCCGATGGGCAGGACCCGGCCGCGCAGGGTGATCTCGCCGGTCATGGCGATGTCCTTGCGCACCGGGTTGCCGGTCAGCACCGAGACCATGGCCACGGCCATGGCGACGCCGGCCGACGGACCGTCCTTGGGGGTGGCCCCTTCGGGCACGTGCACGTGCACGTCGGTCTTGTCGAACAGCGGCGGCTTGATGCCGAAGGCCGCCGCGCGAGAGCGAACGTAGCTGTTCGCCGCCGCGATGGACTCCTTCATCACGTCCTTCAGGTTGCCGGTGATCTGCATCCGGCCCTTGCCGGGCATGCGCACGGCTTCGATGGTCAGGATGTCCCCGCCGAACTCGGTCCAGGCCAGACCGGTGACGATACCGACCTGATCCTCCTCGTCCGTCGCGCCGTAGTGGTACTTCTTGACCCCGGCGTATTTGGCCAGACGCTCGTCGTCGATGGTGATGGACTCGAGCTTTTCACGGGCCAGATCGCGCACCGTCTTGCGCGCCAGACCGCCCAGTTCCCGCTCGAGAGAGCGGACGCCGGCTTCGCGGGTATAGTAGCGGATCAGGTCGCGGATCGCCTTGTCGGGCACCACGAACTCTTCCGGCTTCAGCCCGTGATCGGTGACCAGGCGCGGCAGCACGTGGCGCTTGGCGATCTCCAGCTTCTCATCCTCGGTGTAGCCGGGGATGCGGATGATCTCCATGCGGTCCAGCAGGGGCTGGGGCATGTTGAGGCTGTTGGCCGTGGTGACGAACATCACCTGGCTGAGGTCGTAGTCCACCTCCAGATAGTGGTCGGCGAAGGTCGAGTTCTGGGCCGGGTCGAGCACTTCCAGCAGGGCGCTGGAGGGATCGCCGCGCCAGTCGGCGCCCATCTTGTCGATCTCGTCGAACAGGAAGAAGGGATCGACGGCCTTGGCCTTCTTCATCGACTGGATGACCTTGCCGGGCATCGAGCCGATGTAGGTGCGGCGGTGGCCGCGGATTTCGGCCTCGTCGCGCACGCCGCCCAGGGACAGCCGCACGAATTCACGGTTGGTCGCCTTGGCGATGGAACGGCCGAGCGAGGTCTTGCCGACGCCGGGAGGGCCGACCAGGCAGAGGATCGGGCCCTTCAGGGAGTTGGTCCGGGCCTGGACGGCCAGATACTCCAGGATGCGTTCCTTGACCTTCTCAAGACCATAGTGGTCCTCGTCCAGGATGCGCTCGGCCTCGGCCACGTCGATCTTCTTCGGCTTGGCCTTGCCCCATGGAATGGACAGGATCCAGTCGAGGTAGTTGCGCACGACGGTGCTCTCGGCCGACATCGGGCTCATGTTGCGCAGCTTCTTCAGCTCGCCGTCGGCCTTGGAACGGGCTTCCTTGCTGAGCTTGGTCTTCTTGATGCGCTTTTCGAGTTCGATCAGTTCGTCGCGGTTGTCGTCGTTGTCGCCC
Organism: Caulobacter sp.; assembly: GCA_028291055.1. Taxonomy (GTDB): domain Bacteria; phylum Pseudomonadota; class Alphaproteobacteria; order Caulobacterales; family Caulobacteraceae; genus Caulobacter. The sequence goes on from JAQGIP010000045.1 coordinate 1,587, forward strand.
AGCTCGCGCTGGATCGCCTTCATCTGCTCGTTCAGATAATATTCGCGCTGGGTCTTCTCCATCTGCCGCTTCACGCGGCTGCGGATCTTCTTTTCGACCTGCAGGACGGAGATCTCGCCTTCCATCAGGGCGAAGACCTTTTCCAGGCGCTTCACGACATCGAAAATCTCAAGCAGCAGCTGCTTGTCGCCGATCTTGACGGACAGGTGGGCGGCGATGCTGTCGGCCAGCTTGCCGGGGACGTCGATCTGGGGGATCGCGGCCAGGGCTTCCGGCGGCACCTTCTTGTTGAGCTTGATGTAGTTCTCGAACTGCTCGACCACGGCGCGCGACAGGGCCTCGGCTTCGTTGCCGGCGCCGCCGTCCTCGGCGATGACGCCGATTTCCGCTTCGTAGAAGTTCTCGTTGTCGATGAACCGGGTGACGGCCGCGCGGGACTTGCCCTCGACCAGCACCTTGACCGTGCCGTCGGGCAGCTTCAGCAGCTGCAGCACGGTGGCCAGCACGCCGACGTCGTAGATGTCCTCCGGCGCGGGATCGTCGTCGGCGGAATTCTTCTGGGTGACCAGCAGGATCTGCTTGTCGCCGCGCATCACCTCTTCGAGGGCGTGGACGGATTTGTCGCGGCCGACAAAGAGCGGCACGACCATGTAGGGAAACACCACGATGTCCCGTAGCGGCAACACCGGAAGCGTACGGATATCCGACATTCTCACTCTCCTGCGCGCGGCCCGTTATGGCGCCGCGCCGTACCGGGGAAACAAGCCCGGTCTTGACGCCGCGTCCCCATCACTCTGGGCAAGCAAACGTTTACGATATGTGGCCGCTTCGGAGCGCCGTTCAAGCTGAGCAGGAGGCCGGCGCGACGAAGAGCCGCTGAATGCCTGTGGGTAAGCTGGGTTTTGAGGAGTGTAGGCCCACTATTCCAGCGGCGGTACGTCACACCCCGGCGGAGCGAACCCGGCAGGCTTACTTCGCTAGGTAAGCGCTTCTTCGACGAAATCCAGTCGGTCCTGGCCGAAGAACATCTCATCGCCCACGAAGAAGGTCGGCGCGCCGAAGGCTCCGCGAGCAACCGCCTCGTCTGTGGTGGCCTTCAGCCGCTCCTTCACGGCCGGATCCTCGATCAGCGACCGGAACTCGGTAGGGTCGAAGCCGGCCATGGTCAGCACGTCGGCCAGTTCGCCGAGGTCGTCCAGATTGCGGGGATGGCGCCACATGCCGTCGTAGACGGCGTCGACGTAGGGGATGAAGCGGTCGCTTCCCTCATAGCCCGCCGCGCCGCGCATCAGCAGCAGGGTGTTGATCGGAAAGGCGGGGTTGCGGACCAGTTCCACGCCATAGCGGGCGGCGAAGCGTTCCATGTCGCGCAGGCCGTAGGGCCCCTTGGCCGGCACCACCCAGGGCGCGGCGTTGCCGGTAGCCTTGAACACGCCGCCCAGCAGGAAGGGGCGGTATCGGATCGTCGCGCCGGTGCGCGCCGCGATGGCCGGCAGCTGGGTGTAGGCCAGGTAGGCCGTGGGGCTGCCGAAATCGAAAAAGAACTCGACGGTCTTGCCGCTCATCAGAAGGTCTCCATCCATGGCCGAAGGTCGAGCTCGTGGGTCCAGGCGTCGCGCGGCTGGCTGTGGAGCATCCAGTAGGCGTCGGCGATATGGTCGGGGTTGAGGATGCCGTCGCGGTCTTTCAGCACATGGCGCTCGGGGAAGTTCTCGGCGATCCAGGCGGTGTCGATAGCGCCGTCGATGATGGTGTGGGCGACGTGGATGCCCTTGGGACCCAGTTCGCGGGCCATGCTCTGGGCCAGGGCGCGCAGGGCGAACTTGGCGCCGGCGAAGGCGGAGAAGCCGCTGCCGCCGCGCAGGGAGGCGGTAGCGCCGGTGAAGATGATGGTGCCCCTGCACCTGGGCAGCATGCGCCGGGCGGCCTCGCGGCCGGTCAGGAAGCCCGCGAAGGCGGCCATCTCCCAGACCTTGGTATAGACCCGCGCCGTGGTCTCTTCGATCGGGAAGCGGACGTTCGCGCCGATGTTGAAGACCACGGCCTCCAGCGGACCGATGTCGCGCTCGACGCGGTCGAACAGCTCGATCATCGGCTCCTCGCGGCGTGCATCGACGCCGAAGGGATGGGCCTGCCCGCCCTCGGCCTGGATGGCGGCGGTCAGATCGCTCAGGTGTTCAACGTCGCGCCGCACGATGACGGCGGCCAAGCCTTCACGGGCGAAGCGGCGCGCGATCGCGCCGCCGGTGGCGTCCCCTGCCCCGATGACCAGGGCGACTTTATCGGCCATGTGATCTGTCCGTTGCTATTGGAGACGGACGATAGGCCCGTCCGACGCGACGGCACAAACGAAAAGCGGGCGGGCCTATCCCGAACGAGGCGATCGTAGCCTCGCCCACACGTTCCGGAAAAGGTAGCGCAGCAGGAAGATCACCGAGACGAGGAACGTGAAAATCAGGAACATCAGGGCGTTGGTTCCCACCCGCTCCGAATAGGAAGAGAGGGCATTCTCGCTTGGATTCCTTGGGTCGAAATAGATCACGGCTCGGTCCCCGGCAGACGGATCCAAGGCCCAAGGCGACCCCCTGCCTACAAACGAGCGGCCCGCGGCGACGAAGCGGTAGTCGCACCGGTCGCGGCCCGATCCCGTGCAAGCGACTATGACGCCGTCCACCCGTTGCTCACGCTCACTGATGGGGAAGTATTTGGATACCCCGAATAGACAAACGATCAGGCCGATCGTCCAGGGTACGGCGATCATCGGATAGCGGAATCTGCGGGCTGGGGAGACAATGTCGATGCTCGGCATGCAGCCTCGTTCGCAACCCGTTGCGCGCGCTAAGCGCGGCCATCACCGCGCACCATAGCAAAAGGGGACGGTTTCCCGTCCCCTTCGCCAAATCGGTTCGTTGGCAAGCGGGCTTTAAGCCGCGCCGTCCTTCTTCTTCTCGGCGTAGATCAACAGCGGCTGGGCGTTGCCCTCGACCACCTCGGCGTTGACCACCACCTCCTCGACACCGTCGTAGGTCGGCAGCTCGAACATGGTCTCCAGCAGGATGCCTTCCATGATCGAGCGCAGGCCACGCGCGCCGGTCTTGCGCAGGATGGCCTTGCGGGCCACCGCCATCAGGGCGTCGTCGGTGAACGACAGGCCGACATTCTCCATGTCGAACAGGCGCTGGTACTGCTTGATCAGGGCGTTCTTCGGCTCGGTGAGGATGGTCACCAGGGCCTCCTCGTCCAGGTCTTCCAGGGTCGCCAGCACGGGCAGACGGCCGATGAATTCCGGGATCAGGCCGAAGCGCTGAAGGTCGTCGGGTTCAACCGAACGCAGGATCTCACCGGTGCGCCGGGCTTCCGGATCGGAAACCTTGGCGCCGAAGCCGATGGAACTGCCCTGGCCGCGGCCGGAGATGATCTTCTCCAGGCCCGAGAAGGCGCCGCCGCAGATGAACAGAATGTTGGCCGTGTCGACCTGCAGGAACTCCTGCTGAGGATGCTTGCGCCCGCCCTGCGGCGGCACGGAGGCGACGGTGCCTTCCATGATCTTCAGCAACGCCTGCTGGACGCCCTCGCCCGACACGTCGCGGGTGATGGAGGGGTTGTCCGACTTGCGGCTGATCTTGTCGACTTCGTCGATGTAGACGATGCCGCGCTGGGCGCGTTCGACATTGTAGTCGGCGGCTTGCAGCAGCTTGAGGATGATGTTCTCGACGTCTTCGCCCACATAACCGGCTTCGGTCAGGGTCGTGGCGTCGGCCATCGTGAAGGGCACGTCGATGATTCGGGCCAGGGTCTGGGCCAACAGGGTCTTGCCGACGCCCGTGGGGCCGATCAGCAGGATGTTGGATTTGGCCAGTTCGACGTCGTTATTCTTCTGAGCGTGGTTGAGGCGCTTGTAGTGGTTGTGCACAGCAACCGAGAGGACTTTCTTGGCGTGCTTCTGGCCGATGACGTAATCGTCCAGGACTTCGCAGATTTCCTTCGGCGTCGGAACGCCGTCCTTGGACTTCACGAAGGCGATCTTGTGCTCTTCGCGGATGATATCCATGCAGAGCTCAACGCACTCATCACAGATGAACACGGTTGGACCGGCAATAAGCTTACGCACCTCATGCTGGCTCTTTCCGCAGAAAGAACAGTAGAGGGTGCTCTTGGTGTCGCCACTGGCGGCCTTGGTCATAGCTCTCTCACACTCCGGCGGTTTCCGGGCCGTGGCCCGTGCCGCCCATACCTGGGACGCCTGGAACCGATCTGGTCCTGCAGGATACGCGCCACGGGTTGTCTAAACCTTGACATTCCTCGATCCGATCGCGGACGACAAGCGTTTCAGGCCCACAAACGCCGACTAAGCGACATTGCGCCTCACTCTACGCCCTCGATCGTCGGGGGTTCCCCCACAAAATGGTGCGGCGCGATCGCCACGCAAGTCTCACAATAGGACGCTCGGTGGACGGCCTGGTCCTTGCTTGAATTCCGCGCGTTACGGAATCGTGTTCGAACGCAGGACTCGAAGGAGCCGGCGAAAGCCGGATGGGGCACAATACGGATGGGCAGACGATCGTTGCTGGCGAAGGGGCTCTCGGCATCCATGCCGATGATGGGCGAACCGCTGGATAACCAACTGCTGGTCGCCTTCGACTTCGACGGGACCATCACCACCCGCGACAGCTTCACCGCCTTCCTGAAATGGCGCGCCGGATCGGTGCGCTATGCCTGGGGCTGTCTCAGATTGGCGCCGGCGGCGGTCAGTTATGTGTTCCACCGCAACCGGGGCAAGCTCAAGTCGGCGGCCGTGCGCGAGTTCCTGCGCGGCGCCTCGGCGGACAAGCTGGACGCGGAAGCCCGCACCTTCGCCGAGACCCACGCGGTCATGCTGTTTCGTCCCGACGCGCTTGCCACCTGGCGGCGCTGGCGGGCCAAGGGCGCGCGCACCCTGATCGTCAGCGCCTCGCCGGACTTCGTCGTCGCCCCCTTCGCGCGCGGCCTCGGCGCCGACGTGCTGATCGCCACCAAGCTGAACGTGGACGAGGCCGGCCGGGTCGGCACGGGCTTCGATGGCTTGAATTGCCGCGGCCAGGAGAAGGTGCGTCGATTGCAGGAGGTGTTCGGTCCCGACGTGCATCTGACCGCCGCCTATGGCGACACCAGCGGTGATCGTGAGATGCTGTCGATCGCCGACGAGAAGGGCTACCGGGTCTTCCGCGGCAAGCCCTAGGGCCTGGACTCAGCAAGTTCACACACCCGCTCATCCCAGCGCAGGCCCTCGGCACGCACCCAAGTTATAGCCATCGCCGAAGTCTCTCTAAAATCTCCGCTCATCCCGGCGAAAGCCGGGACCCATACTGATTTTCCGGAAGGCTTTGGACGTAAGGGCCGTTCGCGCCCGCCTCCGGCCCGAAGGGCCAGTCTTGATGAGCCCTATGGGTCCCGGCATTCGCCGGGATGAGCGGATGGATTTAGGACAGCAATTCCTGTTGGATACAAACCCTAGGGAGGGTCTTGAAGTGAAGCACGCGACCGCCGCCGCGCTGGACCGGCTGGAGCCGCTGCTCGCCGAGATCCGCAAGGTCGAGGGGCTGGTCGAAAAGAGCCGGGGCGTCTTCTACCGCCGCTCCAAGGCCTTCCTGCATTTCCACGAGGATCCCACCGGCGACCATGCCGATGTGCGCGGCCCCGGCGATTTCGAGCGCTTCAAATGCGAAACGCCGCAGGAGAGGCTGGCTCTCCTGCGGCGCGTCGAGGTCTTGGCGAAGGGCTAGGTCCGCTTACGCGGGGACTTCGCCCTCGGCGGCGTCACGGCTTTCGTAGACGTGGTCGACGATGCCCCAGGACAGCGCTTCCTCGGAGCTCATGAAGTGGTCGCGGTCGAGGGTCTTTTCGACTTCCTCGAGCGTGCGGCCGGTATGCTTCACATAGATCTCGTTCAGGCGGCGCTTGGTCTTGATGATGTCCTCGGCGTGGCGCTCGATATCCGAGGCCTGGCCGCGGAAGCCGCCCGAGGGCTGGTGGACCATGATGCGGGCGTTGGGCAGCGCGATACGCTGACCGGCGGCGCCGGCGCAGAGCAGCAGCGACCCCATCGAGGCGGCCATGCCCATGCAGACGGTCGAAACCGGGCTACGGATGTATTGCATGGTGTCGTAGATCGCCAGGCCCGAGGTCACGACCCCGCCCGGCGAGTTGATGTACATGGAGATTTCCTTCTTGGGGTTCTCGGACTCCAGGAAGAGAAGCTGCGAACAGATCAGCGCCGCCATGCTGTCCTCGACGGGACCGGTCAGGAAGATGATCCGCTCCTTGAGCAGACGGGAAAAGATGTCGAACGCCCGTTCGCCGCGGCTGGTCTGTTCGACCACCATCGGCACGAGGTTCATGGCGGTGGAGTAGTGGTCGCCGACGATCATATGGGAAATGCCCTTTTCGATGCGGGGAGCAGGCGACTCGTGGACGCCCACCCTTCACCCCTCGATATCGGGCGGCGCTTAACAGGATGCAACCCGCGAAGCATTTTCAGCCTTCCGGGCTAAAGCCATATCTGCGGCCCCGAGACCGCTCGCTGCAAGGTTATCCGGCCCAAGGCGCCGCCTAAGACCGACACCCCGTCGTCGCCGGTGACTCGGACGGTGGCGGTCCAGTCACCGGATATCGCCACGGCGATGAAGGTCACCTTGCCTCCGCCCTCCCGACGATACCAGGCCTCGGGATAGCGGGCGTCGGGCTCATGGCTGGTGATGGCGGTGTCCACCTTGCCCAGAAAGGGGCTGGCCGTCAGGTCGGGCTCGCGCGTCAGCAGGGCGCGGCCTTGGCGGTCCAAGGCGGCCTGAGGGTCAGTGACCCCCGGCGTGTGACTGAGGACAATGGAGACCTCGATGCCCGTATTGCCGACATGGAAGGTCGCGCTGGAGCAAGTCACCTCCGCATTGGGCCCCTGCCCCGCCACGCTGATGGTCGCCGGGCGCGGCGGGAAGACGCAATAGAAGCCACTCGGGGTATGGCGCACTGCGGTCAAGGTGTTCTCGGTGGCGTCGGTGAACAGGCCCGGCGCGCCGCTGGAGGTGATCAGGGCGTCGGTTGCGGCGCGCAGCCGCGCTAGCACCTCCGGACTGGGCGGCGGCGGCGGGGGCTGTGGCGTGAAGAAGGCGCCGAACCGGATAGGCACGTTGATCCTGGTCGTCGTCAGGTCGACGTCCTTGAGATCGTTCGGCGACACGGCGTACAGCGGAGCCAGCTTCAGGGCGGCTTCGCCGAAGCCATAGCCGGCCGGGTCCTCGTTCACTGCCTGGCAGCCGGCGAGCTTACCCTTGGGCGTGATCTGGCAGCGCAGCGTCACACTGCCGTTGATCTTCCCGGACAGGGCGGCGGGCGGATAGGCCGCCTGAACGTCGTCGGCGGCCGGCCGCGCCGTCCAATGCAAGGGGCGCGGCGGCGGCGGCCGGGCAGCCGGCACGGCGGCTTCCTGCGCGCCGACGCTCGCGGTCCCGCCCATGACGGCCAAGGTTAGAAGAGCCGCAACCACCCACCGCCCGTGCCCCGTCATTGTGATCGCGTCCCGGCCTATTGAAGGTCAGCCGTGCCACACCCTTGGCGCGAGGCCAAAGGAAAAACCCGCCGGATGGCGGACCATCCGGCGGGCTTTCCAAATCAGGCGATGTCGCCGGCGACTAGTAGCCGGCGGGCAGGTCGTCCTCTTCGTTCAGCTCTTCCTTGGTGACCTTCTTGTCGGTCACCTTGGCCTGGCTGAGGATCAGGTCGACGACCTTTTCTTCGTAGAGGGGCGCGCGCAGCTGGGCCTGGGCGTTGGCGTTGTTGCGCAGGAAGTCGAAGATCTGCTGGGCCTGCTGGCCGTACTGCATGGCTTCGCGCTGCATGGCCTGGGTCAGTTCCTGGTCGGAAACCGAGACGTTGCCGCGACGGCCGATCTCGGCCAGCACGAGGCCCAGACGCACGCGGCGCTCGGCGATCTTGCGATACTCGGCCTTCAGCTCGTCGTCGCTCTTCTTCAGGTCGTCGGCGGGCAGGCTGCCCGAGGTCTTGTCGGCCTCGACCTGTTGCCAGATGCCGGCGAACTCGGCGTCGACCATGGCGGACGGCAGTTCGATGTCGTGCTTCTTGTCCAGTTCGTCGAGCAGGGCGCGCTTGACCTTCAGGCGCGAGGCGTTGGCGTACTGGCCTTCGAGGTTGGTGCGCAGCGCGGTCTTCAGGGCTTCCAGGTCGGCCATGCCGAGGCGCACGGCCAGGGCGTCGTCCGCCTTGCCGTCCACGGGACCGCGGACTTCCTTCACGGTGACTTCGAACTCGGCGTCCTTACCCTTCAGGGCTTCCGCCTGGTAGTTCTCGGGGAAGGTCACCTTCACGGTCAACTTCGCGTCCGGCTTGGCGCCGACCAGCTGCTCTTCGAAGCCGGGGATGAACTGGCCCGAGCCCAGCACCAGCTCGGCATCGGTGGCCGTGCCGCCTTCGAAAGCGACGCCGTCGACGCGGCCGAGGAAGTCGATGACCACCTGGTCGCCGTCCTTGGCCTTGATGGTCTTGCCGGTGCGCGGCTCATAGGTGCGGGCCTGCTTGGCCAGGTCGGCCAGGGCCTCATCGACCTCGGCGTCGCTCGGGGAATAGACGGGGCGCTTCAGCTTCAGGGTGGTCACGTCCACCGGCTCGAAGTCGGGCATCACTTCGACGCTGAGGTCGTAGGAGAGGTCGGCGGAGCCGTCGATGACCTTGTCCATGTCGGACGACGGCTTCAGGTCGGGCTGGGTCGCGGGGCGCAGGTTGTTGTCTTCCAGCACCTTCTGGGTGGTTTCGTTGAGGGTCTGTTCCAGCACCTCGCCCATCAGCGCCTTGCCGTACATGCGCTTGACGTGGGCCAGCGGCACCTTGCCGGGGCGGAAGCCCTTGAGCTTCATCTGCGGGGCCAGTTCGGCGATCCGCGCTTCCAGGCGGTCGCCCAGATCCTTGGCGGGGACCGTGACACCGTACACGCGGCTCAGGCCTTTGTTGGACTTTTCAACGATTTGCATCGACATCTTGATTCCCGGACGAGGCGCGAAAGCGCGCCAGAGACGTCCGCCTTCAGGGCTGAAAACACCGACGCCGCCCAGTCGTTTAACCCCGGACGGCGCGCGAAAACGGGCGCCCTTATGTCACGCGTCGCCGGAGCGGCCAAGCCCCCAGCGCCTACCCAGGTCGCCCTTTGCGTTTCGCCCCCTGGCTGCTAGAGCCCAGCCACGCTCCATGCGGATGTGGCGGAACTGGTAGACGCACTAGATTTAGGTTCTAGCGCCGTGAGGCGTGGAGGTTCGAGTCCTCTCATCCGCACCACCACCCAGACGTCGCCGCGCAGGGTCCCGGCGCGGACGACGACTATTGCGCTGGGTCGCCCTCACACCTAAGCACCCAACTGACTCGCTGGTGAGAGGATTCAAGTGCGCAGCTCAGTGCTGGTTTCCGGTGGCGCGGGATACATCGGTTCGCACATCTGCCTTCGGCTCGCCGAGCTTGGCTACACGCCGGTCGCCTATGACAACCTGAGCAACGGTCACGCCGAATTCGTGCAGTGGGGTCCGCTGGAGCGCGGCGACATCCGCGATCCCGCACGCCTGGCCGAGGTCTTTGCCCTGCACCGCCCGTGCGCCGTGATCCACCTGGCGGGCCTGATTGAGGTCGGCCACTCTACCGCCGATCCGGCCCTGTTCTACGATATCAACGTCGGCGGCTCGATCCGCCTGCTCCAGGCAGCTGAAGGCGCCGGCGTGCGCGCCGTGGTCTTTTCTTCCAGTTGCGCGGTCTATGGGGCGCCTCAGCAAACCTCGATCGGCGAAGCCCATCCCCTAAGTCCGCTAAATCCCTACGGACGCACGAAGCTCGTCGTCGAAGAGTTTCTCCAGGAGCTGGCCCGCTGGAAGGGTATGTCGAGTTTGGCGCTTCGGTATTTCAACGCCGCCGGCGCCGACCTCACCGGCCGCATCGGCGAAAGGCATGAGCCGGAGACCCATCTCATTCCGCTCGCTATCGATGCTGCGCTCGGCCGGCGCGGACCGCTCAATATATTCGGCGCCGATTATCCCACCCCGGACGGCACCGCTATTCGCGACTACATTCATGTCGCCGATCTGGCGGACGCTCACGTGCGCGCCGTCGAGTGGCTGCTCAAAACACCGCATGCCGCCGGGACCTTCAACGCCGTCAATCTCGGTTCGGGCCAGGGCGCCAGCGTCCGTGAATTGGTTGATGCCGTGGGGCGGGCCGTGGGGTCGCCCGTCCCGCTTCGGGAGGCGCCACGCCGGGCCGGGGACGCTTCCCAGCTCATCGCTGACATCACCAAGGCTCAGCAGTTGCTGGATTGGCAACCGAGCCACGATCTGGAGACGGTCGTGCGAACCGCCGTGCAATGGGCGCAGGCTTCACCAAACCCCTTGTGAAACACAAGACGGCGAACCAGTGGGCTCCAGCCGTTGCGCCAGCCAGGCGGGGGCAGACGGGGAGGCCAAACCTCCCCGCCCCCTTAAACTGCTACCAGCGGCGGCTTTCCCAGCGGCACACCTTCTTCCAGTGATGGCCGATGCGGACGTTGCGGCACACCTTGACCTTACGGACATGATGCGACGCGCCGTAGCCATGGCCGTGATGCGGGCGGGCCGAGGCCACTTCCGGAACGGCGACGGCGATGGTGCTGACGGCGATGGCGGCAGCCAAAGCGAGCTTCAGTTTGGTCATCTTGCTTCCTCCAGGGTTGGGTTCAGCGGGTCGGTCCCCCCGTTGGTCTCGGCCCACAAGCGCTGCAAGCGCCAGGCACCTTAGACACTGCGACGATGAACCGCACCTGACAGTGAGTTTCGCTCCTGAAACAGACGCTGCAACACTTTGACGCAAAGGTCGGGCAGGTCTTCCGCGATCAGGCCGGGGCCATGCAGGGCGGCCGCCTCGGCGTGGACCCAGGCCCCGGCGCAGGCGGCGTCGAAACTTTCCATGCCCTGGGCGATCAGGCCGGCGATGAAGCCGGCCAGCACGTCGCCCGACCCGGCCGTGGCCAGCCAGGGCGAGCCGTTCAGGCTCACGGCGGCGCGGCCGTCCGGCGCGGCGATGACGGTGTCGGGGCCTTTCAGCAGGACGATCGTGCCGGCCTGGCGCGCGGCCTGGCGCGTGGCGGCGACGCGATTGAGGCTGGCGGACAGCAACCCCGGGAACAACCGCTCGAACTCGCCCGGGTGCGGCGTCAGGACGTCATCGCGGTCCAAGGCCGAAAACAGCCGCTCCGGGTCATCGCGGAAGCTGGTCAGGGCATCGGCGTCGACCACCAGGGCCGCGCCGGTGCGGGCCAGGGCGAACAGCGCTTCCACCGTCCCCTCCCCCACACCCGCCGCCGGCCCGACGACGGCGGCGTCGGCCTGGTCGGCCAGGGTTTCCAGGGCCTGGGCCGTGTCGAAGCCGGCTAACATCACGGCCTCGAGATGGGCGGCGTTCACCGGCAGGGCGTCTACCGGCGACAGCACCGTCACCAGGCCCGCGCCGATGCGCAGGCCCCCCCGCGCCGCCAGCCGCGCGGCGCCGGTGTTCCAGGGTCCGCCCGACACCACCACCAGCCGGCCCCGGGCGTGCTTGTGGGCGTCGACGCCGGGCCAGGGGATGTGATGGGACCACAGCGACGGATCGTTCTCGAACAGGTGCGAGGGCGTCTCGCCCAGGCCGATGTCGGCCACCACCAGTTCGCCGCAGCGGGTGCGGCCGGGTTCCAGGGCATGGACGGGTTTGCGGCGATGGAAGGTGATAGTCAGCGCGGCGCTGAGCGCGTCGCCGAGGGGCGCCGCGGCGTCGCCCGACAGGCCGCTGGGCAGATCGACGGCGACGATCCGCGCCGCCTCGCCCTCGAACGCGCGGGCCAGCCGCCGCGCCTCACCGTCCAGGGGCCGGCTGAGGCCCGCCCCGAACAGGGCGTCGACGTAGAGGACACCGGGCAGAGGTTCGGGGCGCAGAGGGCCGGTTTCGCCCCGCCAGCGCTGGGCGGCGGCGCGCGCGTCCGGGCTGAGGGGCGGCCCCGCGGCCTCGACCCGCACCGGCCAGCGCAGGCGGCGCAGCTTGCGCGCGATCACATAGCCGTCGCCGCCGTTGTTGCCGGGCCCACACCAGACCACCACCGGCCGTGGCGCGAAACGCGCACGGATGGCCGCCACCACGGCGGCGCCGGCGCGATCCATCAGCACCCCGCCCGACGCGCCCGCCGCGATGGCGGCCTGGTCGGCGGCGGTCGTCTCGGCGACGGTGAGAATCTCGCGGGCCATGCCGTCCCTTGGTTTCAGACAGTCGCCCTAGAGCGCTTTCCGGCGAAGTGGAAACCGGTTCGCCGCCGAAAAGCGCGACAAAACAAAAAGCTAGAGCACTGAGGTTGCAGCCTCGCGCCCCTTCTCGACCAGTACAAGCCCGTCGCCTTCGGCCTCGAATTGCGTGATCGAAGTGTGATCGGGCCTGAAGCCCATGACCCGGTCGTCTCCGGTGGCCGTGGAGACCGCCGCGTTGATCGCGACATAGTGGCTGAACACCGCCGCGCCCGCGTGGCCGGCGACGGCGCGGGCCACCGAGCGGCGCCAGTCCTCATAGTCGAGGTCGCCCTTGATGCCCCCCCAGGTCCCGCCGAACGCCTCGCGCAGCCAAGCGCCACGGTCATCGTGGGCGATGGATTTGGGGGTCGGGATCTCGCCGACCCGCGCATCGATGATCAGCTCCACGCCCAGCGCATCCGCATAGGGCTGGGCCGTCTCGCGGCAGCGGCGCAGGGGCGAGCTGATCACCTGCTTCGGCGGGTCGGGCAGCGCGGCCAGGGCCCGGGCGGCGGCGCGCGCCTGGGCGTGGCCGGTCTCGTCCAGGCCGGGATCATCGTCATGGTCGCCCCAGGTGGCGGAAGGCTTGCCGTGGCGGATCATCCAGACGCGGGTCATTGGCTCACTCGTTTTTGGCGGGGCGGAAAAGGGGCGGTTCGACCCGCGCCCGTTCCGCCGCAATCTTCAGCAACAACAATAGCGACGGGCGCGGCGGCCAATACGGCGGATACCCAAAATGGTCCGAACGGGTCCGAACCGGCATGCCGCCGGGGGTGCGCGACCCCCGCCTCACATCCATCGACGTGATCCTGGAGGCCGAAACCCGCGGTCACAAGCCGGATTCCGACATGCATCCACTTTGGGCGCCGGGCGCCTGATTATTGGGCGTACGCTCGCCGCGCGGCGGTCGCGTGATCCCTCGCCGGTCCTTCCGCTTGTGGCCCAGGGCGGGGCCATGCTGGTTGCCGCCCACATCTCAGGATCACCTGGGCCTCGGCGCCCCCGACTGGACCGCATGAAAAAGATCGAAGCCGTCATCAAGCCGTTCAAGCTGGACGAGGTGAAAGAGGCGCTGCAGGAACTGGGCGTCCAGGGCATGACCGTGCTCGAGGCCAAGGGCTATGGCCGCCAGAAGGGCCACACCGAACTCTATCGCGGCGCCGAGTACGTCGTGGACTTCCTGCCCAAGATCAAGATCGAGGTGGTGGTCGAGGACGCCCAGCTCGCACCTGCGCTTGAGGCCATCCAGACCGCTGCCCGAACCGGACGCATCGGCGACGGAAAAATCTTCGTTTCGGACATTATCGACGTGGTGCGTATCCGCACCGGCGAAAGCGGCGCGCAGGCCATCTAAGCGCCGTTATAGGACTTCATCGAGCATCACTGCCTAGGGGATAGGTACCATGACCACCGCCAAAGACATTCTGACCAAGATCAAGGACGAGGACGTCAAATACGTCGACGTCCGCTTCACCGACGTGCGCGGCAAGATGCAGCACGTGACCTTCGACATCGACCTGGTCGATGACGACTTCCTCAACGACGGCACCATGTTCGACGGCTCGTCCATCGCCGGCTGGAAGGCCATCAACGAGTCGGACATGAAGCTGCGTCCGGACCTGGACAGCGCCTATATCGACCCCTTCTACCAGCAGACGACGCTGTGCCTGTTCTGCGACGTGGTGAACCCCGACTCGGGCACCCCCTACAACCGCGACCCGCGTTCGATCGCGAAAGCCGCCCTGGCCTTCACCAAGGCCTCGGGCATCGGCGACACCGTCTATTTCGGCCCGGAAGCGGAGTTCTTCATCTTCGACGACGTGCGCTGGTCGGTGACCCCCCAGAACACCAGCTACTCCTATGACTCCGTCGAACTGCCCGGCAACTCGGCCAAGGAATATCCCGAGGGCAACATGGGCCATCGCCCGGGCCCCAAGGGCGGCTACTTCCCGGTCAATCCGGTGGACAGCGCCCAGGACCTGCGCGGCGAGATGCTGGCCGTGATGGGCGAGCTCGGCATGAAGCCGGAAAAGCACCACCACGAAGTGGCCCCGGCCCAGCACGAACTCGGCCTGAAGTTCGACACCATGATCGTCATGGCCGACCGTCTGCAGCTCTACAAGTACGTCATCCACAACGTGGCCGCGGCTTACGGCAAGACGGCCACCTTCATGGCCAAGCCGATGTTTGGCGACAACGGTTCGGGCATGCATGTGCATCAGTCGATCTGGAAGGACGGCAAGCCGGTGTTCGCCGGCAACAAATATGCCGACCTCTCCGAAACCTGCCTGTTCTACATCGGCGGCATCATCAAGCACGCCAAGGCCATCAACGCCTTCACCAACCCGTCGACCAACTCCTACAAGCGCCTCGTCCCCGGCTATGAAGCCCCCGTGCTGCTCGCCTACTCCGCGCGCAACCGTTCGGCCTCCTGCCGCATCCCCTACACCACCAACCCGAAGGCCAAGCGCGTCGAGGTCCGTTTCCCCGATCCGATGGCCAACCCCTATCTCGGCTTCGCCTCGATGCTGATGGCCGGCCTCGACGGCATCAAGAACAAGATCGATCCGGGTCCGGCGATGGACAAGGACCTCTACGACCTGCCGAAGGAAGAGCTGAAGTCGATCCCGACCGTCTGCGGTTCGCTGCGCGAGGCGCTCGAGAACCTCGACAAGGACCGCGGCTTCCTGAAGAACGGCGGCGTGTTCGACGACGACTTCATCGACAGCTACATTGAGCTGAAGATGACCGAAGTGATGCGTTACGAAATGACCCCGCATCCGGTCGAATTCGACATGTACTACTCGCTGTAATCCAGCCGCCTGAACCAGACGATCAGGGCGCCCCGGCAACGGGGCGCCCTTTTATGTGCGGGAACCAACGGTCGCGGCAAAAGTCTTCCCGACTTGATCCCGGGCGCATTTGACGAAACAGTGTTGCCGTATCCGGCCGAGAGGAATGCGACGTGCCCGTTGAAGAGCAGACATCCAAACGCGGCGACCTCGCCTGGTCGATCGCCGTCGGCGGCATCGCCACCGTGGCCTTCGCGATCTTCGTGCTGTTCGCCTGGTATTTCTCCGCCACGCTGTTCCTGATCTTCGCCGGCATCCTGCTCGGCGTCGGGCTCAATGCCCTGACCGAACAGTTCGGGCGCCTGGTCGGCGGGCCGCACGCGCTGCGCCTGACCGCGGTGTGCCTGCTGCTGGCGGCATTGCTGGGCGGCGTGGTGTTCCTCGGCGGCTCGACCATCGCCGACCAGACCAAGGTGCTGAGCACCACGCTGAAATCGCAGATCGTCAACGTGAAGTCGTTCCTCGACCGGCACGGCGTGGACACCAGCTATCTGGACTTCGGCGCCCTTGCCAACGAACCGGACGCCGCCGCGAAGCCGGACAAGCCGACCGCGCCGGCTCCCGCGGAGGCGAAGACCAACAACCTGCCGAGCGCCAGCGCCTTTGCATCGGGCGGCAGCGCCATCGTCAGCCAGACGCTGAAAATCCTGCTCGGCGCCGTCGGCGCGCTGGGCAATTTCTTCATCGTGCT